>NZ_JAFCTZ010000012.1:0-69372 GCF_049896285.1 Pseudomonas sp. DWP3-1-2 | reverse complement strand
CGCGAATGCCATTCTTCAGCCGGTATTTTTACCGGCAGGATTGACGCGTTCGCGGGCAAGCCTCGCTCCAACGGAGTCAGGTGTTTGGGGTTGTAATCCGTAACGCCTCCACTATCCGCCGATACAACTCATCAGCCCCTTCTGTTTTTGCGGTGTCTGCCGGATCGACTTTCCAGATCGCGCCTTGTTGGAGCGTGGCTTGCACGCGAATGCCATTCTTCAGCCGGTATTTTTACCGGCAGGATTGACGCGTTCGCGGGCAAGCCTCGCTCCAACGGAGTCAGGTGTTTGGGGTTGTAATCCGTAACGCCTCCACTATCCGCCGATACAACTCATCAGCCTCCTCCGCCATCCCCTTGGCCCGCAAACAGCCATGCACCAGCCCGTCGCCCACATACAAGCCGGTCGCCACACCTGCTTCACGGAGCTTCTGCTCGTAAACCACACCGTCATCACGCAGCGGATCGTACTGCGCGACGGCGATGAACGCCGGAGCAAGGCGGCTGAAATCCTGCGCCAGCAAGGGCCATGCGTAGGGAGAACGCATATGTTCAGGTGTGTTCGCATACAGCGCCTGATAACAGTCGATATCCACGCTGCTAAGCAGGGGCGCATCGGCGCACTCGCTGCGTGAAGGCAGGTCCGACGCGCCGCCCAATGCTGGATAAATCAGCACCTGCCCACAAGGCTGAGGCTGCCCGGCATCGCGCAACGCCAGGCACAAGGCAGCCGCCAGCGTTGCGCCAGCGCTGTCTCCTGCAACCGCAACCTTTAGTGGATCAATACGTAGCCAGTCCGCCTGCGCCTGCAGGCCATGCCAGACCGCCACACAATCGTCGAACGCGGCCGGAAACGGATGCTCCGGGGCCAGGCGATAATCCACAGCGATGACCACGCAGCCCAGATCAAGGGCGAGATCGGTACAGATGAAGTCGTGAGAATCCAGATCGCCCACCACCCAACCGCCGCCATGCAGGTACAGCACGCATTCGGTGACCGTGTCTGGCGCCAGACTGTCAGGTCGGTAGCTGCGAACCGGCACACCGGCCAGCTCGAAATCCGTGGTCATCAAACCCGCCGGAAGCGTCGGGGTGAACGCGCGGCACATCCGCGAATAGGCCGCGCGTTGGTCGTTCATATCAGGCGCGGACGAACTGAAGCTCTGGGTTCGGGCGACGAAGCTGGCCATTTCAGCGGACAGCGGATAATGGGTAGTCATGAATTGCTCGGCTCCAGGGTGACGTCTAACCGGTAGAGTGAGCTTGCTCGCGATTGGTTCTATCCGACGAACATCCATCGGCTGCCTGGAGCTATCGCGAGCAAGCCTGTGCCACAAGAACCAGGCCTGCTGTCATTTCCCGATCGCAGCCACAACCGCTGGGGCGGCCTCTTTACCGTCAAAGGTTTGCACACCTGCCAACCAGCGCTGCAGGTCTTCCGGGTGATCCTTGAGCCATTGTTTGGCAACGTCGTCCGGAGCCTTGCGATCCATGATCGGCACCATCATCTGGCTTTCCTGAGCCGCCGTGAACGTCAGGTTGCTGAGCATTTTGCTGACGTTCGGGCAGCGCTGGGCGTAGTCCGGGGCGGTGACCACAGAAACAGTGGCGGCACCTTCCTGCGGCCCGAAGACGTCTTCGCTGCCGGTCAGGTAATCGATTTTCATGTTGATGTTCATGGGGTGCGGCGTCCAGCCGACGAACACTACCCATTCATTGCGTTTGACCGCCCGCTGCACCGCCGCCAGCATCCCGGCCTCGCCGGATTCCACCAACTGGAAGCCCCCCAGGCCAAACTGGTTCTTGGCGATCATGTCCTTGATATTGGTATTGGCGCCGGTGCCTGGCTCGATGCCGTAGATCTTGCCGCCGAGCTTGTCCTTGAATTTAGCGATATCACCGAACGTCTTGAGCCCGCCCGCCGCGACGTAGTCCGGCACGGCCAGTGTGGCCTGGGCATCGCTCATGCTGGGCTTATCGAGAACCTTGACCTGATTGGCTTCCACGAACGGCGCAATGTTCTTGTCCATCGCCGGCTTCCAATAGCCGAGAAAGATATCCAGACGCCCATCACGCAGACCGCCGAAGACAATCTGCTGCGCCGCGCTGGTCTGCTTGACGTCATACCCCATGCCTTGCAGCAGTACCTGGGCAACCGCGCTGGTGGCGATCACGTCGGTCCAGTTGACCACACCCATGCGTACGTTCTGGCATGCGGCGGGTTCGGCAGCCAGCGCCGCCGTACTGCCCAGCATTAATACACCGCAACTGATATGACGAATTAATTTCTTCATGCGTGCTCCCTCGGGTCGGCTTGTTTTTGGTTTTCTTCAAGCATCAGCGGCAGTACGAGTGCTGCCAGGAAACCAAACTACGCAGCAGCACGCCCCAAGAAGCGCACCAGCGCGACCTGCGTTTGCACTCTGGCGACATTGAAGAAAAGCCCCGCCCCGTTGGAGCGAGGCTTGCCCGCGACCGGGAATGGACGTCGCCGAATTCATTGCCAGAGACAACGCCTTCGCGGGCAAGCCTCGCTCCAGCGAATGCCTTTCCCATTCAAAGGGTCAAAGCACCTTATCCAGCGTAATCGGGAAGTCGCGAACGCGCTTGCCGGTGGCATGGTAGACCGCATTGGCCACCGCCGCCGCTACACCGACGATGCCGATCTCACCGACACCCTTAGAGCCCAGCGCGTTGACGATGTCGTCGTTTTCTTCAACGAAAATCACGTCAATGTCGCCGATATCGGCATTCACCGGCACATGGTATTCGGCCAGGCTGTGATTCATGTGGCGACCCAGGTTGTGATCCGTCTGGGTTTCCTCATACAGCGCCATGCCAATGCCCCAGACCACGCCGCCCAGAATCTGACTGCGGGCCATTTTCGGGTTCACGACACGCCCGGCGGCGATGGCGCTGACCACGCGGGTGACCCGAATGCTGCCCAGGTCTTCGTCCACCTGCACTTCGACGAAAACCGCCGAGTGTGTCGCGGTGGCGTAAGCCTCGCGCTTCTTGTCCGGCTCGGCATCGACCTGAACCTCCAGCCCTTCAGGGAAGCCGCTCAACACGTCAGCCAATGCCAGCCGTTGCTCGCCCAGATGCAGGTAGCCGTCTGCAAGGCCCATCTGGTCAGCCTGGGCAGAACGCCAGTTTGCGTCCTTCTGGCAGGCCGCTTCGAACAGCTTCTCGCGCAGCGCCTTGCTCGCCTGCTGAACTGCGGTGCCCACCGACGAAACGGTGAACGAACCACCCTGCAACGGTGCTGTGGGCAAAGAAGAATCGCCCAGCAAAAAGGTGACATCTTCAGTGTCGACGCCTGCCGCTGCCGCCGCGATCTGGGTCATGACGGTGTAAGTGCCGGTGCCGATATCGGTGGTCGCGCTGCTGACCGTCAACTTGCCGTCTGCGCTGAGGCGGGCCTTGGCGCTGGCTTTCATCTGCATGGATTCCCAGACGCCCCCCGCCATGCCCCACCCGACCAGCTGCCGCCCTTCGCGCATGCTGCGGGGTTCAGGGTTTCGGTTGCTCCAGCCGAAACGCTCCGCGCCCTGTGCATAACAGGCGCGCAGTTCCTTGCTGGAATACGGTTTGTCTTCATTGCCATTGCGCTCGGCAAAGTTGATCAGTCGCAGTTGCACAGGGTCGATCGCCACGGCACAGGCCAGCTCGTCCATGGCGCACTCCAGGCCGATCAAACCCAAGGCAGCCCCCGGCGCGCGCATGTCCAGCGGCGTATACACATCCAGCGGCGCCAGTTTGTAAGTCAGCTGAACGTTGTCGCACTGATAAAGCATGCCGCTCCACTCCACGACGTGCTCAGTGAAATCCTCAAAACGCGAGGTCTGGCCGATGGCTTCATGGCCGACCGCCAGCAACCGACCGTTGGCCGCAGCCCCCAGACGCAAGTGCTGCAAGGTTCGCGGACGATAACCAAAGGTGAACATCTGTTGCCGGGTCAGGGTGACGCGCACCGAACGCTGCAACTCCAGCGAGGCCATCACCGCCAGCGGCAATTGATACTGCGGACGCAAGCCCGAGCCAAATGCGCCACCGACGAATGCGGCGAACACGCGGATTTTTTCTTTCTCCAGGCCGAACACCTTGTGCAGGTAGTCCTGACAGTTTTGCGTGCCTTGGGTCTTGTCATGGATGTGCAGGCTGCCATCGGCTTGATACAAAACGGTGGAGGCGTGAGGCTCCATCGGGTTGTGATGCTCGATGGGCGTGCTGTAGTGGACGTCGACACTCAGCGCGGAACTGGCGAGCTCTGCCTGAAAATTGCCCCGAGGCTTGGGTAACTCAGCCGGCGCGTCGTGGGCATTTTCCGATACGGCGAGCAGATCCGTTTCGTGATCCTCCACCAGATATTCGATACGCACCCGCGAACCGGCGTAACGCGCCAGCTCCAGGGTTTCAGCCACGACCAGCGCCAACGGCTGGCCGCTGTACAACACCCGGTCGTTATACAGCGGGCGAAACGGTGAGCCTTCCGCCGAGTCGGCGTCCTCGTAGTTTTCATCGTAGCTGGCGAGGCTGGGCCGATTCTTGTGATCCAGCACCATCACCACACCCGGCACCTGCAAGGCATCGGTAACGTCGATATGGGTCACACGGCCTCGGGCGATGGTGCTGGACACCACGCTGCCATGGAGCAGGCCGGTTTCCGGGTATTCCCCGGCGTAACGCGCCTGCCCGGTGACTTTGAGCCGACCGTCAACCCGGTCCAACGGTTTGCCAAGAGGAGAAATCGATGGGTTCAAGGGGCGATTCATTGGGCGTGTCCTCCCACGGCCGCATCACTCAAGGCGCGAATGATCGCCCGGCGAGCCAGCTTGATTTTGAAGGCGTTGTGTTCCAGCGGCTGTGCATCACTGAGCAGCGCGTCGGCTGCGGCTGCAAAGTGCTCGCGGGACACCGTTTTGCCGATCAGTGATTGCTCGACGGCCTTGTCGCGCCAAGGTTTGTGGGCCACACCACCCAGAGCCAGACGTACGTCGCGAATGACGTCGCCATCCAGCTCCAGCGCAGCCGCCACGGACACCAAAGCGAAGGCATACGACGCACGATCACGGATCTTCAGGTAATTACTGTGAGCCGAAAAACCGGCAGGCGGTAACTCAACAGCCGTGATCAGTTCGTCATCGGCCAACTGATTGTCACGTTGCGGGGCGTTGCCTGGCAGACGATGAAAATCGGCAAACTCAATGGTGCGTTTGCCGGCGCGACCTTCAACATGGACGCTGGCCTCCAGCGCGGCCAAGGCGACGCACATATCAGAGGGATGGGTCGCAACGCAGTCGTCACTGGCACCCAGAATGGCGTGAATCCGGTTCAGGCCATTGCGTGCAGGGCAACCACTGCCGGGCTCGCGCTTGTTGCACGGCACGCTGGCGTCATAGAAGTAATAGCAGCGGGTACGTTGCAGCAGGTTGCCGCCGGTGCTAGCCATATTGCGCAACTGTGGCGATGCACCTGCCAGCACTGCCTGGGACAGCAGCGGGTAGTGTTGCTCGATCAGCGGATGCCAGGCCAGATCGGCGTTGCTCACCAGCGCGCCAATCAACACCCCGCCCTCGGAAGTCCGGGTCACGTCTTTCAGCGGCAGGCCGTTGATGTCGATCAGATGTTCCGGCCGGGCCACGTTTTCCTTCATCAGGTCCAGCAGATTGGTGCCGCCCGCAATAAATCGCGTGGCCGCGCCGCTCAGGTTCACCGCATCACTGACAGACGCGGGCTTGCTGTAGGTAAACGGGTTCATGAGCGCTCCCTCCCGTCTTGCCCTTCGCGCATCTCGGGCAGCACTTCTTCCACCGCCGCAAGGATGTTGCTGTAGGCCCCGCACCGGCACAGGTTGCCGCTCATCATTTCCTGGATTTCGGCGCGGCTGTTGGCGCGGCCTTCATTGGCCAGACCAACTGCCGAACAGATCTGGCCTGGCGTGCAGTAGCCGCACTGGAAGGCATCGTGTTTGATGAAGGCCTGTTGCAGCGGGTGCAGTTGCTCGCCGTCGGCCAGCCCTTCAATGGTGGTCAACTCAGCGCCATCGCACATGATGGCCAGTGTCAGGCAAGCGTTGATGCGCTTGCCGTCACGCAAAACGGTGCAAGCGCCACACTGGCCGTGGTCGCAGCCTTTTTTGCTGCCCACCAGATCCAGTTGGTCGCGGAGCATGTCCAGCAATGTGGTCCACGGCTGCACCTCGATCTGCCGAGTCTGGCCGTTTAGAGTCAGGCTTATCGCATGGCCGGCGAAATCCTTGGGGGTCGTTGCACTCATGGGAACCTCACGGTAGGTACTTTTTAGCGCATTTTTCTGCGTCTTAAGGGGTACGACTTCGTGAGGTTGGCAACGTTCAGGGTTTATGGACGGGCGTAAACATGCGCTTTTTCGGGGCCGGCAGGTGCCAGATTCTCACCTTTCTTGCAGGAGATCCCTCGTCGTTCAGACGCTGCGCTGTCGAGCTGTAACAGGCGACCTGCGGGACCGGATTCATCCGGGAAGACGGCATTGCGAGCGATGAACATGCAACCGTTATACCGACCTCTTCCCGGCTAAAGCCGGCCCCACAAGGTCGTTGTGCCTCGCTTGGAAAGTGTCACTCGATAGACCTGAGCACCGCCGCCCGCCGCGCCTTGCCGCACAGTTGCTCCACCAGCATCAAGGCAAACTCCAGTGCCGCAGCCGAGCCTTTTGCTGTCACGCAATTGCCGTCCACCACGACGGGCTGATCAACAAATGAACAACCCGACAGTTGATGGCTCACCGCTTCGCTGCACGTCATGCGCCGCTGTTTGAGCACGCCGTACGCTTGCAACGCCAACGCTGGCGACTCGCCTATCCCGGCGTAGTAACGCCCGGCGGCGGCCTGCTCACGCACCCGTTGGGCCAGGGGCTGATGTTCGGCCAGATGCGCGGCACCTGGAAGGCCACCCGGCAGCACAATCAGGTCGAAGGTCTGCGCCAGCACATCCACCAGCATGGTATCGGCCGTCAGCCGGGTGCCTCGCACACAGGTCAGCATGCGCCGGGCTTCAATGCTGGCCACGACCACGTCGATGTCAGCCCGGCGCAGCACGTCGATCAAGGTCACGCTTTGCAGATCGTCGATGCCGTCCGCTACCGCAATCAAGGCTCTTTTACTCACAGGCAATTCCTCGAAAAGGGTTCAGGCAAGCTTAGCCAGATTTTATGAACAGCCGCCGATGATCGGTGAGCAGTCATATCTACACGCTACTGGTATGATGCGCGGCTTTTTCCGCCCCACAGAAAATGTCACGGCTGCCTGGGCAGTCTGTGCTTTGCTGTTCGGGTCGATTCATTCACGACGCAGGCGCGTCACGGGGAGCCAGACATGCTGGAACGGCTGTTTCAACTCAAGGCACATAACACCAACGTGCGCACCGAGATTCTCGCGGGCATCACGACCTTTCTGGCCATGGCCTACATCCTGTTCGTGAACCCGAGCATCCTCGGCGCAACGGGCATGGACAAGGGCGCACTGTTCGTCGCCACCTGCCTGGCCGCGGCCATCGGTTCGGCGACCATGGGCCTTATTGCCAACTACCCGATTGCCCTGGCACCGGGCATGGGCCTCAATGCGTTCTTCACGTACACCGTCGTGCTGCACATGGGC
The DNA here is from genome assembly GCF_049896285.1 of Pseudomonas sp. DWP3-1-2. Classification (NCBI taxonomy): domain Bacteria; kingdom Pseudomonadati; phylum Pseudomonadota; class Gammaproteobacteria; order Pseudomonadales; family Pseudomonadaceae; genus Pseudomonas; species Pseudomonas sp. DWP3-1-2. The sequence continues at coordinate 61,737 of NZ_JAFCTZ010000012.1, read as the reverse complement.
CATACCTGGCAAGTGGCGCTGGGCGCGGTGTTCATTTCGGCGGTGATGTTCTTCGTGCTGTCGATCTTTCGCATTCGTGAATGGATCATCAATAGCATCCCGCTGCCATTGCGCTCGGCGATTGCAGCCGGTATCGGCCTGTTCCTGGCGCTGATTGCCCTGCACAACGCCGGCATCGTGGTCAGCAACCCGGCCACCATGCTGGGCATGGGCGACCTGAAACAACCGGCGCCCGTGCTGGCGACCCTGGGTTTCTTCCTTATTGTTGCACTGGAAAAACTCCAGGTCCGTGGTGCGGTGCTGATCGGCATTCTCGCCGTCACCATCGCGTCCATCGTGCTGGGCTTTACGCCGTTCGGCGGCGTGGTTTCCATGCCGCCGTCCCTGGCCCCGACCTTCCTGCAACTGGACATCAAGGGCGCACTGGACATCGGTCTGGTCAGCGTGATCTTCGCATTCCTGTTCGTCGATCTGTTCGACAACTCCGGTACCTTGATCGGCGTCGCCAAACGCGCAGGCCTGATGGACAAGAACGGCCACATGCCGAAAATGGGCCGCGCACTGATTGCAGACAGCACGGCGGCCATGGCCGGTTCGCTGCTGGGTACATCGACAACCACCAGCTACATCGAGTCCGCAGCCGGCGTCAGTGCGGGTGGCCGTACCGGTTTGACCGCCATTGTCGTGGCGGTCCTGTTCCTGCTGGCGTTGTTCTTCGCGCCGCTGGCCAGCAGCGTCCCGGCTTTCGCCACAGCCCCCGCCCTGTTGTTCGTGGCGGTGCTGATGACCTCCGGGCTGGCGGAAATCGACTGGGATGACATCACTGTCGCAGCGCCCGTAGTCATTACCGCGCTGGCAATGCCCTTCACCTATTCCATCGCCAACGGCATCGCCTTTGGCTTCATTTCCTGGACCGCGATCAAACTGTTGTCGGGCCGCGGGCGCGAGCTGAACTCAGCGCTGGTGATCCTGTCGATCCTGTTCGTGATCAAGCTGGGTTGGTTTCCTGCATGAGTGTCCCATTCGATCCCGCGAGCTACGACCGTCAGCTCGAAGACAAAGCCGTTCGCCTGCGTGAACTGCTGGCACCTTTTGATGCGCCCGAGCCGCAGGTGTTTGACTCGCCCCGGGAGCATTACCGGTTGCGCGCCGAGTTCCGTCTGTGGCGCGAAGACCAGAAGCGCCACTACGCGATGTTCGCTCCCGGCGACAATCGCACGCCGATTCTGCTCGACGGTTTGCCCATCGCCAGTGAGCGCATCAATGCGCTGATGCCGGTATTGCGCGACCGCTGGGAAGCCAGCGGCGTATTGAGCCACAAGCTGTTTCAGGTGGACTTTCTGACCACGCTGGCTGGCGACGCGATGATCACAATGTGTTATCACCGCCCGCTGGACGAGGAATGGACCGCCGCCGCCGAGAAGCTTGCCGCCGAACTGGAGGTGAGCCTGATCGGGCGCTCCAAGGGCCAGCGTCTGGTGATCGGCCGCGACTACGTGACCGAAGAGCTGGACGTCGCCGGGCGCACGTTCAGCTATCGCCAGCCGGAAGGCGCGTTCACCCAGCCCAACGGCACGGTGAACCAGAAGATGCTCAACTGGGCGTATGACGCCCTTGGCACCCGTGACGATGATTTGCTGGAGCTGTATTGCGGCAATGGCAACTTCACCCTGCCGTTGGCGACGCGGGTACGCAAAGTGCTGGCCACGGAGATCAGCAAGACCTCGGTGAACGCAGCCTTGAGCAATCTGGCAGATAACGCCGTGGATAACGTCACACTGGTGCGGCTGTCTGCCGAAGAACTGACCCAGGCGCTCAACGAAGTGCGGCCGTTCCGTCGTCTGCACGGCGTGGACTTGAAAAGCTACGCGTTCGGCAGCGTCTTCGTCGACCCGCCTCGCGCGGGCATGGACCCGGACACCTGCGAGCTGACCCGTCGCTTCGAGCGCATCCTGTACATCTCCTGCAACCCGGAAACCCTGGCCGCCAACATCGCACAACTGCACGACACCCACCGTGTGGAGCGTTGCGCGCTGTTCGACCAGTTTCCGTATACCCATCACATGGAGTCCGGGGTGTTGCTGGTCAGACGCTAATCAGGGGCCAGTCTTGCGCTGACAGAGCCGCACGGCAGGCAAGTCGCCCACGTCGTGCGGCCCAGTCGCGTTTGAACAACAACGAACTAATACCCCTGAAACATCTCTACTTATCCATCAAAGATTCGCGACTCCACGCCATCCATTTCGCCAGACCGGATAATCGGACTGGCGCAGTAGTGGCCAAGCAGCGAAACTCCCTAAAGGATAAGTCGAGGATTCCCACATGCTATGGAAAAAAGGTCGCCGCAGCGACAACGTTGTAGATGCGCGAGGCAGTGGTAGCGGCGGCGGTGGGATGCGCCTGGGTGGCAAAGGACTCGGGATTGGCGGCATCGTCATCATTGTCGCCATTGGCCTGCTCACGGGTCAGGACCCGATGCAGATTCTCGGGCAGATCACCGGCCAGATGAGCGAGCAACCCGCCGCCGTCTCCCCGCAAACCACGCAGGCACCGCCGGCCAACGATCAACAGGCCGAGTTCGTGCGTTCGATTCTGGGCGACACCGAAGACACCTGGCGCGCAGTCTTCCAGCTCAATGGCCGTCAATACGAAGATCCAAAACTGGTGCTGTTCAAGGGGCAGGTCCAGTCCGCGTGCGGTTTCGCCACGTCCGCCACCGGCCCGTTCTATTGCCCGGCGGACCGGCAGGTCTATCTGGACATGGATTTCTTCCGTGAAATGTCGCAGCGCTTCAAAGCCGCCGGAGATTTCGCGCAGGCCTATGTAATCGCCCATGAAATAGGCCATCATGTGCAGACGTTACTGGGTGTTTCAGATAAGGTTCAGGCAGCGCGTCAACGGGGCCAGAAAATGGAAGGCACCAACGGTTTGCTGGTTCGTCAGGAACTCCAGGCCGACTGTCTGGCCGGCGTCTGGGCTTTCAACGCGCAAAAGCGTTTGAACTGGCTCGAGCCGGGTGATATTGAAGAAGCGCTGAACGCGGCCAACGCCATTGGTGACGACCGTTTACAGCAGCAAAGCCAAGGCCGCGTAGTGCCCGATTCGTTTACGCACGGGACCTCCGCTCAACGGGTCCGCTGGTTCAAGACCGGCTTCGCCCAAGGCCAAATCAATCAGTGCGACACGTTCGCAGCAAAGAGCCTCTGATCACATGATGAAACCGCTTCTGGTCCTGTCGTTAAGCACTTTCTTGAGTTTTGCAGCTCACGCCGAGGATCAGGCGGTCAAATCAATCAGTCCGGATCGACTGACCATTAATGGCGCACAGGCCACGCTCGGGCTAAGCCAGGAATGGAACCATCCCAAGCCGCAGATCGAGCGCGCCGTGATTGTCCTGCATGGCCATATGCGTAACGCGCAGACGTATCTGCGCAGCATCGAGCGCGCCGCCAACCAGTCCAAACAGCGCAGCAAGACGTTATTGATTGCGCCGCAGTTTCTGGACGAGAAGGACGTGGTGGCCCACCACCTGGCGGACAATATCCTGCGCTGGCACAGCAACGACTGGATGGCCGGGGATACCGCTGTCGGGCCCAAGCCGATCAGTTCATTTGGGGTCATCGACCACATCCTGCGCCGCCTCAGCGACAGCAAGCTGTTCCCGAACCTGAAGGAAATCGTGATTGCCGGTCATTCCGGCGGCGCGCAGGTGGTGCAGCGGTACGTGATGCTGGGTGGCAAGGAAGACGTGCTGCTCAGAAAGGAAGGCATCAAGCTGCGCTATGTGATTGCCAACCCGTCCAGCTACGCTTACTTCGACGCTGACCGGCCACTACCGGTAACAGCGGCCCAATGCCCTGGGTTCGACCAATGGAAATACGGCTTGAACCGCCTGCCCGCCTATGCCGGCAAAGTGAATATCGCCGATATCGAACAGGGCTACGTCAAACGTGACGTCACTTACCTGCTCGGTCAACTCGACACCGATCCCAATCACCCGGAACTGGACAAGACCTGCGGCGCACAGGCGCAGGGTGCATTCCGCCTGGAGAGGGGCGAGAACTTCTTCAATTACCTGACAAAACGCCATCCTGAAGGCATGAACCAGCGCCTGATCGTCGTGCCCAATGTGGGCCACAACGGCAACGGCATCTTCACCTCACCTGAAGGCCAGGCGGTATTGTTCAAGCCACTTTGAGGCCAGGTTCTTCTTACCCGTGGGACCGGCTTCAGCCGGGAAGGCGCCGTTTCTGCCGAGGTTGAGGCATTGGCTGTACTGGCCTCTTCCCGGCTAAAGCCGGTCCCACGGTGATGGTTTCTTCAGAGGCAAAGCAGCCCCAGATTCAATGACCCAACAGCGCCCGCAGTTCGTTGCAATCCTGCGCGTGCCAGTCGGTCAGCTCTGGCCATGGGTTTTCCGGAACATTAACCAGAATGGTCCGGGTCCCGGCGGCGCGGCCGCAGTCCAGGTCAAAACGGTAGTCCCCGACCATGACCATCTGCGAAGGCTCCACCTGCCACGCTTGAGCCAGATGCAGCAAGCCCGCAGGATCAGGTTTGTGGGCGGCTTCATCCCGACCCAAAATATCGTCCAACGCAAAACAATCGGCCAACCCGATGGCCTGGAGCGTGACATGCGCCAGCTCGCGGGCGTTGCGGGTCAGGATGCCCAGGCGATAACCGCGAGCAGCCAGATCACGTACCAACTCCACCGCGCCCGGCGCCGCTTGGGACGCCAGGGCCAGTTCGCGCTCGTGTTCCAGCAGCCAGGCGTGCTTGGCGGCGGCGACATCGGCGGGTAATTGCGCCAGATGCCCGAGAATGTCGTGGTCCTGCGGGATATCCAGCGCACGCTTGATCGCCGGGAAATCATGCACCGCCATGGTCAGGGTGCCGTCCATATCAAACACCCAGTAATGAATACCGCTGAGGTTCATACCCAGTCCTTGCGATGGCGAATCAAACCTTCCTGGCTGACGGAGGCCACCAGCTGCCCGGCGCGGTTGTATACGCTGCCACGGGAAAAGCCACGGGAGTTGCCTGCCCACGGACTGTCCATCGCATAAAGCAGCCAGTCATCGGCACGCAGGTCGCCATGAAACCAGAGGGAATGATCAAGGCTGGCCACTTGCATGTCCTTCTGCCAGACCGTTTTGCCGTGGGGCAGCAGCGACGTGGTCAACAGGTTGAAGTCTGACGCATAGGCCATCAGGTATTTATGCAAGGCCGGAATCTCGGCCAGCGCGCCATCGGCGCGGAACCAGACATACTTCACCGGCTCCGCAGGCTGCGGATTGTAGGGATCAGACGCGGTCACAGGTCGAAATTCGATGGGCTTGGGGCAGAGCATTTTCTCGCGCATCGACTCCGGGATCAAATGCGCACGCAGCTGCATGAGCTCAAGCTCCGACGGCAGATTGTCCGGGCCGACAACGTCAGGCATGGACGTCTGATGTTCAAAGCCCTTTTCGTCGTACTGGAACGACGCGCTGCAGGTAAAGATGGGCTGGCCTTTCTGAATGGCCGTCACCCGTCGAGTGCTGAAGCTGCCGCCATCGCGCACCCGATCCACTTGATAGACCACCGGCAAACCGGCATCACCGGGGCGCAGGAAATAGCCATGCAACGAGTGAACGTGGCGCTCATCCTCCACGGTCTGGCTGGCCGCCGACAGCGATTGCCCCAGGACTTGCCCACCAAACAACTGACGAAAGCCAAGGTCCTGGCTGCGGCCGCGAAACAGGTTTTCCTCAATCGGTTCCAGAGTCAGCAGCTCGACCAGATCATCCAACACTTGGCTCATATATCGTTCCTCACACAAAACCTGATCGCCCGTTCGGCGCGAAAAAATTGAAATGATACAGCGTTTAACGCCGCTCTCTCGGTCAAGCTTGCAGGGTTTTCAGCCATTGTTGGCGATTGATCCGATACAGCACGTGGGGCTTGAGCGGGTGCCCGTCTGGCAATTTCGGGTGTTCGAAGTTATCCGCAGGATCGTTCTGCATGCCGATGGCCTGCATGACTTTCTGCGAAGGCTGATTGCTGACCGATGTGAACGACACAATCTGTTCCAGCCCCAACCGTTCGAACCCGCAACCCAGCGCGGTCCAGGCCGCTTCACTGGCGTAACCGTAACCCCAATGCTCACGGGCCAGCCGCCAGCCGATCTCTACCGCCGGGGAAAATGGCGCCTCGAAGTCCACCACGCCGAGGCCGGTATAACCAATGAACTGACCATCGACCTTGCGCTCCAGCGCCCACAGCCCAAAACCCAGTTCGGCAAAATGCCCACGCAGGCGCCCGATCAGCGCGGCGCTTTCCAGCCGGCTCAGCGTCGCCGGGAAGTAGCGCTGGACCTGAGGGTCGGCGCACATGGCGGCAAACGCCGGCAAATCGTCATCTCGCCACTGACGCATCAACAATCGCGCGCTCTCGAGTTTGAGTATCGGTTCCATCGTTTACTCCTGAACAACCTGTCAGACCCGCCAGTGGATCAGTCATCCCGTGTTGCGCGATTGAGTCGCAAGGCTGGGCGGACCCGGGCAATGCTGGCACTATCGGCCTTCGACCCCACAACGGACGCGAAATGTCCCTGCCGCTCATCTATCACGAGGATTACAGCCCGGCGTTTCCGGCTGACCATCGTTTTCCCATGGACAAGTTCCGCCTGCTGCGCGACCACCTCATCGACAGTGGACTGACCACCGATGCGCAACTGCTGCGCCCGGACCTGTGTCCGACCGAGATTCTGGCACTGGCTCATGACCCTGCCTACATCCGTCGGTACATGGACGGCGATCTGTCCCGGGAAGATCAGCGCCGCCTGGGCTTGCCCTGGAGCGAAGCCCTCGCCCGCCGCACCGTACGCGCGGTCGGGGGCTCGCTGCTCACTGCCGAAAAGGCACTTGAACACGGTCTGGCCTGTCATCTGGCGGGCGGTACCCATCACGCACACTACGACCACCCTGCCGGGTTCTGCATCTTCAACGATCTGGCTGTGATCAGCCATTACCTGCTGCAAAGCGGCCGTGTCAGCAAGGTCCTGATTTTCGATTGCGACGTGCACCAGGGCGACGGCACCGCGCGGATTCTGGCCGACACCGAAGACGCCATCACCGTTTCACTGCATTGCGAAAAGAACTTCCCGGCCCGCAAGGCCCATAGTGATTGGGACATCCCGCTGCCCATGGGCATGGGCGACGAGGATTACCTGAAGGTCGTCGATGACCTGCTCAATTACCTGTTGCCGATCTATCAACCGGACCTGGTGCTGTATGACGCGGGCGTCGATGTTCATCAGGACGACGCCCTCGGCTACCTGAAACTGACCGATGCTGGCGTAGCGGCCCGCGACGAGGCGGTATTGCGCCATTGCCTGGGGCGGGACATCCCGGTCATGGGCGTGATCGGCGGCGGGTACAGCAAGGACCGTGAAGCCTTGGCGCGACGCCACGGGATTTTGCATCACAGTGCCCAGCGGGTTTGGGTTTCAGAGGGGTTGTGAGGTGAAGAAGGACGCTCCAACAGAATCAGGCACCGCAGCGCCAAGGCTGAAGTAGAATGACCGGCTCACTCGCACAGACTCAAAACGCCATGACCCGTCCCGACGCCAAACCCCATCCTTCAGTTGCCATCATCGGCGGCGGCCCCGCCGGGCTGATGGCGGCCGAGGTGTTGAGCCAGGCGGGCATCAAAGTCGATTTGTACGACGCCATGCCGTCGGTGGGCCGCAAGTTTTTGCTGGCCGGTGTGGGCGGCATGAACATCACCCATTCAGAGCCCTACCCGGCGTTTCTGTCCCGCTATGCCGAACGTGCGCCGCACATTGCCCCCCTGCTGCGCAGCTTCGGTGCCGATCAGTTGTGCGAGTGGATTCATGGCCTGGGGATTGAGACGTTCATTGGCAGCTCAGGCCGGGTTTTTCCCTCGGACATGAAAGCGGCGCCCTTGCTGCGGGCGTGGCTCAAACGCTTGCGCGAAGCCGGCGTGGCGATTCACACCCGACACCGTTGGCTGGGCTGGGACGCTGAGGGTCAGTTGCGTATCGCCCACGCTGACGGGGAAACCGCCCTTCAGCCCGATGCCGTGTTGCTGGCGCTGGGCGGTGCCAGTTGGGCACGGCTGGGCTCCGATGGCGCGTGGCTGCCTTGGCTGGAACAGCGAGGAATCGACATTGCCCCGTTACAGCCCGCCAATTGCGGCTTTGAAACCACCGGCTGGAGCGACCTGCTGCGCGGCAAGTTCGCCGGTGCCCCACTGAAAAACATCGCCATGGGCCTGCCCGGCCAGGCGGCGCGCCTGGGTGAGTGCGTGCTCACTGAGACCGGCGTCGAGGGCAGTCTGGTCTATGCCCTGTCGGCGCAGATTCGCGAGTTGATCAATCAGCGCGGGGCGGCAACGGTTTATATCGACCTGCTCCCCGGCAAGACCGTCTCGACCATCGAAAAAGCCCTGGCCAAGCCTCGTGGCTCACGCTCGATGTCCAAGCATCTGCACAGTCAATTGGGGATCGATGGGGTCAAGGCTGCGTTGCTGCGGGAACTGGCGTCAAAAGAGGCATTCAACGATACCGCCACATTGAGCAAGGCGCTCAAAGCGCTGCCGTTGAAGCTGGTCAAGGCGCGCCCGCTGGACGAAGCCATCAGCACCGCAGGCGGCGTGCCCTTTGAAGCGATGGACGAACGCCTGATGCTCAAGCCGTTGCCCGGTGTGTTCTGCGCCGGCGAAATGCTCGACTGGGAAGCCCCCACCGGCGGCTACCTGCTGACCGCCTGTTTTGCCAGCGGTCGTGCGGCGGGGTTGGGGATGGTGGAGTGGTTGCGGCGATAACCTAATGAGCCGCTGGAGCGCCACACGCTCCAACGGGGTCGTCTTAAGGCTTCTTCTTGCGCGGGCCGGTGTTGAATACCGGCACTTTGCGCACCGGCTTGACCGCCACCGGCTCGGGTGCGGTGTCGCCACTGTCGACCCATTTGCCCAGATTGCGTTTGCCGCCACCGGAAACCTTCGGTTTTTTCGGCTTCTTGGGTTTCTTCAGAATCTGGCCGGTGGCGTCGGTGGTGGGCACCCGGTGCTCAGGGGTGAAATCCGGTTCTTCTTCGCGGCGTAACGTCTGGCGCGTCAGGGTTTCAATGGCGGACAGCAGCTCGACTTCGTCTGCGCACACCAGGGAAATCGCTTCGCCGGTCAGGCCCGCACGCCCGGTTCGGCCAATGCGGTGGATGTAATCCTCAGCCACGATGGGCAGATCGAAGTTGACCACCGTGGGCAGGTCGTCGATGTCCAGACCACGGGCCGCAACGTCAGTGGCCACAAGGATCTGCACTTCGCTGGCCTTGAAACGATCCAGCGCACGCTGCCGGGTCGCCTGAGGTTTGTCCCCGTGAATGCCATCGGCGTTGATGCCAAGGCCTTGCAAGCGCTCGACCAGTTGATCGACCCCCACTCGAGTCTTGGCGAACACCAGCACCTGGGACCAACGCAGTTTTTTCAGCAAATGGATAAACAGCTCGGGCTTGCGCTTCTTGTCGACAGTCACGACCCATTGCTTGACCGAACTGGCCGCGACATTGCGCGGGCTGACTTCAATGCTCAGCGGGTCGTCGAGCATCTGCTCAGCCAATTGGCGGATGGCATCGGAGAAGGTGGCCGAGAACAGCAACGTCTGACGGCGTTTAGGCAGTGCGGCATAAATACTGCGCAGTTCTTCCGAGAAGCCCAGATCCAGCATGCGGTCGGCTTCGTCGAGGATCAGGGTTTGCAGTTGCGAAAACTTCAAGGCGTTCTGGCGATGCAGATCCAGCAGACGCCCCGGCGTGGCGACGAGTATGTCCACGCCTTTGCGCAGCTTCATCATCTGCGGGTTGATACTCACGCCACCGTAGACCGCGTAAGTACTCAGCGGCAGGTGTTCAGCGTACTGACGAATGCTCTCGTGAACCTGTTCGGCCAGCTCGCGGGTGGGCACCAGAACCAGGGCGCGGATCGAGTTGGCGGCCACTTTCGGGCCTTCAAGGGTCAATCGTTGCAGCAGAGGCAAGGCAAAACCTGCGGTCTTGCCGGTGCCGGTCTGGGCCGCGGCCATCAAGTCACGCCCGGCCAGAACCGGTGGAATCGCCTGTGCCTGCACAGGTGTCGGCGTCTGGTAACCGAGCGTTTCAAGAGCGCGCAGCAGGGGTTCGATCAGGCCAAGAGTGGCGAATGTCATTGGGGTACCGTAAATAGAGTTCAGCGCAAGACGCGCAGTTTACCCTGTCCGCACCGATCCGGCCTGTTCCGGCTGCGGCTTTCGCCATTGGGGCAGGCCGATCAGTACCACGGCACTGATAATCACCGCCATTGCCAGGCATTCTTCCGGCCCGATGGTTTCCCCGGCAAACAGGATGCCCAGCAATACCGCGACAGCGGGATTGACGTAGGCATAGCTGGTGGCCGCAGCGGGCCGGACATTTTTCAGCAAATACATGTAGGCGCTGAAGGCCACGATAGAGCCGAACACGATCAGGTACGCCAGCGCACCCCAGCCTGCGGCGGTGGGCATAGTGTCCAGATGCTCGCCGCTCAGGGTACTGGCGATCAGCAGCATGACCCCGGCGGTGATCATCTCGGCGCCGCTGGCCATGGGGCCTTCGGGCAACGGCAGATGCTTGCTCCACACCGAACCGAACGCCCAGGCGGCTGCCGCGAAGATCACCAGCGCCGCGCCATAAGGGCTGGCCTGCAGGTTCGAACCCAGGTTCAACAGCCCGATGCCGATCAGCCCCATCATGATCCCCGCCCATTCAAGACGCGTGGTGCGGTTGCCCCAGAACAGGCCAAACAACAGGGTAAACAGCGGCATGGTTGCAATCGCCAGCGCCGCAATGCCCGACGCAACACCCGCATGCTCAGCCAACGTAACCCCGCCATTGCCGCACGCCAGCAGCAAGAAGCCGACGGCGGCCGCCGCTTTCCATTGTGCAAAAGTAGGTGCCGGGGCGCCGCGAAATCGCAGAAAAGCGTACATCAGGCAACCGGCAATCAGAAAACGAATCCCGGCCATCATCAGCGGCGGCCAGGATTCAACGCCGATGCGGATGACCAGATAGGTCGATCCCCACACCAGGTACAACGCGGCAAAGGCACCCATCAGCAACAAAGGAAAGCGACGAGAACGTGGCATGTCAGGCTCGATAATTGATTGTTATGGGCCAGCTATTGTATGAAGGCCAATGCTGGAAAATAAGCAGCGAACCCTTTTTAAACGCCCTGCTTACCTTGGAAAACCCGGTTCTTGCTTTCAAACGCCTTTTTATCGAAAGTGGCGAAAACGGGAGGAGGAGAACGCCATGACGCTGGACAGATACGATCGAATGTTGCTCGATGCCTTGCTGGAAAACGGGAGGGCATCGTTCGCGCAGTTGGCGCGTCTGGTCAACTTGTCCGCCCCGGCGGTGGCCGAGCGGGTTGCCAAACTGGAGGCCAGCGGCGTGATCACCGGCTATCAGGCCAAGGTCGACATGGCCAAGGTCGGGCTGCCGATTCAGTGCGTCATCGAGCTACGCCTGGCCAGCCACGGCAACCAGCAAACCTATGACGAGCTATGGAAAATTCCCGAGCTGATCCACTGTCATCGGGTGACCGGCGACCCGTGCGTGATCATGCAAGCGGCAGAGGCTTCGATGCCCGAACTGGAAAACCTGATCAACCGCGTGGCGCAATTCGGTTTCAGCAAGACGTCGATCATTCTTTCAACCGCCGTGGACAGGCCGCTGCCGTTCAATCACCTGGACACTCACGCCAGACCGGAAAAACCCGCGATCAAAATCCGCGCTGACGCTTAAGGGCTTCGCTGATTTTGGCGGCAGGGACTTTCTGCAATGTGCAGAGCCATTGATGGGAAATCCCGGCAACGCCGTGGGTGTGGCGCAATTCACTGGCCAGGTGCGCGGTGAGGTTGGCCGCCATTTCCGCATCGGCCATGGCCCGGTGAGCCTTGCCGGTGTCGGGTAAACGGGCGTAGCGGGTCAACGTGCCGAGCTTGTGATTCGGCGCACCCGGCATCAGGCGGCGAGCCAACAGCATCGAGCAGGCGAAGCTTTGCTCGCGGTTGCGTTGAATGCGCGACAGCTCGTAATCCCAGAATTTCTGGTCGAACGAGGCGTTATGGGCCACCAGAGGCGTCACGCCGACAAAGTCCGCCACGTCGTTCATGACCCGCTCCGCCGAAGGCGCAGTCCGAATCATGCTGTTGCTGATGCCTGTCAGCGACTCGATGAACGAAGGAATTCGCACGCCCGCGTTCATCAAACTTTGATAGCGCTCGACGATACGGCCCTGCTCCATGATCACCACGGCGATTTCCGTCGCCCGGCAGCCATGGCCAGGGGAAATACCGGTGGTTTCAAAGTCGATGACTGCGATGCGTTCCAACACGTGCCTGAATCCTTTGAAAAATGAACAGCCCGGTGGCGGACTCAGTTGCGTAACAGCAGCGAACCTTCGATCGGCACATAACGCGTGGCAGCGCGGATCAGCGAGTTGGCGGTCAGGCCCGGCACGCCGTAGGCCACCGCCTCGACACCGTGCTTGTTGATGATGTGTTCGAGCAGCAGATCGAAGTCCCCATCACCGGAAGCCAGCACCACCTCATCGACTTGCGAGGCGATGTCCATGATGTCGATGGTGATGCCCACGTCCCAGTCGCCCTTGGCCGAACCGTCGCTACGCTGGATGTACGGCTTGAGCTTTACGACAAACCCCAGGTTGCGCAGGATTTGCTGAAATTGCTGCTGCTTGCTGTCGCCACGGTCGATGGCATAGGCATACGCCTGCACGATCTCCCCGTGCTGACTGATGTCAGCCCACAGGGCGGCGTAACTGAAATGACAGCCATGGGCCTGACGGACGGTGTAATAGAGGTTCTGTACATCGGCGAACACCGCGATCTTTTTCACCGGAAATCCTCATGACGCAACAGACGCGTCAACTGGCGACGCCGACCCGGAAGTGGATCGGCGCCCAGTATGCCAGTTTCACGTCATCCGCAGGACCGGCTTTAGCCGGGAAGGCGTCAATCCTGCAGGTAAAGATCTCAAGCCTCTGCGCCGCCCGCTTCAGGGCTAAACCGCCTCCTGCCGATCTTCGCTCAATCAGACAAACGAATCATCATCGCCAAAGTCATCCCCACCATCGTCATAGCCGTTGTCGTAACCACTGTCGGCAAAGTTGTCCTGATTACCGTTGACGTCGTTATCGCTGACGCGCTGCTCGTCGTTGCCCCAGCCATTGCCGTTGTCGTTATTGCCGTGATCGGCAACCTGGGCCGGTTCTTCCTTGATCACTTCAACCACTTCCTGAGGCTGACTGTTGTGGCCGAACAGGCTGCTGATGCCTTGAGCCAGCATTACGCCACCCGCGACCCCAGCCGCCGTTTTCAGCGCGCCACCGAGGAAGCCGCTGCCCATCGGTGCGGCTGGCGCCTGTTGTTGCGGCGCGGCGTAGTTGCCCTGCTGAGGGTTGCCCTGCTGAGGGTTGCCCTGCTGGGGGTTGCCTTGCTGGGAATAAGACGGCGCGGGGCTGGAAGGGCCATCCCGCCAACCGCCCGAGGAGGACGGGGTGTTGCTGCGCGGCGGTTGTTGCGGCGGCTGAGCACTGCCACCGCCAAACAGGCTCGACAAAAAGCCGCCGCTGCTCGATGCCGGTGCGGCTGAAGACTGAGCCTTGGCCTGCTCCAGTTGCGCCTGAAGCTGCTGGATCTGCTCGTCGCGTTGCTTGACCTGCTGGTTCAACTGATTGACCGCTGCTTCCTGCACCAGAATGGCCTGCGCCATGTAATAAGGCGCGCCTGGCTGCTGGGTCAGATGCTCCTTGATCCTTGCCTCAGCCTCAACATCACGGGGGGCAGAAGCGGTTTCGGCACTTTTCAGTTTGGTGAAAAGCCCGTCGATCAGGGTTTGCTCTTCGCTGTTCATGGCGACCTCGTTAGATTGCCGTTAACTGTCTTCGCCCAATCAAATGAAGAGGCGTACGCAACGTAATGGGGCTGATCCAGAGCGTTTCAATGGCTTAAAAGAAATGTTAAGAAGCCCTGCAGGGCTCTGGCCCGCGCTTGGTTCACTGAGGTGCATGGGCTAAAGTGATGACCTGCTTTCACTTTACGACCGGAACCCATGAACCCGCTGACCGTTCTGCAAGATTCGCTGTATTTCTTCCGGCACAATTTGACGAGTATTCTGATGCTCTGCCTGCCGCTGGTGATCCTTGAAGCGCTGGGCAAACAGGCATTGGGCAATGCCCTGGCGGCAGACGCTTCACCGGCCTACGAAGTGTTGGTCGGGTTGCTGTTCTATCCGTTGTACACCGGCGCCTTGATTCTGTTTCTTGACGCTCGCAGCCGTGGCGAAGAACCGCACACACGCGACTTGCTGGCCATGGCCCTGGGCCTTTGGCCCACCTTTGCCGTCTTGTCGGCATTGAGCACGCTGCTGATCATGTTCGGCCTTTCGATGTTCATCATTCCCGGCGTCTACATCATGGTCAAACTGGCGTTTTCCGAATATCTGCTGGTGCTGCGCGGCCTGTCGCCGCTGGCGGCGATGCGCGAAAGCCTGGTGATGACCCAGGGGCATTTCGTGCGGATCCTGGGCTGCGCGCTGGGTGTCTATTTGCCCCTATCGGTTCTGCAGGGCGTCGGCATGTTCCTGCTTCCGGAGCCACAAATCGCGCCGATTTCACTGGCCATCGACAGCCTCACCAGCTTCCTGCAACTGTTCACCAGCGTGGTGATGTTCCGCCTTTTCATGCTGATCAACGAACCAGGACAACCGGCTTGATCGCCCGCGCCCTCTTCATCATCGCGCTGATCACCAGCCTGCTTGTCGGGTTTGTCTACAGCACCACCTGGCACCCCGCCGCTCGCGAGCAGGCGCCCTTGGCCTGCAACCCCAAGACCCGGGCACCGACGCTGGTGCCGGGTCAGGCGTTGAAGGTCATGACCTGGAACATTCAATACCTGGCGGGCAAACGCTACGTGTTCTGGAACGACATGGAAGATGGCAGCGGCCCGGATGAGCGCCCAACGCCCGAGGATCTGGCCTACAACCTGGATGAAGTTGCCCGGGTTATTCGTGACGAGCAACCGGACATTGTCCTGCTTCAGGAAGTGAGCGACGGCGCGAAGAACACGGATTACGCCGATCAACTGGCCCTGCTTCAGGCACGGGTGACCGATCTGTATCCGTGCAGCGCCCAGGCGTTTGACTGGAAAGCCGACTTTGTCCCACTGCCGCACATTTTCGGCAGTGTCGGCACCAAACTGGTGACGTTGAGCCGTTTTCAACTCGACCGCGCCGAGCGTATCCAGTTGCCTACCCACACTGGCAACATCATCGCCCGGCAGTTCCAGCCCAGGCGCGCGCTGCTGGTGAGTTACCTGCCGTTGCGGGACGGAGGGCATATGGCCGTGATCAACACTCAACTGGACAACGTCAGCCCCGACACAGAACCGCTTCAGATACAGGCGACGAGCCGGCTACTGGATAAATTCGAAAGCAGTGGCACGCCATGGTTGATCGGCGGTGATTTCAGCTTGCTGCCTCTCGGGCAGTACCGGCGGCTGGCGCCCGAACAGCGCTCCCGCTACCAGCCCGACAGCCCGCTGCACCTGCTGTGGGACAAGTACCCGATGATTCCCGACAACGCGGAGGTCAGCGGCATCGATCGTAATCAATGGCTGACCCACTTCCCCAATGACCCACGACTCAGCGGCCCGGACCGGACAGTGGATTACCTGTTCTACAGCCCGCACCTCAAACGCGTCGGTGCCCGTGTTCGTCGGGACGATACGTTGCTGATCTCGGATCATTTACCGGTGATCGGACGGTTTTTATTGCCGGTGGTGCCGTAGAGCGCAGGTCACTTGTGCTGCTACAGACCGTGGCGGCATCAAGGACGCGAAGCGACTTCATCCAGATGATTCAGCAAATCCAGCGGGTCTTCGTAGACCCTCAAAGCCCCGGCTCTTTCCAGCTCGCCAATGTCGTAACCACCGGATAACAAGCCAATACCTGTCGCCTTGCACCGTCTGGCGGCAAGCATGTCCCAGATGGCATCGCCAATGACGAGGCATTCTTCAATGGGCACATCCAGCTTGCGGGCGCCCGTCAGAAACAAATCCGGATCGGGTTTACCGTAACTCACGTCATCCCGGGTGATGAGGTTGATGTCTTTGATCTCCAGCCCCAACGCCTTGAGGTTGATCGTCGCGGTAGACAGGCCGCCGCTGGTGGCGATACACCACTTGAGCTTTTCCTTGTCCAGGGTTTCCAGCAGTTCTACCGCCCCTGGCAGCGCGATAATCTGGCTCTGAAGCTCTTCGTAGACCTCCGCATGCCTGGCGCTCAACCGTTCGGCTTGCGCTTCAGTGATCTGCAGGCCCGTTTCGCGGGACAGTGTTTTAAGCATGAGCCCGCCACTCATGCCGATCTTGCGATGGATGCGCCACATCGCCAGCGGAATTTTCTCTGAGTCGAGGGCTACTTTCCAGGCGGCGACGTTTTGATAGACGCTGTCAGTCAGCGTGCCGTCCAGGTCGAATATGAATGACGTTTGCGGTCGCATAAATCTTGCTCCTTGAATGCGGCATGGAATGGATGCACTGTTTTTTCGAAACCTGACACTGCCGGGCGTTCAGTCTTTCGCTCGGCGGTGTGGGTCAGCGGACAGTCATGCAAGGAAGGCGAAGGCGTTGGAGCGACTGCTCAGGGCTTTCGTGGCTTGATCCGCGCAGTCGGTTCCGCGATGAGTGGATCGTCGGGCCAGTAATGCTTCGGATAACGCCCTTTCAGATCCTTCTTCACCTCGGCGTAGGTACTGCGCCAGAAGTTGGCCAGGTCCTGGGTGACTTGCACCGGGCGGCGCGCGGGTGACAAGAGGTGCAACTTGACGATTTGCCGACCGTTGGCGATACGCGGCGTGTCTGCCAGGCCGAACAGCTCTTGCAGTCGTACCGCAAGAATGGGCGGGTGTTCGCTGTAATCAAGCCGCACCGAGGAGCCGGACGGTACGCTCAGGTGATGCGGCGCCAGCTCATCAAGCCGCTGGGGCAGCGGCCAGGGCAGCAAGTTGTGCAGGATGGACGACAGGTCCAGGTTGCTGAAATGACTGAGCCGCTGCACCTTGCCCAGATACGGCAAGAGCCAGGTTTCCAGAGTCTCCAGCAAGCCTGCGTTGCTCACATCCGGCCAATCGCTGCTGTCCTGACGGGCCAGATCCAGTTGCCGCAGTAAAGCGACCCGCGCCTGCCACTGGCGCAGTTCCGGCGTCCAGGGCAACATTTCCAGCCCCTTGCGACGCACCAGCGCCAGCAAGGCCAGACCTTTGGCTGACTCATCCAGCCCGGTCAGCGGTTCACGACTGAGGATCAGCTCGCCCACCTTGCGCTGGCGTTCGGCGCGAAATACACCTTCGCGCTCGTCCCAGTCAAGTTGATCAAGCGCCACCACCTGTTCCGCCAACACCGTATCGAACAAGGCGGGGTCGAACTCGGCAGCGAGGTAGATGCGCTCTTCACGCTGGCCCTGTCGACTGCCCAGATCAGCCACCACCAGCCAAGGCTCTTTCATCAATGCATCGGGCTCGGCGAACAGCGCCGCCCGACCATTGGCCAGTCGATACTCGGCACCACCGGCCCGACGCTGCTGCGCCACTCGATCCGGATACGCCAACGCCAACAACGCCCCCAGCCAGCGCGGATGATCGGGATCGCTGACCGGCGCAGTCGCTGGGCCACGCAAGTAGCCGCGGTATTGCCGGGCCAGTTGCCTGGCGCGCTGCACCCCGCCCTGCCCGCCTCGCGTCCGCTCGCTACCGGACAGCAGATGCAGGCGACTGTGCAGGTCCGCGCCAGCGCCGCGCAAAATGTCGCGTTCCCCCAACAGCGCCGCAACGTCACACGCCAGCGCGCCAAGGCCCAATGCTTGCCCTCGCAACAGCAAATGGGCGATACGCGGATGCGCGGGCAGCTCGGCCATTGCCTGCCCATGGGGCGTGAGCGCGCGCTCCTCGCCTGCCTTGCAGGTCAAGGCGCCGAGACGACCGAGCAAATCCTGCGCCTGGGCGAACGCGGCCGCCGGAGGTACATCAAGCCAGACCAGTTGCGGGGGTGTGACGCCCCACCGCGCCAGTTGCAGCGCCAACCCGGCAAGGTCAGCCTGAAGAATTTCCGCCGTGCCGTAAGCGGCCAATTGTTCATGCTGAGCTTCGGACCACAGGCGATAACACACACCAGGCTCCAGACGGCCCGCACGACCGGCGCGTTGTGTAGCGCTGGCGCGTGAAATGCGCTGGGTGTCGAGGCGCGTCATGCCGCTGCCAGGATCGAAACGCGGCACCCGCGCCAACCCGGCATCGATCACCACCCGCACGCCATCAATGGTCAGGCTGGTTTCAGCGATGTTGGTCGCCAGCACCACTTTGCGGATGCCGGTGGGCGCCGGTTCAATGGCGGCTCGTTGGGCGTTCAGGTCCAGTTCGCCATGCAGCGGACACAGCAGAATATCGCCACGCGCCCCCAGCGCTTCCGCCAGTTGCTGATTCACCCGACGTATTTCGGCCTGCCCCGGCAGAAATACCAACAGGCTGCCGGTTTCGTCGTTCAACGCATCCAGAACGGTCTGCACCACACGCGGCTCGATGAACTCCCCGGCCTGAAAAGGCCGGCCCCAGCGCATTTGCACGGCAAACATTCGCCCATCGCTGCGCACGACCGGCGCATCGCCCAACAGGCTGGAAAGCCGTTCGCCTTCGAGCGTTGCGGACATCAGCAGAATTTTCAGCGGCTGATCCTCACGAAACAGCTCGCGGCCATTGAGGCTCAGGGCCAGGGCGAGGTCCCCGTCGAGGCTGCGCTCGTGGAACTCATCGAAAATCAGCAGGCCGACGCCTTCCAGCGCAGGGTCGTCCTGCAAGCGGCGGGTCAGGATGCCTTCGGTGACCACCTCGATGCGCGTGGCAGGGCCGACCCGGCTTTCCAGACGAATGCGATAACCCACCGTTTCGCCGACTTTTTCGCCCAGTTCGCTGGCCAGGCGCTCCGCCGCCGCCCGCGCGGCAAGGCGCCGGGGTTCGAGCATGAGAATGGTTTGCCCGGCCAGCCAGGTCTCGTCCAGCAGCGCCAAAGGCACCCGCGTGGTTTTACCGGCCCCCGGCGGCGCTTCGAGCACCGCTTCGTGGCGTGCCGCCAGGGCTTGGCGCAAATCAGGTAAAACAGCATCAATGGGCAAGGAAATCATGGCGGCTCCAGAACAGGCGGCCGATTATACGTGCATTCGCAACCGCAAATTCCCGTTGGAGCGAGGCTTGCCCGCGAATCAGGCGCCTCGCTGGAAAGACAGACCGCCCCTACCGTTTTTTGCCGACAAGCACGCGCCTGAAATGGCTGCGCGATGAAGCAATAGTCATCGCTCTGCGGTCTTTGCCTTGTATAGTTGCCCCCTCACTTCTTGGAGATCGTTATGCGCATTCCTTCCCGTTTTATCGGCGGTGTTCTGGTCGCGACCCTGCTCACCCAAATCACCGCGTGCGGCAGCATTTTTTACCCTGATCGTCGTGGTCAGATTGATGGCAAGATCGATCCGGCCATCGCCGTACTCGACGGCGTTGGCCTGCTGTTCTACCTCATTCCAGGCTTGATCGCCTTTGCCGTGGATTTCGCCACGGGTGCCATTTACTACGCCCCAGGCGAACAGGCGCAGATCGATCCGCAAAAACTGAAACCGGCCATCAACGCTGACGGCAGTGTCGACAACCTCAAGCTGCAAGCCATTCTGGAAACCGAGCTGGGTCGCACCCTGCCACTGAACGACCCCCGCCTGATCCAGCATCGCGGCAGCGTGCAGCAGTTGGCAGCCCTCGGTCTGGTGCCGTCGGCCTGAAGTTGAGCGAAGGAAAAACCATGAGCACCAGCGCCGAACATGCCCGTCTGATGCGACTTGCCACCCGCGCTTCGCTGGCCGTGGCCGCGATACTTATCGTCACCAAAGCGATCGCCTGGTGGTTCAGTGGCTCGGTCAGTCTGCTGGCGGGGCTGACCGACTCATTGCTCGACGGGGCCGCCTCGTTTTTGAACCTGCTGGCCGTGCACTATGCCTTGCGTCCGGCCGATGACGATCACCGTTATGGCCACGGCAAAGCTGAAGCGCTGTCAGGCGTGGCCCAGGCGTTGTTCATCGCAGTCAGTGCATGCCTGATCGCTGTTCAGGCCGTTGAACGCATTCAACATCCACAAGAATTGGGGGCGCCCGGCCTGGGCATTGCCGTGATGTTGCTGTCACTGGCACTGACCGTCGGGCTGTTGATGCTGCAACACAAAGTCGTCAAGGAAACCGGCTCGGCCGCGATTCGCGCCGACTCGCTGCACTATCGCTCGGATTTGTTGCTCAACACGAGCATCCTCGCCGCGCTGGTGCTGGCATGGTTTGGCTGGGCGCAACTGGATGCGTATTTCGGTCTGGGAATTGCGGCGTATATCCTCTGGAGCGCGTTCCAGATTGCCCGGGAAACCGTGGCGGTCTTGATGGACCAGGAATTGCCGCCGGACGTCAGCGCCCACATGCTTGAGCTGGCCTGTGGCGTACCCGGTGTACTGGGCGCGCACGACCTGCGCACGCGCATTTCCGGCAGCCACTGGTTCGTGCAGTTGCATCTGGAGTTGCCGGGGGAGCTGAGTCTGTCAGCAGCGCATACCCTTTCCGATCTGGCCGCCGATGCGATCCACAGCCACTACCCGAAAGCCGAGGTGCTGGTGCACGCCGACCCTCAGGAAGTCGTGCAGCCAGCGACGGTTGAACCTTGAACATCAGTTGATGACGTAGCCCCTGCCCATCAGGCACGCGACCATGGAGCGGCGATACACCTGAATCATCGCCGGGGCAGGTTGATAGCCGGGGTTGGCCGGATCAAAACTGCTTTGATCCACTGACCAGCGATAGCAGTCGTAGCGGTCCTGTTCGATCTGCTCCGGGCTCTGGCCATTGGCCGGATAGGCAACCGGATCGTAAGGACTGCCTTGCCCGATGGGCTGTGCATAACCTGACTGCACAGGCTGCGGCGGCATGGTCACGACGTAGTCTTGCGTGTCGTTCTGGTACAGGTAGTAGGTCCCGGCTGCCAGGAAAAACAGTGTGCTGCCCACCACCACTTCCTGGGAATAGGGAGGCAGACTGCGCACGCGAGCCCCGTAGGGTGGGGTTACCACGACATAGCGCGGGCCGTCCGGACGATACCAATAGCCTTCCGAGTAGAAAAAATCCTGACCGCGATACGGCACACGCGAGTAACCCGGGGGAACGCGGTCGATCACGTAACCCGGTTTATATCGCGGACCGGGGCCCCAACCGTTGCCATGCCCATCAGGGCGGCCTTCCCAACGATCATTCGGCCGGTAATAGCCACCGGCTTGAGGATTGCGGTTATTGCCGTTGTCCTGGTAATAGCCCTGGCGCGGTTGTTGAGTCTGGCGCGACTCGTCGGGACCGCGCTGGATCGGCAGATTGTCCTGGCGCTGCTGCAATTGCTGACGCTCAACCTGACGCTGCTGATTCTGCTGTTCCTGAATCTGGCGCTGCTGGTTTTGCTGTTGCTGGTTCATCAGGCGCTGGTTCTGTTGTTCCTGCTGCCGTTGCTGAACCTGCTGCTGTTGAATCTGCTGCTGTTGCTGGCGCTCTACCTGACGCTGCTGCCCCTGCTGCTGTTGAATCTGCTGCTGTTGCTGACGCTCAACCTGGCGCTGCTGATTCTGTTGCTGCTGGATCTGCTGCTGTGGACGCTGCGGCGGGCGCTGCTGCTCGCCACCGTCATTCTGGTCTCGAGAACCGGGGCCCTGATCTTCAGCCAATGTTTGAGCGCTGATGACCAAGCACAACAGGCTTACACCTGCTACACGCCAGATGCCTGATTTCATTTTTTCCTCACTGGGACCCGGATATACGTAGATAAGACTGCGAGATGGGCGCGTCGTTCGGCGCACTCTATCAGTACGCCATCACTGTCGGACATAATCTGCACACAAGAAAAAGGGGACCTCGCGGTCCCCCTTGGAAGATTCGTCCTGGCTCAGCACTTGTGGCGCTGGCTCACCTCATCCCGTCTTCTGGACAGTATGCAGCCCGGGGGCCTGATCAACCCTGTCGGGCTGGAGGCCGCGGCCGGCCTGATTGGGCGAGCCGCGCTGGACGCTATGTCCGGGCAGTGATTCTGGTTAAAAGAATAGGCCCGAGGCACCGGCAGAGGATTGCTAAAGTTGCTTGATAAAACATGACTTGCGCAATTTTTTACTTGAGATCAATAATTCAGCGCAATTTAACCGGTAAAGGTGATCTTAGTGAGCAAACTTGACAGGTACGACCTGAGTATTTTGGCTGAATTGCAACGTGATGCGCGCATATCCAACCAGGAACTGGCTGAACGCATCGGCCTGTCGCCCTCGCCTTGCTCACGCCGGGTCAAGCAGCTAGAAGATGATGGCTACATCGTCCGGCAAGTCGCCCTGCTGGATCGCAAAAAACTGGGTCTGAACCTGACGGCCTACGTGTTGATCGGCATGGACCGGCATACGCCCGAGCGGTTCGAGAACTTCGAAATGCACATTCGTAATCTGCCGCAAGTGCTTGAGTGCAGCCTGGTCACGGGCATGGATGCCGACTACCAGCTCAAGGTTGTGGTGCCCGACATGGATCACTACCAGAAACTGCTGCTTGGCCACCTCACTCGCATTGAAGGCGTGACCAGCGTCAGGTCGAGTTTCGTACTCAATCAGGTATTGGCCAGTACCGAACTGCCGCTCACTCATCTGCGTAACTGAGCGGCGCGCCATTGGGCCGCATAGGCCGGACTGCCCTGCTCCCGTATAATCGCCGCCCCACTGTTGTTGTGCTGGAGTTAACCGATGGATCCTGCAGTTTTCGAAGAGTGGATGATGACCATCCTGGTCACCATCCTGATCGGGTTTATGGGCTTCATCGTCTGGGACCTGGCCAAGAAATCCAAGGCCGGCAGATTCGGCACCGTCATCCTGTTCTCCGTGCTGGGTCTGGGGGTCATGGCGTTCGTGATCAAGACCGTGGTCATTGCTTATATAGAAAGCTGATCAACGCCCGACCTGCACGCTTGCCCACGCGGCCGTTGATCAGAGAGGCCCCCTGGAAGTGAGGCCGCCTTCAGAACCTCACGCCCTCGTCGACTCAATAAACATCCCTTTTGTACCGACCCTGCTCGATCAGCTCTCCTACCGCTTGCGCGCCGAGGATCTCGATCAATGCCGCGTCGACGCCTGCCGCCATGCCTTCGAGGCTGCCACAGATATAGAGGGCCGCCCCCTGGGAAAGCCAGTTGCGCAGCTCATCCGCCGCTTCACGCAAGCGGTCCTGCACATAGACTTTCTCGGCCTGATCCCTGGAGAACGCCAGGTCCAGACGGGCCAGATCACCGGACGCCAGCCACGCCTGCAATTGCGCGCCGCAATGGAAGTCATACGCCGCATTACGCTCGCCAAACAGCAGCCAGTTACGCGTCTGACCTTGAGCAATACGGGCCTTGAGCAAGCTGCGCAGCCCCGCCAGCCCCGTGCCGTTACCCAGCAGGATGACCGGACGCAAATCGCCTGGCAGATGGAAGCTGCTGTTACGCCGCACCCGAAGGCTGACCGCCTCACCCAACGCCACATGTTCGGTCAGCCAGCCGGAACCCAGGCCAAGACTGCCATCGGGATGCAGTTCCTGGCGCACGATCAGCTCCAGCACGCCGTCCTGGGCAATCGAGGCAATGGAGTATTCACGCATGGCCAGCGGCACCAAGGCATCGATCATGGCCTGCGCATGCAGCCCGACCAGATGCGCCCGGTGTTGCGGCAGTTGACGGCTGGCCAGCGCCACCTCAATGGACTCATCCAGGCCGCCCACCTTGACCGATGTGTCACCCGCGATGCCCAACCCATCGAGAAAATGCCGAATGCCGGCCAGGCTGTTGCGCGGCAGCACTTCCACCAGATCGCCCGCTTCCCAGGTCATCGAAGGCGGCGGGGTCAGGCCCAGCAGAAACACTTTCGATCCGCTGCTGCCAGGGTTCAGGTGCTCGCGCTGGCAGAGCGTCCAGTTGTCATAACTCGGGGCCTGCCACCGCGTCGACGGCGTGCTGCCGGTCAAACGCCCCAACTGTTGCTGCCATTGTTGCAGGGCGGCGGGGTCGGCGCTGTCCACTTCGACAGACTCGAACAGCGTGTTGCCGCCGCGCTCGGCAAGCCAGTCATGCAAGCGTCGGGCGAACCCGCAGAAATGCTGATATTGCCGATCCCCCAGGCCGAGGATGGCGTAATTGAGGTTCCCCAGCGCCATTGGAGCGCCCAACAGCTTGCGCTCGAACCCTCGGGCGCTGTCGGGGGCTTCGCCGTCACCAAAGGTGCTGACCACGAACAGCGCGTTGCGGCTCAGGCTCAAATCCTGCTCGGTCAGATCCGCCAGCCGTTGCACGTTCACCGGCACGCCGGCCGCCTGCATCTGTCCGGCGGTTTGCCAGGCCAGTTGCTCGGCAAAACCACTCTGACTGGCAAACCCGATCAGCCAGGCAGGTGTGTCGCTCGTCGTCTGGCTGGCCGACACACCCCCACGCGCATTACGCACTTCGCGTTTTTTACGGCGGCGATCCAGGTACAGCAGCCACCCGGTAATAAAGAACAACGGCATCATCAGCGCTGCGACGGTCATGATGATGCGCCCCACAAGACCGAAGTAACTGCCCACGTGCAATGCGTAATTGCTGATCAGCAATTGCGCGCCCAGGCTTTTTTCGGCGTAGCGGGAAACTTCGCTGACCTTCCCGGTGGCCGGATCGAGGGTGATCGCGTTCAAGGCGCGGGGGTGCGGCGAGTCTTTGAGCAGATAAAAAATGGTCGCTTGCTGACCTGCAACATTCGGCAGACGAATGTTGTAGCCGGCCAGATCGGGACCGGCAGCGGTCTTGATGCTGTTCCACACCGCCACATAGTCGACAGTCGGCAACGGGCCTTGCGGCGCGCCTTTACCGGGACGTCCGCCACCCCCTTTGCGCTGTTCACCCGCCGGCGCGTCACCCAGCAAGCGGTCCATGCCGTTTTTGACCCAGTCATACGACCAGGTCAGCCCGGTGATCGCGAATAATAGATAGAAGAGCAGGCACCAGGTGCCGAACACTGAGTGCAGGTCCCAGTTGAAACTGCGGCCTTTCTTCGCCCAGTCCAGCGTCAGCCAGACTCGCCAGTTCAGCGGCTTGCGCGGCCAGCGCAGGTAAAGGCCGGATAAACAGAAGAACACCAGAATCAGCGTACAGGCGGCCGTGACTTGTTTGCCGTACTCACCCAGCGCCAGATAGCGATGCAGCTTGAGGACGAAATCGAAGAACGCCGCGCCCGTGGCGTCGGGCTTCAGGTCGCCAGTGTACGGATCGAAATTGCGCATCGGCCCGCGCCGCTCACCCGGTGCGGGGGTGAAATACACTTGCGCGGCTTTGTTGCCCACGGTTTCAACCCGCAGGATTGCCACGACGAGCCCGGTGGCGGACTCAAGCTTGCGCACCAGTTCAACGGGCGGCAACTGCTCGCCACGCGGTTCGACGTACAAGGCATCGGGATTGGTCCACTCGAGGATTTCATCCTCGAAGGAGTAAATCGCCCCGGTGATACCCATCAGGGCCAACACCAGACCGGCCGTGATTCCGAAGAACCAGTGGACTTGAAACAGGACCTTCTTCAACACCCTTGCCACCTCGTGCTCATTCATCCGCTGCGCCGCGCAGTATGCGCCAGACGGAAAACATTCTCATTTGCTGTGTGATTAGGGACTTCGTCGGAACGCCGCCCGCTCGCTCCAACAGATTCAGGGAATCTCTCCCAGGTGTTCCCACACAGCCAAAAGCCCCGCTCACCAGAACGGCCAGCAGGGCTTGGTCTTCACGTTGTTTAAAAGTGGAAGTTGGCGCTCATCAATGCGGTACGGCCAGCGGCCATGTGCGCGTAGTGGGTGGTGAACACCTGATCGTAGTAACGCTTGTCCGTCAGGTTTTGCAGGTTCAGTTGCAGGTCGACATTCTTGGTCAAAGCGTAACTCGCCATGGCGTCGTAACGCCAGTATGAGGGCACTTCGACCGAGTTGGCTTCGTTACCGAAACGCGAATCCACAAAGGTTGCGCCTCCACCGATGGTCAGCTTGGGAACCAGTTCGTAGGTCGACCAGAGGTTGAAGCTGTTACGCGGCGTGTTCGGCATGTGATTGCCGTCGTTGGTGGACGCCGAAGTCTTGACCAGCTCGCTTTCCATGTAGGTGTAGCCGCCGTAGACCTTCCACTTGCTGGTGATCTTGCCGGAGTAGGTGAGCTCAAGACCATTCACGCGAGCCTCCCCGTCCAGCACCTGGAACGTGGCGTTATCAGGATCGGTCATGCGTGCGTTGGTTTTCTCCGTGCGGAACAGCGCGGCGGTCAGCGACAGGTCATCGCCAAAGAAGTCCCACTTGGTGCCCAGCTCGTAATTGCGGTTCTTTTCCGGATCGAGGTTGGCGTTGTTGGCCGCGATGTCCAGGCCACCGTTGCCGCTGGTTTCACCGGACGGGTTGCTGGAGGTCGACCATGCCGCATACACCGTGCCGTTAGGCAGCGGCTTGAAGACCAGACCCACCTGGTAATTCCACAACTGGCTGGTGTTTTCGCGCTTGAAACTGCCCGCCGTAGTGTTGCGGCCTGCGGTGGCGTAGCCGCTGGACTTGACCTCATAGTCGTCGTAGCGCAGGCCCAGGTTCAGGGACCACTGATCATTGAACTTCAGGGTGTCGAACACGTACGCAGCGCTGGTCTTGGTGTCGGTATCGGTGTAGGCCTGACTGTCGGTGATGGTGCCGTTCCACGCGTCTTTCGGCGTCGGGTCGTACAGGCTGGTGCAATCACCGGAGCGGATCAATGCCGCCGAGCAAGCGCTGGGGATGGCGCCGCCCGACGCGTTCAGCACGTTGTAATTGCGGTTGTGCGTGTCCTGATAACTGAACTCGATGCCGGTCACGAGGCTGTGACTGATGAAGCCGGTGTCAAACTTTGCACTCAGGTCGGTCTGGTTAACGAAGCCGCTGGAAGTCGAGTTGCGGCTTTTGGCCGAGCGCGAAACGGTGCCGTTGGCGACGTTGCCACGGCTGTCGTCCGGGTTGGTCACGATGTAGTCCAGCGTCGAACGGGACATACGGAAACTGTTGGACAGGGTCAGGTTGTCGTTCAGGTCGTGTTCGATCCGGAACGTGCCGCTGTCGTTTTTGCTCTTGCGATAGTCACGGTCGGTCAAGCCATAGAAATTGCTTTCGTTGACGTTGGCAGGCTTGTCGACAATGTATTTGCTGCGACCCGCAGTCGAGGTCAACGGAATGCCGTAGTCCGGCATGTCGTCCGTTTCCAGATGGTAGTAATCGAGTTTGACGCGGGTGTCCGTCCCCAGGCCGAAGGCGAAGGATGGCGCCACGCCCCAGCGGCTCACGTCGACGTTATCGCGACCGGCCACGTTCGCGTCGTGTTTCACCAGATTCAGGCGGAACGCCGATGTGTCGGTAAGCTGCTGGTTGAGGTCAGCGGTGTAGCGCTGGGTCTGGTCGGAGCCAAAGGTGTAGCCGCCGTTATAGGCATTGCCCAGATGCGCGCCCTTGGTGATCAGGTTCAGGCTGCCGCCGGTAGAACCTGCACCCGTGAACGCCGAACCCGGTCCCTTGCTGATTTCCACCGATTCAACGTTGAAGATTTCCCGGCTTTGCGCCGCCACGTCACGCATGCCGTCGACAAAGACGTCACTCTCGGCGCTGAAACCGCGAATGATCGGCCGGTCTGCCGCCGGGTTACCGCCCTCGCCTGCGCCAAACGTAATACCGGGTGTGGTGCGCAAGGCGTCAGCCAGGCTGGTGGCGGCGGTGTCGCGAATCACCTGTTGCGGGATGACCGTGACGCTCTTGGGCGTCTCGCGCAGTGGCGCGGTGTACTTTTTGGAGGCCGATTCTTCAGTCTTGTAGCTCGCGTCCTGCTCGCCAGTGATGCTGGTTGCGCCCAGCGAAATGGCGTTCTCATCGCTGCTTTCAGCGGCGTGAGCCAAGTGGCCGGCTGACATGGCAGCAATAGCAACGCCCACTGCCGAAGCGAGCGAACGTGGCTGAACAGCACCGGATTGTAGTGATTGACGCGACATGTTGAATCCTTCCCCAAGGTGTTAAGGCCGCGGAATATAGGGTAAACAGGATTTTGTAGCAATTGAGATACATTGCCATTCGAGAAGAATTTACATTCTTTACATTTTTAATTTACAAAATTTTCATCTTCGTTGACATAGGTCGCCGTTGAGGGTTTTACACAGGCAATAAGAATCACTACCATTCGCCACCTTTTCTCCACACGGTGCTGCGCCATGCTTCTACACATCCCCGGCTTGTTCGACCGTGACGAGGTGGCGCGCATCCGTCAGGCCCTGCAAACCGCAGACTGGGCCGACGGCAAGATCACCGCGGGCTACCAATCGGCCAAGGCCAAGCACAACCTGCAACTGCCCGAAGGCCACCCGCTGGCCCTGGAAATCGCCACGGCCATGCTGGAACGCTTGTGGGTCAATCCACTGTTCATGTCCGCGGCGCTGCCTCACAAGGTGTTCCCGCCGCTGTTCAATTGCTACACCGCCGGGGGCAGTTTTGATTTTCATATCGACAATGCCGTGCGGCAGTCCAGGGGCAGCATTGAGCGCGTGCGCACGGACTTGTCCAGCACAGTGTTCTTCAGTGACCCGGACGAATACGACGGCGGCGAACTGGAAATCCAGGACACCTACGGCGTCCAGCGGGTCAAGCTCCCGGCAGGCGACATGGTGCTGTACCCCGGCACCAGTCTGCACAAGGTCAACGCGGTGACTCGGGGCGCCCGTTACGCTTCATTTTTCTGGACCCAAAGCCTGGTGCGTGAAGACAGCCAGCGCACCCTGCTGTTCGAGATGGACAACGCCATTCAAAAGCTGACTCAGGACGTACCTGACCATCCCTCCCTGATCCAGTTGACCGGCACTTACCACAACCTGCTGCGCCGCTGGGTCGAGGTCTGATTCGTGACCTGGAATCTGCAACGCAAGGAAGTACTCGACGGCGATCAATTGCGCGCCATGCTGGCCGAACATCCGGCCAAAGCGGCTCAGGCGATCATTGGCGCGGCCGCCGACAACCTCGTCGAAGCGCAAGCGTTGCTGGGGCAGATTCTGCTGGACGGCAGAGGCATCGAACGGGACCCGAAACTGGCGCTGACCTGGTTCGACATCGCCGCCCGCAAGGGTCACTTGATGGCGCGCAACATGATGGGCCGTTGTTTTGAACACGGCTGGGGTTGCAGCGCCGATCCCGCCAGAGCCGCCGCCCACTATGAACAGGCCGCCAAAGCCGGTCTGGACTGGAGCCTCTACAATCTGGGCAACCTGCTGGCCACCGGGCGCGGCGTTGCGCAGGACCAGAAGCGCGCCTTGCAGTGCTATCGCCGCGCCGCGCAACTGGGCCATGCCAAATCCATGAACCTGCTGGGGCGTTATCTGGAAGATGGCGTGTTCTGCCAACAAGACCTGCCCGCCGCTTATGACTGGTATCGCCGTTCGGCCGAAGGCGGGGATTTTCGCGGGCAGTTCAGTCATGCCGCCGTCCTGGCTGATCACGGCATGACTGATGAAGCGCTTGTCTGGCTGCAGCTGGCCCTGAAAAACGGCAATCTGAATTTTCTGCGGGTCAGTCGTACCCTGCTGCTGTCCTCGGCTCACCCGCCAATCAAGGCACTGGCCTTGGATTACCATCGGCGGGCGGCAGAACTGGGGGACGAAAGTGACAGCGCACAACTGCGATCAATGGAAATTCAGGTATCAACCCGTCAGCGTTAGCTTATCCAGCGCTTGCGCAAATTACGAAGATAGGCAACCAGGACGTCCGAATGGCGCAGGAAGTCTTCGGCACGCTGAATGACGTTCGGGCTGCCCTCCAGCACATGGTCGAAAAAGTAACTCACGGCAAAAACGATTTTGCTGACTTCGTGCACGTATCCCGCTCGGGAGGTGTGCACTTCCAGAACCCCGCGAAACTCGTCGAGGCAATCCCGGACTCGCTGCGCTTCTGCGCCCGTAGCCGTTTCAAGTCGGGTCTGCAACTCAGCTATCGGCGCGAGGGCATCATCGATGGACGATGTTTCGAGGGA
Source organism: Pseudomonas sp. DWP3-1-2 (assembly GCF_049896285.1). Taxonomy (NCBI): domain Bacteria; kingdom Pseudomonadati; phylum Pseudomonadota; class Gammaproteobacteria; order Pseudomonadales; family Pseudomonadaceae; genus Pseudomonas; species Pseudomonas sp. DWP3-1-2. The sequence continues at coordinate 31,500 of NZ_JAFCTZ010000012.1, read as the reverse complement.
CATGAGACTCGTATCCAGCGCGTGGAGGTGGGTCCTGACCAAAGCAACTGCGTCCAGCAACAGATTGGACATTTCTTCCTGATACTGCAGGACAGCCGCACTTTGCTCGGTAGTCCTTTGGGGCTTGGCCAGCGAGAGAATGGCTTGCCTATAAGAAGTCATGTCGAGGGTACTCAGGCTTGTGTCGACTTTGATGATCAACGTCATGACAGCCGTGTCCACGGCGTCCACCTTTTCCAGTATCGCCTGTAACTGCTGTTTCAAGGACGGCCAGTACAGTTCACCCCGAGTGCTGGCGAGCCGGATCATGTCACGCCGGGTTTTCTCAAGCACTTCGATATCCGGCAACGGACACGCATCAGGTAATTTTTCCGGCACAACGCCATTGGCGAGCATCATTGCTCCACCTCCGCGACCGCATGGTTAAAGGCTGTCAGCAAATCCTGGCTGTGTTTCCTGATCTCGGCCCAACACTGGATCATCGCCTTAATCCGGGCGACGAAAACCACCAGATAAACAGCGTCGTCCATATGGCTGAGGCGCCGGGCAGAACCGTCGATATAGGCCAGGATCTGTATCCAGAGGCTTTCCAGATTGGAGGCCCCCGAAGCGGCAGCGCTCATGCGCACACCAAGATCCTGAACATCGGTTTGCAGGCTGAGTAACGCAGCTATCAGTGCATGGCTATAGCGAATCTCTTTCTGCACCTCGCGCTTGCGCGCCAGTAGCGCTTCCAGTTGCACTTGCGGCGAAGCTTCGACGCCCGGAACGAACAAACTCCCGGCAAACAACAGCAGGCTCCACTGCCGCTCAAGGAAATCCTCGAAACTGTCGGCTTGCTGCTGGATCTGGCGATTGAGTTCGTCCAGCTCCTGATTCAATTCGACAAGAGCCCTGTCCTTGCGATGACGCTGCATCAGGGTCAGCGTCAAGCCAACAGCAGGCGCGATGCGGGTTTTCAATTCAGTCTTGAACGAGGTTATTCCGGAGCTGACCTGGGTTGTGGTGCGGCTGCATTCGCGAATGACAATGCGCATGTCTTCCACCAGCGCAAGCAGCGTCGGCGTGCGGCTTTTATCCCGTGAGGTCAATGCCATGCGCGGATAACTCGCCATATCCACCGCATCGACATCACCGACCACGCCTATCGCGCTCTGGAAACCCTCCAGACCTTCGATAAAGGTAATGAGCGTCTGCCCGCTGTTCCCCAACGCGTCGGAAAACACCACCAGGTTCGAGCCAACCGTCTTCATACCCCTCTCGATTTCGGGCCAGCCGTAAGCGTGGCGTTTAACTGACTGGTGCAGGTTCTGCATTTCCGTCGGTTCCAGGCCCGCGACGCCGGCAACTTCATAACCGAGGAATTTCTTCACCTGATCGAGTTCGCAAGGCAACTCCAACGCAGACGCGACATAGCGTTTGATGGCCCTGACATCCGTATCCGTCACGATAAGACCCGGTGCTCGACCTGCTGAAGTGTCGTGGAGGGTGCGGGTATTTATATAGTGCATACTTATTTCGTTGAGTCTTTCAACCGTGAGTTCATCGTGGGGCAGCATCTTATTATCCTTGAATAGAAAGCGTCGCCGAGCGGGCCTGCTCTGGCCGAGCCCGGGCGTCAATGATTATATTTCAGAAACAACCGCAGCTTACTTATCACCCGTTGATGAAGAGCACTATCATCTTACCTACAACTTACTCTTAAACGGGGACCACGAAAATTCAACGCTGCTAAAACTCCGACAAGTGAGTAACTTTCCTACAAAACACGTCACCTTTGTTCGCTAACACTGCCTCGACCGGCGTGTTATTTTTTCATGGAGTTTTCAACAAATCGCCAACTACCTGAACGCCGTGACAGTTGGCCACCCCAATAAAGGACTGTATAAATGCTGAACTTGAAAGACTATAACGAGCAGGCTATCTCACTGGAAGACGGGCTCGAACAGCCTATCGAGAATGTCCTTAAAATCGACGTCGCCGAAGCCATACAAACCTACGTTGAGGTCTCATCGGGGCTCCAAGCCAAAACCACTCGCTCCAGCGGTTTTTTTATTGCCCAGCAAGATATCGGAAAGGTCAAGGAATTCACTCACTATGCTGCCGCACTGCCCATTGACCTGAATCAGGTAAAACAGTATCTGGGCTACGACAGCAGTGGAATACCCGGCCTTGAACCCGTCGATGTGCAGGCATTGCATAAAGAGGCGCAAGGTCTTGCCGATTTCTGGAGCGACATTGAAACCCGGATGAAAAATGTAGCGGCTGACCTGATCGTATTCTCCGTCAACCTGGAAACCACTGGCAAAGAGGTGATTAACATTATAAAAAAACTCGGTGGCTATCAGGATTACAGCACTCAGCTGGGTGATGTCGAAGCTGCACAACTTCCGGACATAAAACTCATCGATAACGATCATAAAAGTATTCCGGGCCTGCTCGCATTGTCGGAAGAACTCCTTGATATTGTTAAAGACTACAAACGGAAAGCGACCGACGTCAAGCAACGCACCGAATACTTCCTGGTGGGCATTACCGAGTTGAAAGATAAGGTTTCCAGCGCCCTCCAGGCCCTGGCCAACCACAACCTTGGCGGGGAACTCGCCGAAAAGATCGAGCAACTCCAACGCCTCAATAAGGAGATTGACGAACTGAGTGGGTCCTATAAAGCCTATAGTAGATACAAATGGGTTGGCGCCTGGTGGGGCCCGGCAGGCCTGGCGATCAGCATGAGTATTTACGGCCCGGAAGCAGCGAAAACCCGGAAAGATCGGGACACCGCCATAGACAAGAAAAAACAACTGGACCATGAGGTTAAAAGGCTCGACCACGTCATAGGTTCGCTTATCGACTTTCAGACCAAATTGCAGCTGCTTGAAGTGCTATCCATGGAGGCCATCAGTGGCGCAAAGAATATCGAAGACATCTGGCTATTGATCAATAGCTACATCATCGCTTCCATGACACAGATGAAAAAAAACACGAATGCGACCACCCTTTTTATATTTGAAAAACGCCTGATTGCCCTAATGGGACACTGGACCAAAATAAGCGAAGAAGCCGGTAAAATTATCGGCCGCACGGCTGACTGATTTTTACACGTACCCCCTGATTCTCAACTTAATCTCTTTATAGCGCGAAATAAAATCATGAACATTCACCCGATCACGACCTCGTTTACCCCTATTGCGCCGGATACCGCCAGCCTTACATCAGGCAAAGTCAATCTGGACAAGCTGTATTCAAAGCTGGACAAGCTGTACCTTCAGCCGTTACAGGAACAAGTCAACACCTTAAAACAGCAGCAAAGGCGCGTCGATAACGGCTTACGCGATCTATTGGTAACCGTCCCCGTAGAGCTTAGTCTGGACGACATCAAAAGATTGATGGCCGAGGTGAGTTCCAATCCTGATGGCAGGGACTTGTATATCGCCGAAATAACCGAGATCGTTGCCGACAGCCTGGACTGCCTGGCCAATAAAGTAACTGAGTTCGGCATTCAACTGGACCTGCTCAAAAACTCGGCGCTGAGCGATGTCAGTGGCTACATCGAAACCAATGAACAACAGCGCCAGATACAACACACTGCATGCCAGGCTCTGGAAGCCGCCGTCGCAGCTATGAACGCGGACAAAGAGGCCATGAATAAAGCCATGCGCGTCACGGAAGACAAGACCCTCTGGGATGAGTGGTTGCCGCTGGTTCGAGGCATCGCTCGCCTGGACCCTAAAAACCCTACCCGATCACTTATGCAAGCCGCTGTTACAGGCGTGACCAACATCCTGCGAATTGCCAGCGAGTCGGTGACTTACTCTAATCTGGTCGAAGCCAGAAAAGTATTACAAAGCCGGATCGACGACCATTACCAACGTATTGCCCACTCTAAAACCCAGATTGAGACGCTGGCCCGCCAACAGTCACAGCTGGATAATTTCCAGGCCCTCGCCCCCCATAAAACCGGTTACCAGGTAGAAGTCGAGAAAGTCTCGACTACGCTGACTTCGTTTCAGAGCATTCATAACCAGATGGCCCAAGGCGACCCACTTGAACGCGCCAGAAGCTACACCGTGCAAGGCGAGGCGCTGTCGCGTTATTTGCAAGACATTCTCAACAAATCCCGCTAACACCCAAGCCAAGCCAATGTTCCACACATAAAAAACCCGCGATCACTCGCGGGTTTTTTATTCAGCCGTGACGCTTAAACGTAAAACGATTTCAGCGGCGGGAAGCCGTTGAATTCAACAGCGCTGTAGCTGGTGGTGTACGCGCCGGTGGACAGCCAGTACAGGCGGTCACCGATGGCCAGGTTCAGCGGCAGGCCGTACTTGTAGTTCTCGTACATGATGTCGGCGCTGTCACAGGTCGGCCCGGCGATGACCACTTCTTCCATCTCGCCTTTTTTCTCGGTCCAGATCGGGAACTTGATAGCCTCGTCCATGGTTTCGATCAGGCCGGAAAACTTGCCCACATCCGTGTACACCCAACGCTCCACGGCGGTACGGGATTTACGGGCAACCAACACCACTTCGCTGACCAGGATGCCAGCGTTGGCGATCAGCGAACGGCCCGGCTCCAGGATGATTTCCGGCAGGTCATCACCAAAGTCTTCCTTCAGGAAGCGGATGATTTCTTCAGCGTAAGTTTCCAGGCTGTTGGTGCGGGTGATGTAGTTGGCCGGGAAGCCACCGCCCATGTTGATCAGCTTGAGTACGATGCCGTCTTCTTCTTTCAGGCGCTCGAAGATCACTTTGACCTTGGCAATCGCGGCGTCCCAGACGCTGATGTCACGCTGTTGCGAACCGACGTGGAACGAGATGCCGTAAGGCACCAGGCCCAGGTCCCGGGCGAGGATCAGCAGGTCCATGGCCATGTCGGTCTGGCAGCCGAATTTACGCGACAAAGGCCAGTCCGCCGTGGTCGAGCCTTCGGTGAGGATGCGCACATAAACTTTCGAACCCGGTGCGGCCTTGGCGATGTTACGCAGGTCGGCTTCTGAGTCGGTGGAAAACAGGCGCACGCCTTTATCGTAGAAGTAGCGGATGTCCTTGGATTTCTTGATGGTGTTGCCGTAGCTGATGCGGTCGGCGCTGACACCGCGTTCCATGACCTTGTCCAGCTCATAGATAGAAGCGATGTCGAAGCTGGAGCCTTTTTCCTTGAGCAGGTCGATGATTTCGACCGCCGGGTTGGCTTTGACCGCGTAGTAGATCTTGGCGAAGTCGAAGCCTGCACGCAGGTCATCGTAAGCCTTGCTGATCATCGCCGTATCGATGACCACGAATGGGGTTTCTTGCGTGTCGGCAAACGCCTTCATTTTGTTGAAGGTGTCGCGCTGGAAATAGTCTTCGACCTGAATCGGCATGCGGAAACTCCTGATGGCAAACTGCATTAATCAATGGGTGCAAGGCCGTGTAACTCATCACACGTCCCACGAACGCCCTCCGTATCCCCACTTTGGTTCGCCTACTTCCCAAGGCCGGTCGCCGAAAGCAAAAAGACCATAGGATGCGTTGAGCACATTCCCTATGGCCTTGCTGTCTCGTCGTCAGTACTTGAGCCGGATGGATCGTTTCCAGCATGGACGTTCGGCGCGAACTTTAGGACCTGAGAGGTTTGAGATCAACAAAAAATGTCGCATTTTTGCCCGTTTTTGCCTGACGGGCGCTCAAGCTCGTTCCTACACCCGTAGTAACGGACCTGTGTGACAGGATGATGTTCATTCTGAAGGTGATTTAGCGACGAGCAGACTGCTACTGCTCGCAGATCTGTAGGACCGGTTTTAACCGGAAGGGCATGGGCTCTGACGACACGACCGCCGCGAATGAACGGCCTTCCCCGGCAAAAGCGGAGTGCCGGTCGGTTCTACACTACATGCTCGTCCGTCAATTCAGTCACTTCTGCGTTGATTGATAAAAGCGGCCGACGGCTGCAAGCCACCAGACAGCAGGCGTATTTCTGCAGCCTTTGTTAGTTTGTGCCAAAGCCTGAATTTTCGGCACCACAGGGCAAATTTTAAACAGAAGTAAAAAAAACGGCGATAAAGATTTTAATTTAAATCGCCACTCAGAACATTAAGTGTCGATATACGCCGCGACCGTTTATCCCCCACTGTCACTTATGACAGGTTTATTTTTCTGCGGCGCCCCTTACCCTCTAACAGTCCCTCCCATAAAGGCTTGCCTTCCAAGAGGAGCAGGACATGACTGGGCGGATATTAAACTCGACGAACCTATTATGTAACTGCCCTTTCATTTATGTATTCAGGAGTTTCACGCAGGAAATAAAGATGAACACCACCACTTTATCAGCAACGCTCACTGCCTGTTTAGGTTTGGTTTTTATATCGCCTCTCTCTATAGCCGATTCCGGAAGCGAAACCGCCGCATTGATGACCCACTACTATAATGATACCCGACCCTATTGCCAAAGCACCTCGGCCCCGGCCTTCATGTGCTCAGGCATTATGTTAAGGGCTACCGTACCGGCCTCCACCTATCACTCGTGGAACCCTAGCCCCCGGAGCGTCTCCAACGGAGGCGTATCATTTTCATACCTAAGAGCCGACGCCTCATTTTCAAAGCTGGCGTATGGGCACAATAACGGCTTCACGTTATTCCCCTACAACTACGCATCGAAAAACGCTATCCAACCTGAAGTACTTTGTGCTTTCCCCATAGATGCCATAACTAACCAACGTATTAATCAGGGCTGCGGAGACAGCCTGCTCACTAACGAAATAGAGGATTACTGCCAAACGCAGGGAATAATCAACGCAGAATCCTGGCGAGACGCATTTGTCGTCGCAAACCAAAACCGATCAAGGCAATGCGCTTTTGATGTTCACGACAATCTCAACACAAAAGGGGCCGCGTCTTTTTTCGAAATGATCCGCGCCACCGGGCTTTCTGAGACGCAGCCTTCTAGTACCCAAAATGAATTGCGGCTGGCGACATGGGAACAGAATCAACCCTTACCGATTCAGTCGTTTTTTTACACTGCAGATGGCCTGGCGGATGCCCAGGCTGATCAAATCGACTGGTTCAACACCAACGGCGCTTACGTCCCAGTCATCGCTCTCACGCTTCCCTCCGAGGCTGCGCAAACTCAATTCACCTATCATCCGGAGGATCAAGCAGTTTGCGAAAACTACATTGATCGCGCAGCGTGGGTTAGACGTCCTGACTCCCACCTCAAACGAGATGTCTGGACCCTGGAAGTCACGCCTACGCAATGTGGAAGGAAAATCCAGGAAAACCAGACCAAAGCTGCCTATGCAGAACTGGAAAAAAAATTTAGCGCAGCACCTGAATGGAATGAAGAAAACGGCGGTGCAATGCAAGGGCAACTGATGTGCCATCTGGTACTTTCCAGAAACAAGCCGACCTGGGATCTGGAGCCGTTCCGACCCAACGCTAGTCCACAAGAGTTTCTGGACGCTGACTGCAACCCAACGTTGGCAGCCAGTGCCAGTGCAGAAGCAACGATCGGGACAGAAACTGCCAAAGCGATGACGGCTTACTACAATGACATCCGATCAAACTGTGGTGCCTCCTCAGCGCCTGCTTTCCTGTGTTCAGGCGTCATCATGCGGGCAACTGTCCCCTCAACCAGTTATCACTCCTGGAACCCAAGCCCCGCCAGCAAAGCCAGCGGTGGAGTATCGTTCTCGTATCTGAGGGCCGACGCAAAGTTTTCAAGATTGGCCTTCGGGCTTAAAAATGGTTTTACCTTCTTTCCTTATAGCGTCGCCCCAGTGGATTCTGTAAAGCCGGAAGTGCTCTGTGCATATCCTTTCGACGCAGGCACTGGCTCGAGAACCAATCAAGGTTGTGGTGATCATTCAAGAACCGAGGAGATTGAAAACTACTGTCATGAGTCAAATATCACAACGGCAGAGAGCTGGCGCGACAACTTCGTTGCGAACAACAACGGCTTTTGGAAACAATGCGCATTCGATGTTCGCGATGCGCGCAACGTTGAAGGCGCAAAAGGTTTTTATGAGAGTCTGAAAGCCAGGAATCTGTTGCCTGATATAGCGGTTAAAGAACACAACGAGCTAAGACTGAAAACATGGTCTGATAATATTCCAGACAAGCTGCCCATCCAGTCTTTTTTCTATTTTGGTGATGGTCTGACTGGAGCCCAAGCAGATCAAATAGACTGGTTTAAAACGACTGGAAAATTTCTGCCCATCATCGAAATCCAACCGCCTGCCCTCCTCTCTGATGAAGTACGGTTTCTTTTCAACGAGAAGGACCAGGCCGTGTGTGCACGTTGTCAGCAGCCGATGTAAATAAAAAGCAACTTAGGGTCGCATGAGGTGTACCTGCGGAAGCCTGTGCTTCATTTCCGCAGGCACGCCTCTGTTCCAAGAAGCAAGCAAGGGCAAACACAGCAAGACCCAGTCAGACAATTGGCGATCACTCACCGAAGTAAAATAGCTTCATGGAATAAAAATAGGACAACTAAAAACATGCCCACTCGTCGCCCACTGTCATTTATGACAGGTTCATTTTTTTCCACCGCCCCTTATTCTGTACTGACTCTACCCGGAGCAAATTCACCCTCCAATTTGAGTAAGGTCTGATCGGACAACCATTAACTTCTGCATAAATGCTGTTACTCCCGGCTGCCCGCTCTCTTATAAACGTCTACATATTCAAGGTAGATCGACATGAAAACGAACACCTCAATAGCCGTATGGGCCATAGGTTTTTGCTCAATTTCAATATCATCATTATGCGCTGCGGGCGTAGGGGCTGACACTTCAGCGGCGATGACCAAGTACTATAACGACGTCCGCCCTTATTGCCAAAGCTCGTCAGCTCCGGCCTTTATGTGTTCTGGCATTTTACTAAGAGCTACCGTTCCCAGTCCCAATTATCACTCCTGGAACCCAAGCCCCGCCAGCGTCGCCAGCGGGGGCGTTTCATTTTCATATCTGCGAGCCGACGCAACATTCTCTAAACTTGCTTATGGGCATAATAACGGATTCACATTGACCCCCTATAATTACGCGCCCGAGGGAACTATTGAACCCGATATACTGTGCTCATTCCCCGTCGACGCCACCACCAACCAACGACTGGACAAGGGGTGTGGCGACAGTACCAATACTGTAGAGCCGGAGAATTACTGCCAGGTACTGGGAATAACAACTGCAGAACTATGGCAAAACGCCTATTTCTCAGCAAATAAAAACAATAATCGGCAATGCGGGTTTGACGTTCGTGACTCTCTGAACACCAAAGGTGCTCAGTCTTTTTACGAGTCTCTGCGCGCCATGTCTCTGATCAAGCCGCTACCAGCGTCGACCCAGAATGAATTACGCCTCGCCACCTGGGCTCAGAATGCCCCGTTGCCCATTCAGTCTTTTTTCTACACCACCGATGGTCTGGCTGATGCCCAGGCAGATCAGGCCGACTGGTTCAGTACCAACGGCACCTATGTGCCGATCATCGCCATCACACTTCCGGCCACTGCGGCATCGACAGCGCAATTTAATTATTTTGAAGGTGATCAGACAGTCTGCGAAACCTATATTCAGAGCGGTTCCTGGGTAAAGCGCCATGACCCCGGTATTAACAAAGAGGCATGGACGCTGGAAGTCACCCCGACCCAATGCGGCAGACAGATCAAGGATAACCAGACTAGCGCGGCATACGCAGAGCTTGTGCAAAAATATGGCAACGCGCCGCAATGGAATGAGGAAAATGGTGGCGGCATGCGCCGGCAGTTGGTATGCCATTACATAATCGCAAGGAATAAACCGACTTGGAATCTGGAGCCTTTTCGGCCAGATGTCACCAATCGAGAGTCGATTGATGCAGGTTGCAATCCCGTCCCATCAGCGAGCGTGAGTGCCAACGACTCCTTTGGAATGGCAACGGCTAATGCGATGTCCATGTACTATGCCGACACCCGCCCGAACTGCGGCTCATCTTCATCGCCAGCATTTATGTGCTCTGGAATCTTGATGAGAGGCACTGAGTCATCGCCTGCTTTTCACGCGTGGAATCCTAGCCCAAGTAGCAAACGATCAGGAGGTGTTTCGTTCTCCTACCTTCGGGCTGACGCCCCCTCTATCGAACTGCTCTGGCCGAACGGCTTCACTTTCTTCCCTTATAACTTCGCACCAGATGGTGCTGTTGAACCCGAAGTGTTGTGTTCATTTCCTATGGATGCTGACACGCTTGGTCGTCTCGATAGCGGGTGCGGGGATATCGCCCATACTCCCCTCATAGAAAAAACATGTCAAGAACACGGGGTTACGACTGCGGAAGGTTGGAAGACCCTTTTGGACAGTGGCATACACTGTGGATTCGACGTCCGCGATGCGCGTGATATTGAAGGCGCCAAGGCATTCTATGAAAGTCTACGTGCCAGGCAGTTGCCTATCGTTGGACCCGACTTTCATTCGCACTGGAACGAGCTGATGCTTGCGACATGGCCGGATAACATCCCTTATCAGCTCCCAATACAGGCATTCTTCTACGTCCCACCTGGCGCCGCGCCGTTGCGCGCAGCGCAAGATGGTTTACTTGGAGCGCAATCAGATCAACAGGACTGGTACAACACCACAGGAAAATTCTTACCCATTATTGCAGTTACGTTACCAACGGCTGCAGAGCCAACAGCGAAATTCGTCTACAACAAAACCGACCAAGTAGTTTTTTGAGCGGCAACTACAGGTACGCAATCTGTTTGTATTGATCAGTCAAAAAAACACGAAGGGCATTTTGTGATCATGCTGATCGTGAGATGGCTATTAACTGTGGAAGTGAGTTAAATACAGCTCAATAACTATGGAAGCGCATTCATTCGCGAACGGTTCGGGAGGAAGAGGCATTGCCTGACGCACCGATTTTCGCGAATGAATTCGCCCCCATAGGTTCTCTGGGATAATAAATCCCGCGATGCCATATAATTTGCGCCCGTGAATGTCCCAAACTCGGATACCCCGCCATTGATTCCTGAGGGACTTTCCGAGGATCACGTTTCAGCGTCTAGCGCCAGCAGTCATGCGCGGCTGACTGGGTGATGGCACAGGAATAACCAATCAAACCGTCCCTCCCCAAGGATAGTCTGTAGGCGTCATAACCCTCTGCGCCCTCGGTATTCCTACCTAGGTTCGCCCGCTTCCCATGGCCGGTCGCCGAAAGCAAAAAGACCATAGGATGCGGTCAACACATTCTCTATGGCCTTGTCTACTGGTACTTCTGACAGCTGATATGCGCCGATGGGGAGCCGTCGACGAGCGAGACCAGAGATAAAGAAAGCCCCGACGCCATTGCAGCGCCGGACTTGATGCAACGCAGTTAAGCCTGCGCTTCAGCCGCAACATCTGCCGGCGAAACAATACTCGTCTTGCCACCCCGTGAACGCCCGGAACTCAAGTACTCGGCAATGGATTCCTGAGTCACTTCCCCAAGGAACACATTCTCGGCGTCCAGCACCGGCAGCCATGAGCGGTTGAACTCGTACATGCGCGACAGCAGGATGCGCAGGTTTTCGTCGTAGGCCGCCGTGCCGTTGAAGGTGCGCAGAAATTGCAGGCAGGTGCCGGTCTGACGGTGCAGATCGCGGCGACGCACGTAACCCATGGCCTTGTTTTCGCCATCGGTCACGACGATGTAGCGACGGTCGTTTTCGTCCATGACGTCCAGCGCGTCAGCGACCGGGGTTTCCGGGCTGACCGAGGGTGCGTTGTCGGCGGCGTCTTCGGCCTTGACCAGCAACAGGCGCTTGAGGGTGCTGTCCTGGCCGACGAAGCTGGAAACGAATTCGTCTGCCGGATGCGCCAGCAAGGTGTCCGGATGATCAATCTGCACCAGCTTGCCAGCGCGGAAGATAGCGATCTTGTCGCCCAGCTTGATGGCCTCATCGATGTCGTGGCTGACCATGATCACGGTCTTGTTCAGCGCGCGCTGCATTTCGAAGAATTCGTTCTGGATCATCTCGCGGTTGATCGGGTCAACCGCACCAAACGGTTCGTCCATCAGCAACAACGGCGCATCAGCGGCCAGGGCGCGGATCACGCCGATCCGCTGTTGCTGACCGCCGGACAGTTCCCGGGGATAGCGATTGAGGTATTGCTTGGGTTCCAGCTTGATCATGCTCATCAGTTCGCGGGCGCGGTCGTGGCACTTCTGCTTGTCCCAGCCCAGCAGGCGCGGAACGATGGTGATGTTTTCCTCGATGGTCATGTTCGGAAACAGACCGATCTGCTGGATCACATAACCAATGTTGCGACGCAGGGTTACTTCGTCCAGGCCGGTGGTGTCTTCGCCGTTGATCAACACCTTGCCGGAAGTCGGCATGATCAGGCGGTTGATCATTTTCAGGGTTGTGGACTTGCCGCAGCCCGACGGCCCCAGAAAGACACAGATCTCACCCTCGTTGACGGTCAGGCTTACCGAATCGACGGCTTTGACTTCTTTGCCGTTGCTTTGAAAAATCTTGGTCAGGTTTTGAAGTTCGATCATTTGAGCAATCCTTTTGGAGTCAGCGTGCGTTGCAGCCATTGCAGAAGCAGGTCGGCGAAGATGGCCAGAAGACTGACCAGCACGGCGCCGACGATCAGCATCGACATATCGCTGCGGCTGATTGAAGCAAGAATAAGTACACCCAGACCGCCCGCGCCGATGGTGGCGGCGATGGTCATGACGCCGATGTTCATCACCACGGCCGTGCGCACGCCCGCGAGGATTACCGGTACCGCGATGGGCAGTTCGACCATGCGCAGACGCTGGCCGAAGGTCATGCCGATGCCTTTGGCGGCTTCGCGAATCCCCGGTTCAACGCCGGTCAGCGCCAGATAGGTGTTACGCATGATCGGCAACAGTGAATAAAGGAACACGGCCGTAATGGCTGGCATCGGGCCAAGGCCCTGACCGAACTTTGAATAGAACGGCAGCAGCAACCCGAACAGGGCAATCGACGGCACGGTCAACAACACCGTGGCGCTGGCTTGCAATGGCCCGGCGAGCGAAGGGAAGCGCGTCATCAAGACACCCAACGGAACGCCGACCACAATGGCCAGCGTCACCGCAATGCCGACCAGCGTGATGTGCTGCCAGGTCAGGTGCAGGATCAGCGGCCAGTCCAGATGGGAGAAGGTATTCAAGAAATTCATGTCTTCTCCTTGTCAGTTCAGTGGGTGCTGGCGCAGGAATTCCGCGGCAACAACAGAAGGGCTTTCGTGGCCGACATCGATGCGGGCATTGAGGTCGATCATCGTCTGGTTATCCAGCAGATCCGCCAACGGTTTGAGCAGCGTTTCAATTTCCGGATGCGCACTCAGGTATTCCTGACGAATCACCGGCGCGGCGGTGTAGTCGGGGAAATAATGCTTGTCGTCCTGCAAGACTTTGAGCTTGAAGGCATTCAAACGGCCGTCGGTGGTGTAGACCAGGCCAGCGAAGACTTGTCCGTTACGCAACGCGGTGTAAACGAGGCCGGCGTCCATCTGCCGGGTGTTTTCACGACCGAGATTCATGTCGTAATGCTTGACCATGCCAATCAGACCGTCGGAACGGTTGGCGAACTCGGTGTCCAGCGCTACGACATGATTCTCTTTGGCTTCGTCCTTGAGCACCTTGGTCAGGTCGGTCATGGTGTTGACCTGCGGATACCGGTCGGCGATTTTCTGCGGCAAAGCCAGGGCGAAGGTATTGTTGAATTTCGACGGAAAAAGCCAGACCAGGCCTTTCTTCGCATCGAGTTCTTTCACCCTTGCGTAGGTTTGTTCGCTGTCGAGCTTTTCATCGACGTGGTTGTACGCCACCAGCGAAACACCGGTGTACTCCCACAGCAGGTCAAGCTGACCGCTTTCCTGAGCACTGCGCGCCAGGTTACTGCCCAGGCCGCCGTTGATCTGCACGTCATAGTTTTTGGTACGCAGGTATTGCGCGGTCAGTTCAGCGAGCATGGTCTGCTCGGTAAACACCCTGGCGCCGATGCGCAGCACGGGTTTATCCGCCGCTTGGGCCAATGCCGGGAACAGCAGGGCCAAGCCTAGAAACAAGCATAATTTTTTCATTGGGTTTCCTTTCGCTCAGCGAGTCAGGCCGCGTTCCAGCCACATACGGCTGGAGAATGTCACCAGGCCATCGAGCAGCAGCGCGAGCAACGCGGTACACGCTGCGCCCAGCAGCAATTGCGGCTGATTGTTCAAGGCGATGCCCGGGAAAATCAGGCTGCCGAGGCTGTTGGCACCGATCAGGAACGCCAGTGGCGCGGTCCCGACGTTGATCGCCAGCGCCACACGCACACCACCGACAATGATCGGCACGGCATTGGGCAATTCGACACGCATCAGCACCTGGCTGGGTGTCATGCCAATGCCGACAGCGGCTTCCTTGAGTGAACCTTGAACGTTTTTCAGGCCTTCATAGGTGTTGCGCACGATAGGCAACAACGAGGCGAGGAACAAAGCGAAGATGGCCGGTCCGCTGCCAATCCCGAGGATACCCAGGGCAATGGCCAGAACCGCGAGAGGAGGAATGGTGTTGCCAATGTTGAAGATCTGCATGAAACGTTCAGCGCGGCCAACCATGCTGGGTCGGCTAAGGGCAATGCCCGCCGGAATCCCGACCACAAGGGCCGCTAACATTGAAACCAGAACCAGAATCAGGTGAGCTTGCAAGTAAAACAGCAGGTCACCCTGGTATTGCTTGATGGTACTTATGCCGATCCAGTGGATCAGCAGGGCCAGGAGTGCGATCACAACCGCACCTCCAATCAGCCCCTTGCCATAGCGATTAGCCACAGGCGGACTCCTTATTTCAGTCGGCGAACGCGTTGCCGATGGTCGACCATTGCTGGTCACCAGGAATAACGTTCGCGAAGAGCAGCGGGTGGGTCGCCGTTGAGGGTGAACCTCGGCGAAAACACAAGCCATTAGCGCAGCTTCGTCAAGCTAACTCGTTGATTTTGCAGACCATGACGATGGCTGTATCAAGGCAGTGGACGTCTCCACGGTCTGAAAGGTTCCCACGCGAGACATTATTAAGCCACCGCGAATCGACTGAACGGTTCGGTTATTGCCCCGATTCAGGCTATAATCTGCGCCCTTTTTTGACCCACCTGCCAGGCGATTTCCCATGACCCAACAGGCCGCCGAAGTCGCGAAACGCCGCACTTTCGCCATTATTTCTCACCCGGATGCGGGTAAAACCACCATCACGGAAAAACTGCTGTTGATGGGCAAGGCCATTTCCGTCGCCGGCACGGTGAAGTCTCGCAAGTCCGATCGCCACGCGACATCCGACTGGATGGAGATGGAAAAGCAACGCGGCATCTCCATCACCACGTCGGTCATGCAGTTCCCGTATCGCGATCACATGATCAACCTGCTCGACACCCCGGGTCACGAAGACTTCTCGGAAGATACCTACCGTACCCTGACGGCCGTCGACTCGGCCTTGATGGTGCTCGACGGTGGTAAAGGCGTTGAGCCACGGACCATCGCCCTTATGGACGTCTGCCGTCTGCGGGACACGCCCATCGTCAGCTTCATCAACAAGCTGGACCGGGACATTCGCGACCCGATTGAGCTGCTGGACGAGATCGAAGCGGTCCTGAAGATCAAGGCCGCACCGATCACCTGGCCCATCGGTTGCTACCGGGATTTCAAGGGTGTCTATCACCTGGCTGACGACTACATCATTGTCTACACCGCCGGGCACGGCCATGAGCGCACCGACGTCAAAATCATCGAGAAGCTCGACTCGGACGAAGCCCGCGCGCATCTGGGCGACGAGTACGACCGTTTCGTCGAACAGCTTGAGTTGGTTCAGGGCGCTTGCCATGAATTCAATCAGGAAGAGTTCATCAACGGTCAACTGACCCCGGTGTTCTTCGGTACGGCGCTGGGCAACTTCGGTGTTGATCACGTCCTCGACGCTGTCGTGAACTGGGCACCGATGCCGTTGGCGCGAGTCGCCAACGAGCGCACTGTTGAGCCGACCGAAGAAAAATTCACCGGTTTCGTGTTCAAGATCCAGGCGAACATGGACCCCAAGCACCGCGACCGGATTGCCTTTATGCGCATCTGCTCAGGCCGCTACGACAAGGGCATGAAAATGCGCCATGTGCGTCTGGGCAAGGAAGTACGAATCGGCGACGCGCTGACGTTCTTCTCGTCCGAGCGTGAAATGCTCGAAGAAGCCTACGCAGGCGACATCATCGGTTTGCACAACCACGGCACGATCCAGATCGGCGACACCTTCACCGAAGGCGAAAACCTCGGTTTCACCGGTATCCCGCACTTCGCCCCGGAATTGTTCCGTCGCGTGCGCCTGAAAGACCCGCTCAAGTCCAAGCAATTGCGTCAGGGCCTGCAACAACTGGCCGAGGAAGGCGCCACTCAGGTGTTTTTCCCGCTGCGCAGCAACGACATCATTCTCGGCGCCGTCGGTGTGCTGCAGTTCGATGTGGTGGCCAGCCGCCTGAAGGAAGAATACAAGGTCGAGTGCGCCTACGAGCCGATCACCGTCTGGTCAGCCCGCTGGATCGAATGCACAGACAAGAAGAAACTCGAAGAGTTTGAAGTCAAGGCCGTGGAAAACCTTGCGCTGGACGGCGGCGGTCACCTGACCTATCTGGCGCCTACCCGCGTGAACCTGGCCTTGATGGAAGAACGCTGGCCGGACGTGAAATTCCGCGCCACGCGGGAGCATCATTGATCAGCTAAACGCCGCCACATTCTGTAGGAGCGAGCTTGCTCGCGATTGGGTGGATCAGTCGAAACCACTTTGACTGACACTACGCAATCGCGAGCAATGTGGATCGCCACCCCGGTAGCTCCTACAGGTCATGCAGCACACCCGGACACTGCGCAGTTCACACCGTGGGACCGGCTTTAGCCGGGAAGGCAGCCTTCCTGACGCCACTGATGCGCCGACTGTACCGGCCCTTTCCAGGCTAAAGCCTGTCCCACAGATCCAGACCATCGAGAAATCGGCATACCCGACGCCGGCCCCAAGTGATCGTCTATACGATCACTTCACCACCATCCCTACCCCCCTGCCCCGTGGATCGGACGCTGTTTCCAGCTTGGTGCCATCAATTTTGATTGCCTGCACATTGCCCATTTCCCAGCCCTGATCCTCAAGGGTGTAGCCCATGGCCTTGAGGTCATCTGCAGGCTTGCCGGTCAGCGGTGCGTAGGCGTCGTAATAGATGGTGTCTTTAGGCAGCAACTGGTGATGCACCCGTTGGGCGCCGACGGCTTCTTTCAACGGCAGCTTGTAGTCATAGATGTTATTGAGCACCTGAAAGATCGAGGTGAAAATCCGCGAGCCGCCCGGCGTACCCAGCACCAGCGTGACTTCACCGTCGCGCGTTACCAGACTCGGACTCATGGAAGACAGCATGCGCTTGCCCGGTTCGATGGCATTGGCGCTGCCACCGACAACGCCAAAGGCATTGGCCACACCCGGTTTGGAGCTGAAGTCATCCATTTCATCGTTGAGCAGGAAGCCCGCGCCTTTCACCACAACGCCGCTGCCGTAATCCCAGTTCAAGGTGTACGTGTTGCTGACCGCATTACCTTGTTTGTCGACGATGGAGAAGTGCGTGGTCTGATGCGGTTCAAGGCCCGGTTTGATGTTTTCAGTGGGGGAAATGGCGGTCGGGTTGATCTCATGGGCGCGCTTGGCCAGGTACGCTTCGTCGATCAGTTCATTGACCGGCACCTTGGAGAATTCCGGGTCGCCTAGATAATCGGCCCGGTCGGCAAACACACGCTTTTCGATTTCCGCCAACAAGTGGATGTAGCGGGCAGAGTTGAGTTCGACGCCCTTGAAGTCGGCGGCCCGCTGCTCCTTGATGCCAATCAGTTGTGCCAGTGCGACGCCACCGGAACTGGGCAGCGGCGCGGTGTACAGCGTGTTGCCGCGCCAGTTGACGTGCAGCGGTTTACGCCACACGGCTTTGTAGTCCGCCAGATCCTGTTTGCTGATCAACCCGTCGTCGCGCTGCATCTGCGCCACCAGCAAATCAGCGGTTTCACCCTCATAAAATTCCTTTGCCCCTTTGTCGGCAATGCGTTCAAGGGTTTTCGCCAATTCCGGCTGGCGCAAGGTTTCGCCGACTTTCATGCTGCCGAAATAGTCATTGAAATTGGTCGTGCCATTGAACAACTGCAAGGCTTCCTGGCGATACATGTACTGCTTTTCAGCCACCTTGAAACCGTTCTGCGCGTAGCCAATGGCGGGGGTCAGCAACTCGGACCATGGCAATTTGCCGAATTTCCGGTGCGCCTCCCACAAGCCCATCACCGTACCCGGCACGCCCACTGCCCGGGCGCCGACCAGGCTCATGTTCTCGATGACTTCACCCTTCTCGTTCAAGTACATATTGCGCGATGCGGCTTTGGGAGCCGTTTCCCGATAATCCAGAAAGTACGGTTTGCCGTCCATGAACAGGGTCATGAAGCCCCCGCCGCCAATGTTGCCGGCCTCGGGATACGTCACCGCCAGGGTGAAGGCCGTGGCAACGGCGGCGTCCACGGCATTGCCGCCTTTCTTGAGAATCTGTGCCGCGACCTCGGCGCCATATTGGTCGGGCGATGCCACCGCGCCGCCTTCCAGCGTGACAGCGAATGCTGCGGATGAACTGACAATCGCGACGGACAGGGCCAGTGTCTTGAACAGGACGACTCGCATAGCATTTCCTTAATGTTTGCCAAACGGACCGCACTGATTAATGACCAGGAAACGTATAAACGCAAACGGCCACCCGAAGGTGGCCGCTTTCCGGCAATTAAACGTCGCAGCTTGAATCAAACAAACTCGTCGCGAGCACGAATAAATCTACACCGTCACAACCGCGCAGGCACTTCCCGCCACTGCCCTTGATCCAGCCCCTCCAGGGTCCAGTCGCCAATCCTGACCCGAACCAGTCGCAGCGTCGGCAAACCGACGGCCGCTGTCATGCGGCGTACCTGGCGGTTGCGGCCTTCTTTGATCACCAGTTCCAGCCAACGGGTTGGCACGCTCTTACGAAAGCGCACGGGCGGGTTGCGTGGCCAGAGGTCAGGCTCGTCCAGTTGACGGGCCTGGGCGGGCAAGGTCGGGCCGTCGTTGAGCTGTACGCCGTCGCGCAACAGCTGTAATTGCGCGTCCGTTGGCTCCCCTTCGACTTGCACCCAATAGGTCTTCGCCAGTTTGTGCTTCGGGTCGGCAATCCGTGCCTGCAACTGCCCGTCATTGGTCAACAGCAACAACCCTTCGCTGTCGCGATCCAATCGTCCGGCAGGATAAATACCGGGGATGGCGATGTAATCCTTAAGCGTCGCCCGCCCTTCTGCGTCGCTGAACTGCGTCAGCACATCGAATGGCTTGTTGAACAGGATCAGTTTCGGTTCGGCAGGCGGTGCTTTGGCGATGCGACGGCCAGCACTGGCCTTTGCGGGCGCTGGACGACGAGAAACGGGGCGTTGGATGCGGGACATGGCGGTTCAGGATTCGGAAAACAGAAAGGGCCACTTTAATGGCCCTTTCGTTAAATACCTAACCCATCAACGGAACGGCGGCTCGTCGAAGCTGCGCAGTTTGCGCGAGTGCAGCGAGTTCAGTTCGGTACGCAGCAGGTCCAGCGCTGCGATGCCGATCTTCAAGTGCTGGCTCACCGCTCGCTCGTAGAACGCATTGGCCGAACCTGGCAGCTTGATTTCGCTGTGCAGCGGTTTGTCGGATACGCACAGCAATGTGCCGTAAGGCACCCGCAAACGGTAACCCTGAGCTGCGATGGTGCCGCTTTCCATGTCCACGGCAACCGCTCGGGACAGGTTGATCAGCGGACGCTCCTGTGCCCAGCGCAATTCCCAGTTACGGTCGTCGTAGGTCAGGACGGTGCCGGTGCGCAGGCGCTTCTTCAGGTCGTCGCCACGCTCACCGGTGATTTGCGCAGCCGACTCCTGCAACGCCAGCTGCACTTCAGCCAGCGCCGGGATCGGGATATGCGGCGGCAACACGCGATCCAGAATCCCGTCGCGACGCATGTAAGCGTGCGCCAGCACGTAGTCGCCGATGGTCTGGGATTGGCGCAGACCTCCGCAGTGGCCGATCATCAGCCAGCAATGCGGGCGCAGCACGGCAAGGTGGTCGGTGATGTTCTTGGCGTTGGACGGGCCGACGCCGATGTTCACCAGCGTGACGCCGTGGCCGTCTTCGGCGATCAGGTGATAAGCCGGCATCTGGTAACGGTGCCAGACCACACTGGCGACGATGGCCTGTGCTTCGCCGTGATCCATGGTCTTTTCGACGATCACGTTACCCGGCAGGACCATGCGCACAAAGCGCGGGTCTTCGCGAAGTTTTTCCAGGCCGTGAACGATGAACTGGTCAACGTAGCGATGATAGTTGGTCAGCAGAATCCACGGTTGAACGTGGCGCCAGTCGCTGCCGGTGTAATGCACCAAGCGACGCAACGAGAAGTCCACCCGCGCAGCGTCGAACAACGCCAGAGGCAGCGGATCGGTATTGGCCCAGTCGTAGAGACCATCGGCGATACCGTCGGTGGCGGCAGACAAGTCAGTGCTGGGGAAAACCCGCGCCAGCGCCGCAGCCGTCACACCGGAACCGGCCAGCTCGTCGCCCTGCTCGACCACGTACGGGTAAGGAATATTCTGCTCGCTGACGCCCACCTCCACCGTGATGGTGAAGTCGTTCATCAGCGGAACGAGCTGCTCCAGCAGGTATTTTCGGAACGCTGCGGGGTGGGTCACGGTGACGCTGTAAGTGCCCGGCAACTGGACTTTGGCGTAAGCCCGGGTAGTCAGTGGCACTTCGCCCTGACACAAGTAAGTCAGGCGCAGCTCCGGGTAACGGAACAGCGCACGCTGCTCGGCATCAGGTTCAACACGGTCTTTCAAATAACGCTTGAGGGCCTGGCTCAGCGCATCGGTTGCGATCCTGTGCAGTTCAGCAAGCCGATCTACGGCTTGTTCGGCAGTTTCAACGACAATAAACGCTTGAGTCACGATTCGTATCCTTCTGATCTTGCAGGCCTCCATCTTGCCTGCATCGTCGAGGGAAGGCACTAGTGGCCGTCATCTGAAACTCAGGGACACCTGTAGAACTCCTGTTGCACAGTCCTGGAGTCGCGTGCCTATCCGGCAGTTCACTCCGTGGGCCCGGCTTTAGCCGGGAGGGGCCGGAATGATCGCCGGAAATCAACCTGATCCTCGCAGTGCACTCTCGCCAACAAGAGGACGCCTACACCTGCGGCGACGACCGGGCCACCAGCGCCTCGACATCCACGCCTCGGGGCAGCGCGCCATACACGCCACTGCGCGACGCCAGACGGCTGGCGATGAAACCGTCGCTGACCGCACTGTTCCCCGCCTCAAGCAACAATTTGGCCTGCAACGCCAGGGCGATGTCTTCGGTCAACTGCCGGGCGCGGTACTGGATATCGTGGGTGTCGCCGAATGCAGCCTTGAGCCGGCCAATGTGCATGGCCAGGTCCTGATCGCCATGCCCGTCTCCCAGCTCCGTGAACAAGGCGTCCAGCAGGCCCGGCTCCTTGGACAACGCGCGCAGCACATCGAGGCATTGCACGTTGCCGGAGCCTTCCCACGTCGAGTTGACCGGCGCTTCGCGATACAGGCGCGGCAGGATGCTGTCTTCGACATACCCCGCGCCGCCCATGCATTCGGCCGCTTCATTGATCATGGCCGGGGCACGCTTGCAGATCCAGTATTTGCCCACCGCCGTGACCAACCGGGCGAAGCGTGCTTCGTGAAGGTCCTGCACGTTATCCAGGGCTCGGCCCATGCGCAGGGTCAGCGCCAACGCGGCTTCGCTTTCCAGCGCAAGGTCGGCCAGAACGTTCTGCATCAAGGGCTGCTCGCTCAATACCCGGCCGCCCACGCTGCGGTGCGCGCAATGATGACTGGCCTGGGTCAATGCCTGACGCATCAAGGCGCTGGACCCCACCATACAGTCGAAACGGGTCATGGCGACCATTTCGATGATGGTCGGCACACCGCGGCCTTCCTCGCCGATCATCCAGGCAAACGCGCCGCGAAACTCGACCTCACTGGATGCATTGGACCAGTTGCCCAGCTTGTTCTTCAGGCGTTGTATGTAGAACTCGTTGCGCGTGTCATCCGGCCGATGACGGGGCAGCAGGAAGCAGGTCAGGCCCTTGTCGGTCTGGGCCAGGGTCAGGAACGCATCGCACATGGGTGCCGAGCAAAACCATTTGTGCCCCACCAGTTCATACGCCTGCCCCGGCCCGGCGGCGCCGACCGGATAAGCCCGAGTCGTGTTGGAACGCACGTCCGTGCCGCCCTGTTTTTCGGTCATCGCCATGCCGATGGTCACGCCAGCTTTATGGGCCATGCCGACGTTGCGGGGGTCGTACTGGGTAGCAAGCACCTTGGGCAACCAGCGCTCTGCAAGATCCGGCTGTAAACGCAAGGCGGGTACGCTGGCGAAGGTCATGGTCAACGGGCAACCGCTGCCCGCCTCGGCCTGACTGTGCAGATAGCTCATGGCCGCCCGCGCCACATGGGCGCCCGGCTGAGGGTGAGTCCAGGGCAATGACGGGATACCGTGCTCCACCGCCGTGCGCATCAGTTGATGGTAGGCCGGATGGAATTCCACCAGATCGATGCGATGCCCATAGCGATCATGGCTGACAAATACCGGTTTGTTCTGATTGGCGAGAAAACCTGCCTCCATCAATGGCCCGCCCGCCAGCGCCCCGTAGGCATCCATCCGCGCCTGGGCCCAGCCCGCCCCGAACCGCTCGGACCATTCCTGCAAGGGCAAGTCGATGCGATAAAGGTTACTGCCGTCCAGCGAAGGCGGCTGATTGGTCACTTCGTGGGTTTCGGCGAACTGATGCAGGTTCATGACGGGGCTCCTGTCTGCGGGCGCATGGCGACACGTCCATAACCGCAGTGAAGCACGCAGTCGCCCCGTTAAAAAGTGCCGTACATGACTAAATGTCGGCGCTTTTGCCCTGAAAAAAGGGCGCTACGGGGTTTCCCCGAGTTCCGGCCAACGGGGCTCTGCCTTCCGGGAAGGTATCCCCAGCGGCACGCTCAATGTGAAGCAACTGCCGCGCCCTGGCTCGGAGCGATGGCTCAGCCTGCCGCCCTGAAGCTCGATCAACTGCGAGCAAATGGCCAGACCAATGCCCAGCCCGCCATGTTCGCGTGTCATTGAGCCATCGACCTGGAAAAAACGCTGATACGGCACCGCGTCGTTCAATTGCCCGAAGCCAATACCGCTGTCAATGACCTCAATCGAAACCTGTACGGTGCCAGTACCCGACCTTTCGCCAGCGACTCGTAACTGGACGAAACCGGCCTTGGTGAACTTGACCGCATTATCCAGCAGACACTCCAGGCACTGGCGCAACTTGATGGGGTCGCCTTGTACGCAGTCCGGCAATGACTCGTCCAGATCAAAACCAAACGTCAAACCCTTGCTTTGCGCCAAACGGGCAAAGGGTTCAGCCACGGATTGCAACAGGCGCCGCACATCGAAAACCTCGTCAGCGACGCTCAACCGGCCTGCGCGTAATTCGGTGAGGGTCAGAATGCCGTTGATCATGCTCATCATGTTCTGCGCGGAACAGGCTGCCGTCTGGTGATAGGACTCAAGCTCGGCATCCATTTTCACGGTCTGCATCAACTCCAGTGAGCCAATGACCCCGTTCATGGGCGTGCGAAGCTCATGGGTCAGCGTGGCGAGAAACTGGTCTTTCAGACGGTTGCTGGCAGCCAGTTGCTCATTCAGCCGCTCCAGCTTTTCACCGGTCTGCGACAGAACACGAGACTGTTCATCGCGGCTGTGGTTGATGCGTGCCGCCAGGGCCATCGAGAGCAGGGCTACCTCAAGCGCAGAACCGATCTGGTTGGCATGCATCGTAAAAAAGGTATTGGGCAGATAGCCCATCAACATGCAGGCGTGCACCGCGCTGCCTATCAGGAACGCTGACCAGGCAATGACGAAATAACGCGCCACGTAAATACCCTTCGATATAGCCATGAACCCGGCCACGAAGATCATCAGTGTGCATCCCAGCACCAAGACATTGGCAAGACGCAAAGCCAGGCTGTAATCAGGATTCAAGGCCAGGACCGAGACCAGTCCGGCAAACCCCATCAACACCACCAGCGTGCGATCCAGCCAGGACGCGATGGCTGCGGTTTGCAGAAATGAGCGGGAGAACTGGCAGGCGAACAGCATCGAAGCGCCAATCAGGAACGGCGGCGCTGCGTTGGCCCACCACGTGTTATCAGGCCAGAAAAACTCGACACCGGTGCCATGAACCGCCAGTTGATAAAACCCGAACGGGGCGATGTAAAGGATGTAATACAGGTAGCTGGCGTCCCGCACACCGATGTAGATGCACAGGTTGTAAACGAACATGACCAGCAGCACGCCATACAACAACCCGAGAAAATACAGGCGTGCGGGCTGTTCTTCTAGATAAGCGCGACCGGACCAGAGGTTCAAGGGCACCTGAATCGACCCCAGAGTGGCCACTCTAAGGTAGACCGTCCTGCTTTGCCCGGCCGCCATCGCGAGTTCAAACAGGTAATTGTTCTGCTTAAGCTGACGACTGGAAAACGGCAACTTGTCGCCCGTGCGCGCCGCCAGTTGTGCACCGCCGGTGTCATCGCTGACGTACAGTTCAACCTTGTCCAGCGGTGGGAAAGGCACCTCCAGCAGCCAGTCACGATGAACACCCGGATCATGCGGGCGGTATTGCAGCGTCACCTTCAGCCAGAAAGCAGAGCGCGAATAACCGGCATTCAAGGTCTCGGCATTCAGCGGTCTGAACCGGGACGCCATGGCAGCCGAACTGACGCTTTCGATAGTCGCCTGACCGCTGATGTCTTCAAATACCTGCGTCGCGCGGCCGAGCGCAAGGGTACGGGTGTTTTCGTCGAACTCGACAGCGTCGACCAACAGAGGCAGCAAGGCGACCAGCATCAACAGCACATAACGCATACAGCCCCGGCAACAAGTCAGATCGTGCCAAAACCCCTTCCAGTGGAGCCTCGGTACTCGCGGATTCGAATGAAGTGAAAACGTCCGGATCGTCCTTGAAGCCCTTGTTCAAAAGTGACTCTGTTTTCAGGCAGCCTGCTCAATCGGCAGCGACGAAGGGTCACGCACCCCGCGTTTTCTGATCCACCTGCTGACAGCATAGCTGGCAATGGCTATTAGACACTAACGGTTTAAAACTCAGCGAAGGCTCTATTCCGGCACTTTCAGCTTGAACACGAGCAATAGGCTCGATCATTTTCGAGAAAGTAGCCGTCAACTGGGCCTTTTGATTGTAGGAAAATTCCAAGGTCTGCAAGGGCTCTGGAAAACGTTTAGTGGTAAGCTCGCGCTCCATGAATATCTATAGCTCCCGCCCCGTTGTCCTCTGTCTCTCCGGCCACGACCCAAGTGGCGGCGCCGGTTTGCAGGCAGATATCGAAGCCCTGCTTGCCCAGGGCTGTCATGCCGCAACAGCAGTGACCGCACTGACTGTCCAGGACACCGTCAACGTCAGCGACTTCCGCGTGCTGGATCGCGAGTGGGTAATGGCCCAGGCCAATGCCGTGCTCAATGACTCCACCGTTGCGGCCGTCAAGCTGGGCATGCTCGGCTCGCTGGAAATGGTTGAAACGGTCGTAGCGCTGCTTCAGGCACATCCGCACTTGCCGCTGGTCTGCGACCCGGTGCTCCGCGCGGGGGGCGGTGGTCGTCTGGGCAAGGATGAAGTCGGGTACGCCATGCGCGAACGGCTGCTGCCTTTGGCCACCATTGCGACGCCCAATCTGCCGGAAGCCCGCATTCTCGCGGAGCTGCCCGACGGCACGGCAGATGAGTGCGCCGCCAGGCTGTTGCCGTATTGCGAGCACCTGTTGATCACCGGCGGTCATGGCGACGAGCAAGAAGTCCACAACCGTCTATACATGCGTAACGGCCAGACTCATACCTTCACGTGTCAGCGTTTGCCTGGCAGTTATCACGGTTCCGGCTGCACGCTTGCCAGTGCTCTGGCCGGCCGTCTGGCCCAGGGTCAGGAGCTGGTCAGCGCGGTGAAATCAGCGCTGGACTACACGTGGCGCACCTTGCGTGATGCCGAGCAGTTGGGCAAAGGTCAATTTGTTCCTCGCCGCCTGCCGCTGGACTTTTGCTCGTAACGCCACGCTATGAGGCTCCATTGATGAAACTACGTGGCCTGTATGCCATCACCGACAGCCAGCTGTTGGCCGGTAGGTTCCTGTCTTACGTCGAAGCCGCCCTCGAGGGCGGCGTCACCTTGTTGCAGTACCGCGACAAAGGCACTGATGAATCCCGCCGTCTGCGCGAAGCCGATACCCTGCTCAAGCTGTGCGAGCGGTACAAAACCCAGCTGATCATCAATGACGACGCTGAACTGGCGTCGCGCCTTGGCGTCGGTGTCCATCTGGGCCAGACCGATGGCTCGCTGACGCTGGCCCGCACGATTCTGGGCCGCAAGGCCATTGTCGGTGCCACCTGTCACGGCAGCCTCGAACTGGCCGAACAGGCCAAGGCTGAAGGTGTCAGCTATGTGGCATTTGGGCGCTTTTTTACTTCCACGACCAAACCGGACGCTCCGGCCATCGCGCTGGACATTCTGGATCAGGCCCGCGCTCGCTTTCACTTGCCGATTGCGGTGATTGGCGGCGTCACGCTGGAAAACGCGCCACAACTGGTTGAGCACGGGGCCGATCTGTTAGCCGTGGTACACGGCTTGTTCGGTGCCGACAGCGCCCAGGAAGTCACCCGCCGTGCCCGAGCGTTCAATGCCTTGCTGAAAAAAAACTGACACCGGCCCTGAATCCTATTCGTTTAAACGTAGAGACCTGATCATGTCCCGTTCTGAAACATTATTCGCCAATGCACAAGTCCATATTCCCGGCGGCGTGAACTCGCCGGTCCGCGCGTTCAAAAGCGTGGGCGGTACACCTTTGTTCTTCAAGCACGCGGCGGGTGCTTACGTGACGGACGAAGACGACAAGCGCTATGTGGATTACGTGGGCTCCTGGGGCCCGATGATTCTGGGTCACAGCCATCCGGAAGTGCTTGATGCAGTGCGCAACCAACTGCAACACGGCCTGTCATACGGCGCGCCGACCGCCATGGAAACCGAAATGGCGGACCTGGTCTGCTCCATCGTGCCCTCCATGGAGATGGTGCGCATGGTCAGCTCCGGCACCGAAGCGACCATGAGCGCCATTCGCCTGGCCCGTGGTTATACCGGCCGCGACAGCATTCTCAAGTTCGAAGGCTGCTACCACGGCCACTCCGACAGTCTGCTGGTTAAAGCGGGTTCCGGCGCGTTGACGTTGGGCGTCCCGAGTTCGCCAGGCGTACCGGCGGCATTTGCCAAACACACGCTGACCGTGCCGTTCAACGACCTTGAGGCCGTTAAAGAGCTGCTGGCCGAAGTAGGCCAGGAAGTGGCGTGCATTATCGTCGAGCCGGTTGCCGGCAACATGAACTGCGTACCGCCTGCTCCGGGTTACCTGCAGGGCTTGCGTGACGTGTGCGACGAACATGGCGTGGTGCTGATCTTTGACGAAGTCATGACGGGCTTCCGCGTCGCCCTTGGCGGTGCCCAGGCTTACTACAACGTGACGCCTGACCTGAGCACCTTCGGCAAGATCATCGGCGGCGGCATGCCAGTGGGCTGTTTCGGTGGCAAGCGCGAAATCATGTCCCACATCGCCCCGCTGGGCCCGGTCTATCAAGCGGGCACCTTGTCCGGCAACCCGCTGGCGATGGCGGCCGGCTTGACCACACTGCGCCTGATCAGCCGTCCCGGCTTTCACGACGAACTGAGCGACTTCACCCGTCGCCTGCTCGAAGGTCTGCAGCAACGGGCCGATGCAGCGGGCATCCCGTTCGTGACCACCCAGGCCGGCGGCATGTTTGGCCTGTATTTCAGCGATGCCAAAGAGATCGTCACCTTCCAGGATGTGATGACCAGCGACGCCGATCGCTTCAAGCAGTTCTTCCACCTGATGCTCGAAGGCGGCGTGTACCTGGCGCCCAGTGCATTCGAAGCGGGCTTCACCTCCATCGCCCATGGCGACGAAGAGCTGAAACTGACGCTGGATGCGGCCGAGAAAGCGTTTGCGGCATTGAAATAAGCGGCTATGCGGTATTGGCAGGGGCAAACTTGTTCGCGAATCGGCGTGCCACCACACCGTCTCACCAGCAAGTTGGCCCCCGTTGACGATATAACCCACTGCAAACACAGCCTTTTCAAGCCCGTGCAGCAGAAAAACAGTAAAGACTTTGTAAGGTTGGCCTCGCTTATTTCATAATGCGCAGCCAGCACGTTTAGCTGGACGGGTACGCCCGCACCTTTTTCAGAGGTAAGTCGATTCCCATGAACCGCACCGGCCGCACCCTTGCATTGGGCTGCCTGTTGCTTATTCATCCCCTGCTGGCGGACGCAGGCGGCAACTCGTTGTTAATCCCAGCGGTGGGTCGTTGCACCCTCAATACCCAGCCAGACAACCTGCCAGCAGCGCTTTCGGCCTGCCAGCAGGCCGCGCAATCCGGGGATGCACAGGCACAATACGAGTTGGGGGAGTTCTACCACGACGGCAAACACGCGCCTCGTGACCTGCCTCAAGCACTCAACTATTTCGAGCAAGCGTCATTGCAGGGACACCCGCAGGCGCAATATCAGTTGGGGCTGATGTTCGCCAAGGGCGAGGGTGTGCAAGCCAATAACGTTCAGGCGTACATCGTGCTCAAAATGGCCGCGGTCAACGGCTCTGAAGACGCTCTGGACGCCGCCGATGAAGTATCGGAACGCATGCAGCGTGACGAACTCGAACTCGCAACCCAGGTCCTGGGCCAGATCTTCCGCAAATACCTGCTGGAACTGCAAACAGCCGAAGGCCGCACGCCGTTTGCGCCGTTGCCTTAGGGACCCTTTGCTTTTAGCCAAAATGTGACCGTGATGAGTTGCCAGGCATGCAATGGCAACAATTGTCGTAGGCCTTTTCCTAAAGACCTTTTAGCGTATTGAGCGCCCCTTCTTCATAAGCCACTCTGCCGCCCTTATTCAGGGATCCGGTTGTGCCTCGTTGCGCGCGCCCATCTGACCCTGGTTTTCAGAGAGCGCGCCCGCCCAAGGCAAGGAGCCTGCAATGACTCATCCCTTCCAGACCCCACGGGGCCACATGGCCAACCTGATCGCGTGCTCCAAAAGCGCGGATGCGCCCGATGCCGGCGGGATGTGCCCGTTGATGAGCCAGACCCTGCAACTGCTGCCGGTGCGCTATGGCCGGGTGGAGGAGCTGGACCCATCCATCGAGCTGCCCATGCCTTATCAACTGCAGTCGCTGCCCTTGGGGTTTCGGCTGCTGCGTGATGGTTTTTTGTACATTATCGACAGCTCCACCGGCTGGCTGCATGAGTACAGAACCCGGGACGGCTCCGTTGTGGCCTTGCTCTTCAAGGGCGACGAGGTCAGTGACAATCAGCGCAGCCGCGTTCTCGAGGTCGATCCGCCGCTGGTGTTTTCCCGCAAGGGCTTCCTGCATGTCGCGTATTCAGAAGTCCAGTGGACGGCCTTCAAATGCGCCCAGGTCCTGAAGGTCGCCGCCGAGCGTGAGTATTTCATGCAGCGCATCAGCTTCGAGGGCATCGACCATGGCCAGGGGCGGGACCTGATCGAAGCGTCCAGCATGGCCGTGTGGCTGGCCGAAAGCAGCGGCGCCTGGGCGGACAGACCCGGCGATGCGCCCGCGTCAGACGCCTACACCTGGGAACACACCCCGTTGTATCGCAAAACCATCATCGAGGAGTTCACCAGCCAGGTCACGGCGGCGCACAAACGTGACTTTCTGTTCCTGGCCGTGCGCGATGACGTGGGGGTGATGCGTGACCTGGCCCATCATCAGGATCAGGTGGTGGGCCAGATTCAGGCGTGGGCCGAAACCGAGGATGTCGAACGCGACTACCTGCTGGGCTGTTACATCGAGTCGATCACGCAAATCAAGGATGCCGACCTGGAGGAGCGGGCCAGGAAGGACCGCACCCTCAAACCGCTGCTCGAGGACCTCGAGAGCCTGCCCGAGCCCGAGCGCACCCAGACGCGCAAGACCCTGCGCGCGATCATGAGCGAGGACAACCGCGAGATCGCCAAAGCCTACTTCAATGACCCCGACCTGCCCGCTGACCTGCAGGCCCGGCTTGACGCCGTCAAACCCGGGCGGCTGAGCATGGATGACGGCATAGAGGCCCGGGCGCAGACCATTCAGCAGTATCACCTTGAGCAGAAATTCGTCAGCACCCCGCCGGACTTCATCGCCCGCCATCGCAAGCCGCTGTGGATGATCTATCGCCACATGGATACGCGCACCCGGGATTTGCTGTACGGCGCCCGATTCGGCCAACGGGGCATCAACGAACTGATTGATCGCCCGGCCATGGACGCCTTTCTGCAACAACAGCGCGAGGTGCTGCAACCGTTGAATGCGCTGCTGGACAGGATTACCCGGGACCGCGTCGACCTGTTGATTCAACACAAGCTGCACCGCGCCCTCTGGTATTACGACATCGAGGACAGCGCGCAGGTCGACCACGCGCTGATCACCGAATACGCCTGCCTGAAAGATATTTGCCGCAGTGACTATGCCATCGAGAAGGTGCTGGACTGGCTCAATACCCATCCTGTCATGACCCGGCCGATGTTCTACGCCGCGCCCCTGAGCGCGCAAACCGAACTGGGCGTGCAATTTGCCTACTTCACCAATGCGGGCTGGCTGCTGATCAAGGAGTCACCGCTGTGGCTCGAACGCCTCAGGCAATGGGGCGAGGGGCTGGTGCTCAATACCGAAAAACTGCCTGCGGCCACCCAGGTCAACGCCGCTGCGGCCTTGGGCACGCTGGCGCCCGCGTTGCACATGGGTATCCAGCAAGCGCTGCAGGAATTTTTGCAGAGCCTGGACAAGGGCCAGTTGCCGGAGATCGAGGCATTGTTCCGGCGCATGCCCAAGGCCGTCGGCACGATGATTCTGGACGCGGCCCGCGTGGAGGGCGTGACCTTTCAGGTGGGCAATGCCGATGACCTCCGGCACGTAAGCCAAACGGTGCAAGAAGTGCTGAGCGTGCGCCGGCAACTGACGTCACTGAAACACACCGCGCAGCAAAGAAAGGCTCATGACGCCTTCTGGCACCTGAACCCTCAGGCGAAATCATTCAAGGACGCGCAGCACACCTTGCAACAGCGCCTGCAGGAACTCGAACCCCAACTCGCCCGCTTCATGAGCCCGGTGGCAGCCCTGCCGGAGGAGGCGATGCACCTTCAGGCCGCCTCGTCAGGCAAGCCGGGCCTGACGCTGGTCTTCCCGCCGCACAAACACGAAGCAGTGCGTTCCGTGCTGGATAACTACCGACTGGGGGTGAAGAAAGCGCCGAAGGTCGGACTGCTGGGGGATGGGGCGGGGTTATTGGTGTTTGTGGCGCAGGTGGTGAATTT
>NZ_JAFCTZ010000011.1:0-149640 GCF_049896285.1 Pseudomonas sp. DWP3-1-2 | reverse complement strand
TCACGCAAGGTGCTGCCCATGCGCTGGATGCCTTGCTGAAGCACGCCCAGCTCATCACGACGGGTCACGGTCATGGTGTGGGACAGGTCGCCCGACGCGATGCGCTCCACGACTTCCAGGGTGTCACGCAGTGGCCGGGTGATCTGACGGGTAATGACCACGGCCGCCAGCACGCCAAGAATCAGGGCGAGCAGGGTGCAAGTGATTTGCAGGGTGCGCGCCTGATTGGCATTTTGTTCTTGAGCGTTGAGCTGGAAGTCGTACATGGCGTCACTCACTCGAGTGATCGCAAGACCTTGATCCAGGGTTTCCTTGCCGGCGTTGACCACATCTTCGTTCGCCACGGTAAAGCGCTGCACGGCGGCACGGTAGCCAGTCAGTGCAGCCTCAAGTTGCTTGAGTTTGTCGCCATGCTCGGCCCCGAATGTGGCGTTAAGTTGCTCCATGCCCTTGAATGCGGTTTCCAGCTGGCGAACCGCTTTTTCCTGAGTGGTGGCCGTGGCATTTCCGGTATAGCCGCGGACTTCATAGCGCACCAGTGCAAGGTTTTCCTTGGCCTTCATGATGTCTTGATAGGCCTTGAAACGCTCTTCGGAGGGCGGCATCGTCATGACGTCATCGATGATTTGCCCGATCAGTTCGGCGCCTTTGACGGCATACACCCCCATTTCCTTGCGCACCGCCGCATCGGCTTTATAGGCTTCGCGCATCTTGTTCAGCGACTTTTGATAGTCGATGGTCAGGCTGTTGATCTTTTGCAGGTCGCTCAGGTTGGTCGCTACGGTAAAAACCCCCGCCAGCTTCTTTTGCTGTGCATCGAATCGCGCCAGCGCGGCTTGTGCCTCGTCTGCGCTTTTCTCGTCACCTTTATCCACCACGTACTGCAAGCGGGCAGAGTTCACATTGTCCAGCAAAGCGTTGAGCTGGGTGATGTCGACCATCCTGTTACTGCGTTCAATCAGCTTGCTTACGCTGCTCCATCCCATTGCTGCAAGCAGGGCCGTCAGAGCCAGTACTACGCCGAAACCCAGCGCCAGTTTCATTTTGACGCTGATATTTGCAAACCACGTATTCATGACTCTCCTTGGACTGTCTGGCCAGAGCTGAAGCTGGAAGGCAGCGATAGCGATTGCTGTCAGGGCTATGCGCTGATTAGGGGGGCGTAAATTTAAGGCTAAATTGATATAGATGAATGTATGAATATCAAAAGTTATGGCAATAAGCCATTACTTTCTTGATCAAGTCTAAGGAGGGCTGGCTGAGGATCTTGCAAATACGTGCTACTGAAACGATCAAGCCCGGCTAGTTAGCCGGGCTTGATCGTTTTTTGCGTTTGAAGCTTATGAAGATCAGATCTTGAAATGACTGACCATCATTTGTAGCTGGCCACCCAGGCGGGCGAGCTCGACGCTGGAGGCGGCGGTTTCTTCACTGGCTGATGCGGTTTGTTCGGAGACGTCGCGCACGCTGAGGATGCTGCGGCTGATTTCCTCGGCCACGGCGCTTTGTTCTTCGGCGGCGGCGGCAATCTGCTGGTTCATCGCCTGGATATTGGACACGGTCAACGTGATGCTTTCCAGCGACGTACCCGCCTTGCGGGTCAGCGTCACGCTGCTGTTGGTCAGCTCGCGGCTGCTGAGCATGATGCTCGACACCTGACGCGTACCGTTTTGCAGGCCCGCCACCAGGGCTTCGATTTCCTCGGTGGACTTCTGGGTGCGCTGCGCCAGGCCGCGCACTTCATCGGCCACCACGGCAAAACCACGCCCGGCTTCACCGGCGCGTGCCGCTTCGATGGCGGCGTTGAGGGCCAGCAGGTTGGTCTGTTCGGCCACGGCCTTGATCACGTCCATGACCTTGCCAATCTTGTCGCTTTCCTGCTCCAGCAAGGTCATGGCGTCGGTGGAGCGCAGCACTTCAGCCGCCAGACGCTCGATCTGGACGATGGCTTCACCCACCACCTTGTCACCGGCGCGGGCTTCTTTGTCGGCCGTTGAGGCCGCTTCCGAGGCTTGTTCGGCGTTGCGAGCGACTTCGGCCACCGTGGCCGACATTTCGTGCATGGCGGTGGCCACCTGGTCGGTTTCGACCTTCTGGCTGTTGACGCCGGCACTGGTTTGCTCAGTGACGGCCGACAGTTGTTCGGCGGCGCTGGCGATCTGGACCACGCTGTCGCGAATGCTGCCGATCAGGTCACGCAAGGTGCTGCCCATGCGCTGGATGCCTTGCTGAAGCACGCCCAGCTCATCACGACGGGTCACGGTCATGGTGTGGGACAGGTCGCCCGACGCGATGCGCTCCACGACTTCCAGAGTGTCACGCAATGGACGGGTGATCTGACGGGTAATGACCACGGCCGCCAGTACGCCAAGGATCAGGGCGAGCAGGGTGCAGATCAGCTGCATGTTGCGTGCGTCGGCGCTTTCGATATCTCGACGTTCCAGTTGAATTTTGTACAGATCATCGCTGAGTTTCACGATGGTCTGACCTTGCACAGTCATTTCCTGGCGTGCTGTGGCGATAGTGGCGGTTGCAGCCTTGAAGGCTTGCAGCGCGTTGCGGTAGTTGGTCAGCGCGGTTTCCAGCTGATCGACGCGAGCGGCTTGGCTGCCGTTGAACACCGTATTGAGCGACTGCAAGCCCTGAACGGCGGTATCAAGCTGGGCAATGGCTTTCTGCTCGGTTTCTGCGTTTGCACTGGCGGTATAACCGCGTGTTTCGTAGCGCGCCAGCATCAGGTCTTCCTTGGCCTTGATGATGGTTTGATATTGTTCAAAGCGGCGCTCATCGTCTGCGGGCAACTTCAAGACTTCGTCGTTGATTTGCGCAATCAGTGCCATGGCATTTTCGGCGTTGGTACCCATCGTCCCACGCACGGTATTGCTGGTGGTGTAGCCGTTGCGCATGTCGTTGAGCGATTTCTCATACTCGGCAATGACGGTGCTCAACTGTTCCAGAAGCTTGATGTTGGCAGGGCTTTTGAAACTCTTGAGCAGTTTTTGTTGTTGGACCTTGAACCCGTCCAGAGCAACCTGCACGGTCTGGGCAACCTTGTCGTCACCGTTTGCCACCATGTACTGCAGGCGGGACACCCGAAGTTTGGTCAGCTCGG
The DNA here is from genome assembly GCF_049896285.1 of Pseudomonas sp. DWP3-1-2. Lineage (NCBI taxonomy): Bacteria > Pseudomonadati > Pseudomonadota > Gammaproteobacteria > Pseudomonadales > Pseudomonadaceae > Pseudomonas > Pseudomonas sp. DWP3-1-2. The sequence goes on along the minus strand of NZ_JAFCTZ010000011.1, from coordinate 146,528 downwards.
CATTGAGCGTCGTGATGTCGCTCATCCAGTTACTGCGATCAATGAGTTTGCCCAGGCTGTTCCAGCCTGTCAGCGCGAGAATGGCAGTAAAAAAGAGCACGACACCGAATCCTAGTGCCAGCTTCATATTGACGCTGATGTTAGCGAACCAGCTATTCATCGACTTCCTCCAGGAATGTCTGTTTTTTTAATGGGCAGCTGGAGCGTTGTTTTTTTAAGCCAGCAGGCAAATACCTGCTAGGTCTATCGGCGCAAAGTGCAATAGCTGAACGGATAGCTATCAAAAAAATGTCTGAACGGTTTTGATGGCGCGCAAAAGGCTGGAAACAGGGCGCTGCGGGCCCACAATCATCCGCTCAGGCTTTACCCACATGGGTACGCACGGGCAGGTCGCGCGCATACGACGGCCTTCTCGGCGCCCTGTTCAGGGCAGAGGCTGTATCGCGGGTGTCGCAGGCAATTTTCAATGCCAGCTTCATGACGTCTATGTCTTGCTCCAACGGTTTGATGGCGTCCGGGGCTGGCCGGGAAAAGCAGCCATGGGTCAGCGGCCCCATCCATGGCTCATCGATTTCCACCCACGGGCCGGGCTCGAACCAGTCGACTTCCATTAACCGACGCCTTACAACCTGGCCTGGATGAGCGCGCTCATGGGCGTCAAACCAATCGTCCAGACGCTCGTCAATCCAGCCATGAAAACACCAGAACACCGGGTGTACATGAGAAGAGAAAGAGTCCACGAGGCAGTCGTATTCCGTGGTGAACCATTTTTGCGAAAAATCTGCAGGCTCGCGACCGGCGGGCACCGGACTGCCATTGGCGGGATCGCGGGGAATGCTGGCCCATCGCATATGCAGCCAGTCGTGCAAGCCCAGTTCCAGCTCTGAGCCAAATTGCCCCAGGGTCAGGCGAGATAAATAATCGGCATCGCTATAGCGCGATTCCCACATCTGGAAATTGGTGTGGAATGTTTCCGGGCTTTTGATCAGCTCGATACCTTCGGTGAACTTTTCATCGGACGGGGTCAGCCATGTAGGAGGAACCGAGCAACCGTCGACATTCTCAAAATAACGCGCAAAGCCCACCCAGTCACGCTCTGCCGCTGGCTGAGGCAGGGGAAAGTGCCTCCAGGCCGGTGGCGCGTTCAAGGGCCGGGCGATGGTGAGCATGTGCCGGTGCATGAAGAAAAAATCGACCCCGGAACCGTTACGGTCCATATTCCGGCCCCGGGCATGGCGCTCGGCGTCCAGCGGGCCGGGCTGCCAGCCCAACCCGCGCAATGCATTGCGGCGCGCTTCGGAAAGCTCGTGCCATCTGTCCCGCGAGGCGTGCCAGAGTTGGTGGTACAACCGGTTTTCCGTCGCCGTCGCCCAAGCCACGAATTCGGGGCTGGTGACCATGCGTTCATGGGCTTTGGGAAAGGCGTGTTTGAGGGCAGTGATGGCCAGTTTTGACCCCATCAGGCCTGTCTGGGGATCAACGCGCTGGATGTGCCCGATCAGGACATCGGTCCCTGAGGCATTCAGCGGTTGAGCGTCATCTAACATGACGGTGAACTCATAACGTGGCGTATACCGGGCGGCATCCCGGTCCAGAAGCCGCCAGCGAATGAGGCCCGGCGAAGCCCCCATCAGGTCACCCACGATCTTGTAACGCGGAAGCGCCGGAGCCCTTAGATTCTCCGGGGTATCCATAAAACCCCGCAGGGCACGGCCACGTTCGGCCGAATCAAGAAACAGCTCCAGCCCATCGGCAGGCAAGCCATGTAACTCTTCGGCGTCGCCGGTGATTTTTAGGGTCCAGATGCCCCGTAACCGACTGCTCAGACGCTGAATAGATAGCTCAGCGGGTTCGACCCGCGCTGGCGGCGGCGTCCCGTCGTGTCTCTCAAGATAATTATGGATTTTACGGCCACCTATATAGCTCGCAGGTATCAAAGCGCCTGTGATAGCTAACCCAGCCAGGACACTGCGTCGAGTCAAGTGCATCCCAATATTCCTTTATCAAGATCAGCCTTTGTTTTCGCCGAGCATCCGCCGATCGAACTTCGGGGGTGTTCAACGCTGATGGCTTGTCGAAATCAAGGAATAGTCGTTTTATTGACTGCTTACAAGAACTTTAAAATAACGCCAAGTTATTGGCATGTTGGAGGGTGATCGACTATTTTTTTGATTGAAGAATCACTCATAAAAAGGTCGCAAGGGCATGCGGATTGGGACTTCCAGGTGGGTGACTTGAAGTGGGGTGCATGTGTTAACAAAATGAAACAGGTATTAACCGTTGATGCAAAAATCAACTTCCAGAAAGAATAAGCCCGGCAAAAGCCGGGCTGGGGAAGAGCAGGGAAGGGATCAACCCAGACGGTTTGCACCCACGCGATCAGCACCATCGGCAGCCAGGCGATTTGCACCGACGTGATCGGCACCATCAGCAGCGACGCGGTTTGCACCGACACGGTCAGCACCATCAGCGGCGACACGGTTTGCACCGACGCGATCAGCACCATCAGCAGCGACGCGGTTTGCACCGACACGGTCGGTACCGTCAGCAGCGACGCGGTTTGCACCGACACGGTCAGCACCATCAGCGGCAATAACAGACGTGTTCAGCTGTTCGTGGCCATTCACGGCTGGCAGGGCGAAAGCGCTGGAAGCCAATACGGAAAAAGCCAGGCCGAAGATCAGTTTTGAAGTTTTCATGGTCGTTGCTCCAGATCGATTAAGTGGGGTGTTAACTCGGTATGGAGGCAATGCTACGCCGCTGGAATTTATTAAGAAGTCAATGCGATTGGTACTGATCATTGGTGAAATTGATAGTTGAAACAATGTTCAATGATCAGCCATGGCGGGGTGACATAAAGACTGACCAGCCGTGTGTCGTCTGCACTGATGAACAGTGGGCAGAGGTGGCATGATGACAAGGTTGTTTGGCAGACCCCGGCTGCAAGCCCGCAAGGGCATTAGTACCGTGCTGTAAGTCTGATGGAATTCCGAAGGCATAAATGAGTAGTTGCGTGAATAATGCCCCGTTACCTGCACGATACTTTACCCGCCTCTACAGCCCCTGGTTTTTACCCGTTGGCGTTTTGCTGATTGGCGCGATGCTTTCCTATGGCGTGGGACGACTCGATAACGAGCGCCAAAGAAACAGTGACCGCGCCAGAGTTGCTCTGAAACTCAACGGTCTGGCTGCACAACTGGAAAACTACACGCGTTCCGCTTTTAACGAAACTGAAGGTATTGCCCAGCTGCTAAGCGCCGATGGTTTTATTTCTTCGACGCATCTGAGCAGCATGGCACAGGGCGCTATTGATTCGGCGCCCTACATACATCACTTGGCTCTGGCCCCCGATGACATCGTCAGTGATGTTTACCCCTTGGCGGGCAATGAAAGCATTATTGGCCTCGATTACCGCACCCTGGCCGGTCAGTATCCTTTGTTGGAAAAAGCCCGCTTGTCAGGATCAGCTCTGATTGCAGGCCCTCTGCAACTTTATCAAGGTGGCCGGGCGCTGATTTATCGCCGTCCGGTTTTTCTTTCCGGGCATAAGGGTCGTAAGCGTTACTGGGGCAGTATTTCGGTGGTCGCTGATCTCGATTGGCTTTTGCGGGACGGTGGTATCAGCGCAAACAACGGTATGGCGATTGCGCTGCGTGGGCACGACGGTCTAGGTGAGAACGGCGACATCATTTATGGCGACCCGGCGCTGTTCAATGCCCAACCCATCCTTGTTTCAGTGAATATCCCAGGGGGAAGCTGGCAACTGGCTGGCCAGCCCATTGGCGGATGGCCTCCCGTTCCCTTACTGGACTCCCTACTGTTTGTCATGGCTTTGGGCGGCACGCTGCTGCTGAGTCTGTTTGCCTTGCAGATCAGCCTGAGCCACCGATTGGTTCGCCGGCGCAATGCAGAACTGTGGCAGGAAATCACCGAGCGCCAGATCATCAAGTCGTCGCTGATACAGAGTGAAGACCGGTTTCGCGCACTGTTCGAGCGTTCTCCTGATCCGATCTGGATCGTTGGCCAGGATGGCGTGATCAACCTGGCCAACTCAGCGGCCTTGCGGGCGCTGGGTTTTGAGCCTGAAACGTTTCACGGCATCACCCTGAACGACATCTCCCCCGAATTTCAGCCTGAGGGCCAGCGATCGGCAGAACAGATAAAAGCGTTGCTGGACCAGGCGCATAGCGAAGGATCGTTGCGCTTCGAATGGCTGCACAAGCGCGTCGATAACAGCCTGTTACCTACTGAAGTCACGTTATGCACGCTGCAACTGGCTCACGAATACGTGACCTATGCGATCGTGCGCGATATCTCCGAGCGCAAGAGGGCAAAGCTTGAGCTTGAGCGCCTGGCTCATTTCGACGCCATAACAGGGCTGCCCAATCGGGTCTCGTTTTACACCTATCTGGCAGATGCTATCGACCGAGCGACCCAGGCCGAGACCCACCTTGCTGTGCTCATCCTTGATCTGGATGGTTTCAAACTGGTCAACGACAGCCTGGGGCATCCCATGGGTGACCTGCTGTTGCAGCAGGCCACCCATCGTTTTACCGATGCCGTCAGACCCGGAGACATTGTGGCCCGGCTGGGGGGTGACGAGTTCGCTTTCATCCTCTATGACCTGAGCGATGCAGCGGATGCCATTCCCGTGGTGAAAAAGCTTTTGCAGTCCTTGCATAAGTCCTTTGACCTGCAAGGCACTGCAGCGTTGGTGACGGCAAGTATCGGAGTCGCCATGGGGCCGCAGCACGCGGTCACGGCACAAGGCCTGCTGACCCAGGCCGATACGGCGATGTACGCGGCAAAAGAGTCCGGTCGCAATGATTACCGGTTCTATCAGGCGCAGATGACCACGCTTATCCAGGCCCGTGTTGCCCTTGAGAGAGCTTTGCGCCACGCCCTGGAGTGCAACGAATTCGAGATCCTGTATCAACCCAAACTCGATCTTTGCAGCGGCTGCATTGCCGGCGCGGAAGCGTTGATCCGCTGGCGAAACCCAGAGTTGGGCCTGGTCTCGCCCGCTGATTTCATTCCGTTGGCCGAGCGCACCGGGTTGATTATCCCGATTGGCGAATGGGTACTGGATCAGGTATGCAGCCAGGCGCGGCGCTGGCGCGCGAGCGGACGGTTCAGCCAGCGCATAGCGGTCAACGTCGCTGTGCTGCAAATCGAGCGCAGTGACTTCGTGGAAACGGTCAGACAAGCCTTGCAGCGTCATGACCTGCCACCCCAGGCGCTGGAAATCGAAGTCACGGAAAGCCTGGTCATGGATCGCCAGGAACTGGCGCAGAACGTTCTGGGGCAATTGCAGAGAATGGGCCTGACGGTGGCCGTGGATGACTTCGGTACCGGCTATTCCTCACTGGCTTATCTGAAAGACTTGCCCATCGACAATCTTAAAATCGACCGTACGTTCATTTCCGATCTACCCCATGGCGCTGCCTATATCGCCATCACCCGGGCAATCATCGACCTGGGCCATGCCCTGGGTTTCACCGTTACCGCCGAAGGGATCGAAACACCGGAGCAACTGGCGTTCCTGCAAGGCGCCGGCTGCGATACCGGGCAAGGTTATCTGATCAGCCGGCCCATGCCCGTCAGCCAGTTCGAGGTATGGCTGGACGGTGTTTCTGCAGTAAACACGCCCAATAGGCGTGAGCTTGCTCGCGATAGTCTCAAGCCAGACAGCGGCGCTGTAGACGGCTAAATCCCATCGCGGGCAAGCGCTTGTGCACGAATCCGAAGACGATCAAGCGTCCTTTAGCGTATTGATCACCGGTGGTTCATCCTTTTTGCGGATCAGGTCCTGATGCTGGAAAGCTTGGGCAATAGTGGCGCGCAGCTCCTTGTCGTCCCAGGGTTTGGTGAGGAATTTGTAGATTGCGCCCTGGTTGATGGCATCGGTCACGGTCTTCAGGTCGGTGTAGCCCGACAGCACAATGCGCACGGTATCGGGGTACAGATCCTTGACCCGGCTCAGGAACTCGGTGCCGTTCATTTCCGGCATGCGTTGGTCGGAAAGGATCACATGCACGTCATGCTTGGCCAGCAAAGCAAAAGCATCTGCGGCGTTTCTGGCGGTCAGGATCTGATAACCATCGCGGCGCAGCACACGACTCAACGCGCGCAGGATGTTCTCTTCGTCATCGAGCAGCAGCAAGGTTTGCTCGCCGGCACTGATTCCTTTGTTCGGGCGTTGCAGCTGCAGAAGTTGCTGCTGAAGCAGGAAGTTCTCCAGATCCTTGAGTGGCATCGGTTTGGCGAAGTAATAGCCCTGAAAGGCGTCGCACTGATTTTTCTTCAAAAAGTCGAACTGCGGTTCATTCTCGACCCCTTCGGCAATCACCTTGAGACCCAGGTGGTGGGCCATGGAAATGATACCCAGGGTAATTGCGGCGTCGCTGCGGTCGCTGGTGATCTCCTGGACGAAGGATCGGTCAATCTTGACCTTGTCGATGGGCAGACGCTTGAGGTAATTGAGGCTGGAAAAGCCGGTGCCGAAGTCATCAATGGCGATATGCACACCGATATCCTTCAGCGCCTGCAGGGTCTGGATGGCCTTTTCGGCATTGTCCATCAGCACCGACTCAGTGATCTCCAGTTCCAGCAGTTCGGCGGGTAAACCGGTTGTTTGCAGGGTGCTTTTCACAAAATCGACGAAGTTTGCCCGCTGGAATTGCAGCGGAGAAATGTTCACGGCCATGACCTGATTCTTCCAGCCCTGATCGAACAACAGGCGCGCATGCTGGCAGGCGGTAATCAGCGCCCACTCGCTCAAAGGAATGATCTGGCCGGTGTCTTCGGCCATGGGAATGAACTGGACAGGCGGGATAAAACCATGCTCGGCATGGTGCCAGCGCATCAGGGCTTCGTAGCCGGTTACCCGCGCGCTGCGTGCGTCGATCTGCGGCTGGTAGTGCAGTTGCAAGGTCTGGGCTTCGATTGCCTTTTGCAGTTCGTTGCGCAGGTAAACCCGCTCGCTGACCTTCTGGTTGAGGTCTTCGGTGTACCACTGATAGCTGTTTTTGCCCTGGCGCTTGGCTTTGTACATGGCCAGATCGGCTTGCTGAATCAGGTGCATCGGCTGCTCGAGGGTGCCATCGGTCAAGGTAATGCCCATGCTGGCGGTGATCTGCAGTTCAGTGCCCTCGATCGTGTAGACCCGTCCGATGTTTTCGATCAATCGGTTAGCCACCTGCAATACATCTTCGGCCTTGGCCAGGTCCGGCAGGATGATAATGAATTCATCACCGCCCAGACGCGCCACGGTGTCGCCTGGGCGCACCTGTTGCTCCATGCGGCGGGCCACTTCGATCAGGATCAGATCGCCGATGCTGTGCCCCAGACTGTCGTTGATCGGCTTGAAGCCGTCCAGGTCGATGAACATCACCGCCAGGGTCCGCTTGTAGCGACGGCTGATCTTGCAGCCCTGAATCAAGCGGTCTTCCAGTAACGCGCGGTTGGGCAGCCCGGTCAACACGTCATGGCTGGCGTTATGAGCCAACTCTGATTCGAAGCGTTTTTGCTCGGAGATATCGCGCAGCGCCACCACCCAGCCTTGCGGGCCTTCGTCGTTGATCAACGGCGCACTGTCGAAGGCCAGGTAGCGCTCGCCCTGGGGCAGGCGCCAGCGGCTGACTTCGCCGTGATAGCTGCTGGTGCGTGCGCTGTGCTGGCTGTCGCTGAGGGCAAGCGGCAGATAATGCCCCAAGGCCTGGCCCACCAGTTCGTCAGCCGTCTGGTTCAGCAAGTCGGCGGCCGTGGGGTTGATGAACGTCAATAGCCCTTGGCGATCCACCGCCAGCAAGCCTTCGCTGACACTGTTGGTGATGGCTGACGTGAACTCCAGTTGTGTCTTCAGACGCCGCTCGCCGGCCAGTACGACTTGTACCAGTTGACTGTTTTTCATGACCGCCACGGCCATTTGCGCAAATTGCTGAGCAATGGCCAGGTCGTCCTGATCGAACTCGCCTTCGTATTTGTCCGAGAGCTGCAACAGGCCCAGATTGGTCCCGTCATGGTCCTTGAGCGGTACCGCCAGCCAGCCGCGCTTGGTGGGCGCGGCGCGGGTCAGCAGAACCGGCTGGTTGGTGTCGCGGATACTGGCGCTGAACGCCAGGTCATCGCTGGCAATGGCGTCATGGGGCGAGTCGGCATATTTCTCGGACAAAGACACTGAGTGAATGGCCGGGACGCCTTCTGGCGTCTCGTTCAAGTCGATGACCGACTGGTGGGCGCCCAGCAACAGCCGCAAGCGCTCGGCCATGTAATCGAGCAAGGTGTCGGTGTGGTTGTGACTGTTGATGATGCTGTTGATGTTCACAGCGGTGTCGCTCAAACCACCCAGCAGCTCGGCCTGATGCTCGGAGTGCTGCAACGCCTCGCGCAATGCCCGAAGCATGCGGTTGCGCTCGCTGAAGTCCTTGGCGATACCGAAGCCGCCGACGACTTTCTCGTCAATGATGATCGGCAAGTGCGTCAGGCCCACGTCGATCAATTGGCCATCGCGAGTGCGCAGCAGGCCTTCGTCGCGCAGCGAGCCGCCGGTGATTGTGGTGCTGATGTAGTCAGCCAGTTTCGAGGGGTCTTCGTTGTGCACCAGCAGGGACAGATGCTCATTGAGCAACGCCTCTTCGCTGTAACCTGACAGCTCGCAACCGGCCTGGTTCATGCTGGTGAAACGGCCTTGCAGGTCGAAGGAAAACACCGGGTCCGGGTTAAAGGTGAACAGTGAGCGGTAACGTTGTTCGCTCTGTTGCAGGCGTATCCGATCATTCAGGTGCTCAATGGCCAGGGCTGCCAGCTGACCGGCTGTCTGGATCAGCTGCAGTTGATCGGTCGTCGGGGCAAGCGGGATGCGGTGATACATGGCGAACGACCCGAGTATTTCGCCGCGATGGGAGATCAGCGGGACCGACCAGCAAGCCTGCAGGTCATTACCCAGGGCGATCTCGCGCAGTGCCAGCCAGAGCGGATCACTGTCAATGTCATCACTGATAACCAGTTTGCGTCGGAAAACGGCGGTGCCGCAGGCGTTGTGCTGAGGGCCGATGGTCATGCCATCAAGCTGTTGGCTAAAGGCCGTGGGCAAGCTTGCCGCTGAGCCGAGCAGCAGGTGCTTTTGCTCCTTGTCCACCAGCAGCACCGAACACATGCTTTGTGCGGTCTGGGATTCGGCCAGTACGCAAATGCTGTCCAGGATCTGCCCCAGCGCCTGATCGGTGGAGATCATCGTGAGAATGTCCCGTTGCGCCTTGGCGAAGCTTTCGCTGTCCACCAGAGGCGTGACGTCATGGGCCATGGCATACAGCGTACGCTCGCCGGCAGACCAGCGTGCCGACCAGTGCAGGTGGACGATGGTCCCGTCCTGACGTCGGCAACTGCCGCGGAAGTTGTGCCGCTCGCCGCCCTCGACCACGCGATGCAGAGTGCTCTGGGTTAATACCCGGTCTTCAGGCAGCAGGTAATCGAACAGCGAGTGGCCGATCATTTCTTCCGGACGATAACCCAGCACGCTGGCTGTTGAAGGGCTCAGTTGGGTAAAGCGGCTGTGTTCGTCCAGCGAGCACAGGATGTCCTCGGAAAACTCCATGATGCGCAGGTTCAGCGCCTGCAGGCTGGCATGGTCACGCAGGCTGGCCTGCAGCGCCTGGTTGGCGGCATGCAGATGCTGGGCGTGCTTGATCGCCAGTCGGGACAGGCGCTGGCTGGTCATGATCAGGAAACTGAAGATCAGGCCCAGGCCCAGGATCAGGTTGGGCAAATACGCCACGGCGAAGCTGTCAGTGGGTTCGTGATTGGCGGTGTGTTGTTGGTTGAGCAAGTACCAGGTCATAACTGTTGTCAGGGCGCCGATCAGGCCGACACTTATGGTCAGCCGATCAAGTAATTGCGCACGCTGCTCAGGAAGGCGCGGCAGCAGGATGAGCGCCACGCCCATCAGGAAAATGAACAACTGAGCAATGTCATTGCTTTCGAGCATGAAGCCGCTGTGTTTGACGTCAAGGCCGGAAAACCATGAGCTGGTGTGGGTTAAGACAACCAGCACTATCAGAGCCATGCCGCTTGTTTGAGATAACCATCGCCCCCCTGCTCCACGGTGTGAAAAAGCCAGGGCCAGCCCCACGCCGATCAACAGCCCGGCCGGTAGACTGGCCATTCGCGACAGGTGACTTACCCATGAAACCCCGGGTTCGAGCCCGGAGACAGCATTGTGGCCCAGCGTATACAGGCAAAGCCCAACCAACAGGCTGCTCAATAACGCCGCGAGCGGATACTGACCATGAGCCGCGCTGAGCAAGCCGGCGCAGACCAACAACGCCGCCAGGGAGACATCCGAAAGAGGCACCGAATTCAAGCGACTGGAAGGATCGACAAACAAAAAGCCGATCAATCCGATAACGCTAAAAGTAATCAGGGCGGAGGCAACGAGGTGGATGAATATCTGGGCGACTACGTAACGGTTTTTCATCACATTCCTTACATCACGGCTCGAAGGTTCAACGACTTGCAGGGTGTGATTTCAAACGAAAAAAGTGTCATGCCTGAACTTTTGAGAAGTAGGGTTCAGGTTGGCGCAGGGGGAGCCAGAAGCGAAAGCGCGAGCCCTTGCCGGGCGTGCTATACACCTCAAATCGACCATGGTGTTTTTGCAAAATGTTGTACGACAGGGTCAAGCCCAACCCGGTACCCTGCCCGACCGGTTTGGTCGTAAAAAACGGGTCATAAATGCGGCTAAGTATTTGCGGTTCGATGCCTTTTCCGGTGTCTTGTACCTCCACCCAGGCCCAATCGCCCTCGTGACCGCACCGCAAGGTAATCACACCAAACTGTTCGATGGCATGAGCTGCATTGATCAATAGATTCATGACAACCTGATTAATCTGCGACGCGATGCATTGCACCTCGGGCATTTCAGCAAATTCGCGGATGATGTCTGCCTTGTATTTCAGTTCGTTGTTGACCATGTTCAACGTCGATTCCAAGCCTTTGTGCAGATCGACCCATAGAAACTCGTCTTCTTCGATGTGAGAGAAATCCTTGAGTGCGGTGATGATTTTTTTCACCCGGTCAATGCCATCTTCGGACTCGGCAATTAATGCTTCGACGTCGTTGCGAATGTAGTCATATTCCAGACTTTGCTTGAGTTTGCGTAACTCATCCAGGTTGCTCACCGTATCGACGGCATCAATGATACACAGCAAATCTTCGACATAACCGGCCAGGGTTTTGAGATTGGAAAAGACATAACCAACGGGATTGTTGATCTCGTGCGCGACGCCTGCGGCAAGCTGGCCTATTGCCGCTAGGCGTTCCGATTGCAGCAACTGGATATGGGCTTTTTCCAGTTTGTCAGCAATTTGGTCCAGTTCCAGCTGTTTGGTATTCAGGGCCTCAAGCGTTGCGCTCGGAGGCTCATGAGCTTGGGAAAAGTCTGTACTGTCATAGAGCATCAGCCCGAAACAGAGCGCTCCATCACCTTGAGTAAATGGGAACAGCAACGTACTTTGCAGCACGGGCGGTGCAGGGTTTGGCGCCGTAGAGCCGGGCAAGCGAATCAGATAAGGCGTTTCTCGCCATTGGGTGTAGATGTGCTGCCCGTCACTTCGCACCCGACTGACCAGGGCGTGGAAATGGGAGGTATCCGCTTCAGGAAAAACGCTGACAAGCGGTAAGTTAAGCGCATGAATCAACGCTTTCTGGCTGGCGACAGTGATAAAACTATTCCAATACTGAATGCGTAATTCAGAATCCAGAATAATAATGCCTACATCCACCGGCTCACTATAAGCTGCGCTGGAATAAAATTTCCCACCTTCCATGCCAATCCTCGTTACCTGCAACACCTAAGGGCCGAGAAGACGCTACCGCCTAGCGAACACGTTCAAATGGGTTCTGCTAATTAATTATGCACTTTATCGAGTTTTTTTCGAAAATTTATTCTGCGTTTCAAAAAGACAAGGTGCTGAAGGTGCGGCCAAACGTCGATGAACAATTCGAAGGGTTGTTCACGATAAAACCCTTCAACGGCTTTTAACTGTGTAAACCCTGTCTCGTCAATAAGCGTTTTAAAACCGCTGTCAGCGAGGATGGGTAGAAGTCGACAAGAAGCAGCTCCCCTTATGAAATGGGCCTCTGCCCTTCCCTCCTCCCTGAGCATGCCCCTGAACGCTGTCACGCTGGGTGTGGGTCGTGATGTGGGGCTGCACCGCCATTAATCCTTAAATTGCCTATAAATAAAGGATCCCAAGGTTTTTGTACGCAGAGGGAGCATCCGCGTACATTGCGGTGTAGAATTTGGCATCCATCGACCTAAGACTCAGAAGAATCAAGAATGAGCAAACTAACGCAGTCCTTCGTCAGAACCGTTGAAAAGCCGGGTAGCTATCACGACGAGCGTGGCCTGATTCTGCGAGTCAGTTCCCAGGGCACCAAGAAATGGCTGCTGCGTTATCAGCTCAATAACCGGCGTCATGATCTGGGGCTGGGTTCGTTTCCGGCCGTGTCCCTCAAAGCCGCAAGGCTTGCGGTCGACACCCACCGACTGGATCTGTCGCAGGGTATCGATCCGTTGAACAAACGGATCTTGCTGGACGCTGCGCAAACCGTGACGCCCCTGGCTTTCGTGACCTTTCGCGTTGAAGCTGAACGCTATATCAGCACCCACCGTCAGAGTTGGAAAAATGTCAGGCACGCACAGCAATGGTCGCATTCGCTACGCGATCATGTGTACCCGCTGTTGGGCGACATGCCGGTGGCCAGTATTGATACCGAGCATGTCCTGGATGTGCTCATGCCCATCTGGACCCATATCCCAGAGACGGCCTTTCGCCTGCGTAACCGAATAGAGCTGGTGCTCGATGCCGCCAAGGCTCGTAAATTACGCGAAGGTGAAAATCCTGCCCGCTGGCGTGGCCATCTCGACAAACTGCTGCCCCGGCAGAAACACTTGAAAATGCCGTTTTCTTCAATGCCGGCAGATCAGTTAGGGCCCTTTGTTCGCCGCCTGGACAGCTTGGCCAGCACGGCGGCAAGAGCGTGTGAGTTGTTGATCTACACCGCCTGCAGAAGCTCGGAAATCTGCGGTGCACGTTGGTCAGAGTTCGATCTGGCGGCCGGGTTATGGACCATTGATGCGGCTCGAATGAAGGCCGGCAAGACTCACCGGGTTCCGCTGTGTCAGGGCGCCCTCCAGGTTTTGGAACAACAACAAGGCAAACACTCGGTGTATGTATTCCCCAACGCCCGCCAGTCCGCGGGCCTGCCGGGCAATGCACTCAGGCGCGTCATGGAGCAACTGCAGGCCAGCGAATTTGTCCCCCACGGCTTTCGCTCCACCTTTCGTACCTGGGCTGCAGAGAACACACTTTTCCCCCGTGAGGTCTGCGAAATGGCCCTGGCCCACTCCCTGGAAGATAAAGTCGAAGCCGCCTACAACCGAGGCGATTTGCTGGAAAAGCGCCGACAACTGATGAATGAGTGGGCGGCTTTTATCCAGGCCGAAGCGGCTCAGGTGTTCAATCCGTATCAGGAACCAGATTAAGCCCGAGCTGAGCATCCTCTGCCGGAGGGGTCTCAATGGGGGTTTTATGGACGTTACTGGAATACGTCGATGGAACATCGCTGGTTCTGCTGACCGGCACGATGGCTTTGCGCTGACCGACAAGGTCATCCGGGTTCAGGTACAGGTTCATGCGCGGAATGACTTCGATGCGTGACTTCTTGTCCGGCCGCTCGGCCTGGCGAGCATGCCTGTCGAAGTGGCGCAACTCATGAACCGTGATCGGCTGTTCACCGGCGAGAACGAACATCGGCAAGTTGCTGTGAATCATCGCGTCATACCGGGAGCTGGCCGAAAAATACACCATCGCTCGTGGATGTGGGGCGACCTTCTTGTACTTGATCAGACTTGCCTGGTCAGACAGGTTGACGATGCGACGCAGCTCCGCGCCGGCCAAGGTCTGGCCGATATCAATGCTCTCCTTGGCTGACTGCTGCTCGGCTGCCTTGCTCAGCAACTCCCGGACTTTGCCCACCGCAATGCGTTCGCCTCCCGTGGTGTGCCCCGCCCAGGTAAAAACAATCAACCTCGGACAGATATCAAACACCTGGGTATGCCGCGCCAGCTGCTTCATGCTGAATTGCGCCCCCAATGCCTGCCGCAGAATTTTGGAGCGCGCGGCAGGTGCCAGGTTCAGCTCGATGCGGGTCCGTTCTATCGCCATCATCAGCTCATCTTTCAGCTGATTGATCTCTTTCACCCAAGGCAGGACGCTCCTGTTGAGCGCCAAGTAACCCGGCAAACGCATCACCGTCCCCGGCGCCTGGCCCGGCATACGTTCAAACTGAGTCATCGCCCTCATCGTTGCTTCAACCGCTGCGGAACCTTCCAGCGCATGAGCCTCAATCAGATCAGGCGCCTTCTGCTCCGCCAGCAAAGGCAGTTGCCACACCTTCGCAGAAACGACCCAGTCAGGCCACATCTGGTTAAAGGCATGGAGTTTAGTGACCAGATCCGCGTGAACCGCAGTGATGTCCGAGAGCATATTTAAAACACCTTCATTAATACCACCCCTAGCATAACTTTTATCTCAAGCAAAATCACCTTATTCCTTAGAGAGCCTATCAAAGCAGGGAGAGGAAAAGCAGTAATCGGGACGACGGGCTGCTAGGGGTGGTATTGCTTGTGTTAGATAGATAGCCAGCTATATAGCTAGCTATCTTATTTCTTTGTTACCTCACCCACCCAAGGAGAACTCGCCTCTACACCTTGGGAGTGAAGATATCGCATAAAAGCTAGCTAGCTATATAGATATGTAGATATGTAGATATGTATTTACTTGATGTTGTAATGCTTTTTCAGAAGCTGCTGGATGATGTCTGTCTCTGTGACACGTTTTCCAGTCTTGGCTGATTCCTGGGCTGCACCCAGTTTCAAGGCATTGGCGATATCCCAGCGCAGTCGAAACAATTTCTGCACCGTAGGCTCTGGCTTGAATGCTTCTATAACGTAGGACGTAGTTTCTTCAACGGCGGCGCTCACTGGCGCCGGACGGGGTTTGGACAAAGCCTTGTCGGCCTCCCCTCCTTCAAGAAAATCGTTGGGATCTTTATTAAAGCTTTTGATATCTGGTTTTGACTTGATCATCCCAACACCTCAGAAAAAAACGCGTTCATTTCCTGGATGGCTGCATGGTCACGTTTGAACTCATGAACGACAGCGCCTTCGCTGATGCAGCGTCGAAAGGCCACACGTTCACAGATTTTGGTTTTGAATACGGTGAATGCCTGCTCTTCAAGGAATGCCAACATTTCACCTGTGTCCTTGGTGCGAGTGTCCACCCTGGAGAGCAACATGCGCACATCCAGATTAGGATTGTAATCTCGGGCCAGATCCACGACGGTCAACAGGTCAGTCATGGCAGCCGCGTCGAACGAACTGGCGCCTACCGGGACGATGACCACCTCGGCCAGGAGCAATGCCGAACGCAGGCCTACGGAATCACGGCCACCGGCATCAACAACAACATGTTCATACGAGCTTGCCAGTTGACGACCTTCAGAGTTGATCGCCTTTCCTTGCAAACAAACGGTTGTCGGACTTGGACTGTATTCGGGGTTGTCACGACGCCAGGCTGCCCAGCTTGCTGCGCTACCTTGAGGGTCACCATCGATCAAAAGAGTTTTTCCGCGTGTTGCCAGCATCGTTGCAAGGTGAACAGCTGTTGTGGTTTTGCCAACGCCGCCCTTGGTATTTACACAAGCGAAAATGGTCACTGTGGCTCTCCTTCATATGTATAGCTATCTATATAGCTATGAGACAGCTAGCATTATAGCTATCTATATAGATAGCTATCTACACCTCAAGGTACCCGTTTCAGTAATGTTTTCCTTATTTTTGTGTAGGACATGTACCTGGCAGCTGACGGACGTTTCTTAAATTTTTGAAGGATTGGTTACTCTGAGTCGTCGATGTCCGATGGATCCTGTGCCGTTTCCGGGACGTAAATCGACGTTGCTGAGGGGGTCTGTTCAGCGAGCAGTACCCCTGTTCCGGCGAATATTTCATGCAACCAGCTGCAGACATTCTGTTCAAATCCATTGGGAAGGCATCCATCGCCCTCTCAGCGGCTCAGAAAGCTGTTCTTTACGCACCAGCTCGGCAAAGGGTGAAATCGTCGTCTGTGCGAGCTCTGAGGAGCTTACTGGATGATTTTTCGTTTGCTGTGTGGCTTTTGATTTTCCAAAACGAGAAAAAATAAGCTTCACGCCCCTTTTTAAAATCTTTTTTTCTTGTTTTTAAGCTTGTTTTTAAAGCTTGTTTTTAGCACCTCTACAGGCCTTGATTTACGTGGCCTCCAGCGGTGCATCGACTACAGATTCCGGCTATACGACTACAAATTCCGGCTATGCGACTACAGATTCCGGCTGTTACGACTACAAATTTCAGCTATTACGACTACAGATTCCGGCTGTTATCCACAGGCAGTGTTTCCCCCCGATCGTATCGGCAGCACGTCCTGAAAGGCAGGTAACGACTACAAATTCCGGCTATGGGCCGTAAGTGCTTGAAGCAACAGTGGATATTGGCTGGTCTGGCGCTTCTATCGACTACAAATTCCGGCTATGGCACTGGCTGGTGGCATTATCGCGAGGTTTAGCCAAGGTTACATTCAGAAATTCTTTTCCTACACGTTGCGAATCCCGGGTAACGACTACAAATTCCGGCTATGCCAAATGCAGTGCAACGACTACAAATTCTGGCTATGGCATAAGGCCGCTATCGACTACAGATTCTGGCTATGGCCAAAAGCTAGCCTATCGACTACAAATTCCGGCTATAAAACGCCAGGAGAAATTTCTCGCTCAAGCTTGTTACTATCGACTCCTCACTGCGCCAGGATTAGTCGATGACCACCAGAGAACCTTCATCATTGCTTGTGACCAAAGCCAATGATTTGATAAGTGCTTCCTATCGCCTGACCCTCCAGGAACAGCGCCTGCTACTGGCAGCCATCGCCCAGGTAGATCCTCGCAAGCCCATGCCCTCCAAGATCACAGTGACTGCAGCGAGCTTTGCAGAGATCTACGGCGTACCTATCCGTTTTGCCTATACCAACCTCAAGGAAGCCGCGGACTCCCTCTACGAGCGCGATATCCAGACCTTCGACGGCAAGAACCGCACACGGATACGTTGGGTCTACAAGGCGGCGTACGCTGAAGGTGAGGGACGGGTGACCCTGAACTTCACTGTTGATGTCATCCCCTACCTGTCGATGCTCAACAGCAAGCTCACTTCCTACGATTTGCGCCGTGTGGCCAACCTGAATTCAATGCACAGCTTCCGGTTGTTCGAACTGATGATGCAGTTCAAAAGCACAGGGGTGCTCATCATCGAGGTCGAGAAGCTGCGAATCCTGCTAGACCTCGGGGACAGCTACAAACGCTTCAACAACCTGCGGCAGCGTGTCATAGCGCCTTCGATCAACGAGATCATGGCCAAGTCCGGAATCAGCATCTCGTACCAGACCATCACCGAAGGCAAGACGGTCAAGAGTCTGGTGTTTCGTTTCCAGGAAGCCGCTCAGATGCGGCTTCCTTTGGGGAACGCGATGGACGTTATTCCGGCTGAACAGGTGGTCGTTGTTGAAGAATTTCCATTAAAAACAGATGGTTAACCGTTTTTTAGATAGCTATCTAGCTAGCTATTAGGATTATAGCTAGCTAACTGAATGGCGTTTTTTGTCATAGCCGGAATTTGTAGTCGATAGCCCTCCTTTCCAGCCGTCAGGCTTTGTCCGGCACACGCCTCCAAGGCTCGTGCCAGACCTCTCCATCGTTGCTGTCCACGTGCTCACCAGGTGCTCACTGTACCTATCGCGCGGTTTTCTCTGCATTTCTGTACTTACGACCCCGGTAAACCTGACTAAAAACCCTGCTAGATAGCTAGTTATATAGCTAGCTAGATATATTGATAGCTAGTTATATTGACCGTTTCTCAGAAATGACACATAGCCGGAATTTGTAGTCGATAGCCCTATTCACGGGGCTTTCAGGGCATATTTTGGGTCGTAGATGAAATGGCGAGGTATCTGCAGTTCTTTCTTGAACTGAACGGGAAGGGCGGGCGAGATAAGGAATTGCGCTGCAAACGGCGGGTCGTCAAACGTTCGTCCTCTATCAGGATTCGTGCTCAACGTTTATGCAGGGAATATTCCGACTCATTGCATAGCCGGAATTTGTAGTCGATAGGTCGCAGATCGTGCAAGTGACGGCAGAGTTTCCTACCGCCACCGCTTACGAATCAGCGCACCTTGAAGCGATTCACCAATGTCACCAGCCGCGCATTGGAAGCGAGCAGGGCTTCGGTGCTCTTGTCTGCCTGCTGCCCGCTGCTTACCAGATCACTGACCATATGCCGGATGGCAACCATGTTCTGGTTGATCTCCTCCGTCACTGCGCTTTGCTCTTCAGCTGCGGTAGCGATGTGGGCGCTGAGGTCATGGATGCGCAGCACTGAGCTGGCCATGCCGTCCAGACCCTCGTTAACCCGTGAAGTCCGATCGGCCGTGGATTCGCAGCTGGCCTTGGTCTTGACCATCGCACCTACGGCGTCGTTGACGCCTTGTTCCAGTTTGACCAGCATCTCGTTGATTTCCGAAGTGCTCTGTTGTGTACGCCCTGCCAGGGCGCGTACCTCGTCAGCCACCACCGCAAAGCCACGACCCTGCTCGCCGGCACGGGCCGCTTCAATCGCCGCGTTCAGTGCCAACAGATTGGTCTGCTGGGCGATGCCCCCAATCACACTCAATACATCAGTGATGCGCTTGGCGTCGCTCTGCATGCCCTGGACGTAATGCGTAGCGTTCTCCACTTCCTCGACCAACGACAGCACGCTCACGGACGCCTGATCGACCACCGTCTTGGACTGTTGCGCGGCGTCATTGACGCTTTGAGTGAAGCTCGCGGTTTCGTTAGCGCTTTGGGCAACACTGTCAGCCGTCGCGCTCATTTCGTTGATCGCTGTGACTGCCTGATCTGTTTCTGACGCATGCCGGTCCAGAATTTGATTGGTGTGGCGCGATTGTTCCTGCAACTGCATCAACTCTCCGGAAATCTGGCTGGTGGCGGCGGCCACGTCGACCATCATGCCTTGCAGGTAGGCGATGAAGCGGTTGACCGAATGGCCGACGGCGTCCAGTTCATCTTCGCCTTTGATCGCAATGCGTCGCGTCAGGTCTGCCTCGCCTGACGACAAGGTATCGATATTGCCGCGCAGCACGGTCAAACGTTTCATCAGGCGGCGGATGGCGATAACCAACACCACAATCAACAGAATCACCATTGGGATCTGAATCAGCCCAAGGGTCTGTAGCACCTCATTACTGTGCAAGGTCAGTAATGAGGTAGGCAGGGCGGTAGCGATCAGCCAAGGAGTGCCAGGCACTGCCTTGAGGAAAAAGGTCAGATCGCCGGCTTTTGGATCTTCGTACTCATGCTGATAAAGGTTACTGCCCGAGACGCTGCGCAGGCCTTCCTGAATCTGCTTGGCAAACAGCGATTGATTACTGAAATCTGCCACGTTCTTCAGTACGATCTCCCCAGGGATCGTGGTCTGATTGGTCAGAATCTTGCCGTCGCGTTCGACGATCATGATCTGACCCTGGACTTCCTTCTCCTTGTCCTGAACCAGGCCATTGAAAAAGCCCAGCGTAACGTCGATGGTCGACACACCGTAGAGCGCGCCGTCCTTATAGATGCCCATCGCGCAGTTGGTACGCGGCTGCGGGCTGGCTTCATCCTGATAAGCCGCCGCCCAGGCGCATTGTCCTTTGGGGGCGTTCTGCCCGGCCTTGTGCCACGACTGATCGTAATAATTAGGCGCAGCATCAGAATTCCAGTACGTGCTGACCACCAGCTTTCCTGAAGCATCCCGGTGATTAAACGTGCTGTGCTTGTTACGGCCGGGTGTGCGTTTTTCAGCCATTGGCCAGATTCCGCCGCCGAACACTTTGGCGTCCCCGTACTGATCGATCAGGCCCGGCATCACCCGATCAATCCCATCACTGTCCAGCAACGGTATTGCCTGGGTGATACCCCGCGATTGCGCCTCGACCCGAGCCAGATCCGTAAGGATGCGCGTAGCCACTTGATCGACCTTCTGCAGCACCACCTGCTCCTCGGTGGCCCTTATCTTGGGTGCCACAAAGTGCTCGATGCCTTGCTCGGTGATGAGCGCAATGACAGCGATCAGTACGATGAAAATGACGGTGTAGCGTGCCTGGACGGTTTTCATCGGCAATCTCATATCAATGGATTTTTATAAGGAGGATTTTCACGCTATCGGCTTGAGGGGGAGGGAGTTGAGCGACGCCGAGGAAAAGTTATAGCTAGCTATGCCATAGCTATATAGATATACAGCTAGATAGCTAGTTATCTATATAGCTATCTAGCTATGTTTATATGATGGCGCCCTAGCAGTATCGGTATACCGGAAGCGTAAAGACGTCGATGGGCCTCAGTGCGTATTTACAGATCGCCGACGTCAGCAGGTTCCAGCAGTTCACGATAAACCTGTGTCGTCGCGGCGCACATACGCTCGGCGGTGAACAGCTTTTGAAAGCGGGCCTTGGCATTGCTGCCAAAATTCCGAGCCTGTTGCGGGTTGTCCCAGAGCCTGCGCAGCGCTTCACGCAAAGCAAGCGGGGCATTGGGGGCAACGGCCAGACCGGTTTCTTCATGGAGGTTGACGAACGTAGTTCCAGTGCCGATCTCGCAGGAGATCATGGGTTTGCCACACATGGAGGCTTCCAGCAAAGAAATGCCAAATGCTTCTGAACGCAGATGTGAAGGAAATACCAATGCGTAACACATCTGTAGCAGGCAGGTTTTGTCTTCATCATCCAGCCGACCCAGGAACAGCACATTGCGCAACTGCAGCTTTTCGGCCTGGGCCTTGAGTGCTTGCTCCAGTGGTCCACCGCCCAGAATCACCAAGGGATAATCCACGCCTTCAAGCGCGCTGAGCAAACTGTCCAGACCCTTGTAATAACGCAGTACACCGACAAACAGGAAAAACTTGTCAGGCACACGCTTGCGCCACTGTTCCTGTTTTTGCGTCGAGACTGTCGGGTAGGCCGACTGATCCAGCCCGTAAGGCACCACCGTTGTTTTGTCTGCGAACGGCTTGAGGGTTTCGCTGGACTCCAGATAATTCGGCGAGGCCACCAGGATACGATCCATGCTGCTGAGGAAACGGTTCATCAGCGGGCCGTAGAGCTTCAGGAGCGTGCGCTGCTTGATGATATCCGAGTGATAGCTGAGCACCGTCGGCCGGCCGTGACGGGTGGCGAAATGCACCAGGTCCATCATGGGCCATGGGAAGTGAAAGTGAACCAGATCGGCCTCGGCGGCCATCTGCTTGAACTGTTTGAATGCCTGCAACGAGAAACCGGTGGAGGCAACGTTAAAGTTTTCCTTGACCCGGGTAACCGAGTGATCGGCTATTGTCAGGCGGGCAGGGAAGGGGTCGGGACTTAATGTGAGCACCTGGCTTTCGACGCCAAAGGCTTGGTTGCCTTTGCAGAGCTGAAAAATAACCTGCTCGATGCCGCCAGTGGTGTCTGGATAGTAAGTCTTGAAAAAGTGCAAAACCTTAATCATAAGTGCTCGTAAGACAGTGCTGTTAGGGTCAGGGACCCACTGTGCAGGCAAAGAGACGGTACTTCAGCGATGGATGCTCGCTCGTGGCATACGAGCGAGATTCAATGGATCAAGCCTACACAGCCTGGCTGGCAGCCAGCATCCAGCTCAGGGTTTCCTTCAACTGAGGCGTTTCCCAGCCATTCACCAACGAGCGCAGCCGAGTATTGTCGCCACACAACGTTTTAACTTCGTTGGCGCGAACAAATGCTGGATTCACCTCGACAACCATGTCATGCCCGGTTATCTCCCGGCACATATCAATGACTTCCCGAAGCGAATGAGTCACGCCTGAACTGACGTTGATCGTTTGCCCAAGAGGTTTGACCTCAAGCAAGCCCCGGTAAGCGCTGACAACTGCCCGGACATCACTGAAGTCGCGCCATACATCAAGATTGCCCAGTTCGATCTTTTCAGCCTTGCGCGCAAAGTGAGAGACGATTTTCGGCAATAGGAAGTTTTCGGCTTGACCAATACCCGTGTAGTTGAACGGTCGGGTGATCACGATAGGCAAGCGGTTCAGCCACAGACTGGCCATGTACTCCATGGCCAGCTTGCTGACTGCATAATCATTGGCGGGTGACGGAGCCGTCGACTCATCCAGCATGCCCGATGATGCATTGCCATAGACGTTCGCGCTGCTCGCGAGCAAAACACATTCAGGTGTCTTGCCGCATGCCTCGATAGCCTCAAGCAGGTTACGGGTTCCAATCAGATTGACCTGATAGAACGCATTCGCCGCCCCATGGCCCACAAAGGCCAATGCCGCAAGATGAACCACGATGTCCGGCTGAATATCTGCCAGTAGCTTGCTTAAGCCTGTCGCGTCAGACAGGTCGACCTGATAGTAACCAGCCTCGTCAGAAGGTTGGCTGCCCATCCCGACAATCTCACAACCTTGAGCGGCAAGCTCGGCCGCCATGAAACGGCCTGTGAAGCCTTGGATACCTGTAATCAGTGCTCGCTTACCGGCAATACTCATCAGAAGGAAAAGCCTTTTTCGTTTCGACGCAGATCCGCTTCAACCATCATGCGGCACAGCTCTTCGAGGTTGGTCTTAGGCTCCCATCCCAGGACTTCTTTTGCCTTGGCCGGGTTGCCGATCAGCAGTTCGACTTCAGTCGGGCGATAAAATTTCGGATTGACCGAAACCAGCACTTTGCCCGTGGCCGCATCAAAACCTTCTTCGGCCTCAGCTTCGCCTCGCCATTGCAGCGCGATACCGACAGCCTTGAAGGCCATGGTCACGAAGTCGCGTACAGTCTCGGTGCGGTTGGTGGCCAATACAAAAGTATCCGGCTCGTCGGCTTGCAGCATGCGCCACATACCTTCGACGTATTCCTTGGCGAAACCCCAGTCGCGCTTGGCGTCCATGTTGCCCAGTTCGAACTTCTCGATCAGGCCCAGTTTGATCTTGGCCACGGAGTCAGTGATTTTACGGGTCACAAACTCACGGCCGCGCAGTGGCGATTCATGGTTGAACAAGATACCGCTGGTGGCGAAGATGCCATAAGACTCGCGATAGTTGATGGTCATCCAGTGAGCGTACAGCTTGGCCACGCCGTAAGGGCTGCGCGGATAGAACGGCGTGCTTTCGATCTGTGGAATAGCCTGTACCTTACCGAACATCTCCGAAGTGGAGGCCTGATAGAAACGGACCTTCGGGTTCACGATACGGATGGCTTCGAGCAGGTTCACTGCGCCCAGACCGGTAATTTCGGCAGTGGTCAGCGGCTGTTCGAACGAAACACCCACGAAGCTCTGCGCGGCAAGGTTATAAACCTCGGTCGCTTCGGTGGTTTGCAGCAAACGAATACTGGCCGACAGGTCCGTCAGGTCATACTCAACCAGATGCAGATTAGGGTTGTTCTGGATTCCGAGCTCTTCAATACGCCAGAAATTGACAGAGCTGGTCCGGCGATAAGTGCCATAAACGGTATAGCCTTTTTCGAGCAGAAGTTCAGCCAGATAGGCGCCGTCTTGCCCCGTGATACCAGTAACGATTGCTTTCATGCTGTGTTTTTCAACTCCATAAAAAGAAGAGAGGGAAGCCTCTAGATCAAGATCAGCGGGGCATCCAGTCATAAGCGAAGGCGCGATGATACAGCTTAAAAAGCTTGGATACGACCCGCCACAGCTGTGTTACTGCCCAGACAGCCAGCTGCCTGGTAACGATCATGAGTTCGTCCGAGCCCGTGCTGTATCAGAGATGATCCCAGCGTCAGATGTAGCAAACATCGGTTCCGGGTAAAGCGTCGGAACCCGTGACTGGTTCACTCGTCACTCACACAACGCTGAGTTCAATTGAAGCAGCTAAACGCGTACATGCTCTATTTGATATAAACCGTGAGGTGGAAATGTCAGATGGCCACTGCACGTAATTAGTTCTTGGGTGTCTGATCGAGTGCGCAAAAAGGACCGCTGACAATTAATACCTGCAAAATGCGTGCAGGGTGGCGCTCAACTGAGGTGTATCACAGCGGGAGCATGAAGGGGGTAAGCCTCGGCAAACGCCGCCCTTTCAAAACCGCCCATCCTCGCGTCAGTGGCGCAAATCAGTTTTTTCAAATCAGTCTCAAGGGTAGACAAACGGTGACTATTTTAGCGAAGACGATATAGTGCGCCTCAAAGAAATATAACGAGGGTTTGGTCTGGAGGCTCATCTCTGGACGCGCGACCGTATCGTTGCCGCAGACCTTGAGATTCAGCTGTAAATTGCACGATTCAGAATCGCCAAGAGTGAAGCAACCTGGCTTCACTTTTACCAGGAGTCAGGAATGTTGGAGTTGTTCAAAAGCCTTTGGGGTTACCGGGGCTTCGTTTTTTCATCCATCCGTAATGAATTTTCTGCCCGCTTTGCTCGTAGCCGCCTGGGCGGCCTGTGGATGATCATCAATCCGTTGGCGCAAGTCGCCATTTATGCCTTGGTGCTCTCCAACGTACTGGCCGCGAAGCTCCCCGGGATCGACAACAAGTACGCCTACGCGCTCTACCTGATGGCGGGTATGCTGGCATGGAGTCTGTTTTCGGAAATCATCGGCCGCTGCCTGACGTTGTTTATCGACCAGGGCAACCTGATGAAGAAAATGCGCTTTCCACGTATCACCTTACCGGTGATTGTCGTGGGATCGTGCCTGCTCAATTATGTGCTGCTGTTTGTCGCGCTGCTGGTGGTCTTTGCCCTGCTGGGCCAATGGCCTCATCTGCAGATGCTTTGGCTCATCCCGTTGACGGTTGCTGTTACCGCTCTGGCTGTCGGCCTGGGCTTGATCCTGGGTGTACTGAACGTCTTCGTCAGGGATATCGGCCAGGTGGTGCCTATCCTGCTGCAAGTCTGGTTCTGGTTCACCCCCGTGGTTTACCCCGCCAATATCATTCCCGAGCGCTTCAGAAGCTACATGGACATGAACCCGATGTACCCGATTGTCAGTGCCTACCATGACATTTTGGTATACGCCAAAACCCCGGATCTCCAACAGATCGCCGTGACCACTGTTATCGCTTTGGGCTTGCTGCTGCTGGGCCTGTTTATGTTCCGCCGCGCTGCGCCGGAAATGGTGGATGTGCTATGAGCCTGCTGACTGTCAATAACCTGGGCAAGGCCTACCGTGTCTATGCCTCTGAATTCCAGCGTATCGGCCGTTGGTTCGGGCTGCCGACCAAGCCCAGCGAAGAGCACTGGGTGCTCAAGCACATCAGTTTTTCAATCAAGGCTGGGGAGGCCATCGGGATTGTCGGTCAGAACGGTGCGGGTAAATCCACGCTGCTGAAGATGATCACCGGAACCCTGCAGCCCACCGAAGGCGTCGTACACGTCAATGGACGCATCGCGGCCATTCTTGAGCTGGGGATGGGCTTCACCCCTGACCTGACCGGTCGCCAGAACGTTTTCCACGCCGCTGGCCTGATGGGTTTCAGCGCCGAGCAAATTCACGAGGTCATCAACGATATCGAGGCCTTTGCCGAAATTGGCGAGTACTTCGATGAACCCGTGCGCACCTACTCCAGCGGCATGCAGATGCGTGTGGCGTTTGCAGTGGCCACGGCGATTCGTCCCGAGATCCTTATCGTGGACGAAGCGCTCTCAGTGGGTGACAGCTACTTCCAGCACAAAAGTTTTGATCGTATCCGCGAGTTTCAGGCGCAGGGCACCACGCTGCTGATCGTTTCCCACGATCGTGGCTCGATCCAAGCTCTGTGCAACCGCGCCATCCTGCTTGAAAAAGGCACGGTCATAAAAGACGGCAAGCCCGAAGAAGTCATGGACTTCTACAATGCGCTGATTGCCGAGAAAGAGAACGCAACGGTTCAGGTCCGTGAGCTGCAAGACGGCTCAATCCAGACCCGATCCGGCAGTGGCGAGGCGAGTATCGAGTCCGTCACGCTGCACAACGCCGCCGGTGACCCGATTGAGTATGTATCCGTCGGAGAAAGCGTTTCCTTGCGCATCTGCACGAAGATCAATAGCGCCATTCCTGAACTGGTGGTCGGCTATTTGATCAAGGACCGACTGGGGCAGCCCGTTTTTGGCACTAACACTCATCATCTGGGCTGCAAGACTGACAGCCTGGAAGCGGGTCAGGTGCTGAACTACGCATTCAGCTTTGCTGTGAATCTCGGGGTTGGGTCCTATTCGGTCGCCGTTGCACTGCATACCGCTGACAGTCATTTATCCCGTAATTATGAATGGGTGGATTTAACGCTCGTGTTCAACGTCGTCAATATTTCACAAAAAGAGTTTGTTGGCGTCGCCTGGATGCCGCCGACCGTGGAGTGCAGCCAATGAGCATTCCTTTCTATCGTGCTTTTGAAGACCGCCATCGTGGTTCGCGTGAGCTTATCCGCGAACGCCAGCAAGCTTATCTTCCCTTCATAAAGCCCCTCACGGAAATGTACTCGGAATGCAAGGCCCTTGACCTGGGTTGCGGCCGGGGAGAGTGGCTGGAGATCCTGCAGCAGACGGGCTTCGAGCCGTTGGGCATTGACCTCGACCAAGGGATGCTTGAGGCTTGCGTCGAGCTGGGCCTCCCTGTTGAACTTGATGATGCACTTGGTGCATTGCGCAAACTGCCGGACGACAGCCAGGCGCTTGTCTCCGGTTTTCATATTGCCGAACATATTCCGTTCGATGATTTGAAAATTTTGGTAGCTGAGGCGCTTCGTGTGCTCAAGCCCGCAGGCCTGCTGATTCTGGAAACCCCCAACGCAGAGAATCTGGTTGTCGGTGCCCAGAATTTCTACCTTGACCCTACCCATGAGCGACCGATCCCCCACTTGCTCCTTAGTTTTCTTACTGAGTTCTCAGGTTTCAATCGCACAAAACTGATGCGTTTACACGAGCCCTCAGTATTAGCTGAAGGGGGACCTGTCGGTTTGATGGATGTTCTAGGCGGTGCCAGCCCGGACTACGCAATTGTGGCCCAGAAAGTTGCCCCAGATGAACAGCTCGCTACGTTCGATGAGGCATTTCGCAGAGACTATGGTTTGGCACTCGATATTCTTGCTCAGCGATACGATGCGGGTGTTGAAGCTCGAATAGCGGGGCTAGATGCGGGTGTTGAAGCTCGAATAGCGGGGCTAGATGCGGGTGTTGAAGAGCGAATAGCGGGGCTAGATGCGGGTGTTGAAGCGCGAATAGCAGAGCTGGAAAATCGGTTCGCTATACATTTCCAGCTTGCAGACACACAGAGCCAGCAGATGGAATCAAAAGTGCAACAAGTGCTTGAGCGGTCCAATCTAATGCTCGGCAGAATGAAAGATGCAGAAAGAAAAGCTCAGTCGGCCGAGACGGCAGAGATGGCACAATTGTCAGCGCGCCTGAACGACTCCTTGAGTAATGCGCATAACTGGTACTTGCGCGCTACCGCGTACGAACAGCAACTGGAAGCCGTGCGCAACAGCACATCATGGCGCATTACCGCGCCGCTTCGCTTCATCGCGCGTGCTGTCTATTGGCCGTTTCGTTCCCACCGGTCATCGCTGGTTGACGTGCTGCGCCGCAACGCGCTTCAGGCACAGCTCTGGCTGGCACGTAGGCCCGCCATTCAGCGTCGAGTCCGAGCAGTATTGAGCCGTAGCCCATGGCTGCTGGCCAAGCTGCACAGCTTGCATCAACACATTGTCACGCCTGATGCCGCGCAAAGTGCCAGCGATCCTCAACACGGCGTGATTGATCACGCACCACTGACCCAACGGGGCCGCACGATCGAAAGTGCTCTCAAAGAAGCCATGATAAAGGGCCAGAAATAATGCGGATCGTAATTGACATGCAGGGCGCGCAGACTGAAAGCCGATTCCGTGGTATCGGCCGCTACAGCTTGTCCCTGGCCCAAGGTATCGCACGTAATCGCGGCGAACATGAAGTGTACCTGGTGCTCAACGGCATGCTCAGCGAAAGCATTGACAGCATCCGCACCGCGTTCATCGGTCTGCTGCCGCAGAGCCATATACGCGTGTGGTATGCCCAGGGACCGGTCTGTGAACATGTCCCGTCCAACAGCGCCCGAAAAGAAGTGGCGCAACACATTCGACAAGCGTGCATCGATGACCTGCAACCGGATGTTGTCCATGTCACCAGCGCGGTGGAAGGTTACGGTGACGACGCCGTTATCGGCAGCCCGCTGCTGGACACGCATGCATTGGTCTGCGCCACGCTCTACGACCTGATCCCGCTGGTCAGCCCTGAGCAGTATCTGGACGGCAACCCCGGCTATAAAAAGCATTACCTGGAAAAAGTCGAAGCCTTCAAGAACTACGGCTTGCTGCTCTCCATCTCCGATTTCTCCCGGGAAGAAGCGTTGTCGTTACTGTCGCTGGACGGCGCTAACGTAGTCAACGTCTCCACCGCGGCAGATGATATTTTCCGGCCGGTGACACTGAGCCTGGATGAACGTCATGCACTTGAGAAGAAATTCGGCCTCAAGGAAAAGTTCGTGTTGTATTCCGGCGGCGCTGATGACCGCAAGAATCTGCCGCAACTGATCAAGGCCTTCGCTGTTATCAAGGCGGAACAGGAAAACATTCAACTGGTGTTCGCTGGCAAAATGCCCGAATTCCACATCAACAGTTACCGAGAACTTGCCCAGGCACAGGGCCTGGGCCGAACCGACCTGGTGTTTACCGGCTACATAACCGACCCGGAACTGGTGGCGCTGTACAGCTTATGTCAGGTGTATGTGTTCCCCTCATGGCATGAAGGTTTCGGCCTGCCACCGCTTGAAGCCATGAAGTGCGGTGCGCCGGTGATCGGCGCCAATACATCCAGTGTGCCCGAGGTGATCGGCTGGGAAGACGCCACGTTCGACCCGTTTGATAACGACGCCATTTCAGCAAAGCTGCGCCAGGCCCTGACGGACGATGCATTCCGCAGTGCGTTGGCAACGCATGGCCTGCAGCGGGCAGAGCACTTCTCCTGGGACCATACTGGTCAGGCGGCGGTGGCGGCTTTCGAAAATGCCCTGGCGAAAGTCCAGCGGCCCGTAGAGCCGGCGCAGTCGTCTTCAGCCGCGTTACAAACGCTGATCGACGCCCTGGCGGATACCGGGCACCTGAACACAGGCGCCGTGGACATTGCGCGGCTGGCCAAGGCCATCGACTACTCGCTGCAAGGTCCTGCGGATAAACCGACCCTGTTTGTCGACATTTCAGAGTTGTGCAAACACGACGGCAAAAGCGGTATTCAGCGCGTTGTGCGCAGCATTCTGGCGCAGTGGCTGAACAATCCGCCCGACGGCTATGTGATCAAGCCGGTGTACACCAAAGCGGGCGAGCCGTTTTACCGCTATGCGGCGCAGTTCACCACGCTGTTCCTGGGCAAGGACGCCAGCGAAGCAGGCCAGGATGAAGCCATCAGCTACCGCGCAGGGGATGTCTATCTGTGTCTTGATCTGCTGATGGACGTGCTGCCGCACAAACAAACCTACCTCGATACGATGCGCACCCATGGGGTCAGCATCTTTTTCGTGGTCTACGATCTGCTGATTCTGCAACTTCCTCACTGTTTTGTTGAAAGCCTGCAAGCGCACTATGTGAAGTGGATTCATGCCGTGGCCCAGTACGACGGCGCGATGTGTATCTCTCATGCGGTGGCTGATGAACTGCGTGAGTGGCTGGACAAGAATGCACCTCCACGCAAACGGCCTTTCCATATTGGCGCGTTCCACCTGGGGGCCGATATTGATCAGTCAATGCCTTCTACCGGTTTGCCAGAAAACCCGGCGTTGCGGATCGAGTCTTTAGGGCCATTCCCGAACTTCCTGATGGTTGGCACGCTGGAGCCCCGGAAAGGGCATGCCCAGACCCTTGATGCCTTTGAGCTGCTTTGGGCAGCTGGCGTTCAGGCAAACCTGATTATCGTGGGCAAACATGGCTGGCTGGTGGATGAGCTGGCTGCCAGGCTGGTGAGTCATCCAGAGCTGGGTAAACAGCTGCTCTGGCTTGAAGGGGCAAGCGACGAATACCTGGAGCATCTCTACAACCACTGCGATTGCCTGATCGCCGCCTCCTATGGGGAAGGCTTCGGCCTGCCATTGATCGAAGCGGCGCAATACAAACTTGCGATTATCGCGAGGGACCTGCCTGTTTTCCGTGAAGTGGCGGGCAAGTTTGCCTGGTACTTCAACGGCGCCACGGCGCAGGATATTGCTGACAGCCTGGCCGAATGGCTGAAGCTGTATGCAAACAAGCAGCATCCGCAGTCTGGAGAAATGCCTTGGCTTACCTGGAAAGGCAGTGCCCAGCAGCTCATTGGCGAGATTGAAAAGTGCACGTTTTAACGCGCCTGCCACTACACAGTTTGAATTTCGGGGCGTTTTGATTATGGGTTTCAAGCTTGACTCAACGGGGAGGGCCGGCTTTGCGGTGGCTTTGGCGATTGGATTGCTGTTTGTCTGGCGATACTTTCCCGCCGGTTTCGTCACCGGGACTTCTTCTTATTGGTTGACTGAAGTGGATGACGTCACCCAATACTTTGCGGGTTTCAATGCGTTTTTCCACGCACCGTTCAGCTACCCCCTGTTGGCTTTCGATAGCATCAACTATCCGCAAGGCACCCGGGCAACGTTCGTAGACGCAATCCCGCTGTACGCACTGCTGCTCAAGATTTTTGTGCCGGCCAGTTTCGCCCCCTTCAATCCCTTCGGAGTCTGGGTAGCCCTGGCATTTGTGGGCCAGGCGATATGCGGTTGGTGGATACTTCGCGAACTGCAGGTCAAGTCATGGCTGGCTTTGCTGGCCTTAACCGTGTGCCTGTTGACATTCCCGGCGCTCACCACGCGGTTGGGTCATATCTCGCTGATGTCGCACTGGATCATATTGTCCTCCCTGGCCCTGTACATTCGGTGCAGACGGACCACCGAACCACAGCGTTGGGGCTGGTCACTGCTGCTGGTGGCTGCGTTCTACGTCAACATCTACTTGTGTGTGATGGCGAGCGCCGTTTATGTGGTCAGCTGCCTGTACAACCGTGCAAGGTTCCACCCGGCCGAAGTGGCCCGGGCGCTGATACCGTTCCTGATCATCGGCGCAAGCTTGTTCCTGACCATATTCCCGATGGAGCGAGTGACGGTGGTGCCGGAGACAGGGTTTGGCACGTACTCGATGAACCTGCTGTCGCCGTTTCATGGTGGCAAGTACTTCATATTTCCTGACCCGGAAATGCCGGGCCAATATGAAGGCTTCAACTACCTGGGCCTTGGCGTGCTCCTGGCGTTTGCATTGAGCGTGACGCTGAACCGCAAGGCCGCTGTGGGCAGCTTTTCAACGCACCGGGCACTGACATGGTTAATGGTGCTGTTCACAGCCTATGCGCTGTCCAACATCGTTTATTACGGTGTCCATCAAGTCGTCACCCTTAACTACCCGTCGTTCATGGACCGAATCACTTCTCAGTTCCGGGCTTCAGGCCGTTTCTTCTGGCCTGTCGGATATTGCGTCGTCATCTTTGCTATTGCGACTCTGTACAGGAAACTCAGTGCGGTTGTGTTTGCAGGGTGCATGGTTGTACTGATGGTGTTGCAAGTCTCTGACCTGTCCAACCTGCGCCATCGACTCGTCGACACCGCCAAGCGTCCGGCGGCTGCGGTATTGACGCAGCCTGAATGGGATCAGCAAGTCACCCCCGACATTCAGTACCTGTACTTCTTTCCCAAGTTTCGCTGTGGGCGTTCCGACCTGATTCTCAACACCTTGATGCCCACCATGCGCTATGCCGCTGTGCACAACATCAAGATCAATACGGGCTATGTAGCACGCGCAAACTCCAACTGTAGCGTTCAGAGCACTCAGTCTGAAATCGCTGCATCAGCGCCGGACCATTCCTTGTATGTGTTTGTCAAAGGCGACTTCCCGCAAGTGGAACAGGTGAAAGCCTTGTTCCCTGCCAATCAGCAGCCCACCTGTAAAGAAATCGACTTTGCCCATATTTGCCGTCTTAACCAATCGGGGCGTGAAACTCAATGATCACTCTAGAAAAGCGCAAGATTTCCCTGGTGTCCCCTTTCTACAATGAAGAGAAGGGCGTGCAGGCATTCTTCAATAGAATCAATGAAGTGTTTGCGCCGCTGGCCGAGCGTTATGAGCTTGAAGTTATCGCTATTAACGACGGCAGCCGTGATCAGACCTACGACGAGTTGGTCAAGGCCAAGGCCAATAACGATTACCTGACTGTCGTCGACCTGTCGCGTAACTTCGGAAAGGAAGCGGCCATTTCGGCTGGCCTGGACTTCGCCACCGGCGACGCAGTCATTCCGATTGACTCCGATCTTCAGCATCCGCCTGAAGTGATCATCGAACTCATTGAAAAATGGGAAGAGGGCGCCGAGGTCGTGCTGGCCAAGCGAGTCGATCGAGAAACCGATCGACCTATTCAAAAGCTGACGGCCAACTACTTCTACAAACTGCATAACCGGATTTCCGACATCGACATCCCGGCCGACGTCGGCGATTTCCGCCTGATGGACCGCAAGGTAGTCGAAGCGCTGAAAACCTTGCCGGAGACCCGCCGCTTCATGAAAGGTCTGTTTGCCTGGGTGGGTTTCCGCACCACCACGGTGGAGTACAAAGTGGCGCCTCGCGAACATGGCACAACCAGCTTCAACACGTGGAAGCTGTGGAACTTCGCCCTTGAAGGCATTACCAGCTTCAGCTCGGCACCGCTTCGAATATGGACGTACCTCGGCTGTGCCGTATCGGCCCTGTCGTTTGTATACGCCGCCTATCTGCTGATCAAAACCATGTTTTTCGGCGCCGACACGCCCGGCTATGCGTCGCTCATGATCACTGTGTTGTTCGCCAGCGGCGTGCAGTTGATCGGGATCGGCGTGCTGGGTGAATACGTGGGCAGAATCTTTGCTGAATCCAAGAAGCGGCCGGTCTATATCGTCCGTGACGTGATCAAGTAATCCACGTGATCATTCCCGAGAAATACCATCAATTCATACGCTTTGGCCTGGTTGGCGTTGCGAACACAGCCGTGCATGCCGGCATCGTCATTGCCTTGATGGAGGCCTTTGCGCCTCCGGCCTTTGTGGCAAATGGCATCGCGTTCGTGTTTGCCAACCTGATGTCCTACGCGCTCAACAGCCGGTTTACCTTCAGAACCCCCGTGAGCTTCCTGGGGTATCGGCGCTTCCTGCTGGTGTCCCTGGTCTCCCTGGCCCTGACGCTGCTGATCACCTCGGTCGTTGAATACCTGGGTTGGCATTACGGTATCGGGTTGGTCATGGTGATTTTTGTGGTACCGGTGTTGAACTACATGGTCATGAAGATCTGGGCTTTCGCCCCCGCGCACTAAAGCGGGGGCGATGTGCCTGCGGGGGTACGCGAAATCTAAGGCCTTGCCTGCCTCGCCACACGGGTTTTCAACCAGCGCAATGGCGCCGTAATACGCCAACTGGTAGACCGATAGATTGCCGCGAGCGTCTGTTCGTGATGGGACTGCATATTCTGCAGTTCAGCCGCTGATAAAGTCGCCATCGCCGGGCTGCCGAAGCGGGTATTGACCCACACCTGTGTGCCGTCCAGATAGGTCAAGGCCGTCAACTCGGTGTCGCTGCCTGGCGTGAACTTACAGGGCTTTTCATAGAGCAACTTCCAGCCGTTGTCATGCAGCAGATCAATAATGCCGCCCTCCAGCGCCCGGCTATGGGTGGCCACCAGCAATACCCGCACCTTACGCTGCAGTGCATCGAGGGATGCACGGATGGATTTCAACTCGAAACCCTGTATGTCCATGTGCAGGAAGTCCACTGCCGGCACATCCGACAGCACGGCTTCAATCGTATAGGTGTCAATTTCTTCTGCGTTCACGGTAATGCCCCGGTAATCTTCGCTGCCGCCCCCTTCAATAGGCGACGCGCCCCAGTCCAGAACGCTCTGGGACCCGAATGAAACCTTACCGTTATTGTCCGAAATTGCTCCATGGATGCACCGCACCTGAATTCCGCTGGCGGCCGGGTCGACATCGTTTTGCAGGTGGTTTTGTGGAAGGGGCAACCCGTTATCGACAAGGTTGGTGTGGAGCAGTTGATGGCGCTGCAGATCCGCCTCCACCCCAATAAGGTTTATGTTCAAGATCCCTCTTCGTAAGGCCGCCTTGGCCCCAAACACCAGCCATGGGCCATAACCGGCACCCAGCTCGACCACCGTGAAGCTGTTTTTGGCCTGCTCGAGGGCAACGATTGCAGCGAGATACTCGATGGTCTCGGCATGCAATGCGTCATCGGGAAAGGGGATGGCTGCGACGCGCTGCTCTGCGGGGTGGCTGTCGATCCCGAAATAGGACAGTCGGGTTCTTACGCCGGAAAAGTCCGTATAAAAGCCCGGCGAGGGCTGCGCTTCGGGCGCGCGGTACTTATCGAACAGCTGCAGATCACTTAACTGGACGCCCAGATACACCTGGTTCTCTGAGAGTGCGTCACGTATTGTTTTTTCCATGTGAGGTCCGCCTGCAATGAATATTCAATTCATCCACTCGCGTCGGGGCGAGAAAGCTGGCGATGGGATTGTCTGAGGAGCACGAAAGAAAATCAATCACCCTACTGCAAAGACGAGAAATTGAAGCGCAGCTTATCTGCCTTCACCGTCGCAAAAATATCGGTGAAGGACGACGTTGAACCCGACTGAGATTAGCCCCCTGCCTTTCGGCGTCACCGGCCTCAGACTCAACCAGGGACCACAACTTGATCTGCCCTGCTGGCCAGCCATGGGTGTTTTCTCAGATCGCACGTGGCCGCACTTGTAAGGTTCAGGTAGACTCGTTCGCTGTGATGGTACGGTGTGTGTGGTATTTCATTAATGCTGTCGTCAGCGATAGCGATAACTGATCCAAGATAATGATAATGCGCTGTGTAGCGTGTGCGCGTTTATAGCGAATAAGGGAAAAATATGAGGTCATCCATACCTGGAAAGGGGCTTCACAGGGAGCGGGATCTTTCACTGGATGGCATTAAATTCATTGCCATTTTCCTGGTTATATTGATACATGTTTCCGCGAAAGGCTTTTCGTCCATGGGGACTCATTGGTGGGCGGTTAATTTTTACGAGAGCGTTTCACGAGTGGGTGTGCCGTTATTTTTCATGGTGACAGGCGCGCTGTTGTTGAGCAAAGAGACAAGTGCAAAAGCAAGTATTAAAAGAATTTGGCGTGTTGTCTTGCCGTTGGTGTTCTGGTCAGTTATTTATCTTTCGTGGTTTGAGTATACCGGTACATCGTTTAACAACTGGATAGCGACGATAATCAAGGGTCCAATAGTTGCGCATTTCTGGTATCTTTATACGCTTATCGGGGTTTACATATTTTTGCCCGTGATGATCGGCTTCTGCAAAGTTGAAAACACCAGTTCGCAACTTCTTGCCCTTGCTGGCTGTTTCATAGGCAGCAGCATCGTGCCAATGCTCTATGCCCTTCAGCACACCACCTACATTGGGATTGAGTGGAATTTTCTTCCCTTGTATGCCGGGTATCTCATTGCGGGCTGGTTTTTATACACTACCTTCAACCGCTCGAGTATTCCCCTGTGGATCGTTGCAGCGGTATGGTTTATGTGTGCCTCGGCGACCGCCATATTTACGTGGCAACATTCACTCTCTATCGGCCATGCCGATGAAACATTCTACGTTTACTCATCACCCTTCGTTATCGTAGGAGCCCTCACTTCATTTGTGTTGATTCGCGCCTTGTTTACGCTGTTTCTGCTAAAAAGCAGTGCGGTATGCCGGTTTTTAATATTTGCCGGAAAGCTGAATTTCGGTATATATCTGGTGCATGTTTTAGTCATGTTTTGGGTCGATCTGAATGGCCTAAGCTATAACGTTATCAATCCTTGGGTCGGAATACCGGTCACCTCGCTTGTGATCTTTATTCTGAGTGGGTTGCTGGTTTATATCGTACAAAGAATTCCGTTCCTCAAGCAGGTAGTTCCTGCCTGAGCACATTGGCATGTTGTGTGGTTAACCAAACGACGGCTATCAACCGCCAGGACGCTGAATAGCCAAAACGCCTGGTTAGCACGCAGGCCGTGCTCCAATAGTTTCCAGAAAAGCAGGATGGCGACGCCGGGTAGCCATCCTGCTATTGAACGGCACGCTCAATCGAACAGATCTGCCTCACCCAGCGCCTTGCCTTGCTGGTCCTTGCCGGACAGCAAAGGCGTGCAGTCCGTTGGCCATTCGATGCCGATGGACGGGTCGTTCCAGGCGATGCAGCGTTCGCTTTGGGTGGAGTAGAAGTCCGTCGTCTTGTACAGGAACTCGGCCGTGTCGCTCAGGGTGATGAAACCGTGGGCGAAGCCGGCGGGGATCCAGAGCTGGTTGCGGTTTTCTGCCGAGAGCAGCGCGCCGACCCATTTTCCGAAGGTCGGTGATGAGCGGCGAATGTCCACCGCCACGTCAAACACTTCGCCCTGGATAACCCGGACCAGCTTGCCCTGTGCGTGGGGGGCCAGTTGATAGTGCAGGCCGCGCAGCACGCCTTTCACGGAGCGTGAATGGTTGTCCTGG
This sequence comes from Pseudomonas sp. DWP3-1-2, assembly GCF_049896285.1. Classification (NCBI taxonomy): domain Bacteria; kingdom Pseudomonadati; phylum Pseudomonadota; class Gammaproteobacteria; order Pseudomonadales; family Pseudomonadaceae; genus Pseudomonas; species Pseudomonas sp. DWP3-1-2. The sequence goes on along the minus strand of NZ_JAFCTZ010000011.1, from coordinate 109,826 downwards.
ACAAAATCAGGCTGCAGGCCGGTCACTTCCGCGAACACCCGGGCGTTGAAGCTTTCGTAAAAAAAACCACGGTCATCGCCGAACAGCTTGGGGGTAAACAGCACGACTTCCGGGATTGCCAACTTCTGGGCTTGCATCAAAACACCTTTTCTTTGAGCAGGTTTTTCAGGTATTGGCCGTAACCGTTCTTGGCCAGCGGTTGCGCGAGACGTTCGAGTTGAGCCGCGTCGATCCAGCCTGAGCGGTAGCAGATCTCTTCCGGGCACGCGACTTTCAGGCCCTGACGGCGCTCCAGCGTTGCGATGTATTGGCCAGCCTCAAGCAGGCTGTCATGGGTGCCGGTGTCCAGCCACGCATAGCCACGGCCCATGATCTCAACATGCAATTGCTGTTGTTCCAGATACAGCATGTTCAGGTCCGTGATTTCCAGCTCGCCACGGGGGGAGGGCTTGAGTTCACGGGCCAGATCCACAACCTGGTTGTCATAGAAATACAGGCCGGTCACTGCATAGTTGGATTTAGGCACCGCCGGTTTTTCTTCCAGCGACAGCACGCGTCCGGCATCGTCGAACTCGGCCACGCCATAACGCTCGGGATCCTGCACGTGGTAGGCAAACACCGACGCGCCGGATTCGCGATGGTTCGCGTTGTTCAGCAACGACTGGAAGTCATGGCCGTAAAAGATGTTGTCGCCCAACACCAAGGCCGACTGATCGTTGCCGATGAAGTCCGCGCCAATCATGAACGCCTGTGCCAGCCCATCCGGGCTTGGTTGTACGGCGTAGGACAAGTTCAAGCCCCACTGGCTGCCATCGCCCAGCAGCTGCGAAAAACGCGGCGTGTCCTGGGGCGTGGAGATGATCAGGATGTCACGAATCCCCGCCAGCAGCAGCGTGCTTAACGGGTAGTAAATCATCGGCTTGTCGTACACCGGCAATAACTGCTTGGAGACCGAAAGCGTTGCCGGGTGCAGACGTGTGCCAGAACCGCCAGCCAGAATTATTCCTTTGCGTGCCATAAAAATCCTTAGTGTTGAGTTTCATCCAACATGCGTTGAACGCCTTGTTGCCAAGGCGGCATTTTCAATTGAAAAGCGTGTTCGAGTTTGCCGAGCGCCAGTCGCGAATTGCGCGGCCTGGGGGCGGGCAGCGGATAAGCTTCGGTGGCAATGGCCCCGAGTTGATCGGCCGACACCTTAAGCGTAACGCCGCTTTGTTCGGCGTGCTGCAAAACATAGCGGGCAAAGCCATGCCAGGACGTTTCGCCTGCGGCCGCCAGATGGCCAATGCGGTCGGATCCTTTCGTGCGTCTGAACCTAGCAGAGTATTATGGCTGATCACATCGGCTATGTGGGCAAGAGCTCCAGCGTCAGCACTTTCGGGCGACAGTTTGTTTCCGGAGTAGTGGCAAAAAAACCTACCTGGCTTGGCAATCCGGGCTTATTTTGGATATGCTCTTTGGCCACCAGGTTTCGCTAGCGCACGGTAACGACTACATGATGGGCCACCGCAACGGCTTCATTGCTAAGCGGTTAGGCAAAAGCTCAGCGAGGCCGGCTTCTAGGAAGTCAGAGTACTCAAGGGCGATTCGTTCAATTGTGGGCCGTGGCGGTGAGTTGCAGACACACCAGACGCAAGCCCAATAGCCAGAAGCCAGCCATGTCGCAACCAATAAAAATCGCCGAGCTTTTTGCAAGTCTGCCATCTCAAGTCGGCGCGGAGTATGCTTATAGCCAGCCGATTACTGGGCTTGACGTACCGGGCATCAGCGCTATTTACGGCCTCCACCTCGCCATCTGGCAATTGCGCGATCAGGATCTGCAAAGAGACTTCCCGCTCGATACGCTTAATGGACGGTGCGGCTTTCTAGCTTGGTGCGTGTTACATGGACGCCATGAATATGCAGCTCTTAGCCAGTTGACACCGTTCTGGAAAACACTCTCCCAACGTGCAATTCTGCCTCACAGCGAATGGTCCGGTGGTATCTCGCGCTTCCTGCAACTGGTCATTCATGGCCGCAGCGATCTTGGCATCGATCCCGAACTAAAAACCTCAGACGCACAGCGTGATGCACTTCATTGGTTTTTCGGATCTGGTGGCTGGCAAGATCTGGCAGTGAGCGCGCAGGACGTACCAGGCTGGCAACGACGCTTCTTGCTGGATCAACCCGATCTGCTCCACAGCCGCTTTGCACGCCTGCTGTTAGAGAAGCGGCCAGACCTGCAAGCCATATTCCGGCAGGAAACCATTGCAGGTCTTGCAGGATTCAGGAGCTGGCTCGCACAAAGTGCCCCGCATGAAACGGGTCTGCCGCTGCTACAGAAAATCCCGCTCCAGGCATGGCCTGAACACACTGCCCAGCCATTCCAACGCTGTAATGAGAGCTTCGGTGTCAACCTGATCGGCTACGCCTTCGGCGAGCTGGGTATCGGCGAGGATGTCCGCATGGCCGCGCATGCTTGCCAGGTTGCAGGCATCCCCTTCTGCGTCATCGATTTCGCCCCGGGCAGTAACGTCCGCCAGCAGGATCGCAGCATCGCGCAATGGGTGACAGACACCCCACGCTATGGCATCAATATCGTCTGTCTCACCGCTATGGAGCATCTGAGGCTCTTCCTCACACGCGGTGCCGAACTGTTCCGCGGTCGCTACACCATCGGCTACTGGCCATGGGAGCTGCACAACTGGCCAGCCAACTGGGAGCACTGCTTTAACCTTATCGACGAGGCCTGGGCATCGAGCCGACATATCGAACAGGCCATGCAGCGTGCCAGCCCGGTTCCGGTGCATTGGATGCCGATGGCCGTGCGCCTGCCCGACGAAGTCGATACCACCGCACTGCATCAGCGATCACGCTTTGGCCTGCCGCCGGACAAAACACTGTTCGTGTTTTCCTTTGACGGGAACTCTTTTATCTCTCGCAAGAATCCGCTCGGCGTTGTCGAAGCCTTTAAACGTGCTTTCACGACCACTGATCAACATGTCGGCCTGGTTATCAAGTGCATGCGCCCTGACTCGAAAAACTCGATCTGGAAGCAAATTCTGTCAGCCGCCCAGAATGACCCGCGTATCTTCATTATCGATGCGATGCTTGAAAAAGCCGATGTCCTGGAGCTGTACCGCGCCTGCGATTGCTTTGTATCCTTGCACCGTGCCGAAGGATTTGGGCGCGGCATTGCTGAAGCCATGTTGCTCGGGTTACAGGTCATCGCCACGGATTACGGCGGAAATACTGATTTCTGCCGCGCGGCGGGCGCGCGGCTGGTGCCCTTCCGCTTGCAAGCTCTAGAACCGGGTGAGTATATCGAGGCGGTGGGTCAATTCTGGGCCGAGCCGAATATTGGCGCAGCCGCGCATGCCATGATTGACGTCGCCAATCGCTTATCCCGTGAAACTGAATCTCTACCTTTGGGTCTCGGGCAGCGTTATAACGAAATTTTCTCTACTACTGCCATTGGGGTAGTTTACCGCCGCCGAATAGCCGACTTGATCGAACTCAAGCGGAAATCATAGTGAATCAACACATCATGTGTTTTCATCCGGTAATGCTATCCGGTGGCAATGGCACCCCTCTCTGGCCGATAGCGGCCCAGGATGAAAACGACAATGCCATTCACCGCAACGTTTTTCTTTCAGGTTGCCGCAATGCTTTTGTGCGATCGGATAATAGCCATGTCGCATTGATCGCTTTGGAAGACATCGTGATGGTCGATACCGCAGGTGCTGCACAGGCAATGCAACGGGATAAGGCACAGGAAGTAGTAATGACCCGCACTGCGAAAGTGACTGAAGGCGAAAAGAAAACTCTGCTCAGTGAAAAATCACTTTATATTCCTCTAGAAAAGATCCATAAATTAAAAAACACGGAAAAAACCAAATTCCACATGAATTGAGGTCCAGTCCGGAACCGACCTGGATGAAGACTATAGTGCTAGAGTTTGTGATAATTACGGAAGAAGAAAATGACAGAAAGTATTAAATACTCGATAGATAAGTTTACGAAAAGAACTCTAGACGGCTGGATATTTTCGCCTGGTACTCCAGAGAAGCATAAAGAAATAGGAGTAACGACCAATAACAGAAAGATGAAAGTCACCGCGAACAAATATCGCGCAGATCTAGAACAATCAAAGATAGGACGTGGCGATCACTCTTTTAACATCGTATTTCACCCTGAGCTCTCAGACGATGAGTATCTTTCTGCAGAAATAATGGAAATCAGCACAGGAACAAATCTTCAAAGTGAAGATCAAATTTCAGCACTGAGATTAGCCACAAAAAAAACAGTATATTTAGAAGTTTCTGATCTGATTAACTTCCTCCGCCACGAAAAAAGAGTCACCGGTATACAGCGTCTTGTTTCGCAGCTATGCCAATCGATAATTGAAGAAGATCGTAAAAATAGCTATAAGTTCTGCACGCTTCTGTCGGAGGCAGATAATGCCCTATACGAAATAGACCGAGATACCTTTAAGGAGCTAATAGGCGCGATATTAGGTGACATCAAAGGGGACGGATTAACGCCGTTAATAAACCTAGCGACAAGTAACATACTCCCGATTAATATAGCAGATGGGGATATGCTATTTGGCACGGGTGCGTCTTTTAGCTTTCAAAACTACACATTAGCAATAAAAAAATTAAAGCTAGAAAAGCAAATAAAATATGGAACAATCATTTATGACCTTATACCGTACCATAGCAGAAATACCCTCCCGCCCGAGCTATCTGTACGGTTTTCACTTTGGTTGTCAGAGATAGTTGCAGTTTCGGACATACTTGTTTCGATTTCTGAATACACTAAAAAAGAACTCGATCGCTTCATACTCGAAAAAAATATTGTTCCTATAGAATCACAGAGTACCTTCATACCCCTAGGGTCACATCCTTCAATAAAATCCTCAAACAGCAAAATACAGAATAGGTATTTTATCGAGGATGATTTCTGCATCTTTGTGTCAACCATAGAGACCAGAAAAAATCACGCCGCACTTATAAAAGCATGGGAAAAAATCCTTGACAAAAATCCACCTCAGTTGATTATTGTCGGGAAAAGCGGTTGGGGTTTCAATGAAGTGCAGGCTCTAGTTCAAGACAATAAAGAGCTTTTCAGGAAAGTAACATTTATTCATGATGCCTCTGACAGCGACCTAGAGTGGCTGTACTCAAACTGCTTGTTCACCGTATATCCCAGTCTGTATGAAGGATGGGGGTTGCCGGTAACTGAAAGCCTGACAAGAGGCAAGTTCTGCATTTGTTCAAATACCACTTCGCTGCCTGAGGCGGGCGGTATTTATGCTGATTACTTTGACCCTAAAGATATCAATGATATATCCAGAAAAATACTTTACTACATTGAAAATAGATCAGAAATAAAAGCAAGGGAAAGCCTTATAAAAAATTCTTACAGGCCTAGAACCTGGCAAGACTATGCATTTGACCTTGATAATCTGCTGGACTCCACTCACAAGAGTGATGATAAAGAGAAATCGGATACAACGTTAGATGGTGGAGTTATTTACAGTTTTTCTAATGTAATAAATCCAAGAGAAAGTTTTTTTGAATACATTAATCACCGATCAACAGCCTACTCAATCCTTAGCCAAGGAGACTGGTTTGTTCCAGAAAGCTCCGGTCGCTGGCTACAAGGAAATTATGGGTCAATAAGGATAAAAACTCACCAACCACAACAGAAAGTAGCGGTTTACATAAAGTATTGGCTAGCCCCAAACCTCGAATCTATTAGCTTTGAGATAGCACAAAGCAAAGAATATAACGAACTCATGTCGCTCAAGGGAAACGAGATAGCAGGCCATAAACTTATAAAAGTCAATACTGTATCGGACCAAACAGGGTGTGTGGAAATAGAATTCATAAGAAGAAGCCATCAGAAAAATCAGCACCCAGATGCACGAGATATTTTTATAAATCTGCTGTCTGTGGCTGTGGCACATGACCTTAGCGAAAGGATCGACATTCTTGAAGGTCTGCTTCTATGAGGCCGAAAATCGGAAATCTGGGTGTCGTAACGTCAAAATATACAGCGTCCAAGATGCGTTAAATTTTTAGTTTCGCTCTCGAAGGCTTCTGGTGGCAGTAGCTTTAAGGAGGCTTTCGAAAGAGATGGGGGGGGGTAAAACTGCGCCTCCCTATTGCATAACTCGATAAATGAAACCATACGAAGCATAGTGGGGGCGATTGAATAAAATGAAGAACTCAATAGAAATTTCTGATAATGTAGTTTTTTTCATACACATACCGAAGTGCGCAGGTACTTCGCTAGGATCTTTTTTTAATAAAAAGCTAAGGCCTAGTGGCCATTTTTTCTGGCATGGTCACGACGGCGATATAAATAAACTGGCTAGTGAAGAAGCATTTTTTTGCAGCACCGGTAACGACGCGATCAAGTTTATTGGCGGGCACTTTACATTAGGTGCAGCAAAAAAAATAATTGCAGATGCAAAAGTGTCTAACCCAACAATATGTTCGGTAATACGAGACCCTCTTGAGCAGGCCGAATCATACTTTCACTGGATTACTTCAGAGTCTGCTATAAAGGGAGCAAAACATCCGCTTTATGAACACTGCAAAGAGATGACCCCAGAAGAGTTTTTCTGTGATGAAAAAAACCTCTCCGAGGTCAGCAACATACAGTCGAAATATCTGCTGGGTGTGAACTGCGGAATACGCCAGAGTCACGACATTAAAAGTTTATCGCTAAATCTCCTTTTGCAGAATAATTTTTACATTGCCGACGTGTCAAAAGCCGACCTGCTTGTTTCGAGAGTGGCCGAGCTCCTTTTTTTAAATGACTCTAACAGCCCGCAGGTCATGCGCGCCCCGCGCGAGAATATATCAGGAGCCAGAAAGTGCAAATTCAATGAAGCAACTATAGATATTATTAAAGAAATATTCTGGGGGGATATTCTTCTGTATGAGACATTAAATAAGTCCTACAAAAACGCCGTCAATAATATGTTTTTTGAAAACAACCCCACCTAAGAATGCTCCGATCAACTTACCGCGCAACGCGCGGTAAGTTGAAAATGGCATCGCGTTTTGCGCCAAACGCATCGTCTAAAAACACCTGCGAGTTTTCAGGCCGGTAGCGCAGACTGCCCAGCCACAGATGCTTGTGTGGTATTATTCAGGCGCATTACTATGTTGCGCCCGCTTGGTGATAGCGGCGACCCACAGAGCCACCAGCATGGCGACGCCGAGCACCATCAGCGAAGGGCCTCAGCGCGCGCTCACGCCGCAGATGCCCATTACCACGGCGGTACCGGCTATGATCAACTGTGGATCGATGGCTCATCCAGCGCGCGCAGCAAGGTTTCGACACAGGTTTGCAGGCTACTCTCGCCAGGGAACAGATGCACGTCGGGATTCACCGGACCCTCGTAGCTGCTGTCAATGCCGGTAAAGTCTTTCAGCTCGCCCCGACGCGCCTTGGCGTACAGCCCTTTGACGTCGCGCCGTTCGCATTCTTCCAGTGGAGTATCGACGAAGACCTCGACGAAATTTCCCTCCGAGAACAGTGCACGCACTCTATCTCTATCTGCGCGGAACGGTGAAATGAACGCGGTCACTACTATCATTCCAGCGTCTACCATCAATTTGGCCACTTCACCTACGCGACGGATGTTCTCCGCACGATCATCGGCACTCATGCCTAGATCCTTGTTCAGCCCTTGGCGCACATTGTCGCCGTCAAGAAGAAATGTATGCCTCCCAGCTTTGTGCAGAGACAGCTCCAGCGAATTGGCTATGGTCGACTTGCCCGAGCCGGACAGCCCAGTTAGCCAGATGCACCGGGGACGCTGGTTGAGGCTGGCAGCGCGCATGGTTTCGTTAACCTGGGTATGGTGCCAGATCACCTCCGCTTTACTGTTGTGCTCGCGGCGTTCGTAGACGATACCATCCTTCCAGGGCCCAACTTCTGGTAGCCAGTCCGTACTAGGCGCGGCACATACAATAAAGAGCGGATTGAGAAGAGTATCTGTGCGCTGCATGTAGCGCAGGGGCTCCAGTGTTGGCCAGGCAAGTACCTGACCGCCTGCAGCACTGACTACCGCATGTGCTGCCGCCGTATCCCACTCGCTGGTTGGCCCAATACGTGGATAAAGGTCGGGAGCACCTTCTACGACCAGACATAGTTTTAGCGAGCTGCTTATGCTGCTCAGTTCAGAATGACGCATGCCAGCCAAGAACGCATCGAACTCCGAGGAGACGTACGAACGACTGTCGATGACCCGGCAGGTACGTTCGCCCGTAGGCGGTATCGTCACGCGAATGGCCCGCACGTCGCCATCGGCTGTGGCCTTGAAAGCACCGACACCGCGTGATCCCCAGTAACTAACGCACAGCGCTGGGGCATGCACTACCCCTAATACGGGCTCGCCATGCTCAATCAGCGCAATGTTTACGGTGAATTCGTCGTTTTTCTTGCTGAGCTCTTTTGTACCATCTAGCGGTGTAACCAGCCAGTAACGCGACCACCTGCGTCGAAGTTTGCTATCAACCTTGGCCGACGCCTCTGAGAGCACAGGGATTTCCGGGGTCAGCGTACTCAGCTCCGTGAGGATATGCCTGTGAGCAAGCAGATCGGCCTCAGTCCGCGAACTATGGTTCTGTTTATTTTGCACGACGCAATCACGTTGGTAGACGCACATTATGATTTGGCCGGCGCCTTCGGCGATGCGGCGGATAGCTTGTATGTCGATCATAGTACTCGCTGTGATTTTCTTAATAAGCGGTTAACAAGAAGTCAGGTTGCATTCCTTTCCGAATCCGCTCTGAAATTCATCGAGTGCACCCAACAGTTCCAAATGGCTGTGCTTGCGGAAAGGTAGCCACTCGTACTTCTTGGTCTGAGGATTCAATCAAGTTCAGTGGGCAGCTATCCTGAAAAGGAAAGATCAACATAATCTGTACCAGCGACAAGATTTCATCAGACCGTCTTTTTATGAAACTGGACGGAATTAAGCTGTTTTAGATTACTCGCTGCCTCAGCTAGTCTCGCGTAAACCATTGAATTCTTGCGGGGATAATCTTTCCTCGGCGGCATCGCCAACCCCCCATAAGGCCCACTCAAATAATCCAAACTCAGTCCCGGGTGGTAGTGCGGGTCGTTTTGACCGACTTCGTACCACCGCTCAATAAAACCTTGCTGCTCACGCAGGGCGCGGGCGCGTTTTTCCGGGGTTTGGTCTTTACCGCGGCTGGCGGATTCGGCGTGGATCAGTTGCGCGAATGGGGTCCAGATCAAGTTCAGGCCGCTTTGCTGGATGCGCAGGCACAGGTCCACGTCGTTGAACGCCACCGGGAAAGCGCGTTCATCGAGGCCGTTGACGGCGTCGAACACGGATTTGTGCACCAGCAGGCAGGCGGCGGTCACGGCGCTTTGGCGGCGGGTGATCTGGTTAAAGGCTAGATAGCCAGCGTCGTGTTCTTCCCAGGTGTTGCCGGTGTGTGCAGCGAGTCCGTTGACGCCCACGACGACGCCTGCGTGCTGCACCATGCGGTTGGGCCACAGCAGTTTGGCGCCCACGGCACCCACGGCAGGGCGCAGCAGTTGGCTGACCATTTCTTTCAGCCAGCCCGCTTCGATGATTTCGATGTCGTTGTTGACCAGGCCAATCACCTCGCCAGTGGCGTGGGTTGCCGCGTGATTGTTGATGGCTGAGTAATTGAAGGGGTGCGGGTGTGGCAGGACGGTTACGCCGCGCTTCGGGAGCTCAGCGAGGTAGGCCAGGGTCTGCGGGTCGCTGGACTGGTTGTCGACGACGATGATTTCCAGGTTCGGGTAATCGGTGTCGTTCAGCAGCCCTTCAATGCAGGTGTGCAGCAAACCGTATTGGTCACGGGTTGGCACCAGCAGGCTGACCCTGGGCAGGCTTTCGGGCAAAGGCCAGTGGGCACGCAGCAGAGCAGGGTAGTCGGGCAGGGCGCTGACCGTGGCACCCGACGCCAGGGACTGGCAAAGCCAGGTGATGGCCTCAAGGCGCTCAGCGGAGGGCGATGCCTGTTCCGGGCTGGCCGATGCCTGATGGCGGCGGTGATAGATCACTTGCGGCAGGTGCACGACAGTGGCCTGGTTTTGTTCGGTGGCCAGGGCAATGCCGGCGATCAGGTGGTGCCAGTTCAGCGCGTGCAGCCCACCGGCAGGCAACAGAAGGGCCAACGCGTCTTTGACAATGGCCGTGCTGAAGATTGCGCCGGGGGTGAACAGGTCTGCGCCGATAAACAGGTCGATGTCCCACACCGGTTTGAGCCAGGGCAGGCTGCGTTCCTCTTGGGGGCCGTCGCGGTCGCAATCGGCGTAGCCCCAGGCGATGCCGTCACCGAGCAAACCGGCCAGGTGATCCAGGCCGTTGGGTGCCAGTCGGTCGCCAGCGGTCAGTGGCACGATGCAGTTACAGCCCGCCTTGAGCAGTTGTTCAAGGGCTGGCAGCAGGTTGTGCGCAGACGTTCTGGCCACTTGCACGGGTGTGGATCGGTGCGCCCGCATGCTGACCAGGGTGATTTCTTCCTGCGCCGTGTCCCCTTCGCTGATCAGCAGCAGACCCATGGGGGTCGTTGAAGGCTGGACGTTTTGCGGCGCGGCGCGCTGGAACCGTTCGAACCATTGCGGGTAATGGTGAAAGCCCGCGCTTTTGGGGTAGCGCAGCGTTTGTTCTTTGGCGACCTGGGTCAGCAACGCGAGGGTGTGCTCATCGGGGGCGTGGTCGTGTTGTTTGAGCAAGCCTTCCAGACCTTCAGGCCAGCAGCACAGGTGTATCGGGCTGCCTGACAACGGCTGGCCCAGGTCGTTTTCCACGTGCAGGGTGTGCAGTTTGCCGTCGGCCAGCTCCCATGGCAGGTCGAAGCTGAAGCCATGATCACTGGTGGTGCGGTAGACGAGGGCTTGATGGTGCGTGTCGCAGACCATGCGACCGATCACGCGGCTGTCTTCACGCAGGGTGATGTGCACGTGGCGCTGGGGCGCTTCCGGGTCCCAGGACCAACCGCTGATGCGCAGCCCGCCGGTATGCCAGACCTGCGAGGCAATGGGCGCCGGTTCTTTGCTGGGTGCGGCGGGTAACTGTAGGTCGCCTTCCAGTGCGTAGTCCTGATTGGCGATCCGGGCGCTGATGTGGCGGGCGTCCTCCAGCCAGCTTTTGTGCAGTTGTACGCCAAACCCGTGGAACTGGTCGCCGGTTTCGGCGTTGGGCTGAAACTGGTCGGCCCGGGCCAGGGTCACGCAGGCACCATCGATGCAGATCTCCACCACCAGACGTTGGTCCGGTCGTGCGGTGTCCAGCGCCCAACCCTGGAGGACATCGCCGTACAGGCCGGTGATGGCGCCTTTGAGGGTTGAATCCATGACCACGCGTTCAACGGCGTTGGGCTTATTCACAACTTCTTCTGACATCAGGCCCGGCTCGGTGAAATAGGTAACAGGTTAATGGACTGCGCGCCGACCTCGGTGGCGACCGCGCCTGGCATGGCGTACAGCGGCAGGCTCAGTTCGGCCGCCAGGTGGGGGGCATTCCAGCCCGCACCGGGGTTCATTTCCAGGCTCAGGGCTCCTTCGCAGCCGGCCAGCAAAACGCGGTCTGCCAGCTCCAGGCTTTGCACGTTGGGCAATGCATGAACTGCGCCAGTGGCGAGCAAGGATTTGAACCATGGGCCGCTGCCGTGGGAAAGCAAGCGCATGGGGAGCTTTTCCCGGTTGATGCGTCGGCCCAGATCGAGCCACTGCCCGGCAAGGGTTGCGTCGTGCAGGGTGTCTGCGATCAACAGAACGCGGGGGACCGCTTCACGGGTCGGCAGCGCTTCACCCGCAGGTTCGGTGATGAGCGTCGCATTCGGCAGGGCTGCGGCATAACGCTCGTGCAGGGCCTCGTAGGGCAGATGAACGCTGAGTGCCTGGGCGGCGAAAGCCGGCCAGTCGGTGGCGCTGTTCTGTTGCAGCAATACGTCGTCGCGGCAGAGGATGCGATACGGCTTCGCGAGCTGAGTCGGCAGTGTATAAAACGCAGCAGGGCAGGCGGCCAGTTGCTGATAGATCAACTCGTCCAGCGGCAGGCTTTGCAGGTCTTCAAGCAGGCGTTGGCTGTCTGCTGGCAACTCGTACTCGACGCTCAAGGCCAGCGGTTGCAACCGGGCAGCCAGGGTGACGAGGGTGCGTTGGCCCAGATTGCGCCAGCTGAGGGTCAGCGGCGCCTCCGGGGCGGCGCGGTTCTGGATGTGCAGTTGTTTCATGCCTTGGGCGGGCCAGGTGCATGTCGGGCTGGCGGCCATGTGCTCGGCGAGTTGCCCCAGGCGCGCGCGTTGCAGGGCCTGACGCGCCGGTTTGATAGGGTCGCGCAGGCAGAATTCCTGATAACGCGATGAGGCATCCGGGTAGCGGCGCCTGAGAATGGCGTTGTTGTGGGCCACTCGCAGGGTTTTTTCGGCACCGAAGGAAATGCCGCCCTGATGCGCCACAAAGACGCCGGGGGCGCCCATGTGTCGCCAGCCCAGGGCGCGGGCACGCAGGCACCAGTCGGTTTCTTCGCCGTAGCCGCGCAGCAGGTGGACTTCGTCCAGGTAGCCGACGGCGTTGAGGGCGCTGCGTTTGATGTAGAGGCAGAAGCCACAACCGGTTTCGAGTTCCATCGCCGGGCTGTCGGTGCGTCTGGCCAGGTCGTCCAGTGCGCTTTGTTCTTCTGCGCTGGGCATCGGGTGACTGAAGCGGGTCTCGGGGAAACTCATCAATTCGCCGTTGTTGGTGAACGGCGTGACCGAGGCGATATCCGTGGCGCTGTAGGCCACGGTGCGCAGGCGATCCAGCCAGTCGCCGTGCACGCGGGTGTCGGCGTTGAGCCAGACCACATCCTGCCGGAGGCTCAGTGCCATGCCGCGATTCATGTTGCGGATGAAGCCCAGGTTCAGGGGGCGCTGGATCAGGGTGATCTGACCTTTGCTCGCCAATACTTTCAGGGCTTTGCGCAACGCCGCCGAGGGTGTTGCATCGTCCAGGACCACCAGACGGTGTGGGGTTCGGTTCAGTTTGCGGGCCTTGAGCGCGCTGTTGATGCATTCAAGGGTTTCTTCCAAGCCGTCGAACACCGGGATCAGCACATCCACCGGTTGTTTTTCACCGGTATCGGTCACCGGCGAGGGCGGCACAAACACCGGCATGGCCGAAACCGGGCTGCCCAGCAAGGCTTGGCCTGATGCGAAACGCACATGCACCGCTGGCGTGGCGTTGGGCACTTTTATACGGATACCGCCGTGGTTCGCCGGCAATCCGGCCGCGTTGAGCAGTGGGTGCGGCGCACTGGCGGTCATGTTGATCAGGCGGCCATTGGCTTCCAGTTGCAAGGTGGCGGGTGTCTGCAGGTTGCGCAGGTCAATGGCCCAGCCGTGGATCTCCTGCTCTTCTGGCAAATAGCGCACCACGCCCACGGTGCCGGGGCAGGCTTCCTGGGCCACCAGGAGTTTGAGCACAAACGCCAGTTCATTGCCCGCCGTGATATCTGGCAGCTGGGCAAGGATGATGCGGCGCAGGGTTTCCGGTGTTTCGCACTGGCTACGAGCCTGCCACAGCATCATGCGCAGGGCGGGTTCGTCGGGCAGTTTCTCCCAGGCGGCCGCCAGGTAGCGGCTGGCGAGCGCGGGTTGACCCTGGGCAAGGATGCTGCGCCCGATCAGGGCATGAATATCTGCCCGCAGGGGGAATGTATGGATGGCGTTGCTGAAAAAAATAAAGGCAAGCTTAGGGTCCTGAGGCAGGGCATCGATACCTTTCCAGAGCAAGGCTTCTGGCTGGTATTCGGATGTCTGCAAGGCACGCTCGAGTGCAGCGTCGGCAAGGCCGTGCTCACCGGCCTGACGATGGCCGTGGAAAAGGTCCATGAGCGTTTCTCGCCCACGGTCGAGGTGTCTGGACATAGCTGGCGCGTTCACTGAAAAAATAAAAGAGGGGCGACCCGAAAGTCGCCCCTTTTCGCATACTACCCAGCCTTGCGGCTGGGCGTATCCATCGCTACGACAAGGCTAGTCGTTAAACTGCGCCGTGAAGAACAACGACGTTGTCGTTGTGTGCGATTGCTTCTGCCGAACCCACGATACCGATAGCGACGTCAGCTTCAGTGCCGCCGTTAGCCAGTACTGCAGTCCAGCCAGCCTTGCCAGCTTCATCAGCTGCGCGGCCAGTTGCGCTCAGGTACAGAGCGTCGATGAAGTCGCTGTCAGTTTTGCTAGCGGCTTCAGTCGAACCAACAATGCCTGCAGCCACTTCGCCACGGCTAGTGCCGTTGAACAGCAGGTTGACCCAAGCGTCCAGACCCGCTTCGTCTGCAGTGCGACCCAGAGCGGTGGTGTACAGCTCACGGACGAAATCGCCGTTCGACTGATCCAGCTCTTGTGCTTCAGCAGAACCGGCAATGCCAGCAGCTACATCGGCCAACGAACCGCCGTTGGCGATGATCGCTTCCCAGCTATCCGAACCGGCGCCATCAGCAGCACGACCCAACAGGGCGGTGTACAGATCGTCGATGGAAGCTTCAGTGGCAGCACCACCGAACTCGGCAGAGTTCAGGAACTGGTTAGCGATGTCGGTCAGCGAAGTGCCAGCCTCAACCAAACCAGTGAACGCTTCGGCGCCAGCTTGATCAGCGTCGCGACCCAGGATGCCTTCGTACAGACGCAGAGCAGAAGCTTCAGCTTCGCTTTGTGCCAGGGCAACAGTGCCACCGTCGGTGAAGGTCAGGAACTCGGCACCAGTGATCGCGGCAGTTTGAGTACCGGTCAGGTTCACGTTATTGCTGTTGCCAGCGGTGAAGGTGTAGTCAGAAGACGTGCCTTCCAGCTGAACAACATCGTAGCCAGCGCCAGTGTTAACGACGTCAGCAGAGCCACTCAGGATGACGGTGTCGTTACCGGTACCGGTGGTGATGTTGTTGTTACCAGCGCCAGCTACAACAGTGTTGTTGCCGTTGCCAGTTACAACGGTGTCATTACCATTGCCAACGTCGATGTAGGAGTTCTGATCGCCATTAACGGTGATCACGTCATTGCCTTCACCAGTGGTAACCAGGAACTGGATGCCAGTGTCAGCAGCAACAGCAACGCGAGCCAGGGAAGCTGATTCAGTGGCAACTGGAGCGTCAAAGGTTACATTCAGGCTAGCGCTGCTATCGAATACGAATGCTTTAGCCGAGTCCAGGGAAGCAGGAACTTCAACGGTAACCAGATCAGTAGCAGCACCCGGAACGTTAACGATTACTACGTCAGCAGCGCCTTCCTGACCGGTTGGGATTTCCGGAGCATTTACGCCGTCCCAGCTAGCCAGGTTGATGGTTTCAGCGTTTTCCAGATCCAGCAGAGTGCTGATCGCGGCGACTGTGTTGGTCGAAATGCTGGCGGTGTCCAGAAAAGTTTGGAACTCGGTATTCGTGATTGGGCTGTCGTATTGCATGTGGAATTCCTGATACTTCAGGCCATCTGGCCTGTGCTACTAATTTTCTGCGTCAATGCAGAGTTTTCCCACGGAGACTTATAGCGGGCAGCGTTCATCTTCGTAACGGGTGTAATGGAGATGTGCAGCGCCACCAGAGGCTCGGTGCCTGTGGGGCCATACATCATCTGGTTGGCGACAACGAGTTGCGGCGAAGCGCCGCTGAACACGATGTGGCCAGACAATTCGAATAAATGACGGTTGGGTCCTACCAGGCTGAAGCCGGCAGACACCAGAGGAAGAGATTTGCCACGGGTACCGGTAAAGACGCCAGTGGGAACATTCGGGCTAGGGCCTGAGCCTGCGACGGTGGAGGTGTAAACCAGATCCACGCCAGCGGGCTTTTTATCCCAGACCACGGAAAAACCTTCGAGGCGCTTGGTGCCGTCATGCTCGCCGACCCAGCCTTCAGTGGATTCCACATCGCCAATTCGTTGCAGGTGCGCAATGAGTTTCAGCGCCACAGGCGCCTGGCTTGACTCGATGGCGGGCGCAGGTTCAGGCGTTGCTACAACGGCGAAGTTGCGCATGATGGCAGGGGAGGTGTCGATGCGGTCGATGCGCAGGTCAATCGGATCGATGACGGCATCAAACATGTGATATTCGGTGATCAGGACGGTGGTAGTCCCACCTTTGACGCGAGCGACGATCGTATCGCCCAGCCGGGTCAGCATGTTCTTGCTGACGCCTTCAGCCGGGAAAAAATCAATCCCACCCTTGCCAAGCGGCGCTTGCTGCAATGCGATGCAGACAGGCTTGTCAGCAGGGGGCTGCGACGCATAGCGGAAGATATACATCCCAGGCTCCAGCAGCGTGACGCGGGAGCTTATCTTCAAGCCATCTAGTTTTGGCGACTGCACTCAATAAGCTTCCTTCTTATCCTGAGTTGGTACATCAGTCATTCAACTTGACTTCCAACTGTTTCACAGGCACTGCCTAATAACTTAATGGCGCTATGGTGGCTACCGAGGGTCGAGATTAGTCTATCCGTAGGAAAAGTCAATTGGAGCCATAGGAAATTTCTTTAGGCGGGATGGGAAAGAATTTGCCGCTGATATGTTTCATTAGATGACCCGCGAACACTGCGTCAGGCCAGATCCTGCGGGCAAATTGAACACTTTTGAACAGTTCTGAATGACTGAATTGGACGGGCCTTGCGGAGCTCCCATGGGACGGGCATGGCGTATATGCCTCGATGCGAGGCAAGTAGCTTTGTGGGGGGGACCCATCGTTGACCTGTAGGGCTTGCATTTCAAGCGTTTGACGCTGGACAGCTGAACCGTTTTTGAGTATGGCGTCAGAAGTTCACGTCTGGCTTGATGGCATTCAGACATGCTGTCCAGGCCGGATTGGCCGGTGTATGTGCGGTTGAAGTATGAATGTACGCCACACTGAGCTCTTGCGATGAAATCCCCTAATACGACATAAATGGAAGGTTCACCCAGGCGCTGACGTGCGCGTTGCACTTCGTCGGCTCAGTGAAAACTAAATGGAACTTATAAGGAATAGGTCTTTTAGCTGTTTGGGTTGTTGATCGTGGCTACTGTGTTCTTAAAGAATCTTTCATTGGCAAATGACAGCGCTGCGGTTACTTTGATGGCCCTTTAATGCTGTCTGGTGGGAAACCGGATGGTACACTGCTGCGCGTTCACGCCCCTCTCATCAGTATGGATTCTATGAGTCGCTCACACGAAAATAACTTGCAGGCGGCCCTGAAGGCTTGCAAAGGCAGTTTTATCTCGGTTGGTTTTTTCAGCTTGTTTGTAAACGCCTTAATGCTGGTCCCCACCTTTTACATGATCCAGGTTTCCGGGCGCGTCGTGCCCAGTAGCAGCACCTCAACCCTGATCATGCTGACCCTGATCATGACGATATTGATGCTGACTCTCGGTTCGCTGGAGTGGGTGCGCTCAAGGATCATGGTCCGTATCAGCAACCGCCTTGACGCGATGCTCAGCCGTGATGTGTACCGCGCCAGTTTCAAGAAGGCGTTGAGCAGTGGCGGCATGGACGCCTCTGCACAATCACTTAACGACCTGACATCGTTGCGTCAGTTCTTGACCGGTAACGGCCTGTTTGCGTTTTTCGACGCCCCTTGGCTGCCGATTTATACCGCTGTCATGTTCTTGTTCCACCCTTGGTTTGGCTGGATGACCGTGGGTTCTGCATGCGTGCTGGTGGCATTGGCATTTTTGAACAACCGCTACACCAGCAAGGCTTTGACTGAAGCAAACCAGCAGAGCGTCATCGCCACGCTGCAAACCTCCAAGAACCTGCGTAACGCCGAAGTGATCGAGTCCATGGGGATGCTCAATACCTTGATGGCACGCTGGGCCGTGCGTCAGCGTCGCGTGCTGGTGCTGCAATCCCAAGCCAGTGACAAAAGCGGCATTATTACTTCAATCTCCAAGACGTTCAGGAATTGGGCGCAGTCGATCATGCTGGCCTTGGGGGCTTATCTGGTGATCACCCATGAGATCAACCCGGGTTTGCTGATGGCCGGCTCCCTGTTGCTGGGCCGTGCGTTGTCGCCTATCGACCAGATGATTGGCAGCTGGAAAGGTTTCGTTGCGGCGCGTGTGCAATATGGCCGGCTGAACGAGACGCTCGAAAAACTCAATGCGGAGCCGCAGCGCATGTCGTTGCCTGATCCGGAAGGCCATATCCAGGTCGAGAATCTGGTGATTGCCCCGCCCGGCGCCAAAGCAGCGGTCATTCGCAACATGAGTTTTGTCGCTCCGGCGGGCTCCATCGTGGGCATTGTTGGCCCCAGTGCTGCCGGTAAATCGACGCTGGCCCGTGCTTTATTGGGTATCTGGCCGCCCCAGCACGGCACCGTGCGTCTGGACGGCGCTGATATCGCTGCCTGGGACAAGCAGAAACTGGGCCCGCATCTGGGTTATCTGCCCCAGGATATCGAGCTGTTCGAGGGCACCATCAGCGATAACGTGGCCCGATTCGGCAAGGTAGACCCTGAGAAAGTCGTGCTGGCTGCCCGGGTTGCGGGTGTTCATGAAATGATTCTGCAGTTGCCTGATGGCTATGACACCGTTATCGGCAGCGAGGGCATCAACCTTTCCGGTGGCCAGCGTCAACGTATTGGCCTGGCGCGCGCCATTTACGGTAGCCCCCGGTTGATTGTGCTGGATGAACCCAACTCCAACCTGGATGACGTGGGCGAGAAAGCGTTGGCTGTGGCGTTGCAGAAGATCAAGGAAACCGGTGCGACGGTGTTTATCATTTCCCACCGCCCGAGCATTCTCTCGCGGCTTGACCGGATCATGGTCATGGCCAACGGCAACATTACGATGTATGGCTCGCGGGACCAGGTCATCGCCGAACTCGCCCAGCAGCAGGCAAAAGCCCAGCAACGGGTGGCTCCCGCTGCATCTGCTGTCACTGACGTTGCACCCACGCAACCTAGCGCGTGAAAGGAATTCATACATGAGCAGTAATGCGCTGAACGTGCTCGACGAGCCTTCTGATGACATGCCGACTTCCGACCGCGGCATACGCCGGATCGGCCTGACCATTGTTTTTGTGACCTTCGGTCTGTTTGGCACATGGGCCGCCTTTGCGCCGCTGGGCAATGCGGTCTACGGCACCGGTGTCGTGACGGTGCAGACGTACCGCAAGACGGTGCAGCATCTGGAAGGCGGCATTGTTAAAGAACTGCTGGCTCGCGATGGCGACACGGTGCACAAGGGCGACCCCTTGATTGTGCTGGACGACTCGCAGCTGAGTTCCGAATACGAATCCACGCGCAACCAGTTGATTTCCGCCAAGGCCAAGGAAGCCCGCTTGCGCGCCGAGCGCGATGACCTTTCGGCTATCCCGCCGTTGGCGATCAGCGGCACGGACAGTGAGCGTGCCCAGGAAGCCATTGATGGCGAAGCCCAGGTGTTCAAAGCCCGGCATGACTCTCGATTGGGCGAAATATCCGTTCAGCAGGAACGCGTGGGCCAGCTGAAACAGCAAATTGCGGGCCTCAAGGAGATGATTCGCTCCAAGCAGAGCCTGGGCAAATCCTACAGCGGTGAAATCACCGAGCTTAAGGACCTTCTGGCGCAGGGCTTCATGGACAAACAGCGCTTGCTTGAGCAGGAGCGCAAGCTGGACATGCTCAAGTCTGAAATTGCCGATCACGAGTCGAACATCACCCAGACCCGATTGCAGATCAACGAAACCGAACTGCAGATCGTTCAGTTGAACAAGAAATTCAGCTCCGATGTGGCAAAGGAATTGAGCGATGTGCAGGCCCAGGTGTTTGACCTGCAGGAAAAAGCCTCGGCCCTTGAAGATCGTTTGTCTCGTATCGTGATCCGGGCACCGGAAGACGGCATGGTGCTGGACATGAAAGTTCACACCATCGGTGGTGTGGTCGGTGCGGGAACGCCGCTGCTGGATATCGTGCCAGCCTCTTCGGAGCTGATCGTTGAAGCCCATGTCGCCACGACGGACATCGACCGCATTGCCTTGGGCAAACTGACCGATATCCGGTTCAGTGCGTTCAACAGCGCAACCACGCCTGTTATTGAGGGCATTGTGACCCGCGTTTCGGCTGACCGCCTGACCGATCAGCAAACCGGTGATGCTTATTACCTGGTCCGGGTCAAAGTGACCGACGACGGGATGGAAAAGCTCGGTGATCGCAAGCTGCAACCGGGTATGCCAGCCGAGGTGCTGATCAATGCCGGTGATCGCACCATGCTGCAGTACCTGATGAAGCCTGCGCGCAATTTGTTTGCCAAGTCGATGATCGAGGAATGATCGTGCTGCGTTTCTTACCCGTAGTGGCTGTTCTGGGGCTGGTGACACTGCACGTCGACGCCGCGCAACCGGTGGCACCACAAGCCACCAGCGCCTCGGCGTACACAACCGATCTGATGGCGCTGTATCACGAATCCCGTCTTGAAGATCCGCGAATACTGGCCGCTTATCTGCGCGCCCAGTCGGCGGCCGAGAAAGAGCGTGAAGCGTTTGGTGGTTTACTCCCACAGGTGACCGCGAACACCAACTCCAACCGGATTCTGCGCAAGGACGAAACAAACCGGGAAATCTACGACAACGCCAGCTACTCCCTGAACCTTACCCAAGCTCTTTACAACAAGACGGTCTGGGAGGGTTATCAGAAGGCCAAAAGCGTCACCAGCCAGAAAGCCTTGCAGGCCGATGACGCTCAGGCTGAAGCCACTGTCGATCTGGCCAAGCGCTACTTCATGGCCTTGTCTGCCGATGACGAACTCGAATTGCTGATGGCCGAACGCCGCGCCACGCAAAACAGCCTGGATCGCGTTACGGCGATGTATGACAAGCAAATGGCCATGGTCACCGACGTGCTGGATCTCAAGGCGCGTGTTGATTTGCTCGCTGCGCAAGAGGTCGAGGCGCGTAATCAGGTGCGATTGACCCGGGCAGGTCTGTCTGAAATTGTCGGTCGCCCCATTACCGAACCCCTGAGCCGAATCAGAAACGATATCGCCTTGCAGGCGCCAGGCAAGTCCATGGACATTTGGGTCATGCAGGCCATGGACAGCAACCCATTGCTCAAGGCCCATGAACGCGGCCTGGACGTGGCCAATGCCGCCGTGCGCGAAGGCAAGGGCGGTCATTACCCGACATTGACGTTCAGCCTCGGCGCCCAGCGAAGCGACGTGGGTTATGACAACACCCAGTCACCGCGCAGCGACAGTTACGTGGCCACCATTGGCGTAAAAGTGCCGATCTACAGCGGCGGCTCGACGTCGGCACGGGTACGCGGGCTGTACGACGAACAACTGGCAATCGAACAGGAAGTGGAAGGCGTGCGCCGCCAAGTGGTCAAGGAAACGACGAATGCTTACCTGACAGCCGTGTCCAGCGTGGAAAAGATTCGCGCCAGTAAAAACGCCCTGGCCTCGGCAGAGCAGTCCAGCATCGCGTCGCAAAAGGCTTTCGCTTATGGCGTGAAGAACTCGGTCGATGTACTGACCGCCGTGCAGGCTGAATTCAAGGCGCGTCGCGACCTGCTGAAGGCTCAATACGACTTCATCACCAACCTGTTCATCCTGAACCGCTGGGCCGGCCGCCCGCCTGAAGAAAGCGTAGACGCCGTCAACGTCTGGCTCGGTGGCGTCGAACTGGCTGCCAAGACAGAGCCTACCGGTACTAAATCCCTGACGGATAAACCCGCGCCATTGCCTGCTCGCCGTTGACGGCTTGACGGGCAGCAATCATTGTGGCGTTTCAATATCACCTGAACGCCACCTTGAGACCTCCCATGAAACACATTCTTGCCGCCGCTGGCCTTTCGCTTTTCGCTGCGCAGGCGTTCGCTGCAACGATCAATA
Source organism: Pseudomonas sp. DWP3-1-2 (assembly GCF_049896285.1). Lineage (NCBI taxonomy): Bacteria > Pseudomonadati > Pseudomonadota > Gammaproteobacteria > Pseudomonadales > Pseudomonadaceae > Pseudomonas > Pseudomonas sp. DWP3-1-2. Next base: position 88,011 of record NZ_JAFCTZ010000011.1, on the reverse strand, counting down.
TCGAAAACAACTCGTCCTGGGAGATCCACGAGATCTACTTCGCCCCGTCCAGCCAGGACGATTGGGGTAATGACCACTTGGGCCAGAAAGTCCTCAAGCCAGGCATGACCCTGACGTTGACCGGTGTTAACCCAGGCAAGTGGGATGTGCGTCTGGTGGATCAGGACGAAGACGAGTGCATCGTAAAGAACCAGCAAATCAGCGCTTCGGAAAAATTCTCCATCGATGACGATGACCTGCTCGGCTGTCAGGCGGCGACGGAAGAGTAAGGGTGGGTCAGGCTTTATCGGGATTACGGGCGTAGCCATTCAATCCGAATAAGCCAGCCAAGCGCTACAGTCTGAAATGGAATGCCAAGTCCTTCTACGAGGGCATGGCATTGGCACAGATCCAGATTCGTCATCGGTTGCATTGAGTGTGATTTAAATCCCGCGTGTCATCACAGCTTGCGCAATAACGTCATCGCAATCATTCCGGATGACATGCTGACTATAAATACCCACATGGGAATACATATCCATCGTCTGTCCCTGCGTGAAACCCGACGGACTTCATCAATATCCACCATGCCCTTTTCACTCAAGCGCAGCGTAGAAGTCAGCGCGAGATACACCATCGCAGACCGCTGTATCTTCCCGATTTTACCCGTAAGCCCCCAAAAGGCTCTCGCGCTGGCGACCAGTTTGCAGTTTTTTAACTGGTCCTCAACCTTGGGCAGAATGAAGTGATCGACGTAAAGCATGACCAGACAGTTCAGGATTATCGAGAATGATGAAGCGAGCACCACCCACGTCAAGAACTCCTTATTCATCGCCGAAAACCCCATAAAACACGGTGCCCGCAAGTTCGCCAAATTCGTTGCCTCCCTGGCCCAAAGCTCATGCTCCATAAGCGCCTCCGGCGATGCCGCAGCGTTGCTTCACCACAACTGCCCCAACAAGACCTGAATCCATATCCCGGAAAGGACGTTGGCCCCGCCGGTCCATATGGGAATACATATCCATCGCCTGTGGCCAGGGGAAATTCTGCTGATTTCATCCATGTCTACCATCCCTTTTTTGCTCAGACTGCGTGTAGACGTCAACGCGAGAAACACCGCAGCAGACCGCTGCGTTTTCCCGATATACCCCGTCAGCCCCCAAAACCTCCGGGCATCGGCTACCAGTGTGCAATTCTTCAGTTGGTCTTCAACCTTCGGCAAAATGCACTGATTGACGTAAAGCATTACGAAGCAATTGATAAGCATCGAAACTGCCCAGACGACGGCCATCCACTCGGGGAAGTGGGCGTGGAACTGGATGGCCCGCGAGCAGATCGCCAGCGCTGCCTGGGTGGCCCCTGTGTTCAAGCTTGCCCAGTCATAAGCGGCCAAGGCCATGTAAAGCCATGGGCAGGCTCGCCGACGTCACGACGGCGGTTATTATTGTTACGTATACCCAGTACCTTTTTTTCCTGGGGATTTTTGATAGTTCATCAAGGTCGACAAGACCTTTCTTGCTCCAGCAACGTGAAAAAAATAGCGCGTTAAACAGCATGCCTACCCGATATAACCTGCCGACGACTCCAAGTCCCCTCCCTGCAACGCGTGCATCAACGACGATTCTGGTGTTCGCCAGCATCGCCTCAATGTCGTCGAGTACAAAAAAAGCAACGTATAGGAGCATGAAATAATTGACGAAAGTGACGATCAGCAAAATCAACGCTATCCCTTCAAGAATGCTCATTGATCGCCATTCACATACTCATAAATATGTTTACCCAGAGATTCCCCGCCTGCAGATCCCGCCTTGCCGGCCCCCCAGCCCCCAACTGCCCCGCCGATAATTCCGCAGACTAATAGACTCGCACCACCAGAAGGTACGCCTAACGCGAGGCAGACCGCACCGGAGACGACTAAGCCTGCAGTACCCCCGGCGGCTGCAGCAGGAATTCCGAACGCCATCTTTCCTCCCTCCACGTACTTAGCCTGCTTACACTGCTCCTCGCGTCCAACCGAGCAGGCTTCCTGAATGTCCAAAGCGCCCGCGCCTACGTCCAGGGCAACGCCGACGTAAGTGCCTTTGCTCAATGCACTGGCTGTTTTCGAAATACTTTTTACGGTTCTGGCGTATCCGGCAATTTCACCCTTGTGCAGGTAGCTTTTGCTGGAAATGCCGAGCATATCCTTGATATTTGACTGGATCTTGAGGCCCGTGCCGAAACGTCCAATGCCGTGAAGCTGGGTTTTCAGCTTGGCGAACAGAAGTTGACGCTGGGCAATGAACTGGTCTTTTGAGAGAACTCCGGATTTCCAGCGGTGGTGCAGCCTTTCAATATCTTTGAGGGTCTCTTCAACCTGCTTAAGGTGTTTGCTCCACGCGGCGGTGGCGCTGCCTATGCCGATGGAGCCGTAGGACATGAGGCTTTGCAGCAAGTCATAGTTCTGCACCATAACCTTGCTGCCGGTGTAGCCATTACTGACCAGGCTGTCGCGAATGTCACTGGCCAGCCACATCAGTTTTTGTTCCTCTGGGGTGCACAGGCTGCCCGAGTGGTCGCTGACGATGACCAACTGCCCGGGCAACACCACTGAGTTGAGGATATGCGGGTTGAGGCGGTCGAAGCGTTTTCGCGCACTGACGCTGGTCAGTACGGCTTCCCTGAGCTCTGAGTAGTTTTTCACTTCGTCGTTGATGAACGCATAGGTTCTGGCCATGGCGGGGCGCTCAAGCGTAAGGCTTGCAGGCGATGCGATCCCAGCCGCCGCAGATGTTGCCACCCGCTTGCCCATCGGCGCGGCTCTGGTGGGTGTAGGCGGTTTTAATGCGGCCGTAATTGAGATGGATGATTTCCAGCGGCTGGTCGGCCTCACCCACTTGGGAAAAATTGGAAATCAGCACTTCCTCAAGTTGGATTTCGAAATAACGGAGTTTGTCGCCGCCCGCGCGGTTGAGTGACAGCACGACGTTTTTGAGATGAGTGCCTTTGCAACTGGCCTCGAAGAGTTTGCTGCTCGCGCTGTCCAGTCGTTTGGTGAACCGCAAATCGGTGAGGTCGGCGCCGCCTGCCGTTGCACCACCGGAAGAGCTGGCGGTTGAGGAAATGCTTTGTCGGGCACCAAAGCTGTAATCGATGATCTCGATCCAGTTCTTATGCCCGTCGTCCAGCGCGTCACCTGGAATCCCATCAATCTTGATAAATGCATCGAATGCCATGAAACAACGTCCCTGATCCCTTGGTTGAAGATCAGGACGATAAGTTTGGGCGTGGGACGAGTCATTAAACAAAGTGTTGAAATCCCCTGTTTTGAGAGCTTTTGGGAAAGCGCCTACAACTACAAATAGTTACCAACCATTCCCACAAGGTTTTTATGGGAGATGCTACGAAGGGAATCCCGGTCGAAAAACGGGATTGGGAACCACCTGTGGCCGTCCATCATTGGAGTTGCACCCGGTTTTATGCTGAGACTGGTGTTGATGAGCTGTTTTCAGCGTGTTCGGGCCAAGCCTTGATAGCCATCACTTGTGCAGGGTTATTCCGGGTCTATTGAAAGTTCTTTCGTACGATATGACACACCATGTTGCATCCCCTTTATAGCCCCCGGATAATGCTCGGCTCGCTACGCCCATACGCAAACGAATGGAGTTTCTATGTTTACCCCTGTAATCCTGGCTGGCGGCAATGGTTCGCGTTTGTGGCCGCTTTCGCGCCAAAGCTTTCCCAAGCAGTTTCTTGCCCTTGACGGTCAGGATCAGGGAACGATGTTTCAGCGCACGCTGGCTCGGCTGCAAGGCCTTGAGCATTCGCCTGCGGTGGTGGTCAGTAACGAAAATCACCGTTTTATCGTGGCTGAGCAACTGCGCGTAGCGAAGATGAGCGGTCGCCGGATCATTCTTGAGCCGTTGGCCCGCAACACTGCCCCGGCCATTGCCCTGGCTGCGCTGGAAGCCACCGCCGATGGCAGTGATCCGATCCTGCTGGTGCTGGCCGCCGATCACCATATCCATGACGAAAACGCGTTTCGCGAGGCCGTGCGTGTGGCCCAGGCCCACGCCGAAGCGGGGCGTCTGGTGACCTTTGGTATCACGCCGACCCACGCCGAGACCGGTTTTGGTTACATCCAGTGCGGCGCGGCCATCGAGCAGGGCGCTTTTGCCATTGGGGCGTTCAAGGAAAAACCTTCGCCGGAGATGGCCGAGGAGTATCTGTCCTCAGGCGCTTACCTGTGGAACAGCGGCATGTTCATGTTCCGCGCTTCGGTGTTCCTCAAGGAGCTGGGCCGGCATCGCCCGGACATTCTGTCCGCGTGCCGGGTTGCCCTGAGTCAGGCAGACGCCGACAGTCACTTCCTGCATATCCCGGCCGAACAGTTCGCGCTGTGTGCCGACGAGTCGGTGGACTACGCGGTGATGGAACACACCGCCGCCGGTCTGGTGGTGCCGCTGGATGCGGGCTGGAATGACCTGGGTAGCTGGGCGGCGATCTGGGACGTGGGCCCGCATGACGCTGACAGGAATCGCCTCGAAGGTGATGTGATGGCCATCGACACGCATAACTGTCTGGTGCAGTCCCATCACCGTCTGGTGGCCACCGTTGGTCTGGAAGACCTGATCGTCATCGAAACCAAGGACGCCGTGCTGGTTGCCAACAAGCACAACAGCCAGCAGGTCAAGGACGTGGTCAAGCGTCTGCAGGCCGAAGAGCGCGCCGAGTTTGTGACCCATCCGCTGGTCATGCGCCCTTGGGGCCATTACGACACCGTGGACAAGGGCGAGCGCTATCAGGTCAAGCGCATCAGCGTTTTGCCGGGCGAATGCCTGTCGTTGCAGATGCATTACCATCGTGCCGAACACTGGATCGTGGTGTCGGGTACGGCGCGGGTTATCTGCGGCGACAAGGAACTGATTCTTTCCGAGAACCAGTCCACGTATATCCCGCTGGGCATCAAGCACTCGCTGTCCAACCCCGGCAAAGTGCCGCTGGAACTGATCGAAGTGCAGTCCGGGTCTTATCTGGGCGAGGACGATATCGTGCGCTTCGAAGACCGTTACGGGCGTCTGGCCAAGTAAGCGCTACGCCGTTTGTATCGCACCTGAAGAAACCCGCGTCCTGGACGCGGGTTTTTTGGTTATGTGCCCCCCATCCCCGCTTTCATTGACGGATATCAAGCTCGCCGTGTGGCTTCGTCCGACACTTGAGAGCGTGGCCCGCGCTCCGCATCAATGGGCCCCCTTCCTTGATGGAGACGTGACATGAGCCAGTACCAACGGTTGTTACTCATTGCCGACGATGACTTGCCCGATTCGGCGGCAACTGAACGAGCGCTGGCCCTGGTAGCGGGCACGGACGCGAGCATTCATGTGCTGGCGCTGGTGCAGGAGCCGTCGAGAATACCGGTGCTTGAGCTGAAGATGAGCGAAGAGGAGCGGGCGGAGTACTTCGAACGTTACAAGGACTGGGTGCAGGCGTCGGTCAAGCAGTTGCAGAACAAGCATGCGCACGTCACGTGCGAGGCGATCTGGACGGAAGATCCGCTGACGCAAATCCTGATTTGCATCCGCGAGCTCAAGCCCGACGTGGTGATCAAGGGCACGCAGACGCTGCCGATGCTCAAGCGTGTATTTGTGACGCCGCTGGATTGGGATCTGCTGCATGCCAGCACCGTGCCCGTGCTTTTTGTGAATCGGGGTGCGCGGGACCTGCCCCGCATTGTCGTTGCCGCCGTCGATCCGTCCACCAGCGAACCGGCTTTGCAGCGCTTCAATGAAGAGATCATCAAGGTGGCCGAAGCTTTCGCCCGGCAGTGCTGCGCCGAGTTGCACCTGGTGTATGCCTATGACTTGAGCCCCGCGTTCACGGCTCAAGCCTCGGCCGCAGTGTCCTGGACTGAAGAACTGCGCACGGCATTGTTCGAGCCTTTCAAGGCGCTGGCGGACAGTTGCCACATGCCGGACGGTCGTCGGCACTTCCGCATGGGATCGCCTGTGGGGGTTATCAAGGAACTGGTCGAGGAGCTGAAGGCTGACGTGGTGGTCATGGGCGCCGTGCAGCCTAAAGGGCTGGGCAAGCTGATCGGCGATACCACCGAGCGGGTGTTGCAGATTCAGGCATGCAGCGTATTGACCCTCAAGCCGGGCAGCCATCTGATCTGAGTCAGCTGCTGTTGGATTTCATCGGCCGTAACGCCGCTGTCGCTGAGTGCCTGGTCTGTGTTCATGCGGGACAGATGCTGACCAGACGAAAGATTTCCCCGCTGGCCTTGCGTTCGGTGGCTCACAGGCTGCTACCAAGGGCTGCTACCAAGGGCTGCGATCAAAGCGCCCGGACCCAGAGCACTTTAGTGCTGGCAGCGCTGGCTGTGCCGGTGGATGTGGTGTCGGTTGTGGTTTGGTCTGTGGTGAGTGTGGAGACATCGATGGCAATGCCGCCCTGACTGATGTTGGTCTGGCCGGGTGTGTTTGCGCCAGTAGACACACCGCCCTGGATAGTGGTGGTTGCACCCGACGTATTAATGACGCCGCCGAGAATGACGTTGCCGTAGATGTTCCAGCCGCTGGTGGTGAGTGTGCCTTCGGCTTCGATGGCGACGTTGCCGATAGGAATGCCTGAATGAGACACGCCAGCTGAGTCCGTCCAACTGGCTAGCGCTGGCGGGCTGGCGGCTTTGTTGCACAGATTCGTAGGCCAGAACGAATCCGTACACAAGTTTGTGTAACCGGAAAAATTCGGTGCGTAGAGTGGGATGTGACCACTGCCGGTCAGGGTGACGTTACCCGTGGTGAGCACGGTGTTGGTCAACCTGCTGCCTTGAACGCCATCGAAGCTGACGTTGCCTTGAAACCACAGCACGCCGGTGGGGAATGCAGTGATGCCAGTGAGTGTCCAGCCGGTGCTCGGCGTCGCGGTCTTGCCACAGGTGTTGTTTCCGTAGCCGCAAATCATGAAGTTGACACCACCGAGCTTGCGCAGGTCGGTGGTTGCCAGGTTATACGGACCTTCCGCAACTGCCGTTCCGTCAGCTTTTTTGATGTTCTGGATCTTGAGCATCGGCGTGCTGCCGTTGAAATAAAAGACGTAGTTGGCCTGACTTTGCAGAGCTGTCACGTCTACGGACTTGAACGTCAGGTCGCAATAGGGCACACCGGGCAAGCCAGGAGATGCGTTGGCGACTGCGGTCGTCAGGTTGTTGATCGTTCCGCCGGAATAGGCGCTGCCATTCATATTGCGCAAGGTGCCGGCGATCTGACTGGGGCTGCTGAACGTCGGTGTGTTGTATTGCTGGACGCTCAGATTCCCGCCACCCTGAAACTGGCCAATGTTGGCGGTCAGGATCGACACGTTGCCGTGAGCCTTGAGCACAGGATAGTTGGCGCTCCAGCCAGTCAAGGCAAAGGTGTAGCCCCAAAACGTGTTCACCGTTGCGGTCTTGAACGCTACATCGCCGCCGTACACGGCGTTGTACGTCAGGGAAATCGTGGCGGGCAGAGTGCCGCTACCGGAAATTTTCTTTGCTCCGGCAGTGGTAGTGATGACATTGCCGGACTGAGTGACCAGGCTCATATCCAGTGTGTAAACACTGCCGCCTGTCAGCGTGATGAGTGCGGTGCCGTTGTTGAATGCGGTGATGGAGTTGTCAGCGTTTTTGATGCCGCCGACGATGGCGGTACCGATGGTCGCACTATTGGAGATAACGTTGGCGGTGAAACCGCCTGCCTTGATCGACAGATAACTGCCGCCGTCCTGGGAAATGGCAATCGACTTGGCGCCCACCGTCAAGTTGACGGGTGCAGAGCTGCTGCTCATGGTGAACGTGCCTTCGGTGAGCAACGTGGCATTGCTTGCCACACCTCCGCCCGACAGCGTAATCCCGCCTTTTGCGCAGCCCGAAACCAGTGCTGTCGCGCCGTTGGTGATACTCAGCACACCGCTTACGCCAATGCTGGCCAGGGCCGCGCCATCGACAATCGACAGAGAGCCCCCGGAATAGACCAGATCGCCGTTGAACGTCAGCGCCTTGGTGGAACTGGCAACGGGGCTGGTGGCCGGACTGAGTTGATAGACCACCTGCAATGTGGAGGTCGCAAGGCTGCTGGTGCCGGTGATGTTGACCGACACTTGGGTCTGGAGGCCGACTGTTTCCTTGCCTGTAATCTGGGCTGTGATGCCGGATGCATTGGTGGTTAGGGTTTGTGCAGTCAAGGCCGCGACCTCACTGGTCGACAGGCTATTCAGGTAAAGGCGCACCAACTCCACTCCTTCCCATGCCCGTGCTTCAGCGGGCACCGTCGCATGACTGGCCATTTGCTGTTCCTGAGCGCTTCGTAAGCCATACATCATGCCCAGGGCCGTCACAGTGACCGCCATGCCTGTCAGCAACATGACCAAAATAGTGGCCATGCCTCGTTGGACAGACCTGGATGCTTTGCTTGTCGGAAATCGCATGGGCATGAGGTTTGCGCTAAACCTTTTCAAGGTTGGGCAGACAGACCGTGCTTTTGCTTTTCACATAGGCAGGCTGCGGGTCAGTGCTGTTGGGGTCGACGGTGCTGTTTGTGGCCGTCAATACGACCTGCACACGGGTGGTACCGCTGGTGGCGTCGGCGATCTTGCCAAAAGGCCAGCACCCTGCGTATTGCGCGGTAAAAAATGCAGCGGGCTGGTTGGCTTCGATCAGCGTGGTAGCGGTCCAGCTGGTGCTGTTCCATTGGGAAACCTGAGTGCAGCCGGAAGGCCCTTGCAGGCGGCTGAGCACACCGTTTTGCACCAGCAGCCCGGCGCAGGTCGCCGTGGCAGTGGATGTGGCTTTACTGATCCAGACCATGGCATTGCCGATTACAGCCGTGTTACCGATGGTTTGTGCCGTGCCTGCCAGAGTACCGGCGTTGAGCGTGGCGCCACTGAGCAGCACGGCGCGGCTGGCGACCGGCACCGCATTCGGGTCAATTCTGAAGCCGGCGTTGAGCAGTTCACGTTGAGCGATCATCAGGCCCGCGGCAATCTGTCCATCCTGCGTGGCGTCCTGGATGGACATTACCGAAATGCCAATTATGTTTTTGTACAGCGACAGCATCGCCAGAATGCTGACCATCGACAGCGTCATACCAATCATCAGGCTGACCAGATTGAAACCCTGCTGCGGTGCTCTCATGTTTCGTCACCGACGCGGATCACGCCACCGAACAAGCTGTTGTCGGCGGACCTTGTGGTCAGCACGACTTTGCCCAAGGTAGCGCCGCCGGTTATGGAGCGCCCGCCAATGGTGACCGCCGTCGCCGCAGTGCAGGCAACGACCAGCGGGATCGTGGTGGTTTGCGTCGGCAAGGTGATGACCGCCAGTGCCGCGTTGGTGGTGCATAGCGTGTTGCCGTGCAGGGCCAGAAGGTTGCGCATCTGAGCGACGGCGATGCCTTGCAGTTTCATGTCGCGCTGAGCCACGACGGCCCGCGACGATGTGAAGCTGATGCCCAGACCGATAATCGACATCAAAAGTATGCCGATCAACGATTCAAGCAGGATATCCCCGCGTTGCTTGCGTTTGCCGCAGTCAGATAATGAGAACATTGAGTGCGCTCTCGCTGCCGACGATCACGTCGATGGCGGTTGTCGTGCAGGCACTGCCTCCCACGACGGCCAAACCACGGCTGTTGAACGCCACGCAAGTAATCTCGGCACCTGCTGCCTGCGCGCTTGTGGAGGCCGGCAGTTGGGCGGTCCAAAGGATGTTGCTGGTTGAGGCGCAATTTATGGACTGCGCATTTGCAATGCTGAATAACTTTAGAGTCTGACCCGACCTGCACAGCACCGCCGCAGGCGCGTTGTCGAGCGCGGCACCGGGGTTGCGCAGCGCCGTGGCCTTGGCGCGACTGATGCCGTGCTTCAACAGGCCCGCAGCATTGCGCTGATGGGCGCTGTCAGTCCAGGCCTTGGTAAGCGGTGCGCCGATGAACAGCAAAATGCCGAAAATCGCGATGGTGACCATCAGTTCGATAAGCGTGAAGCCACTGGGGCGCATCTACAGCCAACTTCCGTTGTACGGACTGCAAGAAGCAATGACGCGCACATTGTCTTGGGTCAGCGTGACGCTGCAGCCATTAACTTTGCCAGCGTTGCCCAAGGCTTCGATCTTATAAGTGGTCGTGGTTGCAGTGACGATTTTGTAGGTGAACGAATCGGACTGACTGGGTTGCCAGGCAGAAGCGGCAGAGGTGCACGTTGTGGTGCCAGTGGCTGATACACACTTTGTCTCTGCCGTAGAGCTGGCGGTTGTCGTTGGGTAGACCAGTTGACGCTGGAAACGGTTTTCCAATACCAGGCTGAGGGCAACCAGATCAGCCTGAGCCGACTTGAGTTTGCTCTTGGTGACATAACTGTCATAAGCCGGGAATGCGATGCCAGCCAGAATGCCGACAATGGCGATGGTGATCAGCAATTCAACCAGGGTGAATCCATTCGATTTAATCGCGCCGACGCGCATGATCTGATCCGCAAAAAATGAGAGGTGATGCAATATTACTATGCCACCCCATCGGTGTCAGGATAGAAGAGACTGGCCGCGCCTGTCAGCAAGGCCGGCACAGTCAGATCCAGCAGGGCGTGGGCAATCCACCCTTGGTTTGCATGCAGGTGCGCCCGGCCAATGAAGCGCGATCGATGACAGATCCAATGCGGCAGATTCTGATATAGATCAGATGCGGCCCTGCCGGACACGCAAGACTGGTTGCTGGTCAATCCATTCAGTTGGCTAGGGGAATAATGATTATGTCTACGATAAAAAAACCTGCCAGCCTTGATGCCGATGAAAGCTGGAACGAATCTCTGGACGATGGCACGCAGGTGCAGATCCGGCCCTTGAAGCCCGAGGACCGGGAGCGTGAAGCTGAGTTCTTCAGGCACCTGGTGCGCTCGGGCCGCTTTCGCTTCATGAGTACCTTCAGCCCTGAGCAGGCCTCATTGCTGGATAAATTGATGGATATCGATTATCACAATCGCATGGCCTACGTCGCGTTGACCGAAGAAAACGGCCAGCAGATCGAGATAGGCGTAAGCCGCTACGGCGCTTTCGAAGGGGACCGCCACTGTGCATTCGCAGTGGCCGTTGCTGATGACTGGCAGCACCGAGGGCTGGGGCGGATGTTGATGGGCCATCTGATCGAAGCGGCGCGTGATCAGGGCTTTGATTGCATGGTGGGCATGGATATCTCCAGCAATGAGCTGATGCGTAAAATGGCCGAGAACCACGGTTTTGAATGCCATGTCGATGAGCAGCATCCTTCCCAGATATTCTACAAGTACGTGCTCGGCAAGAAGGATAAGAAAGGGCCCTGAGCCGATGAGGCCGCAGCCCGCTGGTTGACGAGCCCGGCCTGGGGGATACACCCCATCAGGGCGGTTCGCCAGCACCTTCAAAAGGTCAGGCGTTTTTTGCCAGCACCTTGCGATAAACATCCAGCGTTTGCTGCGCACAGGCCTGCCAGGTGTACTGCCGGGCTCGGGCCAGGCCGCGCTGGATTTTCTCTTCGCGCTCATCGCTGTGTTGCAGAACGCTCAGCATGGCCGCGCTGATGCTCGCGGCGCTGGAAGGGTCCACAGGCCAGGCTGCATCCCCCGTCACTTCCGGCAACGACGTGGTGTTGGAGGCGATCACCGGGCATTGCGCGGCAAAGGCTTCGATCACCGGCAAGCCAAAACCTTCGTAAAGCGAGGCAAACACCAGCGCGCCAGCGCTTTGCAGTAGGGTCAGGACTTCATCCTGCGGCAAATAGCTGAGCCAGCGGCCTTCGCCACGTTCTTGCAGCGCCTGAAGTTGCGGCAACAGGTCTTCATTGCTCCAGCCATCGCGACCCACAATCACCAGCGGATGCTCTTTGCGCACGGCTTCTGGCAGTTGCTCAAAGGCTTCAAGCACGCGGGGCAGGTTCTTGCGTGGCTGCAAAGTGCCGACAAACAGGAAGAAACCGGGTTTTAGTCCGTGTTTTGCCAGCACGGCTTCGCGCTGTGGCTCCGGGATGCGTTCGAAATAGATCGGGTCCACGCCCAGCGGCGTGACGCTGATGCGCTCAGGCTCAATGCCCAGGTGCTGGATCATGTCCTGCTTGCTGTGCTCGGAGATGGTGATGATGTGATCGGCGCGTCGGATGCTGGTTGCAAACAGCCAGCTCTTGAGGCTTTTCAGATCCTGTTTGATCCATTCCGGGTGCAGCAGCGGGATCAAGTCCATGATCGTGGCCACGGTCGGCACGCCACGAAGCAGCGGGATGTGGTGATCGGTGGCATGAAACAGGTCGATGTCATGGCCAATGGCCGCGCTGTTGCTCAGCGGCAACTTGAGTACGCCGCTCAGCACGGCGTGGATGCGATAGTCCTTGGCCAGCACCTGAGGCGAGCCACAGGCCATGGCGGGCAAGTGTTTGCCGAAAGCGTAAGGTTTGAATCGAGTGTCACTGCTTTGGGTGGCGTCGCTCAAGCCCTGCCAGAGCGCGCGGGTGTAAATACCGATACCGTCCAGATGTCCTGCTCGTTCCCCGTCGGCCCAGAGAGTGCAGCTAAAGCCTATGTTCATTCGTGCTTTTCTCGATTCAAACCCGTTGCATGATGACTCAACCGTGAGCCCGGAACGCGCTTGCGACGCGATTTCGGTGGAGGCTCTATGTGAGAAGTAATCAGGGCGCGGAGCCTAACATGTACAGGCGTTTCAAGCATTTATCACGGCCCGGGGCGTGACAACAAGGTGACAACCTGACCAAGGGGCATTCATGCCTTTTCCGGAAGTGCCGATAATCTGGAAACACTCATGCAAATAGCGGTGCTTTATGTTCAACACTCGTTTGAAAATGGAATTACAAGCGCAGCAAGCTGAGCTCTCTATTTACCGGCAGATGGAAAGGGGGATGGACACGCAAATGTTGTCCGTGACCCTGGACCCCACCTATCGCATTACCCACGCCAATGCCAACTTCCTCAAGGCGCTGGGCTATACCGCCAGCTATTTGCAGGGCCGTGGCATGGATGAGATTGTCCCGGCTTACGTCAAGCAACTCGATTGCTACCGCAACCTGCGTAAAGCCGTGGCAGCGGGCGAGTCGGTCATGGATAACTACCGGTTCCTCAGGGTGGACGGCAGCCTGGTCTGGGTCCGGGCGACCTGGTGTCCCATCGCGGGCGACGACGGCAAGCTCTCGCAGATACGCTGTTTCGCCAGCGATATCACCACGTCGATGGAACAGGCGGCGGAAAACGCGTCATTCATTCAGGCGTTGCAGTATTCCACGGCCGTGATCGAGTTCAATCTGACAGGTCATGTGCTGACGGCCAATGATCAGTTTTTGCGCGGCATGGGATACACCCTTGCCCAGATCAAAGGCAAGCACCACAGCCTGTTTTGTGAGCCTCACGAAGCGGCGTCGAGCGAGTACAAAGCGTTCTGGGAAACCCTCAATCGAGGTGAGTTTGTCGCCAGCCGTTTCAAACGACTGGACAGCAGCGGCCGTGTCGTGTGGCTGGAAGCAACCTATAACCCGGTTCATGACAGCCAGGGCAAGCTCTACAAAGTGGTCAAGTTCGCCACGATCGTGACGGATCAGGTGGAGCGGGAGGCGGAAGTCTCCGAGGCCGCCGGCATGGCCTACGAGATCTCTCAGCAAACCGACCTCAGCGCCCAGCGCGGAGCGTCGGTGGTCAAGGAAACGGTGCAGACCATGCGCAAGATCTCCGAAGAAATGCAGTCCGCCTCGGAAGGTATCGAAGCGTTGGGCAAGCAGTCGCTGTTGATCAGTTCGATTGTGCAAACCATCGGCGGCATCGCCCAGCAGACCAACCTGTTGGCGCTCAACGCCGCCATTGAAGCGGCGCGTGCGGGCGAGCAGGGCAGGGGTTTTGCGGTGGTGGCCGATGAGGTGCGCCAACTGGCGGGCCGCACCAGCGCGGCGACCGAAGAAATCGTCAGCGTCGTGCAGCAGAACCAGACGCTGGTCGATGAAGCCGTGCGCGGCATGGCCAACAGCCGAGGTCAGGCCGAACAGGGCCTTGGGCTGGCCAATGACGCTGGCGCGGTGATCGTCGAGATCCAGGACGGCGCCCGACAAGTGGTCAGCGCCGTGGGACGGTTTGCCAATCAGTTGAAGTGACGGCTGAGGGGCAAACACGGTGTTGGCCCTCCCCGCTGCGATATCCCGCCGTTCCAACGCCCCATGCACATGGCCTGGGGCGTTTTCTTCTTATGGCGCGGTGCAAGATCAGCGCTTTTGCATTGCTCGTGCATTGAGTACCCTTGCGGGCCAAAAAGTCGCTCCACGGGAGCCGCACCGCACATGACACCTTTCTTCACACACTGGCGTACCGGCCTGGCCTGGGCCGCATTCGCCGTGTTGCTCGCCGGTTGCGACAACACGGGAAAAACTCCACCGCCACCCCCCGCGCCGCCGCACACCACCTATACCCCCGCCGGTTGGGATGTATTGCCCGCGGTGACCGACAGCGATTTGCAGGCAGGTTTTGCGTCCTGGCGCAGCGCGTGTGTGCGCCTCAAGGCCGATTCGGTCTGGGGCGCGACCTGTGCGGCGGCCAGTACCCTGGCGGCTGAGCCCACCGGCGCTGAAATCCGCACTTTCCTGCAAGCTCAATTGCAGATTTATGTCCTGCGTTCCGCTGCGGGCAGTACGGACGGGCTGATCACGGGCTATTACGAGCCGGTCTATCCGGGCAGCCTCGCCCGGACGGCCCAGGCCAAGGTGCCGGTGTATGGCGTGCCTGACGATTTGATCGTGGTGAACCTGGACAGTATCTATCCCGAACTCAAGGGCAAGCGCTTGCGCGGCAGGCTCGAAGGGCGAGTGCTCAAGCCTTATGACGACGCAGCGACTATCAACAGCAAGGGGCTCAATGCGCCTGTCATTGCCTGGCTGACGGACCCGATGGACCTGCAATTCCTGCAAATCCAGGGTTCGGGCCGGGTGCGCCTGGACGACGGGCAACAGCTGCGCATCGGGTACGCCGACCAGAACGGTCGGCCGTATCGGGCCATTGGCCGCTGGCTGGTGGAGCAGGGTGAATTGAAGAAAGAGGACGTGACCATGGGCGCCATCAGTGCATGGGCCAAGGCGCATCCCGAACGTATCAACGACCTGTTGGCGAGCAACCCCAGCTATGTGTTTTTTGCCCGTAACCCTGACAGCAATGAAGGGCCACGGGGTTCGCTCAACGTGCCGTTAACGGCCGGTTACAGCGTGGCGATTGACCGCAAGGTGATTCCGCTGGGCAGCCTCTTGTGGCTGTCCACGACCCGCCCGGACGGCAGCAGTCTGGTGCGTCCGGTCGCGGCACAGGACACCGGCGGCGCCATCGCCGGTGAAGTACGCGCCGATCTGTTCTGGGGTACGGGCGATGACGCTGGCCATCTGGCGGGCGACATGAAGCAGAAGGGCAACATCTGGTTGCTGTGGCCCAAAGGGATGGCGTTGCCGGAGGGTTAAACAGCGGCGACCACCGGTTCGACCGCTGTAAAGCTTCATGGGGCAGAAGCTCTCCGGCGTCCCCAATCCCCGACAGGGAATTGGGGACGCCCGGCCAATGGTTGGACGCTTTAGCTGCTCATTGCAATCGCCAACCCGCGGTTGGGTTAGCACTGGTCAGCAGCTTCTCCACTACGTCGGCAGCCCGCTTGACGCTGGTATTAATACGCTTCGCCGCCTTTATGGCTTCTGCCCCTGTATCTTTACGATGTAACAAGACGTCGGCGCTGAGCAGTATGGCGCCCAAGTGGGTGCGCAAGTCATGTCCAAGAGTGCCAAAAAAATGAACGCGGGCATTCTCAACGGCGTGTGAATGGCTCACGAGGGATTGGGCAAGGGCCTGGTCCACGGACTCGTTGAAACGAACCATGTATTCATCTTCCAGATCGGTTTCCGATTCGATCCGTTGCAGCCATTTCATCATCACGCTCATGCGCAGAATGCTGTATTGCGAAACGATCTGGTGGATGGCCGAATCTGCCACAGGGCCGGTTCCGGCGTGAATATTGGAAGCTGTTCCATCGTATTGTGTGAGGGCAGTGTCGCCCGACGTGCTGCTGCGCTCATCAATTGTCTTCACCGTGGCTGAATCGGCGGCGACGCTCCTGAGCATTTTCTCCGCATGGTCGCGTGATTCAATCGACTCCAGACCTTTACGCTGTGCAGTTTTGCTTGCGAAGGAACTCCACTGCTCAAGAATGGGTTCAAGATTTTCTAAAATGAAGTCGCTCATGCGCATACCGATTTTCTGCCAGTCATACTGCGCTCAACGCTGAATGAGAGAGTCAATCAACACGGGCTGCCCGAGCGTTCGCGAAATTCCGAACGCTCATGGGTGATAGATAGGCCCGTTAAACGGCAGAAAGTTGCATGGTGCCTCGGACTTACGCCACAGTTGCTACCGGTTTTTCATGCCTGCCCGCAAAAAGATGACCAGGCATCATCTTTTGCGTGGCCTGAATCAACGGTTATGTTTGTACCTACCGCTCGCCTAGGGTTTATTATCAGAGCCACCAAGACACGACCGGTGTGGGGCCGGTCCGAGCTTGGCTTTTGTGAGCTGCGTACATGACAGTTAAAAACACCTTCAATAATGCCAGTGTCCCTGTGGTTATCCATGTCGTCGATGATGATTGTGCTACTCGCGATGCGCTACATCAATTGCTGACGTTTGCCGGCTACCCGGTACAGCTTCATGCCAGCGGAGCGGCGTTTTTAAAGGCTTACGACGGTCTTCCAGGCTGCATGATCCTTGATCTTGCGATGCCTGAAATGCGTGGTGAGGTTCTATTGGATGAGATCGTTCGCCTCAATTTGAATGTGGTTGTCATGGTGATGACAGGGCATGCGACCATTGAATCCGCCATTCACATAACACGTGCCGGTGCGATTGGTTTTTTGCAAAAGCCCTTCGATAACGCTCAGTTATTGGAAAAACTCGAACACATGTCCCTCAAGGCACAATCGGTTTTTGCCCGCCGAGCCTTGACTGACGATTACCGCCAGCGGCTCGAGAACCTGACTTCTCGAGAGCGAGAGGTTCTGGATCTGATGCTCGCCGCTATGACCAGCCAGGAAATCGCCACTCACTTGGGTAATAGTAAAAAAACGGTAGACATCCATCGGGGCCGAGTCATGCAAAAAATGGGAGCCAGCACTATTACCGAATTGATCATGGGATGGACCATGCTTTTTTATATTCCCATGTCGGAAGCGTAATGATCCCTCTGATTCCACAGGCGGCGCTCTTACCGGAAAATACGGTTGTCGGTATTCAACCGACGCATTTCGGGCCTGCGTGTCATTCTCATGTGGAAGGTTGCGTGGGGCACGCATGATGTTGATGAGGGGCCTGGCGGCAAATCTTCCTGTAGGGCTTGCCGGCGCCGGGTGTTTTTTCAACTCCGTTGAAAGCGGCTATTTGGAATTCTTTAGCGATTAGTCACTGTTTTACCTTTCTGATAGGTACATGTACCTATGTCAGCTTTGTCTCGCTTGCAAAAACAAATGGCCTCCATAAACTGTGGTGGCCAAGGTGCTGTTCATCTCTTTTATTAATACTGTTTTATGGCGGGCTTATTCGTCCTCCACTCTAGAGGGGCTGAGGGCCGCTTGAATGTGTTTTTATCCGATGAGTCAGCACGCAAGTAATATTAATTAAAGTAATCCGTCCTGTAGCCGAAGAGTTGTTTGTAGAGATTCTACTGCAAACAAAAATTCATAGCTTCCAGGCAAAAGTTCGTTTGATATTCGCAGGCAGCCATAGTGGATGTTTTTACTGTGGGCACGGTTAGGGGTGTCAAGAACACACGTCGCGCCTTTGGACATGCTTTAAAGGTCATCGGCTACAGGGTTCGCATGACGTCATTTGGAACGCACTGAGCCTGTGAGTCCACAGGACTCTTGTATTAGGTAGGAATACCATCAGGTAGAAATACCGAGAGGATTATTGTGCAGAAGAAGTTTGTGGCGTGTGTGCTATTGACCTTGAGCCAAGGGGTGTATGCGGTACAGCTTCCTCCGGGTGCAGGCAGCCAGATACAACAAATTCCCGCTACGCCCACACTAAAAAAGGTGGAGCCGGAAATCCATGTCGAGCCCTCCCGGACTCCCGCAGTCCCTGCTTCGGACAACGTCCGTATAAAGGTCAATTCGCTGCATTTGACGGGGCAGCGCCTCTATTCCGAAGCCGACTTGCTTAAGCTCACTGGTTTCACTGCGGGCAAAGAACTAAACCTTGGCCAATTGCAGACGATGGCCGCGCAGATTGCCGACTTCTATCACCAGAAGGGATATTTCGTTGCCCAGGCTTACTTGCCAGCCCAGGAAATCAAGAACGGCGCTGTAACGATCACGGTCATAGAGGGCCAATACGGTGCCGTGTCGATGCGTAATCAGAGCAACCTTTCCGACCGATTGGCCAATGGCGCTGTGGACGATCTGCACAGCGGCGATGTCATCCGCTCTTCTGCGCTCGAAAGAGATTTGTTGCTGCTGTCGGACACGCCCGGCGTCGAAGTACGTTCGACGCTGGTGCCCGGCGCATCGGTGGGCGCTGCTGACCTGATTGTCGACGTGACACCTGGACAACAGGTGACGGGCAGCATCGACGCCGATAACGGAGGCAACCGTTATACCGGTGAGTACCGTTTGGGCGGGACCTTGAATATCAACAATCTGGCAGGGCAGGGGGATGTTGCCACACTTCGCGCACTCTCCAGCTTCGACGGGCTGGACTATGCCCGCGCGGCTTATCAGATGCAGTTTGGCGAGGCGACAGCGGGCGTAGCCTACAGTCGGCTGGAGTATGAGCTGGGCAGGGAGTTCAGTGACTTACATGCCAACGGCACGGCAGACATTGCCAGTGTCTATGGCAGCTACCCACTGCTTCGTTCACGCCGAAGCAATCTTTATGTACAGATGGGTTTTGATTACAAAACGTTCGAAGACCGAATCGACTTAGTGTCGTCCCACGTCGACAGGAACGCCCAGGTACTGATGACAACGCTGCGTGGCGATCACCGCGATGACTTTGGCGGTGGCGGGATGACGGCGGGTTCCGTGACCTGGTCAACGGGCATCCTTGACATCGAAACTCCAGAAGCACGCTCATCGGATGGTCTTACGGCCCGCAGTAACGGCCATTACGACAAGTTGGGTTTCAGTGTCATGCGATTGCAGCGTGTCACGGATGCGTTTTCGCTTTATGGCGCGGTCAATGGACAAGTGGCCTCTAAAAACCTGGATATCTCGGAAAAGATGTACCTCGGTGGGATAGACGGCGTACGGGCTTATCCGCAAGGCGAAGCCTTTGGTGATGAAGGTTATCTGGCGACCGTGGAAGCCCGATATTTACTGCCGCAATTCTCTGATCGATGGTTAGGGCAAGTGCAACTGATCAGCTTCGTCGATACCGGTACGGTCACGCTTAATAAAGATCGCTGGGATGACTCGGAAAGAACCAGAACGCTGAGCGGGGCGGGGGTGGGCGTTAACTGGTTCGACTTCAATAACTTCTCCGTGAAGACCTACTACGCGCAGAAGCTGGGTGGCGAAAAAGCGACCTCGGCTCCCGATTCGAATGGTCGCTTCTGGGTCCAGATGGTCAAGTATTTTTGATCGCAGGCTCGGTTACCGCAGCGCATCCCACGTTAGCAATGCCTGAATCAAGTAGGTAAACACCATGAATACCCGTTACCAATCAATCTGGAGTGCCAAGACCGGCACCTTCGTGGCCGTTTCGGAAAATGCGAAAACCGGCGGCAAGAAAGCGGCAGGCCGAAGCGAGGGATCCGTGATGATTCCTGTCCATTGCACGCTGAAGGTGCTGACCACCGCCATCCTGCTGTCGGCCGGATTTAACGTCTATGCATTACCGGTAGGCGGAGCGGTGTCGGCGGGCAGTGCCACGATCGGTTCGGGTGGCAGTACCACGACCATTACCCAAACGAGCCAGAATGCCGCCATCAACTGGCAGAGTTTCAACATCGGAACGGGCGAGTCGGTCAATTTCGTGCAGCCCAACAGCAGCGCCACGACGCTCAATCGTGTGCTGGGCTCGGACCCTTCGAGTATTTTGGGGGGCCTTAACGCCAACGGTAAAGTGTTCCTGGTCAACCCGAACGGTGTCGTATTCGGTCAAGGCGCGTCGGTCAATGTCGGCGGATTGGTGGGATCTACACGGAACATCACCGACAGCGATTTCATGGCGGGTAAATACAACTTTGAAGGCACCGGGGACGGCAGCGTAGTCAACTACGGTTCGATCAATGCCAATGGAGGCTCTGTGGCTCTGCTCGGTGCCAATGTCAGCAACCAGGGCGTTATCCAGGCGCAACTGGGCACTGTCGCACTGGCGGCTGGCAACTCGTTCACCCTGGATGTGGCGGGTGACGGGCTGCTCAATGTGGCCGTCAACAACGGCGCCGTGGATGCACTGGTGCAGAACGGCGGGCTGATCCAGGCGGATGGCGGTCGGGTGCTGATGACCGCTCAGTCGGCAAACAATCTGTTGACGTCCTCCGTGAACAACACCGGCGTCATTCGGGCCCAGACCATCGAAAATCGCAACGGCACCATCATGTTGATGGGGGATATGCAGAGCGGCACCGTGAATGTTGCCGGCACTCTGGATGCCAGTGCGCCCAATGGCGGTTCCGGGGGCTTTATCGAGACCTCTGCCGCACACGTCAATGTCGCAAATGGCTCAACGGTGACCACGCTGGCGCCCGCTGGAACGACGGGAACCTGGCTGATCGATCCTCTTGATTTCGTTGTCTCCAGCTCGGGAAATATCTCAGGCACCACCCTTTCCAATAACTTGCAGACCAGTAACGTCACCTATACAAACGCCCCGGGCGCAGGCAACGGCGATATTCTTGTCGAGGAGCCCGTGACATGGACGGCCCCGACAACGTTGACCCTGAGTGCCAGTCGTGATGTGGTCGTGCAGGCAGCCATCACCACGACCGGAGGAAATCTGGCGCTGATCGCCGGACGTGATATCAACCAGAACGCCACAGTGACCGCGACCGGGGGCGCTAGCGGAGGTGATATCACGATGGTGGCTGGCCGTAATGTCAACGTCAACGCGATGTTCACTGCGACCAACGGTAATGTATTGCTTGTGGGCGCAAATGACGGTACCGGTGTCGGTACCGTAAATTTTGCATCCGGCATCAAACCCGCTGTGACCGGGCCGCTGTCCACCGTCAGGATTTATTACGCGCCTGTCTCTTACGCGACGCCAACGGATTTTACCGGCAATTTCACGTTGTCTGGAGGCGCCACGCTGACGCCGTTCATGTGGGTATTTGTCCAGGCTGACGATAAGGTTTATGACGGCAACAACGCAGCGACATTGTCATTACAACGCAACCCGGCGTTGGCAGGTGATGTTGCGCTGCAGGCCGGGACTGCGACGTTTGATTCTCCAAACGTGGGTACTGGCAAAACGGTGAATTACAGTGGTTATTCGCTTGGCGGTGCCGATGCAAACCTGTTTGCCTTGTTTGCGCCGTTCGATAGCCTGACGGCAGCACCCGGTACTCCGGGGTCCGGAATCACCCTGGCGAACATAACGCCAGCCCCGCTGACGATCACTGCAAACGACGCCACCAAGGAGTTCGGTCAAACGATTGTTCTTCCGACTTCCGGTTTCACCTCGACCGGACTGGTCAATAACGAGACCGTTGGAAGCGTCACAGTGACGAGCCCCGGAACAGTCGCGACCGCCCCGATAACCGGCAATCCTTACCGAATCACGCCCAGCAACGCGACTGCAGGAACTTTTAATCCGGCTAACTATTTGATCAACTACGTTCAGGGCACCTTGTTGATCACGGCGGCGCCGGTTACGACACCAATCGATCCGACACCGGTTGATCCGACCGATCCTGGCTCGACACCACCGGGCTCGACACCTACAGATCCAACACCGACCGATCCAACACCTACCGATCCCGGCTCTACGCCCCCTGGTTCGACGCCTGCAGATCCAACACCGACCTCTCCGACGCCGACCTCTCCGGGTTCGACATCGCCGGTTACGACGGTGCCTGGCTCGACATCGCCGGTTACGACGGTGCCTGTGTCGACATCGCCGGTTACGACGGTGCCTGGCTCGACATCGCCGGTTTCGACGCCGATAGGCTCAACGCCTACAGATTCGACCTCTCCCGGCACGACTTCCCCTGGCACGAGTCTGCCGGAGCTGCCCGTCGCTTCCAATCAACCCGGCTTGCCGGTGCAGGCCTACCGGGGGGCAACGACTCCCGATACCGGCAACTCGGGCGATCCCGACAGGCCGCTTGCCACTGCCTACCCGAATCATGGCAACTCGTACGCCCCGTTGTTGCCCGCGCTTACCGTGGTCGGGACCGGTATTAACGTGCCAGGCAATCAGTTGGCACAGGTCACGCCAATCCTGCCGGTACCGGTCAAGGCATCGGAAAAGGTGCCGGCCCACCAGATACCTTATGTCTACAAGGCCCCCGTGTATTTGCCTAAACAGGAGCGCAACTAAACACGGCCTTCGCATAACGGGTTGATAAACCACGCCAACCTTATCGACAGTCAGGGCCCATGCCCTGGCTGCTGGAGCGTTGAGCGCGTCCTAAGCAGTGATGGGAGTATTGCCTTGCACCATTTGCCCAGGGCAAAAAAAAGCACCACCCTGAGGAAGGTTCTTCTTCTGGCACCTGAACTCGTCTGTTTTGGTCTGCTGGCCGTTGCGTCTGTTTTCCAACTGCCTGCACTGGCTGCACCTGTGCCTCACCCTTCCGCTTCTGCACCGGCCGGCCAGCCGGGTTCTTCATCCACCTCCACGCGTGCGGATTTCAGGAACAACGATGTGTCCCAAGCGGCCCGAGACACCGCCAATTGGGTTGTGGACTCGGGCGATAATCTGGGGATGCCCTTTATCATCATCGACAAGGCGCAGGCCCGCGTTCTGGTGTTCAATGCCAAGGGTCAACTCGGCGGCACGGCTCCGGCGCTGTTGGGGTTGGCAATCGGCGATGACTCCGTACCCGGCATCGGGGATCGGAAGCTTTCAAGCATTCGCCCGGACGAACGCACAACCCCCGCAGGGCGTTTTGTCGCCTCACTGGCCCGCAACCTCAAAGGCGAAGAAATTCTTTGGGTGGATTATAAAAATGCCATTGCGATGCATCCTGTCGTGACCAGCAATCCGAAAGAGCGCCGTACGGAGCGCCTGGCTTCGTCCAATATTCAGGACAAGCGTATCTCTTATGGCTGCATCAACGTTCCGGCCGATTTCTACCGAAAACTGGTCAGCCCAGCGTTCAGCGGAACGAGTGGTGTGGTGTACGTGCTGCCGGAAACCCGCTCGAACATGAGTGTTTTTGCGTCGTATTATGAAGTCCGGTAACGCCTCGCCGGAGCCTCGGGAGCCATGCAAAACGGTTAATTTCTTCAGTGAGAAACAGTTAACCGTTGATATCGCCCAGCATGAATCAACCCGAGTCGCTGCTCAAAATAGCTAGCTATATAGCTAGCTAACCGCTCACGGGCATCGTGCTATCCCTCAACACTTTTAAGTCGCCAATTTTGTGACGTAAATTTGCCGTTCATCCGAAGGCTCAATTCTCTGTTACAAAATATTGACAGTATCACTTTGATGGCACACTATTTGGGCGGCCCCATCGGATTAACGTATTCGACTTCGGGCGGTTTCCCATTCAGTTTTTCATTGTGAGTGATCCTTGTCGTTCAACGATGACGATGAATACCGTCGCAAAAACGCGGCGTCGGATACTCGTGATCTTTTTTCTGGCTACCTAAAGTTCTGGTAGTTCTGCCGATAGTTAGCCGTAAGGCTAAGTGTCGCTTAATGCATTTGGATTGTTGGAGTAGAAGGTTTTGGGTCAAGTCACGTTAGCCATCCGGCATCTGCAGGATGAGCAAATGTTGCTGCGCCAGGGAGGGTTATATTGGGTTGTCCTGGATCATGCGACCGATGCGAAAATCATGGCTCGCCAGTTTTTATCGGCCTTGTCTGAAGAGCCTGTCGCTACATTGGTAGGCTGCGGCATCGACCCTCAATCGGTCGTTCAGACCATGGCTGAGGACTGCGGTCCTTCTACGCTGCGTCTGTTTGCCATGCCCGATGATGCGCGCGCCCGTCTGGCTTTCAAGGCACTGACTTCGGACTTGCACCGAATCAATATTGCACGGGGCAGCGTGCTGGTAGTGATGTTGTCTGCGGCCCATCTGGACACGTTTAACATCCAACAGTTAAAGCACTGGTGTGAAACGACGCGCCAATGGTTAATAAGAATTAATTGCACCTTGTTAGTGCTGTGCAGCGGTCAGGCGCCTTTACTGCATGAGCGCCTATTGAGTCTGAATGAACAACTTTCCGGTTTGTCGCAGTTGTATCGCCAGGACGGCGCGATTCATTACCAACTGAACTTCTGGCACAGCGAATTGGGTGTTTGTGCCGCTCAGGCGTTTGACCTGCAAGTGTCCGACGATGGTTTTTCCCTGAGCGATTCACAGCGCTCCAATCCTGCCCAGACCCGTACCGACGACCAGCGTATTTACCTGACCCAGCGTTCAGCGCTGGAGGGTGCGCCGCCGTTGTCTGAGCAGTGGCGCCTGTTCGAGCACCGTGACGAACTGCTTCAACAGGCTGGCCACGCCCGTGCTGCCAGCGTGATCGTGGCGCTGGAAACCAACCAGGACGTCGAACCCCTGGCTCGGCAGTTGTATGCGTTGCGCGAGCAGTGTGGCCCGGCCTTGAAAATCATCGTGCGGGAAATGGAGCCTTGCCTGCGTTACCGCGACGAGCGTCTGCTGCAAGCCTGCGGGGCCAATCTGATCGTGCCTTCCAACACCACGCTGGCGAACTTCTTCAGCATGGTGGAGAGCGCTCAAGGGCAGACCTGGCGTTATCGCCAGACGCCCGATATCCATTCGCTGTTTGAACGTCTGCGGCCCCCGGCCCAGCGCGGGATATTGCCGCCCAGGGAATTCATCCAGCTGCTCGACCAGATCTACGGCGGTGCTTCGGGAGAGTTGGCTCACCAGTTGTTGCGCCTGCGTCCGCGAGGCGACCTGAACATTGAGCAGTACCTGAGCCAGATCACCTTGCGCCGTTTTGGCGACGTGGCCTGCGTGCTCGATGGTGTTTTTTATCTGTTTCTGTTCGCTTGCCGTGGCGACGGGCTGGAGCCTGCGCTGGGCAATATCTGCCGTCTGCCGTGGCGGGACATGTTCAGCGAGTGCAAGGTGCTTTCTGCCGCGGACGTGCTGCCGCGCCAGGACTTCATTGACGCCCCTCAGGTTTCCGAAACCGCACGCCTGGCCACCGGACAGGTGAGCGCTGATTTGACCCGCGCGATTGTCCAGACCGGGTACGTGCCGCAACGCATCACGCTGTCGCTGTCGGAGCCGTGTTCATGAGTTACACCCAACTGCTGCAGGTCATGGCGGCAAGCTGCCTGATGACCGTGGCCTTCATGCTGGTGTTGCGCAGTTTCCGTCAGCGTCTCAGTCGCTGGTTTCAGCGGTATCTGCCACCGCGTTATTTGCAGCCACGTGGGGTGCGCCGTCGCACGCCTGTGGTGCCCGTGGTGAGGAACGCTGATGAACAGTCCTGAGCGTATTGATGTGAGCCAGGCCACCGCACAAAACACTTGGACATGGCCGGGTCTGGGGCTATGGAATCTGTATTTCATCATCAAGCTGGCGCTGCTGTGGGCCGGTTATCTGAATCTGCAGATCCTGCCGAACATGGTGTTTGCGGCCGTACTGCTGGTGCCGCTGGGCAATCGCTATCTGAGGCTGCTGCGCACCTTGATCGCCATTCCGGTGGGCGTGGCGCTGTTTTATCAGGACACCTGGTTGCCGCCGTTCAGTCGCTTGCTGGATCAACCGGGGGTGCTGAATTTCACCGGGGATTACCTGCTGGAACTGGCCGGGCGTTTCATCGACTGGAACCTGTGCGGCGCCTTGCTGCTGTTGGTGGTGGCGTATTTCTTTGTGCGCCAATGGCTGCGCCTGACCACCCTGACCCTGGCCGGCTTTGCCTGGCTGGGCGGAGCGGGGTTGATGGCCATGCATGTACCTGCTCCGCAAAGCACGACACACGTGAATGTTGCCGGTGGCACAGCGATTGTCAGCGGCGAGCCGGACAGTCCGACGCTGGACGCGTATCTGCAAAAGTTCTACAGCACCGAAGCCGGTCGGCAAGTGGTGTTCCAGCCGTCGCAGTCGGCTGCCCAGCCGTTCGACCTGCTGCTTATCAATATCTGTTCGATGGCCTGGGATGATCTGGACGCCGTGGGTTTGCACGACAACAGCCTGTTGCAGCAGATGGACATGGTGTTCGACAACTTCAATTCGGCCACTTCCTACAGTGGGCCCGCCGCCATCCGGTTGTTGCGCGCCAGTTGCGGCCAGCAACCCCACAGCAAGCTTTACGGCGTGGCACCCGAGCAATGTCTGTTGATGGATGACCTGAAAAAACTGGGCTTCGACAGCGAAGTCATGCTCAACCACACCGGTCAGTTCGAAGGGTTTATCGACGAAGTCCGCGCCCAGGGTTCATTGCCGGGACCGGAAGTCAGTACCGCCAACCTGCAACGCGCCCTGGTGGGTTTCGATGGCTCGCCGATCTGGCGTGACCGTGACGTGCTCAATAAATGGTGGCAGCACCGGGAAGCGCAGGGCGCTTCACGCGTGGCGCTGTTCTACAACACCACGACGCTGCATGACGGCAACCGCGCCCTGACCCTTGACGGCGGCACCAAGAGCGCCGAGTACAAGCCGCGCGCCCAGACGTTGATCGACGACCTGAGCGCGTTCCTCAAAGAGTTGGAGAAAAGTGGACGTCGCGTGGCGGTGGTGATCGTGCCCGAGCACGGCGCGGCCCTGCACGGTGACCGTATGCAGATCGCCGGGATGCGGGAAATCCCGAGCCCGTCGATTACCCATGTACCGGTGGGCATCAAGCTGGTGGGCATGGGCAAGAATCCGCGCACCGAGCCGATTCACGTCACCGGGCCGAGCAGTTATCTGGCCTTGTCGGAAATCATCTCGCGCCTCTACGCCGCGCCACCCCAGGGCGACGGGCTGGGCCCGGACTGGCAGGCGCTGCTGGCCAATCTGCCGCAAACCCCGGTGGTCTCGGAAAACGCCGGAACCGTTGTCCTCGACTACGCGGGCAAGCCTTACGTTCGGATCAAGGAGAAGGGCGCATGGCTGCCTTACCCGCAAAGATTCAAGTAAAAAACCAGGTTCTGTCGCGTAACGAGCGGGCCGATGACATTGCCCGGCTCAAGGCCGAACTGCACCTGCCAAGCCTGGAATATGTCGATATTTCGGCGCAACTGGAGTTGAGCCGCGCGCTCAAGCGCTGGCCATTGCTGGCGGACTTCACGCCCGCTGACGCCCATGACGAGCAACCGCCGCTGCCGGTTGCCCAGCCGGTGCAACAGGACAAGTTCGGAGCGCTCAAGTGACATCACTGAGTCTGCGCGGGGTTCGCGGCGGTGTCGGCACCACTTCGTTGGTGGCGGCCATCGGTTATGCCCTGGAAAGTCTCGGCGAACGGGTGCTGATGATCGACATGTGCCCGGAAAACCTGCTGCGCCTGCATTGCAATCTGCAGGCGCAGCAGGCGTCGGGCTGGGCGCGAGGGATGCTCGATGGTCAGAGCTGGCACACACACGCCTGGGGCCTGACGCCAACCCTGCACATACTGCCTTATGGCGGCTTGACGGCCGATGAGTCGGCCAGCATCGAACAACAACTGGTGGCTGATCCACAGCTCTGGGCACGGCGTCAGGCGAGTCTGGCGCCGCACTATGACTGGCTGCTGTTCGACCTGCCGCAACGCTTGCCGGGGCACAGCGCGGTAGGTCCCTGCCTGCTTCCGATCCAGGTGGTCGAGGCCGACGCCGCTTGCCATGTGTTGCTGTTGCAGCAGGCGATGAATAGCCCCGTGCTGGTGAACCGCTTCGATCCGGGCAGGCAGTTGCAACGGGACCTGTTGCTTATTTGGCGCAAGCACTATTCGGCGCGTCTGCTGCCGCTGACGGTGCATGCCGATGAAGCCATGTGCGAAGCGCTGGCGTGCAAGCAGCCGGTGGGGCAATACGCACCGGACAGCCTTGCGGCGAAAGACGCGCTGAGTCTGGCGACCTGGTGCCTGACACGACGCCGGGAGCTGACATGACGGCTCACTGGTTTCCTTACCTGCAACTGCGCCGTCGCTACGACTGCTATCCGCCCACGGCGTTCATGCTGGCCTCGTTCACGGCATTGGCCTGGTTGTTTTTGCGTCTGGAGTCGCCCGTCTGGCAGCGTCTGACCGAGCAACGCCAGCGCTGGTACCCGCACCTGGCCAGCAAAACGCCGAGTGCCGGTGATCCGCTGCGCATCATGCTGCAAAGCCTCTGGCTGCTGGTGGCTCGCCCATGGCCGCAGTTCCGGCGGCGCTCGACCCCGCACTGGATAAGCCTCGCAGGTCAGATGATCAGGCAGACCTGGCATCGTGCGGGAGTTGTGCTCAATGCCCTGCCTGAGCGGGTCAATCAGAGCAAGGCCATGCACGACGGCACCCAGTGGTGGCAGCGTCTGGACCCTCGCCAACAGCAGTGGCTCAATGGTTTTTGCGCGGTGGTCGGATTGATGCTCGTGCTGGTGTGCATCACCCAGCCGTTCAGCTACCTGTCGCAGCTGATATTCGTGATCCTGCTGTGGGTGGTGGCCATGGTGATTCGCCGGGTGCCAGGGCGGTTTCCGACGCTGCTGTTGATCGTACTGTCGGTCATCGTTTCCTGCCGTTACCTGTGGTGGCGCTACACCGCGACCCTGAACTGGAACAGCCCGCTGGACCTGGCCTGCGGCATCTTGCTGCTGATTGCCGAAACCTTTTCCTGGCTGGTGCTGTTGCTGGGCTATATCCAGACCTGCTGGCCGTTGAACCGCGCCCCGGCGCAATTGCCCCGCGACACGCGCTTGTGGCCCACGGTGGATTTGTTGATCCCTACGTACAACGAGGACTTGTCCATTGTGCGGGGTACGGTCTACGCCGCCCTGGGGATCGACTGGCCCCACGACAAGTTGCGCATCTCGATTCTCGACGACGGCAAACGCGATGAATTCCGCGTGTTCGCCGAACAGGCCGGGGTGAACTACATCACCCGTACCGATAACAAACACGCCAAGGCCGGCAACCTTAACCATGCGTTGACGCAACTCGATGGCGAGCTGGTGGCGATTTTCGATTGCGATCACGTGCCGGTGCGTTCATTCCTGCAACTCACGGTGGGCTGGTTTCTGCGCGATGCCAGGCTGGCACTGGTGCAGACCCCGCATCACTTCCTGTCGCCGGATCCGTTCGAGCGCAACCTTCATACCTTTCGCCATCAGCCCAATGAAGGTGAGCTGTTCTACGGCCTGGTGCAGGACGGCAACGACATGTGGAATGCCGCGTTTTTCTGCGGTTCCTGTGCCGTGCTGCGCCGCAGCGCGCTTGACGAGATCGGGGGCTTCGCCGTGGAAACCGTCACCGAAGACGCCCATACCGCGCTGCGCCTGCATCGCCAGGGCTGGAACTCGGCGTATGTGCGCATCCCCCAGGCCGCCGGGCTGGCCACTGAAAGCCTCTCGGCGCACATCGGTCAGCGCATTCGCTGGGCCCGGGGCATGGCGCAGATTTTCCGCACCGACAACCCGTTGCTGGGCAAAGGCCTGAGCTTTTTCCAGCGCGTCTGCTACGCCAACGCGATGCTGCACTTTCTGGCGGGCCTGCCGCGTCTGGTGTTCCTCACCGCGCCTTTGGCGTTTCTGCTGATGCACGCCTACATCATTTATGCGCCAGCGCTGATGATCGTTCTGTACGTGATCCCGCACATGGTTCACGCCAGCCTGACCAACTCCCGCATGCAGGGCGAATACCGCCTGACGTTCTGGGGAGAGGTCTATGAAACCGTGCTGGCCTGGTACATCGCACGGCCCACCACCGTTGCGCTGTTCAATCCGAAAAAAGGCACCTTCAACGTGACGGCCAAGGGTGGCCTGATCACCGAGGACCAGTTCGATTGGGGGATCGCCAAGCCGTATCTGGTGTTGGCGGTGCTGAACATCGCGGGCCTGGGGTTCGCGGTGTGGCGCTTGTTTTACGGGCCTGCCAATGAGATCGGCACCACGCTGGTCAGCAGTCTGTGGGTGATTTACAACCTGTTGATCATCGGTTCTGCCGTGGCGATTGCCGCTGAAGTGCGCCAGGTGCGGCACACCCAGCGGGTGCAGGCCAGATTGCCTACGGCGGTGCGTTTGCAAAACGGACGCTTCTATCCAGGCATGCTGGTGGACTACTCCGATGGCGGTACCGGCGTCGAGCTGGACGTCGAGCTTGCACTGCCGTTGGGTGAACGGGTTTGCCTGATGATGCAGCGTGGCGAGCGCGAGTTTCTGTTCCCCGGCATCGTCAGCCGCAGCCACAAGCACTTCATTGGCATCGTCCTCAACGAGCTGTCTTCGCAACAGAAGATCGACTACGTGCAGTGCACGTTCGCCCGTGCCGACGCCTGGCTGAACTGGAACGACGACTTCGTCCCGGACCGCCCGCTGCACAGTTTTATCGACGTGCTGCGTCTGGGAGCCACGGGTTATTACCGCCTGTATCAATACGTGCCTGCCTGGATTCGCACCCTGGCCCGCCCCGTGGTGCGCTTGTTCGCCTGGCTGATCAGCTATGTGCCGCGTTTTGCCAAGGCCTCCCCCCTTTCCTCTACTTCTCGATCGGTATGCGCGCCATGAGTCGCTATTTCAGTTTCACGTTGCTGGGCCTGTTGTCGCTGGCTATCGGTTGTGCTCAGGCGCAGCCCCTCAAGGAGCAATCCCCCAAGGCGCAAGCGCTGGTCGTGGCCCCGCGGGTGGATTCGCCCGAGGTGAGCCTTGCGCCGACCTGGGACGTCAAGCGCACTTTCGAACAGTTGGGGCGAACCTCTGACAGCCTGTTGCGGGGCACCCACACCACCGATCAGTTCGAGTTCACCCTGCGCCGCGACCGCATCGCCAGCGACGCGAAGCTGCAACTGGAATACACGCCGTCACCGGCACTGCTGCCAACGCTGTCGCATCTGCGGGTCTACCTCAACGATGTGTTGATGAGCGTGATCCCCATCGACAAGGAGCAGTTGGGTAAAAAGACCGTGCGCCAGGTCGATCTTGACCCGCGTCTGATCAGCGACTTCAACCGGGTTCGCCTGGAGTTCGTCGGCCATTACACCGACATTTGCGAAGACCCTTCCAACAGCACGCTGTGGGTCAATATCAGCCGCACCAGCCTGGTGTCGTTGAAAGAACAGGCGCTGATCGTCAAGAACGATCTGGCGTATTTCCCCACGCCTTTCTACGATCCACGCGGCTATGACGAGCCGGTGCTGACCATGGTGTTCGCAGCGTCTCCGACTCAGGGCGAGCAGCGGGCAGCGGGGGTTCTGGCCTCGTATTTCGGCAGTCAGGCGGCGTGGCGCGGTACGCAATTCCCGGTGCTGTTTGACCGGTTGCCCGTTGCCACGACGGCGACACCGGTGACCTCGTCCATCGTGTTCGCCACCAACAGCCATCGTCCTGCGTTTCTGGCCGACCTGAAGCAGTTCCCGGCGGTCGAGGCGCCGGTGGTGCAGATGATCGACAACCCCAATGACCGCTACAGCAAGGTGTTGCTGGTGCTGGGCCGTGACGAAGCCGATCTGGTGGCGGCCGCGCAAGCGTTGGCGCTGGGCGGCGATCTGTTTCGGGGTGAGCGGGTCGTCATCGACAAGGTGCAGCAGATTCAGCCGCGCCAGCCTTACGATGCGCCGAACTGGATGCGCACCGATCGGGCTGTGCGCTTCGCCGAGCTGATCAAGTACCCCGAGCAATTGCGCGCCACCGGCTTGCAGCCTCTGCCCATCAGCCTGGACATCAACCTGCCGCCGGACCTGTTTGTCTGGCGCAACCAGGGCATCCCGCTGCAAACCAAGTACCGCTACACGCCACCGCCTTACAATGACGGTTCGCGACTGAACATCAGCCTCAACAACCAGTTCATCACCAGCTTGCCATTGCTGGTCAACAGCAATGACCGGCTTGAAGAGCTGCGCCTGGCTGTGCTGTCCAGCGAGTCGGCCAACGTCAGCGAAAAACTGTCGGTCCCGGCGTTGAAAATCGGTGATCGCAACAACCTGAAGTTCAATTTCAGCTTTGCCACGACCACCAGCAGTTCCCAGCGTGATCACTGCCAGACGTCGTTGCCGGTGGATATCCAGGCGGTGATCGACGATCAGTCGACCATCGATATGTCGGGCTATCACCATTACATCGCCATGCCGGATCTGGCCGCGTTCGCCCGCAGCGGTTTTCCGTACAGCCGCATGGCGGATCTGTCCGAGACCGTGGTGATGATGCCGCCGCAGCCCAGCGCCGTGCAACTGAGCACCTACCTGGAGGCGGTGGCCGGGATTTCGGCCCGCTCGGGTCTGCCGGCCATGAACCTGGTCCTGAGCGACAACTGGGAAGAGGCTTCCCGGCACGATGCGGACCTGCTGATCCTCGGCTCCTTCGCCCCGGACATGCGCGATAACCAGGACATGAATCTGCTTCTGGACCGTTCCCGGGACTGGCTGCTCAAGGCGAACAATCAGGGGCCGGGTTCGTCGCAGAGCCAGGGTGCGGGCAACCCGGCGGCCAACCGTGTCGAGGTGTCGGCCAAGGGCCCGATAGCCGCCATTGTCGGCCTGCAATCGCCTTTCCATGAGCAACGCAGCATCGTGGCCTTGCTGGCCACGGATGATGCCGACTTCGAATTACTGCGCCAGACGCTCAATGACAGCGGCAAGATGGAGGCGGTGGCCGGTTCGGTGGCGTTGATCCGCAGCAGTGGCGTGCACAGCCAGATGGTCGGCGATCAGTATTACGTCGGCAACCTGCCATGGTGGCTGATGCTCTGGTTCAAGCTGTCCGAGAGCCCGATCCTGCTGGCATTCCTGGCGGTGTTCGGTGTGCTGCTCACCGCGTTCCTGACCTGGCGCATCCTCAAACTGTTGGCGCGTCGTCGTCTGGCTTATGAAGAGTAAACCGTTGACCCGCGTCCGCTCGTTGCTGCTTGCTGCCTTGCCTGTATTGGCAGGGCCTGCGCTGGGCGCGAGCCAATGCGCCTGGCCGGCCTGGGAAAACTATAAACAGCAGTTGATCAGTGCGGACGGGCGGGTCATCGATGCGTCGACCGCGCAACAGATCACCACGTCCGAAGGGCAAAGCTACGGGTTGTTTTTCGCGCTGGTGGCCAACGACGCCCAAAGCTTTGAACAGCTGTTGACCTGGACCCGCAATAATCTGGCGGGCGGCGATCTTGAACGGCGTCTGCCCGCCTGGCAGTGGGGCCTGGACAAGGACGGCCAATGGCGCGTGCTCGACAGCAACAATGCCAGCGACGCTGACCTGTGGATTGCCTACAGCCTGCTTGAAGCCGGCCGTCTGTGGCGCAGGCCGGATTATCTGGCCCTGGGCAATCACATGCTGTGGCGCAGCGCCGCGCAAACCTTGGGCAAGCTGCCGGGGCTGGGTCTGATGGTGCTGCCAGCAGATTACGGTTTTGAGGCCGGTCAGGGCTGGCGTTTGAACCCCAGCTATCTGCCCCCGCAACTGTTGGCCCGCTTCGCGCTGATCGCGCCGGTCTGGAGCGAAGTGGCACAAAACGCCCGGCGCCTGTGGATCGAAGGTTCACCCAAAGGTTTTGCACCGGACTGGGTGATGTGGCAGGACGGAAAAGGCTTCGTCCCTGACGCCAAGGGTGCAACGGGCAGCTACGACGCGATTCGTGTCTATCTGTGGCTGGGCATGCTGGCCCCCGGTGCAGCCGAGCGCAATGTGTTGCTTGATCACTTCAGACCCATGCTTGAGGCCACTGCGCGCCTTGGGTATGTGCCGGAACAGGTCGATGCCGTCACCGGCAAGGATCAGGGCACAGGACCGGTGGGGTTTTCCGCCGCCCTGCTGCCTTTGCTGGCCAGGGATGCGTCGACGGCGGCGGCGCTTGCCGCTCAGCGTGAACGCCTGAATCAATCACCTCCCTTGGCCGATGCCTATTACAACCAGTCACTGCTGATGTTTGGTCAGGGCTGGGACGAACAGCGTTATCGATTCGACAAGGATGGACGCTTGCAACCGAACTGGAAACGTCCATGCGCGCAGTGAACCCGGCACTCCCGTCTCGCCTGTTCAAGGTCCTGGCCCTGAGCGGCACCCTGTTGCTGTCCTGCGTGAGCGCTGCGGCGTTCGCTGTTTCACAGCAGCAACAACAACAGCAATGGCTGCTGCAACAGATGCGTATGGGTGAAGCCTTGCAGCGCGATGATCTGGTCCGCGACTCGCTGGCGCGCCTGGAACTGATAGCCCCCGACCACCCTCAAGTGCTGGTGGGCGAGATTCGTCAGGCGCTGGCGGACCAGACCCAGGCGCAGAACGTCGCCTGGATCGAGCAATTAATGACCCGTCTGCGCCAGCAAGGCCCCAACTCGGCAGCGCTGCGTCAGGCTCAGGCGTTGATCAAGTTGCAGAGCCCGGACGGCCTGCGCCAGTTGCAGCAGGCGCGTCTATTGGCGGCGGCGGGGCGTTTCGAGGAAGCCCGTGGGGCGTTCGAAGCACTGTTCGGCGAAGAGCCGCCGGACCTGGCGATGGCCCTGGAATACTGGAGCGCCCGCAGCCGCATCCCGGGCCAGCGCGGGGTCGTGCTGGGTCATGTGCAGGCGCTGGATCGGGATTATCCCGGCAATGCCGGCGTGCGGCAGATGCTGGTCGGGCTCCTGTTTGCCGAAGATCGCAACGACGAAGCGCTGGCCGTGCTCCATGAATTGGCAGGCGATCCTCAGGCCAGTGCCAATGCGGCCGAGCGGGAATACAACTACCTGATCAAGTTGCCGGTCAATGCCCGCACGGCGCAGGCCTGGCAGGCATTCATCGGCTATTACCCGTATTCACCCTTTGCCCGGCAAGCCAGCCAGCAACTCGCTTTGCAGCGAGGCTTGTTGGCCGATCCCGCCTGGCAAGCGGGTGTCAAAGCCAAGCACCTGCTTGAGCAAGACACCGCCACAGGCAACGCCACCGCCGAAGGCTTGTTGCGCCGCGCCCTCAAGGTGTATCCCGAAGACTCAAGCCTCTATGGCGCCTTGGGCACGGCCTTGATGCGCCAAAACAAATATCCGGCGGCGTATCAGGCGTTTTCCACGGCGCTGGCCAAGGAGCAGGACACCGATTACATCAGCAAATGGCAGGACCTGCAGGCGGTCACGCGCAACTGGATGATCCTGCAAAAGGGCGACGAAGCCCTGCAACGCAAGGATTACGCGGCGGCACGCAAGGCGTATCAGCAATCGCGCAGCCTCAAGGCTGACTCCGCCGACCCCTTGATCGGCTTGGCCAATGTCGCCATGGCAGAGGCCGATGACATCGCGGCTGAAGCCCTGTTGTTGCAAGCGCGCAAGGTCGACCCAAGCAACGGCAGCGTGGTGCGGGCGCTGGTGCGGCTGTATCGCGGGCAGTCCAGCGAGCGGGCCGAAGCCTTCCTCAACACGTTGCCAGCCAGCGGCCAAGCGGAATTCGCCAGCCTGCGCCAGAGCATCGAACTTGAACGCCTGAACCTGCAAGCGGATCTGGCCAGTCAGCGTTCGGACTGGGCACAGCTGGTGCCGCTGTTGAAGAAAATCCGCGTGCTGGACCCGGACAACCCATGGCTGACCTATCGCCTGGCCGCCGCCGAGATTGCCCTGGGGCAACCGCGTCAGGCTGATGATGCGTTCCGTCAATTGCTGGCCCGCCAAGGCCGCAATCCCGAAGCGCGCTACGCCCATGGCTTGTACCTGGCCAACGAGAACCGCGACAGCGAAGTGTCGACCACCCTCGGGCAAATCCCGGCCGCCGCCTGGACCGACAACATGCGCGAGCTGGACACCCGGATCAAACGTCGGCAGTTGCTGGCTCGGGCCGAACAACTGCGCAATGCCGGGCATGAACCCCAAGCCATCGCCCTGTTGCTGCGTCATCCTACCGTGGATGATCTGGGCACTCTGGCCGATTGGGCCGCGCAGCGTGAAGACCCTGCGGAGGCCGAACGCTATTACCGTCAGGTGCTCAAGGTTCAGCCGCAGAATGCCGAGGCTCAATTGGGCCTGATTGAAGCGTTGATCGCCTTGGGGCGTGTCCCGCAAGCGCGTGCAGGCCTGGATAAACTCGTCGTGGCACCTTCGGCCCCGGCGCCGTGGCAGCGGCGCCTGGCCAATGCCTGGCTGGCGGTGGGCGAGAAGGACAAGGCCCGTGCGATATTCGCCAACCTGCTGAAGACGCCGCAGACCGATCCGTTGATCTACCGCGACGCTGCGCGCTTGATGGCCAAGGATCAGCCGCAACAGGCACTGGATAACTACGCGCGCAGCATGGCCGTCGCAGGCTTGATTTCACCGGCTCAGGCCAGCCCCCGAAACAACATCGCGATGACCGAAGCCAGTCGTGCCAAAGACACTGACGAGTGGCTGGCGCGCAGTGTGCGTAGCGACGTCGATGAGCTGTACCAGGCGCAAAATCCGACCGTCAATCTCTACCGGGACTTCGCCTGGCGCACCGACAATACGGCACCGGGGATTTCCGACCTCACGACCCAGACGACGATTCTGCGCATCGACGCGCCGTTTGCCCAAGGCCAGGGTTTTGTCCAGGCCGAGCAGGTGGACCTTGAAGCCACGAAGTTCGACACCGACGCTGATGGCTTGCACCGGGAAGAATTCGGCACCTGCGCCGTGCAGTTTCGTGACCGCGCCACCGGAGCGCTGGTGCCCAATGGCTGCCGCAGCACGTCGCAAAGCACCAGCGGTCCAAGCCTGGCCGTAGGCTGGAAAAACGCCCAATGGGCGCTGGATCTGGGCCATACGCCACAAGGGTTCGAAGTGGGCAACTGGCTCGGCGGCGTCGGTTACAGCAGTGACTGGAAATCCATCGGCTGGACGCTGACCGCTTCACGTCGCCCCATGACCAACTCGGTGGTGTCTTACGCCGGTGCCGTCGACCCTGTGACCGGTACGCGCTGGGGCGGCGTGACCAGTAACGGCGTGACCTTGAGCCTGAGCCATGACGAAGGCGGTGTGGATGGGGTATGGGCCAGTTTCGGCGCCCATTGGTTGCGCGGCAAAAACGTGGTCGACAACCAGCGGCTCTCGGCCATGACCGGTTATTACTACCGGCTGGTTGACCGCGCCGACGAACGCATGCGCACCGGCCTGACGCTCATGTATTGGGGCTATGACAAGGACTTGAGCGAGTACACCCTGGGGCAGGGCGGTTACTACAGCCCGCAACAGTACTACTCGATTGGCGTGCCCTTTACCTACGCCTGGCGTAACGCCAACTGGTCAGCGCAACTGGAAACCTCCGTGGGCTGGTCGTTCTCGACCACCGACGACAGCGATTTGTACCCTCTGGACGGTCCGGCGGCCAAGCTGTTCAATCAGGCCGCCGCTGCCGGGCTGGATGTCGACGCCGGCACATCACTGACCAGCGCCGGGAGCAGCAGCTCCGGTATCGGCGTTAGCCTGCAGGCGAAGGTCGAACGCCGTCTGACCAATCATCTGGTGTTGGGCTCCGGCATTTCCCTGCAACACAGCGAAGGCTACGCTCCGAGCCGCGCCATGCTGTACCTGCGTTACACCTTCGATGAATGGCAAGGCAACCTGCCGATGCCGATCGAACCGGTGACGCCGTATGCGGATATGCGGTGAGGGAGGTGTTGCCTGCTACGGCGCGGGTCGTTTCCGGCAACGACTCGTTCGCCAATGAAACATGTGTTGTCCCGCAAACACTGCGCCCGGCATGGCGCTCAGTCGTATCGGCAGCACTCGTCTCATGACGGGCTTTCAAAACCGGGGGAGGGCGTGTTCAATGAGGTGCATTTCTCTGCGGCACCCGAGCAAGACGGGGAACGCTTTTACCTGACCTCAATTCTGGAGTATTTCCCATGGCAACAGCCTCTGCATCCCTGCGTCTCCCGGTCGCTGCAGACACCGTATGGCAGTTGGTCGGTGGCTTTCTTGCACTCCCGGACTGGCTGCCGTTCATTGCCAGCAGCGAAACTGCCGAAGGCGGACGCCTGCGCAAGCTCACCACGGTCGATGGCGCCGTGATCGTCGAGCGCCTGGAAACCTTCGACAATCAGGCCCGCATGTACAGCTACTCCATCACTGAAGGGCCATTCCCGGTCACTGACTACCTCGCCACGTTGAAGGTCGAAGCGGCGGGCGACAGCGAAACGCTGGTGACCTGGTCTGGCCGCTTTACCCCTGACGGCGTTTCCGATGCTGAGGCTCAGGCGTTGTTTCAGGGGGTATATGAAGGCGGCCTGGAGGCGTTGAAGGGGAACTTTACAAACGCCTAGAGCAACCGCTCATCCAGCTGGAAATCCAGTTCCCGTGCCTGCGCCACCATGGCGAGATAGGCCGGATGCCGGACGTTGAGCAGGTAATTGGATTCACGCGGGATGATCACGCTGGGCACGGCCAGCGCCAGGCTTTGCCCGGATTCCAGCCAGTTATCGCCAAACGTGGCGGTGGAGGGTGGGGCGGGTTCTTCGCGCCAGTCGTTGGGCAGAATGTCCGGGCTGGCGTTGAGGATGTGCTCTTCAGGAAGCTTCAGCTCAAGCATGGCGTAATGCTGGATGACCGTGGAATTACCCAGGTGCACCAGCACTTCCAGCAGCGCCAGGGATTCACTGCCCGCGCAGTACACACAGGCCTTGCCCTTGCTGTTCCAGCGCCCGCCATACAGCCTCGCACCTTCGCCGTCGAACGCCTGAGCCAGCCACTTTCGTTTGACCAGACGATAAACGCTGATCAAGCCACGACCCCGTGCTCAAGGCGGCCGATCAGGTCCAGGACGGCCTGGGCTTCGGCTGAAGTGGCGAGCATTTCCAGCGGTCGGCGATTGCCCAGGCCTCGTACCGGTTCGGCGAGCCAGCGCCGGGTGGCTTGGGTATCGCCTTCGAACAGGTCCAGCGCGGCCTTGTAAACGGCAGCCAGGCGGAACAGACGATCGCTCTCCTCGGCATTGAATTGCCGCACTTTCAGGCGTCGTTGCAGCGTGGCAGGCGCAATACCCAAATGAATGGCCAGGGTCGAGCGAGTGATATCCGTGTACTGCGCCAACCGTTCGAACACTTCGTAAGGCAATCCTTCACGCAGCGCGGCATACAACTGAGCGCCTCGTGGCGGAACGCCCAGTTGCTGCCAGAAACCCGTTTCCGGGGCCGTTGCAGGTAGATAGTCGCGAATGGCGGTGGACATGGTTGAGTCCTTTTGATCGTTTGATGCATAGACTCTATATCAAATGATGTTGTGGCGAAAGGTGATCCCTTGAAAACAGGCCCGTGAACCATGAGCATCAGGGCACCCATCATCGCCACACACACAGGCACGCTATGGTCACGGGTGGTGTTGGTGTGTGGCACGCCGCAGATTGCGTTTAATGGGTATCAAAGACGGAAACGATCCACTGACTGCGCGAGCTGATCTGCAAGCCCGGAGAGCTCATCGGTGGTGCTGGCAGTTTGATCTATTACCCTGCTATTGCCTTCCGACATGCTGGCAATCATCTCCACCTGATGAGCTATTTCGTTGCTGGCAAGGCTCTGCTCGCCAATGGTGCGTGTGATCTCGTTGACCAGCTCTGTGGTGCTCAGAGTAGCCTCAAGTATCTCTTTGATCGCCCGTTCCACCTCGGCAGTGACGGCCATGCCCTTGTCGACCTGGGCGACACCCGCTTCCATGCTGGTCACTGCCTCGCGGGTGCTTTGCTGGATGCGTGCAACCATACTGGCAATTTCCTGGGTTGAGGCGCTGGTGCGCCCCGCCAGACTGCGCACTTCGTCGGCTACCACAGCAAAACCTCGTCCCTGCTCACCGGCACGGGCGGCTTCAATGGCCGCATTGAGTGCCAACAAGTTAGTCTGGTCAGCGATTCCCTTGATCACTTGAATGATGTTGAAAATCCCTTCGGACTCTGAGTCCAACGTGCGAATCACCTGTGCGGACTGCTGCGACGAACGAGCAATGCCGTCCATGTCGTTCACAACTTTATGAATCACGACACCGCCGTTTTTGGCCAGTGCCTCGGCTTGGTTGGCCATCTCCACTGCGCGCATCGCATGTCGAGTAATCTCCTCGATGCTAGCGGTCATTTCGCTGGTCGCCGCAGACATTGTGCCTGCCGCTGAGCTTTGCTGCCTGCTACTGTCGGCAACCTCGTGGCAACCGCTGCTCAACTGCCGACTCATATTGCTGACACCTTGGGCATTGTTGCGCACGACTTCAATCATGCCTCGCAAATCACGCTGCATGACTGCGAGGCTGCGGATTAACATACTCGCTTCATCGCGACTGCGAGGTTCAGCAATGGGCTCACTCAGGTTGCCATGCGCAATACTATCGGCAATGCGACTGGCAGCATGCAGTGGGATCATGATGCTTCGTGTCACCCAGATGCCTTGAACCACCAACAGCAACAGGCCGACGATCAGCACAATGCAGAGGGTAAGATTCGCGTAGTAGGTGGCCTGATGGGCGGCATCGCCGCTTGCCTTGGAATTGTCCTCAATCAGTTCGCTCAGGCTGGACATCTGTCCTTCCAGTTGAGTGAAAGCGCTGATAAACATGCCCAACTGCTGTTGCGCGCCGTCAGGATTGTCCAAGGCCAGAGCCACAATTCGCTTGCCTGTTTCGATATAGTTTTCCAGGCTCGGCTTGACCTTGTTCAGTTCCGCCTTGAGGGTATCGGTGACAGGAAGGTTGATATTATCGCTGAGCACCTGGCTAAAATGCGTAGCATGCTCATTGATGGCCGCCAACACTTCTTCACGGCTGCTGCCACTTTTGCCCATCCCGACCAGTATCGCCGACAATACATCGGCGCGAAGCGCATCGTGCATCATGTCGGCTTCCATATGATTGCGCAGGGCTTTCATGCTGGTTTCACTGTCCTTGATCGCGGCCTCCATTCTGAAATTACCCAGAAAACTGACGAGGCTGATGATCAGGACACTGAGCACACCGGTGCCTATCAGCACCAAAAGACGTAGTTTTATAGACATTCTTATTGCCTCTGCTGGCTATGAAATAAAGCGAACTGTCGATCCCTCCTTTCTCGTTAGGTTTATCGGCGCGGATTGACGGTTGATTAATTTCATTTCCAGGTTGTTCGCGGCTTCTTAAACGGATCTATACAAAATAAACAACCCGTAATTGTTTCGGAGTATTACTCCCTGGCCAGGCTCGCTCAGGCGCATT
Organism: Pseudomonas sp. DWP3-1-2; assembly: GCF_049896285.1. Taxonomy (NCBI): domain Bacteria; kingdom Pseudomonadati; phylum Pseudomonadota; class Gammaproteobacteria; order Pseudomonadales; family Pseudomonadaceae; genus Pseudomonas; species Pseudomonas sp. DWP3-1-2. Next base: position 46,685 of record NZ_JAFCTZ010000011.1, on the reverse strand, counting down.
GCGACAATGTCTATAAAACCTTCCGGCGGTGGAGCGCTCAGGGCGCATTTGAGCAACTGCATGATCGGCTTCGTGCCCAATGGCGAGAGCGAGTGGCGCGTGATGAAAGACCGTCAGCCGCTGTCTTGGATCCAATCAACGCGTCTCTTGTTTTAAGCATATTTTCCATGCCGGCAGCGTCTGCGACCAAGAGTGCGAAACGCGGCGTGGCCTATGACATCGCTTTCCCCGCCGACTTGAGTGCTTGTCTTGGCTTTACGGGCTGGATAGATGACTTGGCCGGACGAATACGTTGAGGCGGGCTGTGGTGCAGTGGAATGTTCCTAAATCCAGTCTTCAACGCGAAGACCCGGCACGCGGTTAAACTCGCGTAGATTATGGGTTACCAAAATCAGGCTTTGCGAACGAGCGTGTCCTGCAATCATCTGGTCGTACGGCCCAATTGGGTGCCGGCACTGGCAAGCTCTGCCCTCAACTGGCCTGTGCGCGCTGCCGCATCCTGATCATATGCCAGGACTTAAAGCCGTGCTGCAAGTCCTCCACATCCGCCAGATTTCGCGCCTGGTTGGAAGACTTTTCCGCGCCGTAAATGAGTTCCATCAAGGTCACGGTGCCGATGCACAGTTGGCCATGGTGCGTTTTGAACGCTTCGAGCACATGCTGCGGTTTGTTTTTGAGGGTGAATATGCAGACTGTTTGGCGTCCTTTTGCGGGTACCTGACCCTTGAGGCTGCTGCACACATTTCTGAGACCTGGGCCTTTTAACTGATCCCGGGAAAAACAGTGTGAAAAGACCAGGGAGCGGATCAAGGCTGGCCCAGTGACGTGGGCCCGCCGCGATTTAACCCGTCAGGCCCTCTTGACCTTGAACGTGCTCAAGGCTCGCTGCATCGCCGCGGCGCGTTCGGAAAGCTCCTGTGCGGCGGCGGCGCATTCCTGACTGCTAGCGTTGTTTTGCTGGGTCACTTCATCGATTTGCTCCAGGCCAATGCTGGCCTGGCGCAGCCCGGAGGCCTGTTCGCTGGAAGCCTGGTAGATCAACGACACCAGTGTCGAGACCTGGCTGGTGCCGGTCACGATGCCCTTGAGTGAGCTGGCGGTGCGGCTGGCAATCACCATGCCCCGTTGGGTCTTGACCGAGGAATCGGCGATCAGCGCTGCGGTCTGTTGGGCGGCTTCGGCGCTGCGGGCGGCCAGGCTGCGGACTTCATCGGCAACCACCGCAAACCCGCGTCCCAGTTCCCCGGCGCGCGCGGCCTCAATGGCGGCGTTCAACGCCAGCAGGTTGGTCTGGGCGGCAATGTTGTCGATGGTGGTGATGATGGCCGTGATGTCTTTGCCCGAGGCATCAATCTCGGCCATGGCCGCGATCAGCTCGCTCATCAACTGATCGCTTTGCCCTGCATCGGAGCGTGAGGATTGCGATTGCTCGTCGGCTTTTTCGGCGTTCTCGGCGTTTTCGTTGGTTTGTGCCGCCATCTGGGTCATGGCCGCGCTGATTTCGGTGATGGAAGAGGCAGAGTTGGCCGCGCCATCGGAAAGGTTCTGGCTCAGTTCGCTGACCTGTGCCGAACTGCCGGTGATTTGGGTGGCGTTGCTTTGCACTTCAATGATCAGGTGGTTGAGATTACGCACCATTTGCTGCAATGCCTTGCCCAACTGATCATTTTGCGATGACAGGGTCACCTCCAGGTCAAGGTCGCCTTCGGATATGCGTTCGGCCACTTTGACCTGTCTTTGCAGGCTGTCGGACATTTCATTGAGCGCAACAGACAGTTGCCCGACTTCATCTTCGGATGTCTTTTTCAGGCGTTTGGAAAATTCGCCTTGGCTGATCTGCAGCGCCAGTGTGGCTGAGTCTCTGATGGGCCCGACAATTTTACCGGCCGCGATCCACAAGGCGATCAAGGCGAGCACTGAAACACCCAGACCGACCAGGATCTGCAAGACGCTGCTGTTATTACTGCGAGCCTCAAGTTCCTGTTCCAGCGCAATCGCCTGGCTCATCACCACGGCTTTGGGCAGTCGAATCAATATGGACCAGGGTTTGTTGGTGCGGCCCAGCGTAATGGGCATCAAGACTTCAATGTTTTGTGTGGCTTCATTTAAATGACCACCGCCGGTGCCGGACTTGATATCGGCGAGTGTTTTCTCCCAGCTATCGGGTATCAGCGCTTTTAAATTTTGACCGATCAACGCGGCACGTTGACTGTCCGCGACTACAAGGCCCTGGTTACTCAGGATCGACACCGAACCCTTTCCGTCATACAGGTCCGCTGACATTTCCTCACTTATTTTCTGAATAAAGTCCAGGTTGTAGTCGGCACCCACCACGCCATAAAACTTATTGTTCACGACCACCGGTACAGAAAGGGTGGTGAGCCAGACGTTCTTGCCCTGGACCACATAGGGAATCGGGTCCAGCACGCTTTCCTGAAGGGTGTCGCGGGGGCCGTTGTACCAGCCGCCTTTGAGCACGCCATTGGGGTGGCGATCCTGGGTGTCGTATTCCACCAGGGGTTGCACGGCGACACGTCCATCGGCACTGCGGGTCCAGTAGGGGGTGAAACGCCCCGTCGTCGGGTTGTTGCCGTTCTGGCCATCTCGGTGCGCGGCATCCTGGCCGTCCAGTGCATCGGGCTCCCAGCACGAGTAGGTGCCGTTGAACTCAGGGTTATCCTTGAGCACACCCAGCAATACGGCGTTGATCTGCTCGCGGCCCACCAGCAATGAGCTGTTGGCGGTTTTGCTGGTGGCGAAGGTGTTGGCCATCACCCGAGCGGCATCCAGTGCGGTCTGCAATTTGGCCTGGATAGCGGTGGCACGGGATTCAGCAAGGTTTTTCACCTCGCGGATGGTCGCCTCCTGAACCAGCTTAGAGACCTCGGTGGAAACGAACACTTCATTGGCTTTCGAAGAATAAAGTCCATATAAAACAAGGCTGGTACACGAAAGAAAAAGGCAGACACCGGCGGTTGTACAAATGCGCGCTTGTAGGGATTTGAATTTCATGGGTCAGGTTCCTGTACTGCTTTCAGAAACAATGAATGGCTGCTAATAGGGGCGGCAGAATGTGCACCAAGGCATTGCCATAGTTTCAATTTGCCATTAGTGGTGTATATGCTACTTAGGTATCGAATGTATTTATATTTGTTAGCGATGTGTCGGGGAGTAGTTAAGTAATTATTTCTCTGAAGATTATTAATACGAATGCATAGCAATCAGCAGTTTCTATTTCAACGTTCTAAGGGAGTAAGGGTGATGATCCAGTGGGGTGGTCTTACTTGTATAGTTGGATCCAATATTTGAATTAATAGATTCACTGTCCACACTAATCATTAGCTGGCTACCTTATATATTCAGGGTTCTTTCGCAGGATGATTGTACTGAGTTGGCAAAACGCTGAGATTCGGATTCAGCAAGGCCCAGCCATCGCGTCATGCCGGAATGACCAGGTCTGATGGGGGCATGGCGGGGCAATGCACCCCGGCTCAGACCGGTCAAGGCAGGGTTACTTCGCCAGCGCTTTGACCAGCTCCGGCGTCACGTAATGCGGGCCGTCGAACAGGTACAGCGGGTAGCCGTCGTAAGCCGCCAGTTGCGGTTTGAGCTCGGCCGCCGTGGCGGAGCGAAAGCCGCCGCCGTAGTTGGGGCGGAAGGCTTCGACGATGATACGCACCCGGTCCTTGCCCAGACGTTCGCGCAGGGTGTCGGCATAGGTGCGGGCCACGGGGGCGGTGCGGGCATAGACGCCGACGCCGTCCTGGAAGAACACGCCGATGTCGTCCGGCAACCATTGCTTGAGCCAGTCGGCCGTGGCGGCGGGGCCGATGTTGGCGCCGTCGTAGACGCTGATCCACAACGGACGCGGCAGCTTGGCCAGCAGCGCTGGCAGCTCCTTGGCGCGGGTCCAGCTGGGGTCGACTTCCGCCGGGAAGTACCAGCCGGTAACGTGCAGCGGCGTCGGCAGTTTGGCAATGCGTTCGGACACCGCCGCCAATTGCTCGATGTTGTCCCGCGAGCGGTTTTCGCTGAAGTAACCGGCCAGCCCAACGATCACATCCTGAGCCCAGGGCTCTTTGGCGATGCGCGCCCAGTCTGGCAGCACCGGCACACTGGGCAGGCCGGTTCCGGGCACGAAGGCCTGGTCATCGACGACGGTCCATTGCACCAGCAGCTCCCGGGCGCCGAGTTTTTGCCAGTCGCCCTTGATGCCGACCGTCTTGTTGTCCGGTTGCCAGACGATGCCGACGATGCCGGGGTCCAGCGGTTTCAAAGCAGTGACGTATAACATGGCGGTACCTGTTCCAAGCGTCGCTGCAAGCAGCAGAACACCCAGAGTGGCACGGCTGAGGGTTTTGCCGAAAACCTTCAAGGCAGCGCCTTCTTGATTCGCTGGTGCCACTGGCTGATTGAAGTCACGCCTTTGGCGTTCCAGTTGGCGGCGGCGTCGGGGCCTAGATGAAACTGGCCCTCATTGAATTGCCAGACGATCACCTGCGGCTTGTGCTGGGCAAAGTCCGGGGATTCCAGGTATTGCAGCAGCGTGGCCCACGGGCCCACATCACCGGGGTTCCAGGTCAGGTTGACCGGGCGGTCCAGGGCGTTGGACAACTTCTGGGTGTAGCCCAGATAAGGCTGCACGAAGCTGTTGCCGATCACTTGAACCGGCGCGGGAGCGTCGTCGATCAACAGGTCTTTTTCCACCTGATGGCGCACGGTGTAGATGTCGCGACCGATCGCCTTGCGCTTCACGGCGGGCAGGAAGTTGCTGGCCAGGTCGCCAAATGCGCGTTTGTCGAACCACTCGCCCAGCACGGCGCCGCCACCGGGCTCGCCTTGCAGGCGATAGCGTCCAGTGATGAGCTTCGCCGTGGCGTCGGCAGTGTTCTCGGCGCTCCAGGCGGTCCAGTGATAGTCGGCGCGGTAGAACGCGGTCTGCTTGCCTTGCTCGGTTTGCTGCAGGATCGGCTTGATGTTCAGCGTGGTCAGGCCCGCGGTGCTCAACTCGCTCTGCAAGCGGTCGTAACGCTGCGCCACGGCTGGGCTCAACGGTTGATCGGCCGGCAGTCGCTGGGCGTAGAACGGCGCTTTCATGGGCACCACCAACACCACCAGGGCGATTTTTTCCCGCTCAAGCTGCTGCTTCACGTCTTTGATCAGGCCGATGCTGCGGGCGGTGCCGGCGTTATCGACCTTGTTCAGGCTTTCCCAGGCGGGAAACAGCCAGCCGTCTTTACCGGTGATCACTGACGAGGCCGCGTGCACGGCGGTGCCCGACAGGCTGAACAGCACGCCAGCAATCAGGGCGGGCAGGGGCAGGCGGCGCATGGAACCTTCAGGTTTTACGTGGCTAGTCATGGGGCAGTCTGGTCAACAAGGCCAATCAGGCGTGGGGTCTGGCGCGAGCCGACGAGGAACAGGCTGTAGCGATCACCTGCCTTGAAGGGCTCAAGTTTGAGCGGCAGGCCGGCAGCCTGATCGCAGCTGGCGATCAAGGTCGCCTGCACCGGGTTGATGGTGCGTTGCGCCTGGCCGTTAAAGGACAGTTGGCTGAACACGCTTGAGCCATTGGCCAGCTTGATGTCGGCTTTTTTGCAGCCCGTGCTGAGGTTGTAGACGTTGAGCTCGGCGCGCAGGTCTTTGCCGCGCGGTTGCGGGTCAATCACTACCCGTGGCGCTGCGCCGGGATGGCTGTCGAGGATCAGCGTAACGAAAGCGTCTTTTGGCACGTTCAGGCCCTTGATCTCGCGACCGTTGACCGTCACGTGCAGCGGCTGCCGGGAATCCACGACCTGAAACGGGCTGGCAATCACGGACTGCGCCGACAGGGTCATGTCCGGCTTCTGATCCACGCGCACCTGCACGGCCGTGTCGGAGGGGTTGACCACCCGCACCCAGGCCGAGCCTTCCGGCAGTTTGGGCGCGTAGAGCTGGGCAATTTCAGGCGCGGCCTGAGCCAGTGTCGAGGCCAGGCCCAAACCGAGCCCCGCGCAGATACGAAGGTGCATAAAAGTCCTCAATAGGAGTAGGTCAGGCGAGCGAACACACCTTTGGCGCGGTCATCGCCAAACACCTTCACTCGGTATTGCAGCGAAAAATCCACATAGGATTGCGGCGCGTTATAGGCGTCCTCGCGGAACCAGTAGCGCACGTTGTTCCCCAGACCGACGCCTGCGGCCCGGCCGGAGGAATAGTCAACGCTGCCGTCGGACTGGGTTTCGCTGTCCATCTTGGAGTCGTAGTCGAACGCGGCCACCACGTGCGGGAAGGTTACCCAGCGCGAGCCGGTGCCGCCGATGGCGTAGCTGCGGCCCCCTTGCCATTCACTGTTGAAGTAATTGCGCGAGTCATTGACGTAATGGCCGGCCTCGGCGAACAACTGCGACGTCCACCAGCTCGGCGTATCGACCCGCAGGTCGGTGCCAATGCTGGAGCCATAACCCAGACGCAACAGCCAGTCGCCATCTACGTTGGACGAGCCCAGGGGAAAGGTGCGTTCAACGGCGGCCATGACGTTCAGGGACGTAAAGGGTTTGACCCGCACGCCGAGGGCGCCTTGCAGGGCATCCAGGCCCGTGTCCGAATCGCCGTTCTTGCTCCACAGCGTGTCGGTGACACGGCCGTACAGCTCGACGAAGCGGGCGTTGCGGTAACCCAGCGGACGCCACGAGAGTTCGGTGCTGTTTTGCAGGCTGTCGGTGCTGCTGTTGTTGCTGCCACCGCTATTGCCGCCGGTACTGGGGGCCGAACTCAGCCCGCTGGTGGAGCTGTTGCCGCGATAACTGGTGGTGCTGATCAGGCCCCAGGTGCGCGAGACATCCGCCACGGCGCGGCGGGTATCGAACAACTGCTGGGCGGGCATGTCCAGTTCGCCGGATTTTTCCGCGTCGATGACCCGCTTGAAGTAACCCACCGCGTGCTCGTCGTCGTTGACCCGCATGGCGGTGTAGGCCGCATCCTGTGTGGCGGTCGGCGTCAGGCCCGTGGCGATATCAGCCTTGCGGAATGACTCGTGGGCGGCGTCATCGTCACCCGCCTGAACCGACAGATAAGCCACCTGCAGATCGCTCATGCCGTCCAGTTCGCCCGCCGTACGGGCTTGCTGCAAGCGTTCCCGGGCGGTTCGGCGCTGACCTAGCGCAGCGTAAAGGCTGGCTTCTTCATAAGTGGGCAGGCTGCCCAGCGCCAGGGCCTGGGTGAAGTCCCGGCGCGCACCGGCGTCATCACCGGTTTGCTGGCGCAGACGACCGCGCTGGGCCAGCAAGCGGGCGTCATCGCCAGTGGCTTGCAGGCCGTCGCTGGCGGCGGCCACTGCTTCGGGCAGACGCTTCTGGTCGGTCAAGGCGCTGACCAACAGGCTGCGATAAGCCGGGTTTTGCGGGGCGCGGCGAATGGCTTCGCTGGCCAGGGTCGTGGCTGAGGCCGCGTCCTTGCGGGCCAGCGCCGCATAAGCCTGCACGGCGATGTCGGTGCCGCCATCGCGCTGATTGCCCGGCCAGATGTCGCAGACCAGCCCGAACGCGCTTTCCTGACAGTTAAGCGCCGGGGCAGGGAAGCGTGTCGCGGTTTTCAGGCCGTTGTTCTTTTGGCGCAGTGCGACCTGTGCAATGGCACGGCGGCGGGCCACCTCACCGCTGTCGTCAGCGGGCAGTTTTTGCAGTTGGTCCAGCGCTTGTTGAGGCTCGTTGTTGGCCAGCGCCAGATCGGCGGCGAAGAAGCGAATCTCGCGTACTTCCGAATCCAGCAGGCCGTCGATGGCCAGGGCTTGATTCAGGTCAGCCTGGGCGGCCTGAGTCTTGCCCTGACGGTCCAGCGCGTAGCTGCGCAGAATCCACGGCGCGGTCTCGCCGTCGTCCTGAGCCAGCGCGCCGGTGGCGGCCTGTTCAGCGGCGCGGTAATCCTTCTGCGCCAACAGAGCGCTGATCAACAGTTGTTGATGGGCGCCGATTTCCGGGGACCAGGCCACGGCCTTGCGGGCTTGGTCCACCGCCAGGGGCAGATTGCCGGCTTCCAGAGCGCGATAACCCGCAATCGCCAAAGGCGCGGCGAGTTGGCGGCGAATGGCTTCGCGGCGCATCAGCAAGCTGTCGTCATCCGGGAAGACCCGAAGGGCTTCAGTGGTGGCTTGATCGGCTTCTTGCAGATGCTGTTGGCGCTGCAAGGCTTCAATCAGCAGCAACCGGTAGTCCATGCGCCGGGGCGCCTGGGCGATGGCTTTGCGGGCTGACTGGGCGGCAACGCCGAAGTCGTCGCGGTCATACGCCTTGAACGCCTGGGCCGCCGCATTGAAACCGGGGGCCTGACGCGCCTGAGCGGTGGATTTCGGGTAGCGCTTGGGGTTATCGCGCAATGCCTTGTCCCGTTGCGCCTGCACGATCAACCGATTCAAACGGGTGACGTCCGCCCGCTGACGCAAGGCTTCACGGGCCTTGGCGATGGCCAGGTCGTAGTCCTTGCGATCGTAGGCGCTGTAGGCTTCGTTGGCGGCCTGGTAAGCCGGACCGGTCAACGGCAGCGGCAGGATTTCCGCATGGGCCAGTGCAGGCAGCAGGCACAACCCCGTGGCCATCAGCGTCAGGAAGGGGCGGTTCATGCCGGAAGCTCCGTTGGGTAATGACTGTGCTGACGGGCCACGGCCTGTTCGATGGTGGCGCGGGGCAGCACGCCGATGTCGACCAGATAGTCGCCGATACGGCCGTGATGCTGCGGGCGGTAATTGAGCATGGCGCGGCTGAACACGTCGCGGTTCAGCAGGCCCATCTCGATCAGCAGGTCGCCCAACAGCGGCGCACGGGCATTCGGGACGGCCTGACCTTCCAGAGCGTTCACCTCGCGCAACTGCGCGACGATTTCGCTTTCCCGGGCGATCAACTGCACCGGTTCACTGCCCAGTTCATCGCTGATCTGTTGCAGGCCTTCGTCGGACAGCGGGCTGGCGACGGCGATTTGCGCGCGGCCCTCCTCGTTCATGCCCAACGGCACCACGCGCCAGCGCAGAGCGAACTCATCGCTCAACAGTGACGGGTCAGCCTTGTGGGCGACATCGAAAACCCGGGGCAGATCGTTCTGGAACGCGATGGCTTCGGCCAGGGTTTCGTCATCCAGCCAGCCGTGGCTGAGCAGGATGCGGCCCAGTGGCATGTGCCGGGTCTGCTGTTCGTCCAGTGCCGTTTGCAGGTGGGTGTCGTTGATGGCTTGCCAGGATAGCAACACGCTGCCCAGCTTGCGCGGTGCGGCGGCCACCAGGTCGGTGGACGGGAAATCGTGCATGGTCTTGTCCCAGACCAGCTTGCGATTGAGCACCTTGCCCACCAGAAACATACGCCACGCCCGGGAGGCGGCCATGAAGTTGACGAAGTTGCCGACGACCATGCGCGGGATCGACAGCAAACCGTGCTGCCAGCCGTACAGCACCGTGGTGAAGTAGCAGCGGTGCAGGATGCGCCAGCCCAGAGCGATACCGTTGGCAATCAGCAGATACTTGATCCAGCCATTGGCTTCGAACGGCGTCGGGAAGCTCACGTCCCACAGCCCGCTCTGACGCAGAATGATCAGCGCCACCAACTGCACCAGAATCACGTAGGCCAGGATGCTGACGAACGCCGTCACCACGCCTTTGCGATCCCGAAACAGCAGATAACGGTTGGCCAGCGAGCCGTTCCAGCCCATCTGTTCCCAGCCTTGCAGGCCGATGCCCAGGGTCCAGCGCGCTTTTTGACGAAACGCCGTGCGGAAGGTGTCCGGGAAGAATTCGCGCACACACAGCGGCATCTTCAGGGTGGATTCGTAAGGTTTGCGAAACCAGGATTTGCGCAGCACTCGAAACTGCACCGGAAAGCGCACGAAGATCGCGTTCATGCCGACCTTGGCCAGCCGCGCGCCGACGTCGTAGTCCTCGGTGAGGCTGTCGGTGTTGAACGGCTGGTTCTGGGTTTCCCCGGCCAGCACGCGCAACGCACGGTGTGAGAAACAGGTGCCGACGCCGGCCGAAGGCACGGTGTCAGTCATGCTTTCGCGGACCACCAGGTCCTTGCCGTGCCATTCGGCGAACTCGTCCATGTAGGTGCCCGCCACCCATTCGTACCAGTTGCGCTCCAGGGACACGACCGGCAACTGGATCATGTCCTTGCGGGGCAACAGGTAGTTGAACAGGCGCAGTTCCAACGGGTGCAGCACGTCTTCGCTGTCATGCAGCACGACCCCGGCGAAGGTCGTGCCGTGGGTTTCTTCGTACAGGAAGATCGCCTGGATCACCCAATTGAGGCAGTCGGCCTTGCAGGTCGGCCCCGCGTGAGGGACTTCCACGCGGTGCAACTGTTTGTAGCGCCGACGCATGCGCTCCACCTCATCGATGGTGCGCTGATCGTTGATGTAGGTGCCGACGAAGACCACATAGTTCTGGTAATCCAGGGTCGACACCATGTTCTCGATCATCGGCGCGATGACGTCGTATTCCAGCCAGGCCGGGACCATGATTGCCAGGGGCTGCTCATCCCGGGCCATCAATTGCTCGGCCGTCAGCGGCCGGTATTTGCGGTCTGCCGTGAACTTGCGGAACAGGCGGCGAGACCAGTACCACAGGTCAATGAACAGATCGTCCAGACTGGAAATCAGGATCAGTACCGCGACCACAATGGTCGCGACTTCCAGGAAACTGTAGTAATGGGCCAGCCAGTAGGGCCAATAAAGCGACGTCATCGAAGGCTTCCGTTACTGGCGATTGCGACGGGCGCTACGGCCAGCCAGCATCAGGATAAGCACCAACAGGATGCCGCCGGGGATCAGCCACAACAGCGAAGGCGTGCGCCAGGCGTCCAGGCCCTTGGGCTCTTCTTTCTCGATGAACTGGCTGCCGCTCGGGTCCTGGGTGTCGAAGGTGGTCAAGGCACCGTTGTCCCCCAGAATCGCCACGTCGCCACGGGTCAACAGCACTGGCTTGGCGAAGACAGGCGCATCGCTGCCCAGGGTGCGATAGACCAGACCGTGCTGGCCACCGGCATCGACGGCTTGCAGCGAAGCCAGATGGTTAAGGGGATGCAGGTCCAGCAACGGCTCATCCTTGTGATTGATGCGCAGGCGGCCTTGGTCATCGACCTGCACCGATTCCTTGCTGTCCTTGAGAGGTAACTCGAACGCCAGGAAGGCTTTGTCGGGCGTGACTGTCGCTTTTGGATCGGCGCTGACTTTCAGTTCTGCGCGCAGCGGCGAAACACCGGCACCGTCCGCCACCGAAATCACCTGCGGCAAGCTGCTGGCCGGGTGATCGAGGTACGCCTGAGGCACGAGGACTTGTGTGTTCGAAGCGAAGCGCGCCGCCATGCCGGAGAAGCCGTCATTGAGGGCGATTTTTTCCAGCACGATGTGGCTGGTTGGCAGCACCGAGACCGGGAACGCCTGAGGCGTTTCCAGGCAGCGATCACTGACCGGCTGACGCTGGAACGACACACGCAGCACGTTCGTGGAGCCCAGGGCATAGCTCGGGATACGCGCTTCGATGCGTTGTTTTTCACCGTTGGCAATCAGTTGTTGCGCGCCAATCAGGTAGTCGTTGAGAAACACCGACGCCACGGGTGCGGTGTCCGAAGCGCCCGGTGCGGCGGCGACATCCACCACGGCCTTGACCGGCAGACGACCGTCATAAGCGACGCTGCCCAGCGGGAACGAAGCGCTCCAGTCGGACTTGGCAAGCACGTCGATGGTGCCAGGGTTGCCGCCCAGATTGGCCAGGGCCACGCGGCCATCGGCGCTCAACGGCATTTGTGCTTCGCTGACGGTCAAGGTGCGGCTGCGTGCCAGCTTGTTCCAGGCCGTGCTGAACAGGGCCATGGCCTTGCCGGTGGCCTCCGGCGCGATCATCAGTACCAGGCGTGTGCCCAGCAACGCGAGGCGCACATTGTCCGTGCCCTTGGCGGCCAGACCGGCATTCACATGGCGATCACGCCATTGGGTGAACGCGGTGCCTGCAGCGGCGTCCAGACCTTGAATCTGGCTCTGCAAGGCGTCCAGGGATTCATTGATCGCCTTGAGCAACTGCGGATCATTGATCGCCAGGTCAGCCTGCACGTTGGGGGTTTGACCCAGCATCAGCAGCGCGCCGATTTCCGCCGGGTTGGCCAGGGTATAAGTGCCCTTGCCATTGAGGCTGGCGAAGGCCGGAATGTTCTGCAGCTCGACCGGGATACGCAGGCCGCTCAGGTCTACGCTGTCCTGTACGCCGGGGAAGGGCAGGATGCGGGCGTGTTTGCCGATCCGCTCCAGTGCCACGCCCAGACGCCAGGCGGCGTCGTAACTGCCGGCCGCCAAACTGCCTGGGGCGACCATGATGCCGGGTTTGCCGGGCAATGCGGTCCAGGCGGCGCCCACGTCCTGCAACAGGTTGGCGTCGTAGCTGTAATTGAGGCGGGTGTCCGGTTCGATGCGCAAGACGTTGCCGATGGCGCGTTCGTCTTCACACAACACGCGGGACACGATCGACGACCAGGCCACGCCCAGGCGTACCGAGCCATTGTCGCGAGCGGCCTTGTCCACGCCCAATACCGAGCTGGCGTTGCCCTGGGCTTCGCTGAGCCCTTCGGCACGTACCGGGTAGCCGTCCAGCGACAACAGCAACGTGTTGCGACCGCCTTCGCCATTGAGGTAGCTGGCATCGAACGTCAGTGACGCATCGGTGAGCGGCACGCCCGCCGGAACCGGCAGGTACAGCTCACGGCGCGAATCGGTGGAACCCAGGATGATCGGTGCGTCGATCCCCAGATCGCTCAGGCGAATTTCGCGTTGCTGATGCGTATCAGCGTTGAGTCGATTGATGGCCTGGGTGAGCGGGCTGTCCGCCGCCAGGGCAAAAGTCGGCATGAGCGCGAGCAGGCTCACGCCACAGGCAAGGGCGCTGAGCGCGCCCGTTTGTATGGCAACGGAAGACTTCATTCAGGCAGATCTCAAGCGAAATAGAGGGGGTGTACGTTTGTGACTAATAAGTGGATGCCGGCCGATGGTCGTCCGATGCCGGGCGGGTCGGGTCATGCTCAAGGTACTTGGGCAACTGCAACTGGCCGACCACGAAATCGCTGACCGGACGGCCCATCAACGCATCGACAATGCGCGAACTGGCCTGGCCATCGCCGTAAGGGTTGGCCGCCTGGGAGGCGCGACGCCACAACAGATCATCGTCGAACAACGCATTGACGCCGCTGATAATGGAGTCCGGCGATGTGCCGACCAGGCGCACGGTGCCGGCCGCCACGGCTTCGGGCCGCTCGGTGACGTCGCGCATGACCAGTACCGGTTTGCCCAGGGAGGGTGCTTCTTCCTGAACGCCGCCGGAGTCGGTCAGAATCACGTGGGCGCGCTGCATCAGACGCACGAACGCCAGGTAATCCAGTGGCTTGATCAGGTGCACATTGGGAAGGTCGCCCAGGTGTTCCGTCACAGGGCCCAGAACATTGGGGTTCAAATGCACCGGATACACAATCTGGATATCGCTGCGCTGTGCGAGGTGACGCAAGGCTTTGCAGATATCGAGGAAGCCGTCGCCGAAGTTTTCCCGACGATGCCCGGTCACCAGCAAGACTCTGCGGTCGGCCTGCAGGAAGGAAAACTGCTGATCCAGGTCTGCGCGCAACGCGGCGTCTTGCTCGATGCGTTGAGCCGTCAATTGCAGGGCATCAATCACGGTGTTGCCGGTGACAAACGTGCGCCCTTGCAAGCGTTCGCCCAGCAGGTTGCGCCGCGATTCTTCGGTGGGGGCAAACAGCAAATCGGCGCTCAGGTCGATGCAGCGGCGGTTCATTTCTTCCGGCCATGGGCTGTAGATATCACCGGTGCGCAGACCGGCTTCCACATGGCCCACGGGAATGCGGCGATGGAAGGCACACATCGACGCCACCATGGCCGACGTCGTGTCGCCATGCACCAGCACACGATCGGGCTGGGTGATTTCCAGAACGGGATCAATTGCCCCGTACAGCGCGGCTGTCAGCGAGTTGAGGGTCTGATGCGGCGTCATTACATCCAGAGTGAAATCAGCTTTCAGGTCGAACAGCTCCAGCACCTGTTTAAGCATGCTTTGGTGCTGACCGGTGATGCAGATCTGGGAATGAATACCCGGTTCCGCAGCCAGGGCCTTGACCAATGGCGCCATTTTTATGGCTTCTGGACGTGTGCCGAAAATCGACAGGATTTTAAGCCTTGAATGACTACGAGCGATGATGCCCTCCTCGCGCAATTTTCGTGCGCCGCACAGCCACTACTCAAGGCGCAATGGCAACTTGAGTAACTAGCGTAATGAGTTTTTAACGGGCCGGGACTTGATCAGTATGAAGACTGGATTCACTTCGTGTGAGATGGCGCATTGCCTTGCACCCCGGAACAGGCCGGATTAATAACACCGATGGCGATAACTGCAAAGCGTTATATGCGAATTATCTATTTAATTCTGAAGTGTGAAACTTTTATATAAGGGGTGGGTCTTTAGAAGGTTTTGTGTGGCGGAAAGTGGAGTACCTTAGATGCCTCTTGTTTAGCGTTTTGTCCTTTGTTTACAGGGGGTTGGTAATTTGCCAATACCGCTCGTCTGTAAATATGGATCTTTTTATATGGGCCGATGTCGCGAAAATCAGTGCAAGGATAGTGCAAATATCTTTGGGTGCTTGATAGTCACGGGAATGACGCCTGTATATTGTCAGGCCCGAGGAGGAGTGTCGGACAATAAAAGTCTGGTGGCAAGAATTTAATTAAAAAAGCAGAGGGATTCATGATTGAACAAATAATGGCCTATTGATATCAATTGTGTCTGCAAATACTCAGGAATATCAATGCCGTCAGAAGGGAGCTGCAGGGATAGTTCCTGTCGTGGCGCATGACCTAGAGGTCATGCCCCTGAAAATATACCTGAGTATGAGTCACACACCCTGATGGCTAATCGGAATCAAGGGCATCGGATGTTACCTTTTGCGTGCTGCACAGGACCCTTAATCTTTGCCCTCACGGTCCACCGGCGGCATGACGAGGCTTGAGGCCTTGACTGCCGAGCGTGCGCCTTGCACAAATATTGCATGCAGCTCAACAGTAAGCGTAATGGGTGAATATTCTACTCAATTGAAGTGTTATGAAGGCATGGGTCAAAGCTGCTTGGGCGTGGACGTGTTTCATTTACTCGTCGTTGAGATAAAACCCGCCCATGCTTTCGAACGTCCGCCTGAAACTCTTTTGCAGTGAGAAAGAACGCAATGCCCATGATTCCCCTACTGATTTGCGACGATTCAAACATGGCGCGCAAGCAGTTATTGCGGGCGTTACCCGCCGATTGGGGCGTGTCGGTCACCATGGCCACCAATGGACAGGAAGGCCTTGATGCGGTTCGCCAGGGCCTGGGTCAGGTAATGCTGCTGGATTTGACGATGCCGGTCATGGATGGCTACCAGGCATTGGCGGCCATTCGTGCAGAGAACCTGACGGCCAACATCATCGTGGTTTCCGGCGACGTTCAGGAAGAAGCCGTGCGCCGCGTCATGGAACTGGGCGCCCTGGCGTTTCTGAAAAAACCGGCTGATCCTGAGGAGCTTGAGGCAACTCTGCGTCGACTCGGGCTGATGGGCGCGCCTGCGCAGCAGGCCGTGGTCCCGGTGGGCAACACGGGCCTGATCAGCTTTCAGGATGCGTTCCGCGAAACCGTCAACGTGGCGATGGGCCGTGCGGCGGCGCTGTTGGCGCGGGTCCTTGGGGTCTTCGTGCAATTGCCGGTGCCCAACGTCAACATGCTTGAAGTCGGTGAGTTGCACATGGCGCTGGCCGATGCCCAAAGCAGCGAACGGCTGACGGCGGTATGCCAGGGGTATATCGGGGAAGGTATCGCCGGGGAAGCGTTGCTGATTTTCCATGACTCTGAAATCGCCGACATGGGTCAGTTGATGCAGCGTGACTCGGCTGAATACTCGGACATGGAAATGCTCCTGGACCTGTCCACGATCCTGATCGGTGCCTGTCTGAGTGGCATTGCCGAGCAGATCGACGTGGAGTTTTCCCAGGGCCACCCGCAAGTACTCGGCACTCATGGTGGCATCGACGAGTTGATTCGCATCAATCAGCAGCGCTGGAAGAAAACCCTGGCCGTGGAAATCAGCTACAGCCTCGAAGGCCATAACATTCATTTCGATCTGCTGATGCTGTTCACCGAAGACTCGGTAGAGCTGCTGACCCGCAAACTCGCTTACCTGATGAGCTGACCATGAACGACCGTCTCGATCTCAATGAGCTTCACTGGATGCTGGCGATCACCCAGAGCATCGACGTGGGTGTTGTGGTACTCGACAGGCATTACTGCGTGCAGGTCTGGAACAACTTCATGGAAAACCGCTCGGGTGTCTTGCCCTCTGAAGCGGCCGGTCAGTCTTTTTTCAAGCTGTTCCCTGAAATCAATGAGCAGTGGTTCAGCAAGAAAATCGAGAACGTGGTGACCCTGGGTACACCCGCGTTCACGATCTGGGAGCAACGCCCCTACCTGATGCGGTTCAAGAACTACCAGCCGATTACCGGGCAGGAAGATTTCATGTACCAGAACACCACCCTGTTTCCACTGCGCTCCACCAACAGTGAAATCAGCCACATCTGCCTGGTGATCTATGACGTCACCGACGTCGCCACCAACCGTCACCAGTTGCAGGCCGCCAACGCCCAGTTGCAAAAGCTTTCCAGCACCGATCACCTGACGGGGTTGTACAACCGTGGTCACTGGGAGGAAGCCGTCAAGCGCGAATATGCCCGGCACAGTCGCTACGCCTCCAATGCTTCGCTGGTGATGATCGACATCGACCACTTCAAGCGGGTCAATGACACCTATGGTCATCAGGCCGGTGATGCGGTCATCCGGCGGGTTGCCGAGGTGATCCGCCGCCATGCCCGTGATACCGATGTTGTCGGACGTTACGGTGGCGAAGAGTTCGCGGTATTGCTACCCGATACGGACAAGGAGGGCGCCCGCGTTTTCAGTGAGCGTCTGCGCCAGGCCATCGAGGCCGAGGTTGTCGAGCATGAAGGGCAGCGTATTCGGTGCACGATCAGCCTCGGGGTGGCAGACCTGAGCCAACCTTTAGAGGGCTATGAATCCCTGATCGAGCGGGCCGATCAAGCGCTTTATGACTCGAAGGAAAACGGTCGCAATCAGGTGTCCGTGCGCGGTTGAACCCCTTCTGTGACGGGCTGAAACAGGGATATATGCATATGGATAGCTAGATAGCTAGCTATCTATGTGCGGCCGAAATCTCAGGCGCGGCCCCGAAATATCAGGCTTTATGCAGGCCCGCATTCTGGACAAGGGCCATTACTGGTAGGATCGCGATTTTTCCGGCGACGATCAGGGGCATCATGCGACCTTCATCCACTCTCACTGTATTTCCGGTGGACCGGCCATTGATCGGCCGTGTCAGCCCGCCTGGCTCGAAATCCATTACCAACCGCGCGCTGTTGCTGGCCGGTCTGGCCAAAGGCACCAGTCGCCTGAGCGGAGCGCTCAAGAGCGATGATACACGGGTGATGTCCGAAGCCTTGCGGCTGATGGGCGTACAGGTCGATGAGCCTGACGACAGCACCTTCGTGGTCACCAGCACAGGCCAATGGCACGCGCCGCAACAAGCGCTGTTCCTGGGCAATGCGGGGACAGCCACACGCTTTTTGACGGCCGCGCTGGCCAATTTCCAGGGCGAGTTCGTGGTCGACGGCGACGAGTACATGCGCAAGCGCCCGATTGGTCCGTTGGTGGACGCGCTGCAGCGCATGGGCGTGGAGATCAGCGCGCCCAGCGGCTGCCCGCCGGTCTCGATCAAAGGCCGGGGCGGACTCGCGGCGGGCCGCATCGAAATCGACGGCAACCTGTCCAGTCAATACGTGTCGGCCTTGTTGATGGCCGGTGCGTGCGGTCAAGGCCCGGTGGAAGTGGCCTTGACCGGCAGCGACATCGGCGCGCGGGGTTATGTGGACCTGACGCTGGCGGCGATGAAAGCCTTTGGTGCCCAGGTTGAAGCCATGGGCGATACGGCCTGGAAAGTGGCTGCCACCGGCTATCAGGCAACCGACTTCCATATCGAGCCTGACGCGTCGGCGGCCACGTACCTGTGGGCGGCCCAGGCGCTGACCGACGGCGCGATTGATCTGGGCGTCGCGGCGCAGGACTTCACTCAGCCGGACGCATTGGCCAGCCAACTGATCGACAGCTTCCCGAACATGCCGGCGGTGATCGACGGCTCGCAAATGCAGGACGCCATCCCGACGCTGGCCGTGCTGGCGGCGTTCAATAATCAGCCGGTGCGTTTTGTGGGTCTGGCGAACCTGCGGGTCAAGGAGTGTGATCGCATTTCAGCGCTGTCCCACGGCTTGTGCGCCATCGCGCCGGGTCTGGCAGTGGAGGAAGGCGACGACCTGATCGTCCACGCCAACCCGCAACTGGCCGGGCAAACCGTGGACGCGCTGATCGACACCCATTCCGACCACCGCATCGCCATGTGCTTCGCCCTGGCCGGCCTGAAAATCGCTGGCATCCACATCCTCGACCCCGACTGCGTGGGCAAGACCTATCCCGGTTACTGGGATGCGTTGCAGTCGTTGGGGGTGAAGGTAAAGCGCACTGACTGAGTCAATAAATCCGTTGGCGCGAGGCTTGCCCGCGAACCAGATCACCTGCGCAGTGCAGGCACCCCGCGTTATCGTTCTTCGCGGGCAAGCCTCGCTCCAACGGTTGTATTGCCAGCGCGTCTTTTTTATTTAATGTAAAGGCGAATGTCATTACATGGGGGCAATTTTCATGGCATCTATTAACGTCCGCATTGACGACGATCTTAAGGCTCGTGCCTACCGTGAGCTGGAAAAACTGGGAGTCACTCCCTCTGAACTCATGCGCCAGGCTTTGCAATATGTAGCGGAGCGGGGCCAGCTGCCCTTTCGCCCGGTCCTGATGACCGAAGAAGACGAGGCGTTGATCGCTACAGTCCGCGAGCGACTGGTAGCGCCTCAACGGGTCAAGGTTTCATTGGATGACTTATAGCCTTGAGTTCGATGCTCGTGCGTTAAAGGAGTGGCAAAAACTGGGCGACCCCGTGCGTCAGCAACTTAAAAAGAAGCTGGCCGCCATTCTGCTTAATCCGCGTATTGAAGCCAACCGCCTGCATGCCTTACCCGACTGCTACAAGATAAAGCTGCGCAGCAGTGGTTACCGCTTGATCTATCAAGTGATTGATCAGGATGTCGTGGTATTTGTAATCGCTCTCGATAAACGTGAGCGCGAGCAGACCTATCGCAAAGCCGCCGAGCGTTTGAGTTAGCACTCACACCCCCCGATACCGCAACCTGAAACTCAACGCCGCCGTTTCCCCCTGCTGCAATAACTGCAACCCCGGATGCCCTGGCAGGTGATGGGCGTTGACCGGATGGCTGACCGGTTCGAAGCAGAAAAAATCCAGCCCGGGCGGGCAGAAGACCAGGAAGAAATGACTGCCGGTCGCCTGACATTCAAGCTCATAGCCCAAGTCCGGCTGACTGATCAGACCATTGCCGTCCCATCTCGTAAAACCGTTGTCCAGACGTGTATCGGGCAGAACATTCAACGCATTGAAATCCCAGTGGGCAGGCAGGTGCTCAAGATGCGTTGGCAGGCCCGCGTCATCGCATAACCAGACGTGCTCGGCCTGAGCGCGCAGCTGCGTGTTGGCGGTACGCGGGAAATACGGGTGCAGGCCCAGGCCATGCCAGGCAGCGCGCGAGTCCAGGTGAGTGACGCTGAGGGCGATGGTCAGCGTGCCTTCATCCAGCGTGTAACGCAGCTGCGCGCGATAGGCGAACGGGATTGCGCTGTCCAGTTGCAGGCAGGCATGCCGGTCGGTTTGCTCGATCACGTGCCAGGGCTGCTGCCAGGCGCTGCCATGAATCGGCAGAGGGTCGTTGGCGCTGTTGGGTTCCAGGGCCAGCCAACCCGCCGGGTTCTCGAAGCCGCCGTTGCCGATGCGGTTGGACCAGGGGGCCAGGGGATAGCACGCCAGCTTGCGCGGCGTCCCGGCGTTCGAGGCCTGCTCATCGCTGGGCCGCAACAACGGTTGACCGCTGGCCAGCACGCTCCAGTTGACGATACTGCCGCCGGTTTGCGGGGCCAGGGTCAGGCGCGTCACGCCATCGTCGAGGGTCAAGGTCTGAGGCTGCATGACGATTTACCGAATGGGTTAAAGGAATGACGGCTCACGGGTTGGCGCGGCGCCAGGTCAGCAACACGATGCCGGTCACCACGATCAGGCCGCCGACGACTTGTCCGCTGCTGAGCAATTGATCCAGGATCAACCAGCCGAACAGCAGGCTGGCGACCGGCTCGATATTCATGACCGGCGCGTTACGGGCCATGTCCAGGCGCGTCATGCAGATGAACAGCAGGGAAAAGCCCAAGCCATACAGCGCCACCAGGCAACCCAGCGCCATCCAGCCAGTGGACGTGCCCGGCAACGAAAGGCCGCCCGGCAACAGCCCGCTGAAGCCCGCCAGGGCGGCGGCGCTGAACACAATCAGCATGGTCAACATGCTGCGCACGGTGCCGCGCATGCTCGACAGTTTATGATCGGTGATCCACAGCGCACAGGCAAAGACGCCCGCTGCGGTAAAGCCGAAGGCGATGCCTTCCAGCCATTGGGCTTCAGTGGTGTTCGAGCTGGACAAGCGCTCGGGAACGTCCAGCGCGAACACCAGCCCCAGCAGGATAAAGCCCATCAGCAACGCCGCACGGCGGGTGGGTGCCGGACCGCCCAGCGCCCAGGTCAGCAGCACCAGCAAGATCGGCGCGACGTTGGCGATCAACAAGGCCAGCGCCACGGGAATACGCGCCACGGCCGAATAAATGCAAAAGCTTTGCGCCGCGATCAGTACCCCCAGCAGCAATTGCCAACGCCACGTGCGGGCCGTCAGGCGAGGGCGTTCGCGCTGCCACATCACCAACCCGGTTAGCACCAGCAACGTCACGCCCGAGCGGCAGAGAATCGCCAGTAACAGGCCGGTGTCATGGTCGAAAGCGATACGTGCCGCGATGTGGTTGCCGGCAAAAGCACAGGCCAGAAGCGCAAGGATCAATACAGCAATGTGACGGGGGAACAGCGCAGAAGCGGACATGAGCAACCAGCCTCCTTGGCTGGAAAATAGGAGACGGGTAAATGATTTCGTGGGACCGGCTTTAGCCGGGAAGTGGGTACGCCTGACGCATGTGATCGTCAGCGATACCATATTCCCGGCTAAAGCCGGTCCCACAAGGTGTCGCGCCCAGCCTCATTTTTTGGGTGCTTACAACACCACGCTTGGCAACCACAGGGAGATTGCAGGGATGTAAGTCACCAGCATCAATACCATGAACAATGCCAGATAGAACGGCAGCAGTGCCTTGACCGTGGCCTCGATGGTGACCTTGCCCACCGCAGCGCCCACAAACAACACCGCGCCCACCGGCGGCGTAATCAGTCCGATTCCCAGGTTGACCAGCATGATCATGCCGAAGTGCACCGGGTCTACCCCGACGCTTGCGACCACGGGCAGCAGGATGGGGGTCAGGATCAGAATCAGCGGCGCCATGTCCATGATGGTGCCCAGCAGCAACAGCATGATGTTGATGCACATGAGGATCACGTAGCGGTTGTCTGACAGGGTCAGGAACGCTGTCGTGATCTTCATCGGGATTTCCATCAGCGTCAGGATGTAACCGAAGCTGGCGGCGAAACCGATCAGGATCATCACGATGGAAATGGTACGGGCCGCCCTGTGCATCAGCTTGGGCAGGTCGCGCCATTTGTAGTCGCGGTAGATGAACATGGTGACGAAGAACGACCAGAGCACGGCAATGGCCGCTGATTCGGTCGCGGTGAAGATACCCGAGAGAATGCCGCCCAGGATGATGACCAGCGCCATCATGCCCCAAAGCGCTTCGCCAGCAATTTTCAAGGCCTTGCGCAGCGGGATGACTTCACCCTTGGGGTAGTTGCGCTTGCGGGCAAAGATCATGCACAGGCCCATCATCACCGCACTGAGCAGCAGGCCTGGCATGATTCCGGCCATGAACAGCGAGGCAATAGACACCGAGCCGCCCGCTGCCAGCGAGTACAGCACCGAGTTGTGGCTTGGCGGGGTCAGCAGGGCTTGTACCGAACCGCTGACGGTCACGGCCGTGGAGAAATCGCGGGGATAGCCGGCGCGTTCCATTTCCGGGATCAGCACCGAGCCTACCGAGGCGGTGTCGGCCACGGAGGAGCCGGAAATCGCCCCGAAGAAGGTCGAGGCCACAATGTTCACCAGCGACAGACCACCACGTACAAATCCGACCAGCACACCGGCAAACGCCACCAGCCTGCGCGACATGCCGCCTTCGGCCATGATCGCCCCGGCCAGCACGAAGAACGGGATTGCCAAAAGAGAGAATTTGTTCACGCCACCGGCAATCTGAATCATCAGGGCGTCAGCCGGGATGTCGATCCACCAGGCACCGATCAAGGCCGAAAGCCCCAGTGCGTAGGCGACCGGCATGCCGACAAGAATGAGCGCTATGAAGCTGCCCAACAGAATAAGAGCGTCCATTTATGCGGCACCTTCACTGGCTTCTACAACGTCGAACCGCATGACAGCGCGATGGCTTTGGTCACCCAGGAAAATTCTTTCCAGGATAAAAATCAGCGTCACGATGCCGCCCACCGGGATCGGCAGATAAGAGATGCCCACCCGCAGGCCCGGGATTTCGCCGAGGAACTGGTTCCAGGTGGTGGCACAGAGTTTGAAACCTTTGAAGATCATGAACAGCGCGACCACGGCCATCAGGATCTGCACCACCAGAGACGCAACCTTGCGTAGCTCAAGCGGCATGCGATCAACCGCCATGGAGACGGCCATGTGGGCGCCGGCGCGGTAACTGGCCGCTGCACCAAAGAAAGTGAACACCACCATCAACAGGATGGCGACCGGTTCCGGCCAGCTTGAGCCGCTGCCCAGCACGTAGCGGGTAAAAATGCCCCAGGGAATAATCAGGGTCATGATCAGTACCGACAAACCGGCGATCCCGATGCAGACCCGATAAAGCGTGTCGTTAATGCGCAGCAACGTATTTTTCATGGGGCTCACCACATCGGCGGCGGACGAACTTGCGCTCGTCCCCGCAGCGTTATCAGACAGACTTATTGGGTAGCTTGGCTTTTTGCCGCGAGCAGAGCCGGGTCAGTTTTGACGGCGTCGATGCGGCTGATCAGCTCTTTGTACGGCGCGCCGTATTTGTCGCGAACTGGCTGGGTAGCGTCGTAGAAGGCTTTCTTCTGATCTGCAGTCAGGGAAATGAATTCCACGCCAGCCGCCTTGAGCTTGGCTTCATCCGCCGCCGTTGCCTTGTCCCACAGCACGCGCTCTTCCAACTGCGCTTCACGGGCCAGTTTTTTCACTAAAGCCTGTTGCTCGGGTTTGAGTTTTTCCCAAGTGGTTTTCGACATCACGATCGGCTCAGGCAGGATCAAGTGCTCGGTCATCGTGTAGTACTTGGCATTCTGGTAATGGTTGTGCTGGAAGTAGGTCGGCGGGTTGTTTTCCGCGCCGTCGATAACACCCGTCTGCAAGGCGCTGAAAATCTCGCCCGTGGCCATGGCGATACCGCTGCCACCCATGTCATTGATCGTGTCGATGAACACCGGGTTGCCTTGTACGCGGATTTTCATGCCCTTGAGGTCGGAGATCTGACGCACGGGCTTCTTGGTGTACAGGTTACGGGTGCCGCCATCCATCCAGGCCAGAGCGACCAGGTTGAAGTTGGAGTTGGTGATCTTGTCGAGAATCTCCTGGCCGATCTCACCGTCGATAATCGTGCGCATATGCGCCTGATCACGGAAGACGAACGGCAGGTTGAAGACGTTCACGTCCGGTACTACCGGACCGACGATCCCGAGGCTGACACGGGTCATCTGAATGGCGCCGCTTTGGACCTGCTCAACGACTTCTTTCTCGGAACCGAGCACGCCGCCCGCGTACATTTTGAAGCTGATATCGCCTTTGCTCTGCTCTTCGAGCTTTTTACCCATGTTCTGTTCGGCCACGACCGGCGCATAACCGGCAGGGTGAACTTCGGCGAACTTGATTTTGACTTCTGCCTGAGCCAGACCAGACATGCAGAAAGCCAGCGGAAGTGCTGCGATGAGAAGTGTGCGTTTGAAATCCATGGATAACTCCAATGTTGTTGTTTTTGTTAATGTTTTGCATCGGCATTGCTGGGGAAAAACGCGGGCTTCAGCCCTTGAATTCGGGCTCCTTCAGGCCTTTGACGCCAGGCCGTAGTGCAAACACACCACCGGCCAGGGGTTGGTCGCTGAGGTCACCACCCGGACGAATCGACGTGACAAACAAGGTGTCCAGATCCGGCCCGCCAAAGGCGCACATGGTGGGTTTCTTCACCGGGACGACCAGGGACTGATCGAGCTTGCCCGCAGGCGTAAAACGATGGATCAGGCCCGCATCGTTGCCGCAGATCCAGTAACAACCGTCGGCGTCCACGGCGGCGCCATCGGGGCGGCCCAAATACGTGTTCATGTCGACAAACAGGCGCCGGTTGTGGGGCGTTCCGGTGTCGGTGTCGTAGTCAAATACCCAGATTTTCTGCACCGCAGGATGCGAGTCCGACAGGTACATAAGGGTGCCGTCAGGGCTGAAGGCCAGACCGTTGGGAACAGTGAAGCCTTCAAGCTGCGCGTTCAGTGGCTCGGTTTGCCCGGCGCTGTAGCGATACATCGCGCCCACCGGTGCGCCAGCGGCCATGTCCAGGAGCATGGTGCCCGCCCAGAAACGGCCCTGGCGATCACAGCGGCCGTCATTGAAACGCATGCCCGGTTGCGCGTGCTGCACACTGGTCAAGGGTAGGGCGCTCAGCGTGCCATCGTCTTTGGCGGTGAGCCGGAACAGGCCGTCTTCCATGCCTGCAATCCAGCTGCCGTCGCCATAGCGAGCGATACAGGCCAGCATCTGCGGCGCTTCCCAGCTTTGGCTCGCGCCGTCCGCCAGATTCCAGCGGTGCAGGCGTCTGGCCGGGATATCCACCCAGTAAAGCGCCTGTTCACGGGCGCTCCAGACCGGGCTTTCGCCGGTGGCATTGCGTGCGTCGAGTATCAGTTCAGCATCCATGGTGCTCGATCCACTGGTTTGTTTTTATTGGGGGCTTCAGCGTTTCAGTTGTCACCAAACGGGCCTGCTGCCACAAACGCACCGCCCTGATACACCATGGCCGGATCATCGGCCGCAGGCATGGGTTGGGCTTCAACCTTGTCGCGGAAGACTTCGGAGCTGTCCTTGGGCTGGAAGCCCAGGTGCGCCGCAAAACGGTTGTCCCACCAGACTTCACGGTTGTTGGAGGCGCCGTACACCACGGTGTGGCCAACGTTGGGGGTGAACAGGCTGCGTTCGATCAGTTGCGTCAGGTCGTCGAAGCTCAGCCAGGTGCTCATCATTCTGCGGTTCTGCGGTTCCGGGAACGAAGAGCCGATGCGGATGCTGACGGTTTCGATGCCATAGCGATCGAAATAGAAGGTGGCCATGTCTTCGCCGTAGGATTTGGACAGGCCGTAATAGCTGTCCGGACGGCGTGGCGACTGGGCGTCGATGGTTTCATCCTGCTTGTAGAAACCGATCACGTGGTTGGAGCTGGCGAAAATGACGCGCTTGACGCCATGGCGACGTGCCGCTTCGTAAATATGGAAAACGCCGCTGATGTTCGGGCCGAGGATTTCCTCGAACGGGCGTTCTACCGAAACACCACCGAAATGCAGGATCGCGTCGACGCCTTCAACCAGTTGGTGAACAGCGTTCTTGTCGGAAAGATCGCACACCTGGACTTCTTCATGGCTGCCGGTGGCGGGAGCCATGTCAGCGATGTCGGACAGTCGCAAAACCTTGGCGTAAGGCTTCAGGCTTTCGCGCAATACCTTCCCCAGACCGCCTGCAGCGCCAGTCAGGAGAAGGCGATTGAAGGGATTTTGGACGGTGTGAGTGGTTGTCATGAGGAGACCCTTGAATTCTTATTGATGTCATCTGTTGTCGTATGACTTGATCGGGATTATCAGCAGTCAGGATCATTTTTGTCAACGTGACTAAGGTCTAAAGTGCCACTTTCCCAACTGACTGCGTTAAAAAGCCCGTCCAGAGGGACGGGCCAGGATGTTCACGAGGCGTGAGCGTAGAAATCAGAGCAGCGACAGCGGATAGCTGATGAATACCCGGTTTTCGTCGAACTCGTTGGTGCTGTAATCACGACGGATACTCGCGTTACGCCATTTCACGTTGAGACTCTTGAACGTGCCACTTTGAACGGTATAGGCCAGCTCCGATTCACGTCCCCACTCCTTGCCATCGGTGATGGCGCCGGTGTGCACGTTGTCACCGCTGATGTAGCGGTTCATCAGGGTCAGGCCGGGCACGCCGAAGACTGCGAA
Organism: Pseudomonas sp. DWP3-1-2; assembly: GCF_049896285.1. Classification (NCBI taxonomy): domain Bacteria; kingdom Pseudomonadati; phylum Pseudomonadota; class Gammaproteobacteria; order Pseudomonadales; family Pseudomonadaceae; genus Pseudomonas; species Pseudomonas sp. DWP3-1-2. The sequence continues at coordinate 20,229 of NZ_JAFCTZ010000011.1, read as the reverse complement.
ATCCAGGTCATGACGCAGTTGCCAGGATTTTTCCTTTGCGTTGTCATAGCTGGAGTTGTAGCTGTCGTTGGCCAGGGTGCCGCCGCTGGTGCCGTTGACCCGGAACCAGCCATCATCCCCGCTGACCTTCTGCAGGCCCAGGTACAGGGTGTTGCCTTTGTATTTGGCGGACAGCAGCGCATAGGCGGTTTTGTTGTCCAGATCGCCGGCCAGTTTGCTGCCGTCTTCCTCGCCCCAGAAGTAGCCCAGGTTAGCGCCCAGGGTCACGTCGCCAAGCGGCTGGCTATGCAGGAGGTTGACGAACTTCTGTTGGTAAATGTCTTCCAACTGGGCGTACCAGACGCCGACCTGAGTGCGCTTTTCGTTGAAGGTGTACTCGCCGCCACCGAAGTTGAAACGGTCGGAAGTAAAGGCGCCACGACCGTTGAGCGACATGTCCTCCATGCTGGCATCGTTACGCGGGCTGTTGCCCCGGAACTGGCCGCCGTAGAGGCTCAGACCGGCGAATTCCTTGGAGGTGATCTGGCCACCACGGAAGGTTTGCGGCAGGGAGCGACCGTCGTCCGAGCGTAATATCGGCAAGACCGGCATCCACTCGCCCACCTTCAGTTCGGTGTTGGAAATCTTGGCCTTGGCGGCGACACCCAAGCGTCCGAAATCATCGGCCGGGCTGCCATCCCCGTGGACCGGCAGCAACTGAGTGCCGGTGGTGCCTTTACCGCCATCGAGCTTCACCGAGTACATCCCCAACACGTCCACACCAAAGCCCACCACGCCTTGGGTATAACCGGACTTGGCGTCCAGAATGAAGCTCTGGGTCCATTCTTCAGCCTTGCCCTGCGGCGAGGCGCTGTTTGGGTAGGACGGGTTGGTGAAGTTACGGTTGAAGTAGGCGTTGCGCAGGTTGAGGGTGGCTTTGGCGTCATCGACAAAGCCTTCAGCGCTGGCCAGCATTGGCATGGCCAGGCTCATGCTGCCCAAGCCCAACAGAACCAGCGACCGGGTGTTTTGAGATCTCATTATTGTTGTGCTCCCTTTTTGCAAAGCGATCCCCACTGACCGATAACAACGGCCATTGAATTGGGGGGATTGTGATGCCCCTTATGCCAGGGCTTTGGACTCATGCCGCTGATGCGGACGAGCCTTTGCTTCAGGTCTAACCTTCAGCGAATTCGAAAGGGGGGCATCCCGTGGTCAAACGGAATCCGGGAGGGGATTGATTCGTTGGCACAAGGGCTTTTGTCACGGCGTGGACGCGGGACGAGGGGACGGCGGTCAAGACGAAAATCGTCATACGTAGGATTCCCTGATTATTGTTATTTTTGTTATCTGTTGTCGTACAACTTTGGCGGATTATTTACAGCCTGTGTCGGCTTTGTCAATCCGTCTGTAGACGAAAGTCTAGGAGCCACCCTTGTCATGACCCGCCAGCATGCATCTGTGCAAGGTGGTCACACACACAACTGAACCCACCCCGCCCAAAACCAGTCAATAAAGAGCCCATCTGTGCACGGGTGTGCGTTACATGAGCCGACTCAGGGAATGCTGTCGTGGTCGATCGGCCTTCGTTTACTGACCCGAGGGTTGTGACATGAGCAAATTCCAGCACGTTGATGCCAATCCCCAGGGCCGAGATTTTGCGGTGGGCGACATTCACGGGCATTTCACCCGGCTGCAGGCAGCGCTGGATGCGGTCGAGTTTGACCCTGCCGTGGACCGGTTATTCAGCGTGGGTGATCTGGTGGATCGCGGCCCGCAAAGCGAGCAGGCGCTGGACTGGCTGGCGCAGCCCTGGTTCTTTGCCATTCAGGGCAACCACGAGTCCCTGGCGATCCAGCATGCCTTGCATCAGCCGCTGGATTATCGAATGTACAAAGCCAGCGGCGGCAGCTGGTTTCTTGAGCTCAAGCCCGAGGCCCAGAAACTCTTTGCCGCGCATTTCGCCAGGTTGCCACTGGCCCTTGAAGTGGAAACGTCCTCGGGGCTCATTGGTCTGGTGCATGCCGATTGTCCGCTGCCTACGTGGGACTTGTTGCGCTCGACCCTGTTGGGCCACCTGTCGGAGCAGGGCAAGCTGGAGGAGTATTGCCTGTGGTCTCGCGAGCGTCTGCAGATGGGGGACATGAGTGGCATCCCCGACCTTCGGGCACTGATCGTCGGCCATACGACGCTGCCACAGCCGCACGTTCTCGGTAATGTGTTCCACATTGATACCGGCGGCTGGCGATCCGGTGACAGTGGTTATTTCACGTTGCTGGACCTGGCCACACTGCAAGTCAACCCGCCGATTGCCGCCGGCTGAGCGGTTTTATTGGTCCTCGAGGTACACGTCGTCGTCTTCGTCCTCCAGCTCCAGTTCATCGGCGAAGGCATCTGGATCGGTGGCGGGTTTGCGCGCTTCGTCCAGGTCTGTCGGCAAATCTTCCACGCCAGGCTCGCGGCCCGGCGTTGCGGCGGCAAGACCGCGGTGAACTGTTGCGGGGAATGCAGTCTGAATGTTCATAACGCCTCCTCAAATAGGGTTCCAATACGTTCCATGATCATTGCGCATTCAGGGACCGGTGCAAAACACGTTCGCGGAATAACCCAATCGGCTTTTTATAGCCCGGCATACTAAGAGTATCGACGCGATGAGCATTACCTGGCTCCGGCAGGACCGGACCTTTTCGGCTTGGCCTCTGTGCCCATGAAAATCGGTCTGATTTCCGATACACACGGGCTGTTACGCCCCCAGGCGCTGCAAGCCTTGCACGGTTGCGCGCAGTTGATTCACGCCGGGGATATCGGCAACCCGGACATTCTCGACGCCTTGCGGGCTATCGCGCCGCTGACGGTGGTGCGGGGCAACAATGACCGGGATGACGCGTGGGCTGGCGAGGTGCCGCATTCGGCCATCCTGCGAGCGGGCCAAATCGGTATCTACATCACCCACATCCCGGCGGACGTACCGCCGACGCTGCCGGCGAACATCCAGGTGGTGGTCACCGGGCACACCCACAAGCCGCTGATGCAGCAACGGGACGGTGTGTTGTTCATCAACCCCGGCAGCGCTGGCCCGAGACGTTTCAAGCTACCGATTGCGGTGGGCCTGCTGCACATCGACGGGCAAGGCGTGGTCGGCGAGCTGATCGAACTGACGCTCTAACCTTCGCTTCGGTTATTTGGCGATGGGGTCCAGTCCGCTGTTCTTGATCGCCGGGGCCGCTGCCAGGGAACCCAGGTAATCCAGCAACTGTTGGGCCTGCTCCGGGTGGGCACTGCGCAGGGAAACGCCGCCCGCGTAAAGGGTCATCTGCTGCGCCTGATCAGGAATCAGCCCAATGATGTCGATGCCTTCCACAGGCTTGAGTTCGCTCAGCTGCTGAAAGCCAATCTGCGCGTCGCCCCGGGCGACCACTTCCCCCACGGGCGTGGCCTGGATCATGTGACTTTTGTCCTTGATCAGGCCGGCAATGTGCATTTGATTGAACAGCACACGAGACAGATAAACGCCACTGGCACTGTCGGAATAGGCAATGGATTTGGCGTCGATCAGGGTTTGCTTGAACGCCTCCATGGTGCTGATGTCGGGTTTCGGGTCACCGTGACGGACAGCCATGGCGATATAAGATTTGCCCAGATCCACGCGGCTTTTGGGATCAACCTGGCCATCCTTGATCAGTTTGTCGAGGCCGTAACTGACCATCAGCACCACATCGGCGGGCTCCTGGCGCGCCAGTCGGTTGGGAATCGCCTGCGGCGTCGCGCCCATGGATGGCGCAACTTCAGCCACCAGGCGCACGCCGGTACGTTGTTCGTAATCGGCGCTGATCGCCTTGAATGCACCCATGATGCCCCCGGAGCTGAGAACGATAAGCTCAATGGGCTTGGCCGCCGTGGCGGCATGAACAAAGGCCGCAGGCACAAAGGAAAGGGCGGCGCTCAGTAAAAAGGGAAGAATTTTTTTCATTGAAGATAAACCTGGCAGTGAAAGGAACGCGGGGGATTATGTGGGAAAGTCATCTTCGGTGCGCGCTTATCGGTGCCGTGTCAGAGCAATCGGGTAAAGCGAAAAGGCCCGTGTAGTGTCTGGAAACCGCCGAACCGGTTATCACTGTTGAACGATATCAGGATCAATAAAACTGCCCCATTTCTGATGTTTGGGATTCATTCGAATATCATGTTAAGAACCGTGAAATGCAGTAAACCCTGTTAATGATGTTTGGATGAGCCGTAAACTGAGCTTTAAAGCTTGGTGGTGGCCTAGTGTCATCATTGGTTCGAGGCCGCAGTATATGGGCCAGCTCAAATGACTGACTTCATGGAATATGCGCTTATTTGCGCTATAGATAGATAATGAACACCTCATCAACAGCCGACACATCGGGGTTAAGGTGTTACGACAAGGTCGTAGATGATGTCACCTATAAAATTCCACGAGGCATAACTCGCGATGTGCGAGGCGGTGTCTGGATTGTTCGTGTCTTGAAAAATAAACAGTTGCGGGTGCATGCACGGTTTACAGACAAGCGGTTTGATGGCCCTAAACGTGCGCTGGATGCCGCCATCATTCACTTGATTCACAGCGGACACGCACGGCTCGAAGATGAGGTACTGCGATTGAGTGAGCGAACTGTCGTGCATTGGCGCAAGCGCAGCGGGATCGGGTTGTGCGCTGTGGCTTATGTCACAGGTCCTGGCCCCGGGCGCGGCAAGACGTTTTTCCTGTCAACTTATAAGCGTGTGGTCAGTGGTCGGGGAATGGACAAGTTTCGTGGCAAACTTCAGCAAGTACTGGAGCATGATTATCAGGTTGCAAGTGGGGGGATGATTGCGCCTCGTTCAGTCCTTGATGAAATACATCTGAAGTTGGATCGGTTATGGCTTGATCCTGTCTTTAAGGCTTTTATCAAAGCGGGTACGAGGAAAGCTGATCAGGTTGCGATCTCTGAGTATGTTGAAAGTATGAGCGCGAGTTGATCGCTGTTATTTCGGCGATACAAAAAAATCAAGCCCGGCAGAAGCCGGGCTGGGGAAGAGCAGGGAAGGAATCAGCCTAAACGGTTTGCACCGACACGATCAGCACCGTCAGCGGCGACACGGTTTGCACCGACACGATCGGCACCATCAGCGGCGACACGGTTTGCACCGACACGATCGGCACCATCAGCGGCGACACGGTTTGCACCGACACGATCGGCACCATCAGCGGCGACACGGTTTGCACCGACACGGTCAGCACCATCAGCGGCGATAACAGGTGCGTTCAGGTGTTCGTGGCCATTCACAGCTGGAAGGGCGAAAGCGCTGGAAGCCAATACGGAAAAAGCCAGGCCGAAGATCAGTTTTGAAGTTTTCATGGTCGTTGCTCCAGATCGATTAAGTGGGGTGTTAACTCGGTATGGAGGCAATGCTACGCCGCTGGGATTTATTAAGAAGTCAATGCGATTGGTACCGATCATTGCCGAAATTGATAGTTGCAACAGCGGCGTATGGCTGTTGTAGCGCGGGCAGTGAGTATCGTCGTGACGTGTGGATTCGAATGCCGAGGGCGGAGGGACGACCTTGCCCGGGCGGGATCGGCCATTCACGAGCGAAGAAGTTTCGCTCGTGCTCACAGTTGCTGCGAATGCTGCAGCCAGAGGATTTTGTCAGCGAGGGTCAGGCGGGAAAGTGCTGGTTGGCGATGTCTACGACGTCCTGCTCGGTGATCGGTGAAAGGGCTGCGATGGCCCAAAGATCGTAGAACGGATGTGCTCGCTGGATGGGCAATACCATTTTGAAACCGGCGGCCTGCAGACTGCCCGTCAGGACCTTTTTGGTAAAACCGCACCGATGCGCCATGAACACGTTGCCATTGGCCATAGCCGGACGATGCCCGTACAGGATGTCGATCGGCGCAATCGGTCCCGCGGGCGAGAGATAGGCCTCGTCAGTCAATTTGTCTTCGGCCACTAGAGCGCACACCGATTGCAGGTCAGGGCAGGTGATGACCACAAAGCCTCCCGGCTTGAGGACCCGTTTGAATTCTGCCAATGCCACCGGTACTTCGTGCGGGTAGAGATGCTCAATGTTGTGGCTGGAAAACAGTGCGTCCACTGACGCGTCCTGCACCTTGGACATGTCGGTCATGGTGCCCACGATATCGGGATTGACGCTTTGATCAATATCGAAGCGCAGTTCTTGCCACTCCGGGGAAGCGAAGCCCTTGGTCGTGCCGCTTTTATTTTTCGGACCGCAACCTACATGAAGAAAGGTTTTCACAATCTGTTACTCGATCAAGGCCCTTGCCGGAAAGCGTAGGGGAGTGGGGGCGTACTCCGGCCAGCCAGGGCAGCCTTGTGTCCGGACGGAGATTGCAGCGAACACTAGGTGAGTGTCTGGGGTTGGTCAAGGTCAAGCCGACACGGACATTGCCGGTTCAGCGCAATGGGAAGCGCGCTGCGTGCTCGTGGTGGGTGGCAATATGACATCTTTTTTTAGGGGTCAGCCTATATTCAGACGGTTTTTAATAACCAAATGTTCAAAAAAGGCAATGAGCCACCATAAAACATTCTTAATGTTTCGACACATTCGGTCGCTACTCATGACACGTGGGTTACCAAACCCTCCCCATTAGGCTACGGCGACATCGCTGGCAGCGCGGTTAATGACCTCAGACAGGACGCGTACATGAGCTTTATATCTTCGTTAACTACCGCGCAAATTGCCGCTTTGAGCACAACAACCATTGCGGGCCTTGCCACGGCAGATATTGCGGCCATGAGCACTGCCCAGGTCGCCGCCCTGACTACCGCCCAAATCGCGGTGATTACCAAAGCGAACGTTGCCGTTCTCTCAGCTACCCAACTCCCTGCACTGACCACTGCCCAGATTGTGGCGCTGACCACTGCTCAGGTTCCGGCACTGACCACTGCTCAAATTGTGGCGCTGACGACCACCCAGGTGGCGGCTTTCGAAACAGCTGACATCGCTGCCTTGCCAGCGGCTATTGTGGCGGGTATGACCACGGCCCAAACCGCAGCGTTGACCACGGCGCAAGTTGTAGCCCTGACCACCGCTCAGGTCGCCGCACTCAAAACCACGCAGGTTGCGGCCTTGACGACTACGCAAGTGGCCGCCATGGAAACAGCCGACATTGGCGCGCTGACCACCGCAGGCGTTGTGGCCTTGACCACCGCCCAGGTTGCAGCCCTCACCGTCGCGCAGATTGCAGCGCTCAAGCCTGCCCAAATCAGCGCGATGGAAAATGCCGATGTTGCGGCTCTGACCACGGCCCAGGTTGTGGCCTTGACCACCGCGCAGATCGCAGCGCTGAAAACCACGCAAGTCGCTGCCATGACCACCACGCAAGTGGCGGCTCTGGAAACCGCTGATATTGCGGCCTTGCCAGCAGCCAGCGTGGCCGCCCTGACCACTGCTCAGGCAGCGGCGTTGACCACGGCCCAGATCGTGGCCTTGACTTCTGCTCAGGTCGCTTCGCTGACCACCGCACAAGTTGCCGCCTTGACCACCACGCAAGTGGCGGCCCTGCAAACCGCTGACATTGGCGCGCTGACCACCGCAGGCGTTGTGGCCTTGACCACCGCCCAGGTTGCAGCCCTGACCGTCGCGCAGATTGCAGCGCTCAAGCCTGCCCAGATCAGCGCGATGGAAACCGCTGATGTCGCAGCACTGACCACGGCCCAGGTTGTGGCCTTGACCACCGCGCAAGTGGCAGCACTGAAAACCACACAGGTTGCAGCCTTGACCACCACGCAAGTGGCAGCCCTGGAAACCGCTGACATCGCGGCTTTGCCAGTGACCAGCGTGGCAGCCCTGACCACTGCTCAGGCAGCGGCGCTGACGACTGCACAAATCGTGGCCCTGACCTCGACTCAGGTCGCCGCCTTGACTACGGCCCAGGTCGCCGCCCTGACCACCACGCAAGTGGCGGCCCTGCAGCCGGCCGATCTGGCTGCATTGACCACCGCTGGTGTCGTGGCATTGACCACGGCCCAGGTTGCCGCGCTGACCACCGCTCAGGTTGCCGCGCTGACGCCGGTACAGATCGCAGCGCTGGAAACCGCTGATGTGGCGGCCCTGACCACGGCGCAAGTTGTGGCTCTGACCACCGCGCAGGTAGCCGCACTCAAAACCACCCAAATCGCTGCCATGACCACCACGCAAGTGGCCGCCATGGAAACTGCCGACATTGGCGCGCTGACCACCGCTGGCGTTGTGGCCTTGACCACTGCCCAGGTTGCAGCCCTCACCGTCGCGCAGATTGCAGCGCTGAAAACCACGCAAATCGCAGCGATGGAAAATGCCGATGTTGCGGCGCTGACCACGGCCCAGGTTGTGGCCCTGACCACCGCGCAGATCGCAGCGCTGAAAACCACGCAGGTTGCGGCCTTGACCACCACGCAAGTGGCGGCTCTGGAAACCGCTGACATCGCGGCTTTGCCAGTGACCAGCGTGGCAGCCCTGACCACTGCTCAGGCAGCGGCGTTGACCACTGCACAAATCGTGGCCCTGACCTCTGCTCAGGTCGCCGCGCTGACCACCGCGCAGGTTGCCGCCTTGACCACCACGCAAGTGGCGGCCCTGCAGCCGGCTGATCTGGCAGCATTGACCACCGCAGGCGTTGTGGCACTGACCACGGCCCAGGTTGCCGCGCTGACCACCGCTCAGGTTGCCGCGCTGACGCCGGTACAGATCGCGGCCATGGAAACCGCTGATGTGGCGGCCCTGACCACGGCGCAAGTTGTGGCTCTGACCACGGCGCAGGTAGCCGCACTCAAAACCACCCAAATCGCTGCCATGACCACCACGCAAGTGGCCGCCATGGAAACTGCCGACATTGGCGCGCTGACCACCGCGGGCGTTGTGGCCTTGACCACGGCCCAGGTTGCAGCCCTGACCGTTACCCAGATCGCTGCGCTCAAGCCTGCCCAGATCAGCGCGATGGAAACCGCTGATGTCGCAGCACTGACCACGGCCCAGGTTGTGGCCTTGACCACCGCGCAAGTGGCAGCACTGAAAACCACACAGGTTGCAGCCTTGACCACCACGCAAGTGGCAGCCCTGGAAACCGCTGACATCGCGGCTTTGCCAGTGACCAGCGTGGCAGCCCTGACCACTGCTCAGGCAGCGGCGCTGACGACTGCACAAATCGTGGCCCTGACCTCGACTCAGGTCGCCGCCTTGACTACGGCCCAGGTCGCCGCCCTGACCACCACGCAAGTGGCGGCCCTGCAGCCGGCCGATCTGGCTGCATTGACCACCGCCGGTGTCGTGGCATTGACCACGGCCCAGGTTGCCGCGCTGACCACCGCTCAGGTTGCCGCGCTGACGCCGGTACAGATCGCAGCGCTGGAAACCGCTGATGTGGCGGCCCTGACCACGGCGCAAGTTGTGGCTCTGACCACCGCGCAGGTAGCCGCACTCAAAACCACCCAAATCGCTGCCATGACCACCACGCAAGTGGCCGCCATGGAAACCGCCGATATTGGCGCGCTGACCACCGCAGGCGTTGTGGCCTTGACCACGGCCCAGGTTGCAGCCCTGACGGTCGCGCAGATCGCAGCGCTCAAGCCTGCCCAAATCAGCGCCATGGAAAATGCCGATGTTGCAGCGCTGACCACCGCGCAAGTGGTAGCCCTGACCACCGCGCAGATCGCAGCGCTGAAAACCACGCAAGTCGCTGCCATGACCACCACGCAAGTGGCGGCTCTGGAAACCGCTGATATTGCGGCTTTGCCAGTGACCAGCGTGGCAGCCCTGACCACTGCTCAGGCAGCAGCGCTGACGACTGCACAAATCGTGGCCCTGACCTCGACTCAGGTCGCCGCGCTGACCACGGCCCAGGTTGCCGCCTTGACCACCACGCAAGTGGCGGCCCTGCAAACAGCTGATCTGGTGGCCTTGACCACTGCCGGTGTTGTGGCCTTGACCACTGCTCAGGTTGCCGCCTTGACGGTTGCCCAGGTCGCGGCACTGACCCCGGTCCAGATCGCAGCGATGGAAACCGCTGATGTCGCAGCACTGACCACGGCCCAGGTTGTGGCCCTGACCACCGCTCAGGTAGCAGCGCTGAAAACCACGCAGGTTGCGGCCTTGACCACCACGCAAGTGGCGGCTCTGGAAACCGCTGATATTGCGGCCTTGCCAGCAGCCAGCGTGGCAGCCCTGACCACTGCTCAGGCAGCGGCGCTGACGACTGCACAAATCGTGGCCCTGACCTCGACTCAGGTCGCCGCCTTGACCACGGCCCAGGTCGCCGCCTTGACCACCACGCAAGTGGCGGCCCTGCAGCCGGCTGATCTGGCTGCATTGACCACCGCCGGTGTCGTGGCACTGACCACGGCCCAGGTTGCCGCGTTGACCACCGCACAGGTTGCCGCGCTGACGCCGGTACAGATCGCGGCCATGGAAACCGCTGATGTGGCGGCCCTGACCACGGCGCAAGTTGTGGCTCTGACCACCGCGCAGGTTGCAGCACTGAAAACCACGCAGGTTGCGGCCTTGACCACCACGCAAGTGGCCGCCATGGAAACTGCCGACATTGGCGCGCTGACCACCGCAGGCGTTGTGGCCTTGACCACTGCCCAGGTTGCAGCCCTCACCGTCGCGCAGATTGCAGCGCTGAAAACCACGCAAATCGCAGCGATGGAAAATGCCGATGTTGCGGCGCTGACCACGGCCCAGGTTGTGGCCCTGACCACCGCGCAGATCGCAGCGCTGAAAACCACGCAAATCGCTGCCATGACCACCACGCAAGTGGCGGCTCTGGAAACCGCTGATATTGCGGCTTTGCCAGTGACCAGCGTGGCCGCCCTGACCACTGCTCAGGCAGCGGCGCTGACGACTGCACAAATCGTGGCCCTGACCTCGACCCAGGTTGCCGCGCTGACTACCGCCCAGGTCGCCGCCTTGACCACCACGCAAGTGGCGGCCCTGCAAACGGCTGATCTGGTGGCCTTGACCACTGCCGGTGTTGTGGCCTTGACCACGGCTCAGGTTGCCGCCTTGACGGTTGCCCAGGTCGCGGCACTGACCCCGGTCCAGATCGCAGCGATGGAAAATGCCGATGTCGCAGCACTGACCACGGCCCAGGTTGTGGCCCTGACCACCGCGCAAATCGCAGCGCTGAAAACCACGCAGGTTGCGGCCTTGACCACCACGCAAGTGGCGGCTCTGGAAACCGCTGACATCGCGGCTTTGCCAGTGACCAGCGTGGCAGCCCTGACCACTGCTCAGGCAGCGGCGCTGACGACTGCACAAATCGTGGCCCTGACCTCGACTCAGGTCGCCGCCTTGACCACGGCCCAGGTCGCCGCCTTGACCACCACGCAAGTGGCGGCCCTGCAGCCGGCTGATCTGGCAGCATTGACCACCGCAGGCGTTGTGGCACTGACCACGGCCCAGGTTGCCGCGCTGACCACCGCTCAGGTTGCCGCGCTGACGCCGGTACAGATCGCGGCCATGGAAACCGCTGATGTGGCGGCCCTGACCACGGCGCAAGTTGTGGCTCTGACCACCGCGCAGGTAGCCGCACTCAAAACCACCCAAATCGCTGCCATGACCACCACGCAAGTGGCCGCCATGGAAACAGCCGACATCGGCGCGCTGACCACTGCCGGCATTGTGGCCTTGACCACCGCCCAGGTTGCAGCCCTGACCGTCGCGCAGATTGCAGCGCTCAAGCCTGCCCAGATCAGCGCCATGGAAAATGCCGATGTTGCAGCGCTGACCACCGCGCAAGTGGTAGCCCTGACCACCGCGCAGATCGCAGCGCTGAAAACCACGCAAGTCGCTGCCATGACCACCACGCAAGTGGCGGCTCTGGAAACCGCTGATATTGCGGCCTTGCCAGCAGCCAGCGTGGCCGCCCTGACCACTGCTCAGGCAGCGGCGTTGACCACGGCCCAGATCGTGGCCTTGACTTCTGCTCAGGTCGCTTCGCTGACCACCGCACAAGTTGCCGCCTTGACCACCACCCAAGTGGCGGCCATGGAAACCGCTGATATTGGCGCGCTGACCACCGCAGGTGTGGTGGCCTTGACCACGGCTCAAGTCGCAGCTCTGACCACGGCCCAGATTGTCGCGTTGAAACCGACTCAAATCAGCGCGATGGAAACTGCTGATGTGGCGGCCTTGACCACGGCCCATATCGTGGCCTTGACCACTGCACAGGTAGCAGCGTTCAAGCCAACGCAAATCGCCGCACTGACCACCACGCAAGTGGCAGCTTTGGAAACCGCTGACATTGGCGTGCTGAGCTCGGCCCAGCTGGTGGCTCTGACTACTGGCCAGGTCGCAGCTCTGACCACGGCGCAGATTGTGGCGCTGAAACCGACTCAGATCAGCGCGCTGGAAACTGCTGATGTGGCGGCTCTGACAACCGCTCAAATCCAGGCGATCGAAACGGCTGACATGGCCGCTTTGACGACCGCCCAGGTTGTTGCATTGACCACTGCTCAAGCGGCGGCCATGACCACGGCGCAGTTGTCGCACCTGAGCATGACCCAGGTCGATGCATTTACGACTACGCAGTTGCAGGCAATGAGCGCCACCCAGGTCGACGCACTGGCTCTGTCCACGCCACTGGTCCTGGACCTCAATGGCGACGGCGTTCAGACCACCCATCTAAGCGCAGGTACTCAGTTCGACCTGAACGCCAACGGCATCAAGGAAACGACTGGCTGGACTGCTGGCGGTGATGGTCTGCTCTCCATCGACCTGAATGGCGATGGTCAGATCAACAACGGTTCGGAACTGTTTGGTTCTTCGTTCCGCCTTGCCGATGGTTCACTGGCAAAAGACGGCTTCGAAGCACTCAACAGTCTGGACAGCAACCACGATGGCGTCGTCAACGGCGGCGATCAGCTCTTTGCAGCCCTGCAGGTCTGGGTCGATACCAATAACGATGGCATCAGCGAGAAGGGCGAGTTGCACAGCCTGAAAGAGCTGGGTATTTCTCAGTTCAATCTCGACGTCGCCAAGGTTACCGAGCTCAACCACGGTAACCTGATCGGGTTGAACAGCAGCTTTGAAACCACTGATGGCCAGACTCACACCATTGCCGATGTGTGGTTCCGCACTGACGCGAACGGTGATCAGTCCATCGACTTGACCAAGCTGGATCCGGAGTCCATCGGTGCTCACACTCTGGGCGCTATCGATCTCGCTTCCGATGGTGGCAAGGCCAGCACATTGACGGTTGATGCCCAGTCGGTCAGCCAGCTCGGTCAGGCAGGCCAGGTTGATGTTGCCAGCGGCGCCGCGGCGCCGGTGCAGATGATCATCAATGGCGACAGCAACGACACCGTCAACATCAACGGCACAAGTGGCGAGTGGCACGCAGACGGTACTGCTACTGTCGATGGCGCGAGCTACAACGTGTTCAACGATGGTAACGTCCAACTGCTGGTGGCAACGGATGTTCAAACCTGGGTTCACTGATCGTCAGTGTTAAACCTTGATTGACCGGATACCGAGCTCGCGAGAGCTCGGTATTTTTTTTATTGGTGGAGACTGCTTCGCGAATGCTTACAGAGAATCTTGAGAGTCCGGACCTGGACGTGGCGCTGGCCAGTGCCTTGCAGTTGGCAAAAGGCATTGCGCTGCAACCCATGCAGTTGCTCTCTGTTGCTGATCGACTCAATGAGGCCTCACGTCTGGCCGACGTCGCAGGCTTGTATCAATGCTGGCTTCAGCACTGCCAGTCCTCGATCAACTACATCATCCAATTCAATCTGGGCGTTACGCTTACGAATCTGGGCCAGTTGGCAGGCGCCGAAAGCGCCTACCGCGCCGCCATTGCCCAGAGCCCGGAATTCGCCCAGGCCTGGTTTAACCTGGGCACATTGCAGGAGCGCCAGGGCCAACCTAAGGACGCTTTGACGACGTGGCAATCGATGCTCGATGACAAGCGAGTCAACGCGCAGGACAGCCGCGAGTTGTACTTGATGGTGTGTAACAATTTGGGCCGCCTGCTGGAAGAAACCCGGCAGTTGCAGGCGGCAGAAGCCATCCTGCGCGCCAGTCTTGAAGTGGATCCGGCTCAGCCCAAGGTCATTCAACACTGGGTGCATTTGCGCCAGAAGCAATGTGTCTGGCCGGTGTACGCTCCCCCTGAAGGCTTGACCCAAGGGGATTTGCTCAAGGCCTCTTCGCCCCTGGCCTTGCTCGCCGGCAGCGATGACCCTGGCATGCAGTTGGCCGCCGCCGTGCACTTTGTCAGGGAGCGCGTGAATGTGCGGGTTCCAGCCTTGGCACCGTCCCAGGGTTATGCGCATCAGAAGCTGCGGATTGGCTTTCTGTCGTCGGACTTTTGCCTGCACGCCGTGTCGTTGCTCACGGTTGAACTGTTCGAGCTGATCGACCGTGAGCGCTTTGACGTCTATGGTTTTTGCTGGAGTCGTGAGGACGGTTCGCCCCTGCGCGAGCGGGTGAAAAACGCCTTGGATCACTTTGTGCGCATTGCCGGTATGGATGATGCCTCGGCCGCTCAATGCATTCGCAATCATGAAATCGACATCCTGATCGACCTGCATGGCCTCACGTCCGGCGCCCGTCCGGATATCCCGGCGTACCGTCCCGCCCCGGTGCAAATGACTTACCTGGGTTTTCCCGGTTCAACCGGTCTGCCCGGTATCGATTATGTGATTGCTGACCGCTATCTCATTCCAGACAGCGTAAAGCCCTATTACAGCGAAACGCCCTTGTATCTGGCGCAGATCTACCAGTGCAGCGACCGGCAACGGCCCGTTGCTGCACTGCCGACGCGCGCCGAATGTGGCCTGCCTGAAAATCGCTTTGTGTTCTGCTCGTTCAACAACAACTACAAGTTCAACGAAGAAGTCTTCGATTGCTGGATGCGCATTCTTCAGCGTGCGCCTGAGAGCGTGTTGTGGTTGTTGGCTGACAACGCCTGGGCGCAGAAAAACCTGTGCGACAGGGCGCAGCTACGCGGGGTCGATCCCGAGCGTTTGCTGTTTGCTCCACGGGTGGCGCCGGCTCAGTATCTGGCTCGCTACAGCGCTGCGGATCTGTTCCTGGACGCTTACCCGTTCAATGCCGGAACGACAGCCAATGATGCATTGTGGATGGGGCTCCCGGTACTTACGCGTTCAGGTCGCACCTTTGCCTCGCGCATGGCGGGCAGCCTGCTGACCGCATTGGAGCTGCCTGAGCTGATCACCACGACGCTGGCTGACTATGAGGAGCGGGCCGTTCAATTGGCAACGCAAAGGGATCTGTTGCCCGGATTACGCCAGCGTCTGAAGCAGGCGCGAACCGATTCTCCGCTGTTCGATACGCCGCGTTTCGTCAGGGATTTCGAAACTGCGATCAGCAGTGTAGCGCTCAAGCGTGCGTAGGGCGGTCGGCTCGCAGGCGCGGCTCAGGCCGCTCTTGTAGAACCCGGCAAGCCTGTCCCAAGAGTGAGATCAGAACAGCCCCTGAATCTTTTCCAGCTGGCTGCGGGTCATCTGTCCGGTACGGGTGTGCAGGTTGACGTAACTGAGCAACATCGCCAGCTTGGTGTCGAGCAGGTCCCGTTTGGCGGAATACAGACGTTGTTGTGCATCGAGGATTTCCACCGTGGAGCGTACGCCCGCCTGATAGCCTTTTTCCGCAGACGTCAGAGCAACCTGGCTTGAGCGCACGGACGTGACCAACGCCTTACTTTTCTCGAACCCCGCGACCACTCCCAGGTAGTTGGCTTCGATATCTTCGGTCAGTTGCTGGAGTTGGGCGTCGTAGCTCGAACGGGCACTTTCCAGAGCGGCGCGCGCCTTTTCGGAGGAGGCAGTGACCCCGCCACCCTGATACAGCGGGATGTCAATCACCACGCCCACGTAGTAAGTGGACTGGCGTTGGGAAAGGTCATTGATGTCGCTTTGGTCGACCCGAGACAGGCGACCGCTCAGGGCCACGGTCGGGTAGTGTCCGGACTTCTGCAGTTTCAGATTGGCTTCGGCAACGTTGATCGAGGCACGGCTTACGCCCAGCGTAGAAGCGGCCTGATCGGCCTTGAGCATCCAGTAATCCAGGTCTTCTTCAGGTGCCAGTAGCGCGGCAGCGGGCGTTTTTTCCTGCATCTCGGGGATGTTTCCGACGGCCATGCCCGAACGCCCCGAGAGTTTGCGTAACGCAGCCCGGCGTCGAGCCTGTAATTCGATTTCCTGGGCACGCGTCGAATCCAGTCGGGCCTGAGCTTCCTCAAGGTCCGTGATTGTTCCTTCTCCGGCTTCAAACAGGCGCTTGGACTGTTTGGCCAAGGCTTCGATGGACGCTTTTTGCTGAGTCGTCAGCTTCAGCTCGTTTTCCACTTGCGCGACGTCGAAATAGGCTTCCACCACACGGTCGAATAACCCTTGTCCGGCCCCTTCGTGCTGCACTTCGCCCAGTTTTGCACGCGCCTTGGCTTGTTCGTAGGAGGCCCAGCGACCTTTGTCGAACAACGGCTGGCTAACCGAGAGAGCGACGCTGTCTGCGGCGAACTGGTCGTCCTGGCTATTGGCCGTGGATTGCTTTTCAAACTGTCCGCCGTGGCCGTATCGGGAGTTGATGGCAACCTGCGGCAGCAAGCCGCTGCGGCCGATCGCTATCTCCTGGCGCGACGCTTCATAGTCATGATCGGCAACTTTGTACGTCGCGTCGTTCAGCCTGGAGGCATCGTAGAGGGCGACCAGCGACAGTTGATCGTCGCTCGCCAGAAGCCGGCACGACCAGAGCAAAGAGAGCAGGGCTATACGTGTGCGCATGGTCATTCTTCCTTGAAAGCACCGGCCATGCGCTCGGCAACCGGTTGCATCAGGTAATTGGCCAGCGTGCGTTCGCCGGTTTTGACCAGTACTTCGGCTTGCATACCGGGCTTGATATCCAGGCCCAGATCGCGCAGATGAATAATGTCTTCGGGGCTGACGGACACCTCGACCGAGAAGTACGGCGAGTTGGTGTGTTCGTCGATCAACTGGTCAGCCGACACTGTGGCAACCTTGCCGACGATGACCGGGGTGTGGACCCGCTGCAATGAGCCAAAGCGCAGGTCTACCGGCAACCCTGGTTTGAGTCGGTCGGCCATCATCGGCGGGAATTGCGCCTTGACCACCCAGCTGGAACCTTGCGGGACGATGTCCATCAAGCGTTGGCCAGCGGGCGCGATACCGCCCACGGTGTGCACGGCCAGGCCCATCACTTGACCCGCGACCGGTGCAACCACTGATGCGCTCTGCACCTCGAATTCGAAGGCCTTGATCTGATCCCTCAGACTCGAGGTTTGTGCGGAAACCTGAGTCAATTGCGACTCGGCGTCGCTGCGGAAAATCTGCCCTTGTTGCAACGCCTTGAGCTTGCTTTCGTTGATGGACTGCTTTGTACGGCCGATATCGGAAATCGTCGACGCCAGCTGGGCGCCCAGTTGTGCGGCATTGCTTTCGGCTTCGAACAGACGATTGCGTGGCAGGTAGCCTTCCCGGGCCAGTTCACGCAGGCCCTTGAGCTCTTGCTGCTGGAATTGAAACTGGGCCGCGTGGTTGCGTTTGATCTCTTCGTAGCCGGCCAATTGCTGGTTGAACGACGCGATTTCGTGCTGGCTTATCTGCATCCGGCTGGCCAGTTCGGCGCGGCGGGTGGCGAACAGGTAGCCTTGCAGCTCCATGGCTGCGCGCGCTCGCGGGTCGTTCGCTTTGGCCAGCAACTCCGGCGACCACTGGATGCTGTCGCGGGCCAGGCGCTCGGCCATCAGCCGCTCCTCCACGGCCCGTGCGCTCAGCCATTGACCCAGGGCGACATCCAGTTGCGATTGTGTCTGGACGATATTGAGCTGGACCACCACCTGACCTTGCTGCACCTGATCACCTTCGCGCACCAGGATGCGATCAATCATACCGCCCGTACGTGACTGCACGGTCTTGCGCTCACCGGAAACCACGACGGTGCCACTGCCCACCACACCGCGATCCAGCGGGGCCAGGCCAGCCCACAGGAAAAATCCGCCCAGGCTCAGGATCAAAAGCCATACACCAATACGAGCAATGCCCGCAGCATCGGCATCGGGTGCTGGCGTAGGGGTCAACATGTCGTTCTGACTGGTTTGCATTGACACCTCAGGCTTCTTGATTGCTGGATTCAGCAGGTTTCTGCACCGGTGGTGGTACCAATGTCTTGAGCACCTGATCCCGAGGGCCGAACAGATGCTGTACGCCATCCCTGAGGAACAACAGCTTGTCGACCACACCGAGAATGTTCGGTCGGTGGGTCACCAGCACCACGGTGGAGCCGGCGGCCTTCAACTGACGGACAGCCTTCACCAACGCCGCTTCTCCGGCTTCGTCCAGGTTTGAGTTGGGCTCATCCAGAACCACCAGCGGCGGGGCGCCGTAAAGGGCGCGCGCCAGGCCAATGCGCTGTTTCTGTCCCCCGGACAGGCCCAGCCCGCCAGCGCCCAGGAGCGTGTCGTAGCCCTTGGGGAAATGCAGAATCATTTCGTGAATGCCGGCCAGTTGTGCCGCTTCGATGACCTTTACCGCGTCGACTTCACCAAAGCGTGCAATGTTTTCGGCGATGGTGCCGTCGAACAGCTCGATGTCCTGCGGCAGGTAGCCCAGATACGGGCCCAGCGCTTCGCGGGACCATTGGCTGACTTCGGCATTGTCCAGACGAACCGAGCCATGGTTCGCCGGCCAGATGCCCACCATGGCCCGGGCCAGCGACGATTTGCCCGAAGCACTAGGCCCGATGATCGCCAGGACTTCGCCTTTGGCCAGCTTGATCGTTACACCGTTCACGGCGGGTCGTTGCATGCCGGGCGGGGTGATGACCAGTTTGTCGATGCTCAATGCGCCAGTAGGTGCTGGCAGCGCCATGCGCGGTGGCGAATGAGGGAACTCACTGAGCAGGCGATTTAACCGCTCATAACTGCTCTTGGTATTGCCCATCTGTTTCCACGATCCAATCAGCGCCTCGGCAGGCGCCATGGCCCGCCCCAGCAGCACCGACACAGCAATCATCACCCCGGCGGAGATCTGGTTTTCCATCACCAGCACCGCGCCCAGCCCCAATGCCAGAGATTGCCAGGTCATGCGCACAAACCGGGAAATCGCAGCGATCCGCGAGCTGCGATCGCTGGCCTCGCCTTGCTCGGTGATAACGCGCTGCTGCACGTTGAACCAGCGGCGGCGCAGCGGGGCGAGCATGCCCATCGCCTGGATGACTTCGGCGTTCTGCAGGGTGCTGTTGACGTAGCTGGCCGAAGATACGGACAGCCGGTTGGCTTCACTCATGCTTTTGCGGGTGGTCAGCTCATTCCAGACGCCAAGGCCAGCAAGGATGAGCGAGCCCACAACCGTAAACACCCCCAGCCAGGGATGAAAGAGAAAAGTGACAATGACGTAGATCGGCAGCCATGGCGCATCGAACAGCGCAATCAGACCGGGGCCAGTGACGAACTGGCGAATGCTGTTCAGGTCGCTGAGCACTTGGGCCGGGTTGGAACTGTGCTCCTTGAGGCTGCGCTGGAAAGCGGCATCGAACACCCGCTCGCCCAACTGGGCATCGAGCCCGGCGCTCATCTTGATCATGACCTGGCCGCGCACCCACTCCAGCGCGCAGCTGAGGGCGAAAAAGCCCAGCAGGATCAGGCTGAGCATCAACAGCGTGGTTTCGTTGCGGCTGGTCAGGACCCGATCGAAGACTTGCATCATGTAAATGGAAGGGACCAGCATCAATAGGTTGATCACCCCACTGAACAGTGCCAGCACTCCAAAAAGACGACGATAGCGCAGCAGCGCTGCATCAATATCTCGCTTGGGATCAAGAAAAAGTCGCATAAAGTCCAAGAGATAGAGTAGCGGTAGGAAATGCCGGTAGTGCCAGGGTCAGGCGGGCCAATGCGTGGAGAGCATTCAGGGCGGCCGATGCTAGCACTTTGCCGTTAACTAATGAACCGCGCGCAGCCCGTTCACACATCTACTTCATCGGCCCCAAGGACTTGATCTTGAGCAGGTTTTTACGGCGGCTATCCCTGAGGTATCAACGTGATCCATAAACGATCAAGCCCGCTAAAAACCGGGCTTGAGAGTGTTCGGGGCAAATCGCTGAAGATCAGATTTTGAAGTGACGGACCATCGCTTGCAGCTGTCCACCCAGGCGGGCGAGCTCGACGCTGGAGGCGGCGGTTTCTTCACTGGCTGATGCGGTTTGTTCGGAGACGTCGCGCACGCTGAGGATGCTGCGGCTGATTTCCTCGGCCACGGCGCT
>NZ_JAFCTZ010000010.1:0-202390 GCF_049896285.1 Pseudomonas sp. DWP3-1-2 | reverse complement strand
GAAACGATGCATCGCCGATGGTAGTGTGGGGTTTCCCCATGTGAGAGTAGGTCATCGTCAAGATTCAATTCCAGAACCCCTGATCGCTTACGCGTTCAGGGGTTTTGTTTGTCCGCTCGAAAAGTCTGGATCCTCAAGTCCTTTCCACAATCGAAAGCCCAACGCATGATCTTCGACGGGTACACTCCGGGGCTATGAATTTATAGGCATAAGGAAGCAGCCATGTCCGCTAGAACCTCTCTCAGCGCCGGTTTTATGGTGGTTCACGGTAACCGCCTGGATGACCTGCGCGGCCTGGTTGTTTCCTGGATGCGTCGCTACCCGCTTGCGCCGTTGGAAAATGAAATCGCTTTGGTGCAAAGCAACGGGATTGCCCAATGGCTCAAGCTGGCTCTGGCTGAAGACGCCGAGGATGCCGATCAGGGAGGCTGTGGTATAGCAGCGGCGGTGGACGTCCAGTTGCCGGGCAGTTTCATGTGGCAGCTTTATCGTCTGGTGCTGGGCAAGGATGAAATTCCTGCTACCTCGCTGCTGGATAAAGCCCCGCTGACCTGGCGTTTGATGCGTCTGCTTCCGGCTTTGATCGACCAACCCCACTTTGAACCACTGCGACGCTTTCTCACTGCCGACACCGATTTACGCAAGCGCTACCAATTGTCCGAACGACTGGCGGATCTTTTCGACCAGTATCAGGTGTACCGCGCTGACTGGCTCGAAGATTGGGCGGGAGGTCTGCACCAGTTGCGCAATGGCAGAGGAGAAGCCAAAGCGTTGACCCCCGCGAATTGCTGGCAGGCCGAATTGTGGCGTGCGCTTCTGGTCGATGTCGGGGAAGAAGGCATGGCGCAGAGTCGCGCCGGTGTTCATCAGCGTTTTATCGAGCGCATTCATGGCATGGACGAAGCCCCTGCCGGATTACCCGCCCGGGTCATCGTTTTCGGCATTTCGTCGTTGCCCGCGCAGGCACTGGAAGCGCTGGCTGGACTGGCTCGGTTCAGCCAGGTTCTGTTGTGCGTGCACAACCCTTGTCGTCACCATTGGGCAGACATCGTCGCCGATAAAGACCTGTTGCGGCACCAATACAAGCGTCAAGCGCGCAAGCCAGGAATGCCGGTGGTGCTCGATCCGCAAGCCCTGCATCAGCATGCGCACCCGCTTCTGGCCGCGTGGGGTAAGCAAGGTCGTGACTACATCAATTTACTGGACAGTCACGACAATCCCGGCAGCTATCGTTCTGCCTTTAAAGATGAACGTATCGACCTGTTCACCGAGGCCGATCGAAAAAACATGCTCAATCAGTTGCAGGATGACATCCTTGAGCTGCGCCCTCTGGATGAAACACGTGAAATATGGCCTGCAGTCGCTCCATCCGAGGACTGCTCCATCCGTTTCCATGTCGCCCATAGCGCGCAACGGGAAGTCGAGATTCTTCACGACCAGTTGCTTGACCTGTTCAGCACCCATCCCGGACTTCGCCCACGTGACGTCATTGTCATGGTCCCGGACATCGACAGCTATGCCCCGCACATCCGCGCCGTCTTCGGCCAGCTTGAGCGCAACGACCCTCGTTTTATCCCGTTCACGCTGGCGGACCAAGGCCAGCGCGGTCGCGAGCCTTTGCTGATTGCCGTCGAACACTTGTTGAAAATCCCTGACAGCCGTTTCCCGGTCAGCGAGATTCTTGATCTGCTGGATGTTCCGGCACTGCGCGCACGCTTCAACATCCAGGCACGGGATCTGCCGACGCTGCATCGCTGGATCGAAGGGGCAGGCATTCGCTGGGGGCTCAATGCCGCGCAGCGTGCCGGGTTGGGGTTACCGGATGCGCTGGAGCAGAACAGTTGGTATTTCGGCCTGCGTCGTATGTTGCTCGGTTATGCCGTGGGGGCAGGTGCTGCGTGCGACGGTATCGAACCTTACGATGAAATTGGCGGTCTCGACGCTGCGCTGATAGGCCCGCTGGTGGCCTTGATTGATGCGTTGCAGGTTGCTCATAGCGAACTGTCACTGCCTGCAACGCCCCAAGAGTGGGGTATGCGGCTTCAGGCGTTGTTGCAGGTATTCTTCCTGGCCGATAGCGAACATGACGATTACTTGCTGGCTCAACTGGAGCAATTGCGGGAAACCTGGCTGGAAACCTGTGAAGCGGTCAGCTTGCTGGATCAACTGCCGCTGACGGTGGTTCGCGAAGCCTGGCTGGCAGGGCTTGATCAGGGCCGGCTGTCGCAACGCTTCCTCGCCGGTTCGGTAAACTTCTGTACGCTGATGCCGATGCGAGCCATTCCCTTCAAACTGGTTTGCCTGTTGGGCATGAATGACGGCGACTATCCCCGGGCGCAACCGCCGCTGGACTTCGACTTGATGGGCAGCGACTACCGCCCGGGAGATCGTTCGCGTCGTGAGGATGACCGCTATCTGCTACTTGAGGCGTTGCTCTCGGCCCGGGACCAGCTCTATATCAGCTGGGTGGGTCGCAGTATTCGCGACAACAGCGAGCGGCCGTCTTCGGTGTTGATCGGTCAGTTGCGGGATCATCTGGCCAGCGGCTGGAGGCTGGCCGATGCACTCGAACCGATGGACAGTAAAAAGCGTGATCCGGGCCAGCAACTGTTGCACAGTCTGACTCAGGAGCATCCCCTGCAACCCTTCAGTGGGCAGTACTTTCATGAGGGCACCGGTTTTTTCAGTTATGCCCGGGAATGGCAAGTGCTGCACGCCCTCAATCCTGAAACGGTGCAGCCCGCCGCGCTCGCACCGCACGAACAGGACGAACCGCTGACCCTGGCCCTGCTTCAGGATTTCCTGAGAAATCCGGTGAAGCACTTTTTCAGTCAGCGTTTGAAAATCTATTTCGAAGTCGCTGACGCGCCCCTCGCTGACGAAGAACCTTTCGTGCTGGATGCTCTTGAGCGTTATGGCCTGAGCGACAGTTTGCTCAATGCTGCGCTGACTCATCCGGGGAATGTCGCCGAAGCGTTGCATGCGCAAGCCGTAAAACTTCAGGGCAGCGGCTTGTTGCCCATGGCCGGTTTCGGCACCAGCCTGCAGGAAGAGTTGATCGAGCCGCTGCCGGATGTGTTGCAGCGTTATGAGGATCTGTTGCGCCAGTGGCCGGAGCCGTTGAGCAGGGCGCTGCCGGTGAGTTACAGCCATCAGGGCATTTCCCTGGAAGGCTGGCTGGGCGGATTGCACGGCAATGACCGGGGTGAATACCTGCTGGTCAGCGCAATTCCCAACGCCATCGGAGGCAGGAAAACCCGCAAGTGGCACCGCTTGATTCGTCCGTGGGTCCTGCATCTGGTGGCATGTGCTTGTGGCTTGCCGCTCAGTACAGCCTTGGTTGCCAGTGACGAAACGCTGCTGCTTGCCCCACTGGAAAAAGGCGCCGCCACTGCCGCGCTCAATGACTTGCTCACCGCCTGGCAAAGCGGCATGCAGAAGCCGCTGCCGGTGGCGGTGAAAGCCGCTTTTGCCTGGCTTGGTCAAAACGATGAAGTCAAAGCCGAAGCCATGGCCCGTAAAGCCTATGAAGGTGACGGCCAGACCACCGACGGTGAGCGTCGCGAAAGCACTGCCTTGGCTCGGCAATTCCCGGACTTCAATGCGCTGCTCGACAGCGGGGCATTCACCGGATGGTGCCACTCACTTTACAAGCCGATCTTCGATGCCCCGTGGCAATCTCTGTCCAGTGAGGAGGCCAGCGCATGACTGTCAATCCAGAGCAAACCGCATCCCTGGCCTTACGCTTTCCGCTCCGTGGCAGCCAGTTGATCGAAGCCAGTGCGGGTACCGGCAAGACCTTTACGATTTCCGCGCTCTATGTGCGTCTGGTCCTGGGGCATGGCGGGGAGGAGGCGGGTTTCGGCCGCGAATTGTTGCCGCCGCAGATTCTCGTCGTGACGTTCACCGACGCCGCCACCAAAGAGTTGCGCGACCGCATTCGCATTCGCTTGGCGGAGGCCGCTCGGTTCTTCCGTGACGAGATTGCGGCACCTGATGAACTGATCGCCGAGTTGCGGGATCAGTTTCCCGGCGAGCAATGGCAGGCCTGCGCCAGTCGTCTGGATATCGCGGCGCAATGGATGGACGAGGCGGCGGTTTCGACCATTCACAGCTGGTGCCAGCGCATGCTGCGCGAACACGCATTCGACAGCGGCAGCCTGTTTACCCAGACGCTGGAAACCGACCACACCGATTTGCTGAGCGAAGTGCTGCGCGATTACTGGCGGCGTTTTTGCTACCCCATGAGTGGCGACGCGCTGAAGTGGGTGCGTGGCCACTGGGGCGGGCCAGCGGCGCTGTTGCCTCGTGTGCGCTCACTGTTTGGGACCGAGCGGAACCCGCCCGGCCAAGAACCCGCTGAGCTGATCAACGCCACGTTGCAGCAGCGTCGGGAGGCATTGAGAGCGCTTAAAGCGCCGTGGACTGAATGGGCCAACGAACTGCATGTCATCTGCATCGACGGCGTGGCCTGCAAAGTGGTCGACGGGCGCAAGATGCAGGAGCGCTACTTCAAGCCCTGGTTTGAAAAACTCAAGGCCTGGGCTGCAGACGAAGATCAGGAAGACCTGGACCTGGGCACCGGATTTACCCGACTCACGCCGGACGGAATAGCCGAGGCATGGAAGAGCAATCCGCCTTCGCACCCGGCCTTCGAGGCTATGGTTGAGCTGAAGGTCGCCCTCGACACGCTGCCTACGCCAGATGCCGCAGTCCTAGAACACGCGGCGTATTGGGTTGGCATTCGCTTCGAAGAAGAGAAGCGTCGTCGCGCAGAAATGGGCTTCGACGACATGCTGCTGCGTCTTGACGCGGCCTTGCAGGGCTCCGGTGGCGAGCGCCTGGCAACCTTGATTCGCGAGCAGTTTCCGGTGGCGTTGATCGACGAATTCCAGGACACCGATCCGGTTCAGTATCGAATTTTCGAAAGCATCTACCGACTGGAAGAAAATGACCGGGAAACCGGGTTGTTCCTGATCGGCGACCCAAAGCAGGCGATCTATGCCTTCCGCGGCGCCGACATCTACACCTACCTGCGCGCACGGCAAGCTACCACCGGGCGCTGGCATACGCTGGACACCAACTATCGCTCAAGCCATGGGATGGTCGACGCGGTCAACCACGTTTTCAGGCGCGCCGAACAGCGTCCTGAAGGTCGCGGCGCTTTTCTGTTTCGTCAGGGCGACACCAATCCTGTGCCGTTTATTGCGGCGCGCTCCCAAGGGCGCAAGGAGACCCTGGAGGTGGACGGCACCGCTTTGCCTGCGCTGAATGTCTGGCAACTGCCCAGCGAGCAGCCGATTTCCGGCGTGGTCTATCGGCAGCAGTTGGCCGCCAGTTGCGCCAGTGAAATCGTGCGTCTGCTCAATGGCGGCCAGCAAGGCCGTGCCGGGTTTGCCTCGCCGGGCCATGACCTGCGCGGCTTGAAACCGGCCGATATCGCGATTCTGGTGCGTGACGGTAAGGAAGCGCAGGCCGTACGTAATGAGCTGTCGGCCCGAGGCGTGCGCAGTGTTTACCTGTCCGACAAGGATTCGGTGTTCGCCGCTCAGGAAGCCCACGATCTGTTGAGCTGGCTCAAGGCCTGTGCCGAGCCGGATTCCGAGCGCACATTGCGGGCGGCCCTGGCCTGCATCACCCTGGACCTGCCGCTGACCGAGCTGGAGCGTCTGAATCAGGACGAACTGGCCTGGGAAGCACGCGTCATGCAGTTTCGGGGCTATCACCTGATCTGGCGCACTCAGGGCGTGTTGCCGATGTTGCGACGCTTGCTGCATGACTTCCAGTTGCCCCAGACATTGATAACGCGCAGTGACGGCGAACGGGTGCTGACCAACCTGTTGCATCTGTCTGAGTTGCTGCAACAGGCCGCCGCTGAACTGGATGGCGAGCAGGCGCTGATTCGTCATCTGGGCGAGCATCTGGCGTTGTCCGGTCAGGCCGGTGAAGAGCAGATCCTGCGTCTGGAAAGTGACGAGCAATTGGTCAAAGTCGTGACCATCCACAAGTCCAAGGGCTTGCAGTATCCGTTGGTATTTCTGCCGTTCATTTGCTCCTCCAAACCCGTGGATGGCAGCCGACTGCCGCTGCATTTTCACGACGAACACGGCCGGGCGCAGATAAGCTTGAAGCCAACGGCGGCGCTGATCGAGCAGTCCGACAATGAGCGTCTGGCTGAAGATTTGCGCTTGCTCTATGTTGCCCTGACCCGTGCAGAGTCGGCGTGCTGGCTGGGCGTCGCGGATTTGAAACGAGGCAACGCCAACAGCTCGACAGTGCACCGTTCGGCACTGGGTTATCTGTTGGGCGGCGGGGTGCCGCTCAAGGAATCCGCTGGCCTGAGCCAATGGTTGCGGGATCTGGGCGAAGGGTGTGCCGGGTTGAATGTCGAGAACATGCCCGCGCCGACCACGGAAACGTTCAGTTCGCCGCGTAGTACAGCCACGTTGCTCCAGCCGCGTATGCCCAAGCGCCGCGCCGCCGAGAACTGGTGGATTGCCTCCTACAGCGCCTTGCGAATCGGCGACACGATTACCACAAACGGCGACGAATCCCCCGACAGTCCGCAAGCGCAAAAGCTGTTCGATGATGAGCGACTCGATCCCGATGCACCTCGAGAGGTGCTGGTCAGCGGCGGTGATATTCACCGTTTCCCCCGTGGTCCCAACCCCGGTACCTTCTTGCACGGTTTGCTGGAGTGGGCGGGTAACGAAGGTTTTGCCGGGGTGGCCAATAATCCACGGCTGCTGGAAGATGCCGTCGCACGACGTTGCAATCGACGAGGCTGGAAAGGCTGGATCGGGACGCTCACCGGCTGGCTGCAACACGTGCTGAACATGCCGCTGCCTCTTGCCGGAACGGGTTCGCCCATCTCCCTGGCAGCGATGGATCAACCCAATCAGTACCGCATCGAGATGGAATTCTGGTTCGCCTGCCACAAGGTCGATGTGGCACGAATGGACAGTCTCGTGCGACTTCACACCCACGGCAACGCGCCACGTGCGGCGGCGGAAACGGTCTCGCTCAACGGTATGTTCAAGGGCTTCATCGACTTGACCTTTGAACACGAAGGTCGTTTCTACGTTGCGGATTACAAGTCCAACTGGCTTGGCGTCGATGACCACGCCTACACCCAGGACGCGATGGTCGCCTCGATTCTCGACAACCGCTATGACCTGCAATATGTCCTTTATCTGCTCGCCCTGCATCGCCAGCTCAAGGCGCGGCTGGCCGATTACGACTACGACCGGCACATGGGCGGCGCGCTTTATCTGTTCCTGCGCGGCAACCATTCCGTCAGCCAGGGCGCGTATTTCACCCGGCCGCCACGGGAGCTGATCGAGAGTCTGGATCTGCTGTTCCAGGGCAAATCATCAACACCGGAATTTGCCCTGACGGGAGACTTCGCATGAGCCGTTCATTTGCTGAACTGTTGCCGACGCCACTGGATGCTCAGAGCCTGGCTGACCTCGCGCCGTTGACTCGCGTCAGCGATTTGCTGCTCTTGCTGGAACGCTGGGTTGAGCGCGGCTGGCTGCGAGCGCTGGACAAGGCGTTCGTGGCGTTCCTCAGTGAGCTGGATCCGGCGGCGGATTCGCGAGTGCTGCTGGCCGCCGCATTGACCAGTCACCAGTTGGGCCACGGGCATGTCTGCCTGGACCTGTATGAAACCCTGAAAGAGCCGGACTTCGCGCTCTCGCTGCCACCGGAAGGTGATGCGCAGGACGGTCCGATGTTGCTGCCGTCCCAGCTGTTGGTTGCGCTGGAGGGCGAGGCCTGGTGCCAGGCGTTGCTGGGCAGCGCGCTGGTGGCGCGGGGCGATGACGGGAGTGAAAGTGCCCAACGTCGGCCATTGGTGTTGTCTGATCGGCGGCTGTATCTGCGTCGCTACTGGACTTACGAGCGACGCATCGACAGGGCGTTGCGGCAACGACTGGCGCAACAGGACGTGGCGCCTGCGGATCTGGCGCAACGTCTGGATGGATTGTTCGGCCCGGCGAATACAGCACCGGATGCGTTGATCGACTGGCAGAAGCTGGCGTGCGCGCTGGCAACTCGCGGTGCGTTCAGCATCATCACCGGCGGCCCCGGTACCGGCAAGACCACCACGGTGGTGCGTCTGTTGGCACTCCTTCAGGCTCCTGCCGTGCAAGCGGGTCAACCGCTGCGCATTCGTCTGGCCGCGCCCACCGGCAAGGCAGCGGCACGCTTGACCGAGTCCATCAGCCAGCAAGTGCAGACGCTGGATGTCAGCGAAGACGTGCGACAGAAAATCCCCAGTGAAGTGACCACGGTTCACCGGCTGTTGGGCAGCCGACCGGGCACCCGACATTTCCGCCACCACGCGGGCAATCCGTTGCCGCTGGACGTGCTGGTGGTCGACGAAGCGTCGATGATCGATCTGGAAATGATGGCCAATTTGCTTGACGCCTTGCCGACCCATGCGCGCATGGTCTTGCTCGGTGACAAGGACCAACTGGCCTCCGTGGAAGCCGGCGCGGTGCTGGGGGATTTGTGTCGGGATGCGGAAAAAGGTTTCTACAGCCCGCAAACCCAGGCCTGGCTGGAAACAATCAGCGGCGAAGACCTGAACAAAAGCGGCTTGCAGCAAGGGGACGCGCAGCAGCATCCGCTGGCCCAGCAAGTGGTGATGTTGCGGCATTCCCGGCGCTTCGGGCAGGGCAGCGGCATCGGGCAGTTATCCCGCTTGGTGAATCAGCAGCAGGTCGAAGCGGCGCGGGCCTTGTTGGCCGCCCGCAGCCACAACGATTTGTTCGCCCTTGCCCTCAAGGGTGAGCAGGATCATGCCCTGGAGCGCCTGTTGCTCGACGGCCACGGCAGCGAAGGCCCGCAGGGTTACCGGCATTATCTGGGCGTGATGGCCGATCAGCGTCCGCCGCTGGATGCCGCCCTGGAGGATGAATGCTGGAGCCGTTGGGCGCGCTCGGTGCTGGAGGCGTTTGATGCCTTCCAGTTGTTGTGTGCAGTGCGCAAAGGTTCTTGGGGCGTTGAGGGTTTGAATCGGCGCATCACCAGCGCGCTGTTCAGCGCGGGGTTGATCGAAAGCGACCAGCATTGGTACGAAGGCCGCCCGGTCTTGATGACCCGCAATGATTATGGATTGGGGCTGATGAATGGCGACATCGGCATCGCCTTGCGTTTACCGGAGCGCGACGGTGTTGAGGCGAGCCACCACGTGTTGCGCGTGGCCTTCCCGCGTAACGATGGCAGCGATGGGGTGCGGTTCGTTTTGCCCAGTCGGCTCAATGATGTGGAAACGGTGTACGCCATGACGGTACACAAATCCCAAGGCTCGGAATTCGCCCACACGGCGCTGATCCTGCCCGAGGCGTTGAACCCGGTGCTGACCAAAGAACTGGTCTACACCGGCATCACCCGCGCCAAACACTGGTTCAGCCTGATCGAACCGCGTCAGGGGGTGTTCGAAGAAGCCTTGCGGCGCAAGGTGAAACGCTTGAGTGGGTTAATGCTGGAGCTGTAGAAACAGCCCCGAGTCTGGATAGGTGTCTAACTTTTGGGGCGCAGCTCAGTGTGACTGCGCAGTGTCCGGGTGTGCTGCATGACCTGTAGCTACCGGGGTGGCGATCCACATTGCTCGCGATTGCGTCGCGTCAGTCGAAGTGGTTCCGACTGCCCCACCCAATCGCGAGCAAGCTCGCTCCTACAGAATGTGGCGGCGTTTAGCCGATCAATGATGCTCCCGCGTGGCACGGCATCTCACGTCCGGCCACCGTCCAGCCTTCCCGGCTGAAGCCGGTCACACGATTTCAGTGTTGACTGGCCAACCCCATAAATTGCACGACTCGCTCCCCGGCCTGACCGGCGCGCAGGGTTTTCGGGCCGGCGTCGGCCTGGATTACGCCGTTTTCCATGAAGATCACCCGGTCGGAGATGGACAGGGCGAAGTCCATTTCATGGGTCACGATCAGCATGGTCATGCCCTCTTTGGCCAGGTCGCTGATCACCTTCAGCACGTCGCCCACCAGTTCCGGGTCCAGCGCCGAGGTGGGTTCGTCGAACAGCATGATGTCCGGGTCCATCGCCAGGGCGCGAGCAATGGCCACGCGCTGTTGCTGGCCGCCTGACAGCTGATGCGGGTACTTGTGCGCATGGGCCAGCAGGCCGACTTTATCCAGCAGCGCGTAGGCGCGCTGTTCGCTCACGGTGGCGTCCCGACCGTGATAACGCGGCGCGAGCGTGACGTTGTCGAGAATCGTCCGGTGCGGGAACAGGTTGAAGTTCTGGAACACCATGCCGATGCGCTGCACGCCGCGTCGGATCTGTGGGTTATTCGCTTTGTCACCGGCGTGAATGAAGCTTTCGCCGAACAGGATGATCTCGCCCTTGTCGATGCTTTCCAGGCCATTGACCGTGCGAATCAACGACGTCTTGCCGGAGCCGGACGGGCCAATAATTGAAATCACCTGGCCGCTGATCACTTCCAGATCGATGCCCTTGAGCACTTCATGATGCCCGTAGCTTTTATGAATGCCGCGCAGTTGCAGGGCAGGCGCAGCGCCCGTGGCGTTGGCTTCGGATGCTCGCAGGGACGGCGATGCAAGGCTTGAGCGCAGCCGGGTCAGGCTGGCATCGTCCAGGGTTTGCGGCTTGCGGTTATTCAATTCCAGGTGCCGTTCCAGCCAACTGAACAGCCAGCCGAACACCGTGACGATCAGCACGTAATACACCGCCACTGCGGACAGGGTTTCCATGACCAGAAAGTTTTGTGCGTACAGGCGCTGGCCAACCGTAAGCAGCTCGGTCAGGGAAATCACCGAGACGAGGGAGGTCAGTTTGACCACGGTGATGTATTCGTTGATCAGCGTTGGCAGGGAAATCCGAAAGGCTTGCGGGATCACGATCAAGCGCTGCAAACCGATGAAACCCACACCCAGCGCACGACCCGCTTCCTTCTGGCCCTTGGCCACGGAGATCAGGCCACCGCGATGGATCTCCGCCATGTACGCCGCTTCCGTCACGACCAATGCGAACAGGCCGGAATAAAACGGGTTGGACAGCACGCTACGGGTAAACGGAAACATCTGCGGCAGGTTGTAGACGAAGACCACCAACACCAACAGCGGGACGCTGCGAAAGAACCAGATATAAATCGACGCGGGAACGCGTACCCAGCGTGACGTCGACAACTTGGCCGATGCCAGCAGGAAACCCAGCAGCATGCCGATGAACCAGGCAAGGGCGCTGAGCTGGATCACGGTGACACAGGACTCCCAGAAGTCCGGTACCGAAAACAGAGAAAAAAAGTAGGACCATTCGAATTGCATGTACACCTCAAGCGTTCGGGTACGCGTCATTGCATGGAAGCGCGCGTGCCCGAGACGGGGTTGAGCAGACGATAGGTCATCGTCTGATAGGCCCGGTCCCGAGCAGGCGCGCTTCTACTGTCTGAGGCGTTTAATGCGGTGGATCAGTTGCCCGGTTCTTCCAGGTTGTACTTCTTCAGCAGTGCCGCGTATTCACCGGATTTTTTGGTTTCATCGAAGGCCTTGAGCAGCGCCTGATACAGTGCTTCGTTGCCCTTCTTCACGTAGATGCCCAGAGTTTGCTGATAGATCGAATGTTCGGTGCTGACCACGACACGGCCTTTGGTGCGTTCGGCGATCATCCCGGCAGCACCATCGATTTCCACCTGGGCCTGAACGTTGCCAGACAACAGCGCCTGAGTGACTTCCGGCGCGGACGGGAATTCGCTGACCGAGATCGCGCCCTTGTTGTTGGGCACGCAGTAATCAGTCGACAGCTTGTTGAACTGGGCCACCCAGGTGGTGCCTTTTTCCAGGCCGACTTTCAGGCCGCAAAGGTCTTCCGGCACTTTGGGTTTGATCGGGCTGTCTTTGAGAACCATGATCGCCGCGCCGGTTTTGGCATAGGCAATGGTCTGCGCCTGAGTCTGGCGTTCCGGGGTGATGTACATACCGGAAATGATGGCGTCGTAGTGCCCGGCGTTAAGGCTCAGGATCAGGCTGGAAAACTTGGTGTCGACGAAATCTGCCTTGAGGTCCATGTGCTTGGCGAGCATGCGCGCCAGCTCGGGGTCGGAGCCGACGACGTTTTTCTTCTCGTCATAGGATTCGAATGGCGGATAGGTGATCTCCATACCGACTTTGAACACGCCCGGCGTCCCGGTGGTCGCGGCGTGTGCCAGGGTCGCGCCGAGCACGGCGGCGGCCAGCACGGTCAAGCGGACAGCGAGGTTCTTTTTATTGCGCATCGTCGGTGACTCCGAGGTGGAAAGGTAGGGCACGGTTGGGTTGAAATCAGGTGATTCAGTCATGCGTCACAGGGCTTCAGGGGCATCAGGAAGGCTCCGTTTTCTGATGCTTCAAATGGCCGAAACTCGAAGGCTTGCGGGCTTTTTCATACAGCTTGAGTTCGCCGCTCTCTACTTTCCTGCGCAGGTAGGAGTAGGTTTGCAGGGCTTGGCCGAACATGTGTTCGCCAATGGTGATCGGTTCGTAACCCTGGCCATCCTGCGTGTCGCCTTTTTCGGAAAACTGCGGCAGCGGCTTGATCTGGGTGTGAAAGTCGCAGGCGTAGAACAGCGGGAACGAGTAACGCTCCTCGCTGACGGTTCTGACCCGGTGTGCGGTTGCAACGAACGTACCAGCGGTCATCACTTCCAGCATGTCGCCAATGTTCACCACGAACGCGTCTTCAATGGGCGGTGCGTCGATCCATTGGCCCTGATCGTTCATCACTTCTAGGCCCGGTTTGTCGGCCAGCAAGATCGTGAAGCACTCGTAGTCGGTGTGCGCACCAATGCCGGGCGCGTCCTGGGCGGCGTCGTCAAAGGGGTAGTGAATCAGGCGCAGCTTTGAAGGTGGGCGGGTAACCATGGCATCGAAATATCCCTCCTCCAGACCCAGCGCCAAAGCAAAGCCATCGAACAGGCGACGACCCAGGGCAAAAACAGCGGCGTAGTAGGCCTGAACCGAAGGCTTGAAGCCCGGCAGATCCGGCCATTCGTTGGCACCGATCAGCGGCGTCCTGGCGATCACCAGCGGATCGTCGTCGCCCACTTCGAAACCGATGTCGAACGCTTCCTTGTGATCGGGCTTGCCTTTGGCATACACCTCTTCCCCTTCCGGGACGAAGCCTTTATGGCTGCGGGAGGTGCCGATGTAATGCTGCATCTTGTAGTCGATGGGCTGAGCGAACAGGTCCTTGGCCGCCTGACGCAAATCGTCAATCAGCCGCTGCTCGATGCCGTGATTCTTGATGTAGAGGAAGCCAACCTCCCGTGCTGCCGCGCCGAGTTCATCGGCCACGGCCTGGCGCTGCGCCAGATCGGTGCTGAACAGACCGGCGATGTCTACGACCGGGATGCTGCTGAAGTTGGCCGCGACCGAGGCCACCCCGGCGTGAGTGTGATCAGGCATGACGAAGACGCTCCTTTAACGACGGGTCGAATGGGTGAATTTTTCGAAGTGTTCACGTTCGGTCTGGCCCATCCACACGTTCAGCGACCACAGATCCGCCACTGGAACGTTGGTGAAGGGCAGGTGATGCAGATAACCGTCGGCACCGAACTCCGGGGTCAGCGTGCTGACCTGATAGCCCCGCGCCTGCTGCGAGCGCCAGATGGCTTCCCAGTGCTGCTGATGGAAGGCCAGCTCTTTTGAATATTCCGGCGCGGCGGGGTGAGGCACTTGCGGGCCCTGGTCGTAACCGACTCGTGCCTGAATGTGATGCACCCGCTCGATGAACGCGCTGAGGTCGTCTTCCGGATCGTTGAGCAGGCGCTCGCACGTGACGACCCAGTGGCTGATATCACTGGTGAACAACAAGTCGGGCAGTTGGCGAATCAGCTCCAGGGTGATCCAGGGATTGAACAGCGAGCGAGAGCGGTGGGTTTCAAAGGAACACACCTGGTCATGCTTGCGCGCCAGTTCCAGCGCCTGCCCGAAGAAGTCCACTTGCTGCGGCATTGGCCAGCGGTCGTTGCCAGCCAGCACGTTGACGAAGCGCGGCGTCAACTCGCCCGCCCAGCCCAGTTTCTTGTCCAGATCCGCCAAGTGTTCGGCAACGCTGGCCGACTGCTCCGGCAGCACATCGTAGGCCGTGAAGACGGTGCTGATGTACCCCACGCGGTTGGCCCGCAGGAACGCGGCGAACTCGGCACGCTCGGCAGCGCCCAGCGGCAGACGGGCTTCCATGCCGTCGAAGCCAGCCTTGAGCAACTCCTCCAGCGCCTGGCCTTTGCTGGCGCTGTAGCCCCAAAGCGTGCGGAAAATATCCAGTTTCATCAAACGACCTCAACGATTACACACGCGACTGACGCAACCCGGCCATGGCGATGGTCGGAGTAAAGAACAGCGGGCAGTAGCGAAGGGAAGCGTAATCGGCGGGCCGGTCTCTTTGGAGCGGTCTCAATGAGGGTGATCTTAGGGGGGCATCACGCAGACAAAGAATAGGAAAGCTCAAATCCATAGTTCAGAAATTTCTAAACTAATCGCGGGCCGAAAAGTCAGAGGAGCGACTATTGACGGGCAAGCCGGAAAGCCACGCGCGCGGCCCCACGGGCTGAATCGATTCAAATGCCGGACTTATAGGCATTCCGTCAGTTGGTGGCACAAGAGTACTATTAGCCCTCAGCCTATCTTTTTACCGTTCATTGGACCGGATCCGCTCCGGCCCCGATGGTCGTGCTGTTTATAAAGCGTCCCCGGCAACGCCCCGAGGAGCCAACGAATAGAACCGAAACCGCTGTGGACCAGCGTTGCCCAGGCGACGCATCAGCGGTTAACCGTGATGAATGCCAGAGGCTTTGTGATGCAAAAACTACTGATCAATGGTCAGGAACATGAGCTGGATGTCGATCCCGACATGCCGCTGCTCTGGGTCCTGCGCGATGTCGTGGGTCTGACCGGCACCAAATATGGCTGCGGCATTGCCCAGTGCGGCGTTTGCACGGTTCATCTGGATGGCCAGGCGGTGCGTTCCTGCGTGCTGCCGGTGAGTGCCGTCGCCGGGCGCAAGGTCACGACCATCGAAGCCGTGGGTGAGTTGCCTGTAGGTCAGGAAGTGCAGAAGGCCTGGCTGGCCCATGAAGTCGTGCAATGCGGTTACTGCCAGCCCGGCCAGATCATGTCTGCCGTGGCACTTCTGCAGGCGCATCCGGATGCCAATGATGAACAGATCACCACGGCCATGGCCGGTAATCTGTGCCGTTGTGCGACGTATACGCGTATTCGTGCCGCCATCAAAAGCGTCAGCCAAGCCTGAAGGAAGTCACCATGTCAGATGTAAAAGGATCTGCCTCGACGGTCTCGCGTCGCGGGCTGCTCAAGGGTGGCGCGCTGTCTTTGGGCGGGCTGGTGATCAGTACTTGGCTGCCGCCGATGGCCAATCGCAGCTTCGCCGCCGAAGCGGTCAGTGCCGGACGGCTCGGTGACGGGGCCTCAGCGGGTTTTGGGGCGTTCGTGCGCGTGGGCCGTGACGGGCATGTCACCGTCATCTCGCCAAAAATCGAGATGGGCCAGGGCGTCCAGACCGGTATTGCCATGATGGTGGCTGAAGAACTGGAAGTGCCGCTGAGCCAGGTCAGCATCGAAGAAGCGCCGCCCAACGCTGCGCTCTACACCGACAATGTGTTGCAGTTCCAGGCCACGGGCGGTTCTTCGTCCACCCGTTACGCCTGGGAACCGCTGCGCAGTGCTGGCGCCAGCGCTCGGGTGTTGCTGGTTCAGGCCGCAGCGATTCGCTGGAAGGTCGCGCCGAGCCAATGCCGTGCCGAAAACGGTCAGGTCATCGGCCCGAACGGCCAGACAGCCGCTTATGGCGACCTGGTGCAAGCGGCTTCGGCTCTGCCATTGCCCACCGATGTGCCGCTCAAGGCCATGGCTGACTTCAAACTGTTGGGCACACCGGCACAACGGCTGGACACGCCGCACAAGGTCAATGGCTCGGCGCAGTTCACCATCGACTTGAAAATCCCCGACATGCTCATCGCGTCGACGCTGACCTGTCCGGTGTTTGGCGGCAAGCTGCGTGGCGTGAAAAACGAAGACGCGGCGCGCAAGGTGCCGGGCGTGCGCGATGTGGTGCGTCTGGACAACGCGGTTGCAGTCACTGCGACCAACTTCTGGTCGTGCCAGCAAGCGCTCAAGGCGCTGGAAATCGACTGGGACCTGGGCCCGCACGCGGCGGTCAACTCTGCCCAGCTGGACAAAGCCCTGCTCGACGCCAGCTCCAAAGACGGCGTATTCGCCAAGCAGACCGGCGATATCGGCGCCGCGCTGAAAAACGCGTCGAGTCATTTCGAAGCCGTCTATGAGCAGCCGTTCCTGTCCCACTCGCCGCTGGAGCCCATGACCTGCGTGGCTCACGTGCGCCCGGACATATGTGAGCTGTGGGTGGGTTGCCAGGCGCCGACCTTTGCCCAGATGGGCGCGGCGAAAGTGTGCGGTATGCCTGTGGATAAAGTGGTTATCCACAACCAGTTGATCGGTGGCGGCTTTGGTCGTCGGCTGGAGTCAGACTTCATTTTTCAGGCCGTGGACATTGCCCGCCAACTGAGCTACCCGATCAAGCTGATCTGGAGCCGGGAAGAGGACATGACCCACGACCGCTATCGCCCGCATTACGTCGACCGCCTGAACGCGGCGCTGGACAAGGACCTGCGTCCGGTGGGCTGGGAACATCGCATTGCCGGCGCTTCGGTCATGGCCGCGTACATCGGCAAGCTGCCTGAAAACGGCGTCGATGGCGATGCCGTGGAAGTGGCCATTGATCCGGTCTACAAGCTGGCCGATCTGCAAGTGCGCTACATCCGGCAGGACCCGGACGTCATCCCGGTTTCCTGGTGGCGCGGCGTAGGGCCGTTGCGCAGTACGTATGCGGTGGAATCTTTCATCGACGAACTGGCGCACAACGCCAAGGTCGATCCGGTGGCGTACCGCTTGAGCCTGATGCAAGACCAGCCACGGGCCCAGGCCGTGCTGAAAAAAGCGGCGGAACTGGCTGACTGGAAAACGCCGCTGCCAGCCGGTCAAGGCCGTGGTGTTGCCGTGAGCGCCGTGTTTGGCAGCTTCGTTGCCACCGTGGTCGAGCTGGAAATGCAGGGCGACAAAGGCATGCGCATCAAGCGGCTGATCACCGTCGTCGACTGCGGCTTCGTCAACAACCCCACTTCAGTGGCTTCGCAGATGGAAGGCGGCACGCTGTTCGGGCTGTCCGCCGCGCTGTTCAACGAGATCCTCATCGAGAAGGGGCAGGTGGTGCAAACCAACTTCCACGCTTATCGACAGATCCGCATGAGCGACGCGCCCTCCGTGCAAGTGCACTTGATGCCGAGCACCGAAAGCCCTGGCGGAGTCGGGGAGACCGGCGCTGTACCGGCTGCCGCCGCATTGGTCAACGCGTTGTACGCCGCTTCGAACGTGCGTGAGCGTCGTCTTCCACTGAGCCGTTTCGGCTATTTCACTGTTTAAGGAGCGCCGTTATGAAAGTGTTTAACTATGCGCTCGCCCTGCTGGGTGCAGGCTTCGGGCTGGCGGCCCAGGCTGCACAACCCGCAGCCGATCAGGCCCTGATCGAAAAAGGCCAATACCTGACCCGCGCGGCCGACTGCGTGGCCTGCCACGTGACGCCCGGCGGCAAGCCGTATGCGGGCGGCCTGGAATTCAAGCTGCCAATCGGCACGCTCTACTCGCCCAACATCACGCCCGACAAAGAAACCGGGATCGGCAACTGGACCGATGACGAGTTCGTCAGCGCCTTGCAAAAAGGTGTCGGCAAGGACGGCAAGCATTACTACCCGGCGTTCCCGTACACGTCCTACACCTTGATGCCGCGTGAAGACATTCTGGCGATCAAGGCCTACCTGTTCAGCCTTGAGCCGGTCAGCCAGAAACCGCCGGAAAACGACTTGTCGTTCCCGTTCAACCAGCGCTGGGGCATGTTCTTCTGGAACGCCGTGTTCGCCGATAACGAGCGCTTCGTACCGGACAGCCAGCAATCGGCAGAATGGAATCGCGGCGCGTACCTGGTGCAAGGCCCGGGACACTGCGGTGAATGCCACACCCCGCGCAATGTCTTCCAGGCCATGAGCTCCGGCAAATCACTGGCCGGTGGTGAACTGGGCAACTGGCGCGCCTACAACATCAGTTCCGATACCCAACACGGCATCGGCGCCTGGCCGCAGGAAGCGCTGGTCAGTTACCTGTCCCAGGGTTATGCGCCGGGTTACGGTGGCGCGGGTGGCCCGATGGCCGATGCCGTTGAACACAGCCTGCGCTTTCTCACGCCGGCCGACCTGAACGCGATCGCGGTGTACCTGAAGTCCACGCCAGCGCGCAGCGAAGGTATCCCACGGCCAATGGCGGCGATCAACGATCAGGCTGACAAAGGCCTGGGGCACAAGATCTTCACGGACTCGTGCGTCGCATGTCACCGCCTGGACGGCACCGGCAACCAATCCCCCGTCGCCACGTTGGCGGGCTTGAAGACGGTCAACGACCCGGCGGGCACCAACCTGATGGCCACGCTACTGGGCGGTCACAGCCAAGGCGCACGACGTGTCGATCAGCGCATGCCCGACTTCGCTCGAGCCTACAACGACACTGAGCTCGCGGCGGTCAGCACCTTCGTTCTGC
Organism: Pseudomonas sp. DWP3-1-2; assembly: GCF_049896285.1. Taxonomy (NCBI): domain Bacteria; kingdom Pseudomonadati; phylum Pseudomonadota; class Gammaproteobacteria; order Pseudomonadales; family Pseudomonadaceae; genus Pseudomonas; species Pseudomonas sp. DWP3-1-2. Next base: position 183,752 of record NZ_JAFCTZ010000010.1, on the reverse strand, counting down.
GCCGTTTCGGGCAGAGCAATGGCGAGGTCAAAGCAGAGGATGTGGCGAAAGGGCGGGCAAGTTCGCTGCATTGATGGCAACCCGTGTGTAGGACTGGCTTTAGCCAGGAGGACAAAAGTTCTGACGACTCAGCCGGTGCGAATGTCCCGGCTTCCTCCCGGCTGAAGCCGGTCCTACAACACCTCATCTAAAACGGGCGCTCTTGCGATCCGCGCCTTGCCACCCAACGCAAATAGCACAATCGCCAATACCTCGAGCACTGCCGCCAGCACAAACAGCCGTGTTCCCGATTGCGCTCCGTTGGTCATCGTGAACACTGCGCCAAACACCGCAGGCGCAAAGGCGTAGCAGCCTTGGGCAATGGCCACGATCAAGGCCACCACGCGTTGGGTCTGTTGCTGGGCAAACTCGGTTTGCGCGATCAACGGCGGCAGCGATGTCGCATTGCCGATGCCTGCGCCAAATAAAGCGACGCCCACCCAAACCAGCGCCGGATAATCCCCTGCACCGATCAGGACGACACTGCCGAGCAACTGCACCCCGTAACTCAGGCATGCCACAGTGCGGCGATTGGCGTTTATCGGCATCAACCAACCTACGAGCGTTCGCCCCACGATCGCACTGGCGGTGGCCACGCCCATGGCCAGGCCAGCCTGCTGTGCGTCAAGCTGCGCCGTCAGCAGCAGGAATAAATGAGCGATCAAGCCGATCTGCGCGAACAACCCCAGTGACATGCCCGCCGCCAGGGTCATGAACTGCCGATTGCCCCACAGCCTGACGCTGGCCTTGGGCATCACAACGCTCGGCGCGGGCGCGGCGGCGCTGGAACCGTCGGGAAACTGTCCCCGTTGGTCCGGCGTGTAGCGAAAGACCCACAGCGACAAAGCCCCGATGACGACCACCGACAGCGCCCCGACCATCAGCGCGGCATGGCTGAACCCCATAGCGCTGATCAGCGCCACCCAGACCGATGAAAACACCACTCCGCCCATACTGGCGCCGTTATAGGCCATTGCCAGTGCAGCGGGGCGTTTGACCACATACCAGGGCGCGATGATCGAATTGACCGCCGCCGCGCCCAGTGTCACCCAGCCAAATCCACTCAACATGGCGGCAATGAACAGCTGATAAGGCTGGGTTGCAATGGACCAGCCATACACGCCGACACTTAACAGCAGCGCGCCCGAGACAGTGATTCGCGCCACGCCCACAAGACGGTACAGCCGTGGCAGGTTCACCACCACGAGAGTGCCCGCAAGGAAATGCACAGTGACCGCCGCCGAGCAGAGCTGCACGCTCCAGCCGGTGCGCTCGATGACCGCGTACATGAAGATCGGCGGCCCATAAAAACCGATCCCCCAGCCAAACATGGCCAGCACGAACGCCGCCGCCACGACCTTGCGGCCAAAAAAAGGTGTTTGAAGCATCGTTGACTCCTTTCCTGTGAATGCGGCCAGTATGATGGGCGCAACACGGGACGCTTCGGGGTTGAACGAATCATGGATGCACACCACGCGGACACCAGTCTTGCCAGCATTGCCGGCGCCATTGCTGATCCGGCCCGGGCAAAGATGCTCTGCAGTCTCCTGGACGGCCATGCGCGCACCGCAACGGAACTGGCGGCTGTTGCCGAGATCGGTGCCTCGACGGCCAGCAGCCATTTCAGCCGTCTGCGTGAGCAGGGGCTGGTTGAGTTGATGGTTCAGGGTCGGCATCGCTACTACCGATTGGCTCATTCGAAAGTGGCCGCGGCGCTGGAGGCATTGTTGTTCCTGGCTGATGTTCCTGCGCCCGTCTTCGAGCCTTCTACACCCTCGGCCCTGCGTTACGCGCGCACGTGCTACGACCATTGCGCGGGCGAGTTGGCGGTCAGGCTGCACGATGGGTTGCTTGCCTCGAAGTGGATCGAAAGTCACGAGCGGGACTACCGGGTGACAGAGAAGGGATCGCTGTTGCTGGCAGGGTTGGGGATTGACGTGCAGGCATTGACCCGACAGCGCAGGCGCACGGCGTACCCCTGCATGGACTGGAGCGAGCGCTCACCCCATATTGGTGGGGCGCTGGGGGCGGTAATGCTGGCGTTGATGCTCAAGCGCGGCTGGGTGGCTCGGCATCTGGACTCCCGGGCGCTGCGCCTGACCCCCGGCGGGCTTGCCGGTCTGTCACGCAGTTTTGGCTTGGGTAGCGCGAAGTAGCCGCTGCTACCTGAATCGCTCATCTTTCTGAGCCTGGCTGGCCGTCGGAAAAAACTGAAGAAAACCCCGGCGCAGCCGAAACGAATTGAAGAGCCCATCGTCAACCCAGTTCCTGGCCCAAACCGGAAAAGATCATCCGGTCGGTTTTCACCCGCCTGCATTCAGAGCCACCCCGCGATGAAGAGAAGTCTGCTCGGCAGTTTTTGGGCATTGATGTCCGCGCCTCGTAACAACCCCGGCTTGCTCAAGGCGCAATACATCGCGCTGTCTCGGCAACTGCCGATGATGTACTTCATCCTGCTGGTCAACAGTCTGGCCCTTGCGGCTACCCATTACGCTTTGGCTCCCCGCTGGCTGGTGGTGTATTGCCCGGCGGTCATGGTTGTTTTTTGCGCGACGCGGGCGGCCCTGTGGTGGCGTTCATGTCGGCGCGCACCGCCCACGCAGGAAATAATGCTCGCCGCGCTCAACCGCACCAATCGGTTGTCGCTCTTCGTTGCGGCCGGTTTCACCGCATGGTCGCTGGCGCTGGTTCCATACGGCGATGTACACAACCAGGCCCACGTCGCGTTTTACATGGCGATCACGGTCATCGCCTGCATTTTCTGCATGATGCATCTGCTTCCCGCTGCCCTGACGACGGCGGCGGTCGTGAACATTGCCTTCGTGGTGTTTTTTGCCACCACCAACAACATCACGTTCATTGCCACCGCGATCAATGTGCTTTTTGTGTCCATCGCAATGCTGTCGATTCTCAAGGACCAGTACGTCGACTTCACCCGACTGGTCAACATGCAGGCACGCACGGAAAAGCTCAGTGACGAAAACCGCCGTCTTGCCAATGAGGACAGCCTGACGGGCCTGGCCAATCGTCGGCAGTTCTTTTCCAGCCTCGAAATGATGCTCTCCAAAGCGCAAGTGCAAGACGTGCGGCTGGCGGTGGGCCTGATTGATCTGGACGGGTTCAAACCAGTCAACGATCTTTACGGTCACAGTGTCGGGGACAAGTTGTTGTACCAGGTCGGCCAGCGTTTATCGGGCCTGCTCGATGAGAGCGTGCATCTGGCCAGGCTGGGCGGTGACGAGTTTGCGTTGATTATCACCGATGCCCAGAGTGATCAACAGCTTCGGGCGTTTGGCGAGAAGCTTTGCGCCAGAATGCGCGAGCCGTTCCTGTTGGTGGACATTCCGATCCAGATCAGCGCGTCGCTGGGGATTGCGACGTTTCCGGATCTTGCGTCGGATGACACGCAGGTCTACGAATACGCGGATTACGCGCTGTATCAAAGCAAGCGCCACAGGCCCGGCAACGTCAGCCTGTTTTGCGCCGAGCACCGTCGGCAGCTCAATCGCGAAGGGCTCACCGAACAGGCATTGCGCCGGGCTGACCTGGATACAGAATTCCATGTGGTGTTTCAGCCCATCGTCGACATCCGTACCCAGCTCACCGTTGCCTTTGAAGCCTTGGGCCGCTGGACAAGTCCTGAGTTGGGTCACGTACCTCCGAGCGAGTTCATCCCCGTTGCCGAGCGCATTGGTTTGATCAACCGGCTCACGATCCCCCTCTTGAAGCAGGCGCTGAAGGCTGCCGCCACCTGGCCGCATGGCATTCGTCTGTCCTTTAATCTTTCTGCTCACGACTGCGGATCGGCAGAAGCCGTGCAACAGATTGCGCAGGCCATCAGCAACAGTGGCTTCGATCCGTATTGTCTGGACCTGGAAATCACCGAAACGGCCGTGATCCAGGACCTGGCGCAAACCCAGCGGGCCATTGCTCTGTTGCGGGAGAGGGGCTGCGGTATTTCCCTGGACGATTTTGGCACCGGTTATTCAAGTCTCAGCCAGATTCATGCGTTGTCGCTGACCAAACTCAAGGTCGATCGCAGTTTTGTCACCGGCATTCATCTGAACCCTGCCAGCGTTAAAATCGTCAAATCCCTGCTCGCCCTGAGCCACGACATGCAGCTTGAATGCATCGTCGAAGGCGTGGAAACCGAAGACGAACTGGCCGCGCTCAAGCGTCTGGGCTGTGTCTGGGCGCAAGGCTATTTGTTCTCTCGCCCCATCGGATTGAGCGAAACCCAGGCGTGGCTGGCGCGGGAGCAGGCGGGCGTGGCGACCATCAAAGCGATGCCTGAAGCGTAAGTGAGTCCGCAAACCTTACCTCTCGTGCCTCCCCCAGCAACAGCGGCCGATTCAACTCCGTCACCTGCCGAATGTAATCCCACAGCAAGGTGATCCGCTTGAGCTTCCTCAAATCCTCCCGGCAGTACATCCAGAAGTGGCGCGTAATGTTCACCTCCTCTTCCAGCACCGGCACCAGCCGTGAATCCTGCGACGCGAGAAAGCACGGCAGGATGGCCAGTGCCCGACCTTGCAGTGCCGCCTGATATTGGGCGATGACGCTGGTGCTGCGCAGTTGGGCCTGGGCGCCGGGCAACAGGTTGCTCAGGTAGAGCAGTTCCGAGCTGAACGCCAGGTCGTCGACATAGCTGATGAAGGTATGTGCGGCGAGGTCGGCGGTGGTGCGCAGTGGCGGGTGATTGTCCAGGTAGGACGGCGTCGCATACAGCCGCAGGGTGTAATCGCACAGCTTGCAGCAGACATACGGCCCGTGTTCCGGGCGTTCCAGGGCGATCACGATGTCGGCTTCGCGCTTGGACAGGCTGATGAAGTGCGGCAGGGGCAGTATGTCGACGGAGATTTGCGGGTAGCTGTCCAGAAAATGGCTCAGCTGCGGCGTGATGAAAAAACTGCCGAAGCCCTCGGTGCAGCCCATGCGGATGTGTCCGGACAACGCCATGCTGGCGCCTGACACCTGTTCGCAGGCCATGTGCAGCGTGCTTTCGATGGACTCGGCATAGCCCAGCAAGCGCTGGCCCTCGGCGGTGAGCACAAAACCGTTGTTGCGGGACTTTTCGAACAACAATGTCCCCAGCGAACCCTCCAGAGAACTGATGCGCCGCGACACCGTGGTGTAGTCCACCGACAGGCGTTTTGCCGCCAGACTGGCCTTGCGCGTGCGGGCCACCTCAAGGAAAAACTTCAAGTCATCCCAATTGAGAAGACCCAGGGAGGCAATGTTTTTTTGCATGTTGATCCTGCTTTTATGAGCATTCTTGTTAGAAGTTTGCACATCTATACTCCAACTTCAGGCCTGAACCAACAGTGGGAAGCCTCCTTGCTGGCGCTCACGAACGCAAGGCGGCGAGGGCAAGCCGTCCGGCCCGCTGTCTACGCATACCGTTCGGCTTAGGTGCACACACACAACAACAATAAGCGGAGGGATTTATGACCAGCACCTCATCAGGCACGCCTGCCCAAGTCAAAATGCTGATCGGCGGCGAGTGGGTTGTGTCCCAAAGCGCCGAATGGCACGACGTCGTCAACCCGGCCACCCAGCACGTGCTCGCCCAGGTGCCGTTTGCTACCGATGCCGAAGTCGACGCTGCCGTTGCCGCCGCGCAGAACGCGTTCAAAACCTGGCGCCTGACGCCCATCGGCACACGCATGCGCATCATGCTCAAGTTGCAGGCATTGATTCGTGAACACTCGCCACGCATTGCCGCCGTGCTGAGCGCCGAGCAGGGCAAAACCCTGGCCGATGCCGAGGGCGATATCTTTCGCGGCCTGGAAGTGGTCGAACACGCCTGCTCCATCGGCACGCTGCAAATGGGTGAGTTTTCCGAGAACGTCGCCAGCGGCGTGGACACTTACACCTTGCGCCAACCCATCGGCGTTTGCGCCGGGATCACACCGTTCAACTTCCCGGCGATGATTCCCCTGTGGATGTTCCCCATGGCCATCGCCTGCGGCAACACCTTCGTGCTCAAGCCTTCCGAACAGGACCCCATGTCCACCATGCTGCTGGTGGAACTGGCGGTTGAAGCGGGTGTTCCAGCGGGTGTGCTTAACGTGGTGCATGGCGGCAAATCGGTGGTGGATGCGATCTGCATGCACCCGGATATCAAGGCTGTCTCTTTTGTCGGTTCTACGGCGGTTGGCACCCACGTGTACAAGCTGGCGGGTGAACATGGCAAGCGGGTGCAGGCGATGATGGGCGCGAAAAATCACGCGGTGGTGCTGCCCGATGCCAACCGCGTACAGACCCTGAACGCTTTGGTGGGCGCCGGTTTTGGCGCGGCAGGCCAGCGCTGTATGGCCACGTCCGTGGTGGTGCTGGTGGGCGCGGCGAAAGAGTGGCTGCCGGACCTGAAAGCCCTGGCGCAAAAACTCAAGGTCAACGCAGGCAGCGAGGCGGGCACCGATGTGGGGCCAGTGATCTCCAGACGCGCCAGGCAGCGGATTCTTGACCTGATTGAAAGCGGCGTGCGCGAAGGCGCGAAGCTGGAACTGGACGGGCGTGACGTCAAGGTGCCGGGGTTTGAAGACGGCAACTTTGTCGGCCCGACGCTGTTTTCCGGTGTGACCACCGACATGCAGATCTACACCCAGGAAATCTTCGGCCCGGTGCTGGTGGTGTTGGAAGTCGACACCCTGGATCAAGCCATCGAACTGGTCAACGCCAACCCTTATGGCAACGGCACCGGCCTGTTTACCCAGAGTGGCGCGGCGGCGCGCAAGTTCCAGAGCGAAATCGACGTCGGCCAGGTGGGCATCAACATTCCCATCCCGGTGCCGGTGCCGTTCTTCAGCTTCACGGGCTCCCGGGGTTCCAAGCTGGGCGACCTCGGCCCGTATGGTAAACAAGTGGTGCAGTTCTACACTCAAACCAAGACTGTCACCAGCCGCTGGTTCGACGACGACAGCGTCAATGACGGGGTGAATACCACGATCAGTTTGCGGTGACCGTTCAAAACGCTGCCAAGGAGAACAACCATGAAAATCGCCTTCATCGGCTTGGGTAACATGGGCGCGCCGATGGCTCGCAACCTGCTCAAGGCCGGGCATCATCTGCACCTGTTCGATCTGAACACCGCTGTCTTGAATGATCTGGCCACCTCGGGCGCACGCATCAGCGAATCCCCCAAACATGCCGCCCAAGGCGCGGAGCTGGTGATCACCATGCTGCCGGCTGCCGCTCATGTGCGCAGCGTATATCTGGGGGAGGACGGCGTGTTGGCGGGGATTGGCGCAGGCGTGCCGGCTGTGGATTGCAGCACCATTGACCCGCAGACCATCCGCGACATCGCCGCCATCGCCGCCCGACAAGGTGTAACGCTGGGGGATGCCCCGGTCTCCGGCGGCACCGGTGGTGCTCAGGCCGGGACGCTGACGTTCATGGTCGGTGCCAGTGCCGAACACTTTGAAGTGCTCAAACCCGTGCTGGCGAAAATGGGCAAGACCCTCGTGCATTGCGGCGACATCGGCACCGGACAGATCGCAAAAATCTGCAACAACCTGCTGCTGGGCATTTCCATGATCGGCGTGGCCGAGGCTATGGCGCTGGGCAACTCGTTGGGCATCGACACCGGGATTCTGGCCAACATCATCAACAGCTCGACGGGACGTTGCTGGAGCTCCGAAGCGTACAACCCGTGGCCTGGCATCGTCGAAACCGCCCCGGCTGCGCGGGGGTATACCGGCGGCTTCGGTGCTGAGTTGATGCTCAAGGACCTGGCCCTGGCCACCGAGGCGGCGCGCACCGCACACCAGCCGGTGATCCTCGGCGCCGTAGCCCAACAGTTGTATCAGGCCATGAGCCTGCGCGGCGACGGCGGCAAGGACTTCTCGGCCATCGTCGAGGGGTATCGCAAGAAGGAGTGACAGGTTGTCGGCGGTATTTCGGAGGGTAATGCGCAAGCTCGTGGGACCGGCTTTAGCCGGGAAGAGTCGGGTACATCCACTGCTTCTCTATTGCCGGAGATGCGGTCTCCCGGCTCAAGCCGGTCCCACAACATCAGCCACTGAATAACCTCCTCGTCCACTCGATTCCTGCGAGCAGACCCGGCCAGCCAAATCCGACCGGAAGATCGAGAGTCGGGATTTTTGGCCAGGGCAGCAGGCCTTCATGGGCTGCGCAAAAGCTCCAGCAGTTCGTACAGATCTGTTTGTTGGTCCAGGGTCATGCACAGATGGGCGATGCGTTCGACCTGGGTAACCGGCAACGCGCGAATTGCCAGTGAGCGAAACTTCTCCAGCAAGGCGTCATCGCCAATGGGGTTGAGTGGGCCGCCCAGCGGGTTTTGGACTTGCCGGGAGGCGCTGCGGCCGTCCTTGCCGGTCAGGGTCAGACGTGGTTCATCCAGCGGTGCAAGAGACGCATCGCTGTGCATTTCAATACGCTGCATGAAGCCAAGTACGTCCGGGTCGGTGCGCAGCGCTTTTTCGTAGGCATCCAGCCCGGCATGACCCAACAGGCAGCGCACGGCCAGCGCATAGGGCAGGCTCATTTGCGATGCGGCCAGGGTGGTGGTGTCGATGCCTGCGCACATGCCCACCAGAAACTCGCTGGCGCTGACGTCGATGGTTTCGATCTCATCCGCCGTGATCCTCAGCTCGCTGAGCAAGTCCCCGATGGCGTCGATAGCGGAATGGGTGCCCCGGCAGGCGGCGTAAGGCTTGATGGAGCAGCGGGCGAGTTTCCAGACCTCCCCCAGATCCGCAGTCAGTGCCTGAGGTTGGGCTGTGTCGCGCGCCAGGGTGCGCAGAAATCCGCCCCACACGTCGTCGAAAATCCGTGCGGGGCCGGTTACGCCTTCACGGGCCAGCAACACCGCCAGCACACCGCCCTCGGCAGGGCGTCCGGCGTGCAGTTTTTTGCTGTCGGCACCGTCATGAATGAACGCCCACAATCCGCCGCTCATGCTGGCCGCTAGACCGAGCGCGGAAGCGGTTTGTTCGCTGTCGAGTTTGAGCAAGCGGGCGCAGGCCGCTGCAGCGCCGAACACGCCACACGTTCCGGTGGAGTGCCAGCCTGCTTCGTTGTGAGGTGAATACCCGCCGCAGGCTTCCAGCACGCGGCGGGCCACGTCATAGCCGATGACCATGGCATTGATCAGTTCTTTGCCGCTGGGCATCGGGTCGCACAACGGCAGCACCGCCAGCATGGCAGGCACGACGACGGCACCGGAATGATCGCAGCCACCGGAATCGTCCAGCTCCAGCGCGTGGGCAGCGATGCCGTTGATCAGCGCCGCGTTGCGCGCTGACAAGCCCTGATCGGTACCCCAGATAACCGAAGCGCCCTCGGCTTCGCTGGCGTTCATGGCGCGCAGGGCGTGTTGGGTCAGTGGGGCTTTGGAACCTGCCAACGCTGCGCCCAGGGTGTCGAGAAAGTGCCGCTTGGCTTTTTCCACCAGGGGCGCGGGCAGTGCGTCGTAGTCGTTGTGGCTGGCGAACTGGCTCAATGCCTGAAGAGGATGGCTCATGATTCCTGGCTCCGGCGATGGCGCTCGAAAACGGCGGCGGGGTGATCTTCAGGCAGGTTGTCGTGACCCTGAGTCCACCAGTCCGCCACTTCCTCGGCCGTGGCGAACCACACATCCGGTTGCGCCTTGAGCCAGGTCAGCAGCTCCAGCAGCAGACCGCTGCGTCCCACCGTGCCCAGGGTTTCCGGGTGCAGGCGCATGACGTAGCACAGACCGAAACGGTGGAAGCCCTGAAAATCCTGCTGCCAGTTTTTCAGGACGTCGGCGCACGACGCGATCCGCGCCTGGCTGACCGGCACGGCGGGCGCGAGGTTGAAAGCGAAATAGGGTTCGTCTTCCAGTTCGCAATGCAGTGGCAGTTCCACCAGCGGTGCGCAATCCATCTGAGTGCTCGGGTGCAAATACGGCAGGTCGTCACCCGACCATGAGGACGACCATCGGATGCCTTCGGCGCGCAAGGCGTCGACGAAACCCGGTGCGTAGCTGCCTGCTGGCGCACGAAACCCGCTGGGTCGCTGACCGGTCATTTCAGCGATGACGTCGCAACCGCGTTTGAGTGACGCGTGCTGAGCGGCCAGGTCCAGTCGGGAAAAGTCTTCATGGCGATAACCCGCGCAGGCGATTTCATGCCCGGCGGCGTTGATCACCTGCACTGTCTGGGGATTCTCTTGGGCAACGATGCCGGGAATGCACCAGGTGGCCGGGATTTGCTGATGGTCGAGCACGTCCAGCACCCGCTGGACGCCGCGAGTGGTGCCGTAGCGCCATACCGACAGGCTTTTGTCGCGCCCGGCCATGGCGGGCACCTGCGTCATGATACCGTGAATGTCGTTGTAGTCGAAGGTGACGACCACGGCGCAGCGGTACGGCGCGGGCCACACGGATTGCGCTTCAGTCATGGCGATGCTCCTTGAGCCAGAAGTCGGCGACGTCGTTGCAGGTGGCAAACCACACATCCGGATGGCTGTGCATGTGTTCCAGAAAACGCTCCAGCAGGTGGATGCGTCCCGGCTTGCCGCTGATTTTGGGGTGCAGCAGCGTGGTCATGCACAAGCCTTCGCGATAGGTGCCGTCGAACTCGCGGCACCAGTTATCCAGGGTCTGGTCGTAGCTGGCGATGCGGTCCAGCCCGGCCGGATAGTTCGGCGCCCGGGTGTAGGCCAGCGAGGCATAGTCATCCAGCTCCCAGCGACCGGGAATCTCCACCAGGCCATTGGGCTGGCCGGGGACCTCGATGAAATAAGGCCGGTCGTCGCCGCGCATGCTGCTGGAATAGGTCACGCCGCAGTCCATGAGCAGGGCGGGGGTTTCCTTGTGCCAGTCGCCGGAAGGCGTGCGAAAACCCGTGGCGGTGATGCCCAGGTAGCGCTTGAAAATATCGGCGCTGATTTGCATGACGTCGCGCTGGGCGTTCAGATCCAGGGCGAAAAAGGATTCGTGGCGATAGCCGTGATAAGCCACTTCGTGGCCGTGTTCGATGATGGCCTGGCATTGACGCGGCCAGTTTTCCACGACCCAGGTGGGCACGAAAAACGTCGCCGGGGTGGCGTGGGCCTTGAGCATGTCCAGCAGACGGGGCAGTGCGCGGTACGGGCCATAGCTGCCGAAGGTGAAGTATTCGGGTTTGTGCCAGATCGTACCGTCGAGCATCGCGGCCCCGGTGGGGCCGTCCAGATCGAAGGCCAGGGCTACACTGGCCCGGGCATTTTCAGGCCAGCGCAAGTTGGTCATGCCGGGCATGGGTTTCTCCAGTGCGAACGGAATCAAAACACCCGCCTGAGCGACGTCAGGCGGGTGTGCGGCTTACTTGGCGCCGTTGAGGGTCGCTTCAGTGACCGCGCCGTCTTTCAGATTCCACTTGTCGAGGATCTTCAGGTAACGGCCGTCCTTGATCATGTCGTTGAGCGTGGCGATGATCGCTGCGCTCAGCTCAGGATTGTTCTTGGCCACACCCAGGCCGGTCAACTGACGGGCCAAAGGTTCGCCAATAATCTTGAACACGCCAGGCTCCTGGCCCTGGATATACGGCAGGGTTTCGCTGCCTTGCACCGCGGCATCCAGACGCGATTGTCGCAATTGCGCACGGGCGTCGGCGCTGCCTTCGGTGCCGATCACGGTGATGGCAGGCTTGCCCTTGGCGACGCAGTTGACGTCACTCCACTTGGCAATTTCCACCGGGAACGTCGTGCGTCGGCTGGTGCCGATTTTCTTGCCGCACATGTCTTCGATTTCCTTCAGATCTTTTTGGGATTCGAGGGTGTAGAACTGCGGGCCGGTGCTGAAGTAGTCAACGAAATCGACGGTCTTCTGGCGCTCCGGCGTATCGGTCATGCCGGACATGACGATATCGATACGGTTGGTCGCCAGGCCGCTGACCATTTGTTCGAAGGCGGTTTCCTGCCATTTGATTTCGATGCCCAGGCGCTTGCTGATCTCAGTGCCCAGGTCGTAGTCGATGCCGGTCAACTTGTTGGTGGCCGGGTCTTTGAAGTCCATCGGCGGATAGTTCGGGGCGATGCCCGCAGAAATGTAGCCTTTCTCGGTGATGGATTTTGGCAATACGTGGGTGTCTGCTGCCCAGCTCGAAACCGAAATCAGGGCGGACAATACGGCGGTAGCGGTAAGCGCGAAAGTTTTCAAATCGACATCCTCAAAAAGGCGGTTGGTTTCAGTTCAGAACGGCAGCAATAAAATCTTGAGTGCGCGGGTTGCGCGGGTTCATCAGTACGTCTTCCGGGGCGCCGGTTTCAATGATCTGTCCGGCATCCATGAACACCACGCGATTGGCGACTTCGCGAGCAAAACCCAGTTCGTGCGTCACCACCACCATGGTCATGCCGCTCTTGGCCAGGTCGCGCATCACCGACAACACTTCGCCCACCAGCTCAGGATCGAGTGCTGAAGTCGGCTCATCGAAGAGCATCAATTTTGGCCGCATGGCCAGGGCACGGGCGATGGCGACGCGCTGCTGCTGGCCGCCGGACAGCTCGATGGGATAGGCGTTGGCCTTGGCTTCCAGACCCACGCGCTTGAGCAATTCAAACGCCAGCGCGCGGCATTCTTCCACCGGCTGGCGCAAGACCTGCACCGGGCCTTCGAGGATGTTGTCCAGCACGGTCATGTGGGCGAACAGGTTGAAGCGCTGGAACACCATGCCGGTCTTCAGCCGCTGTTTGGCGATCTGCTTGTCGCTCAGCTCGATCAGCTTGTGGCCTTCGGAGCGAAAGCCGACGATCTCGTCATCGACCCACAGCCCGCCGCCATCGACTTTTTCCAGCTGGTTGATGCAGCGCAGGAGCGTGCTTTTGCCGGAGCCTGACGGGCCGATGATGCACAGGACCTCGCCGTGGGGGATTTCCAGATTGACGTTCTTGAGCGCCTGGAAGTCGCCGAAGAACTTGTTCACGTCTACTGCCTTGACGATGTTCAGCATGATCAGCATCCTCGGCTCAATTACGTTTGCCAGCGCCACGGGCGAAGCGTTTTTCCAGTCGGGCCTGACCCAGGGTCAGTACGGTCACGACGGCCAGATACCAGATACCGGCCACGATCAGCAGCTCCATGACCCGGGCGTTGGCGTAGTAGATGTTCTGGGCGTTGTGCAGCAGTTCCGAATACTGGATGACGCTGGCCAGACTGGTCATTTTCACCATGCCGATGAACTCGTTGCTGACCGGCGGAATGATGATGCGCATGGCCTGAGGCAGGATGATCCGGCGCAGCGCCTGCAAGCGCGGCATGCCGATGGCCTTGGCTGCTTCGTACTGGCCGCTGTCCACCGACAGCAACCCGGCGCGCACCACTTCAGCGGTGTAGGCGCCCTGATTGATGCCCAGCCCCAGCAGCGCGGCGGCGAACGGCGTGATGACCTCCACGGTTCTGAATTCAAACAGACCGGGAATGCCCAGGGTCGGGAAGATCAGCGCCAGGTTGAACCACAGCAGTAACTGCAGAATCAGCGGCGTGCCCCGGAACAGCCAGGTGTAGCTCTGGGCGACATAACGCAGCAGCGGGTTCTGCGACATGCGCATCACCGCTACCACGACCCCGAGCACCACGCCCAGCACCATGGCCAGGATCGACATGGTGATGGTGTTCAGCAGGCCGAACATGATCGACTCGGCGGTGAGGAACTGCGCCACGAACGACCATTCGATGTTGCCGTTGATGAACGCCTGCACCAGCCCGATCAGCAGCACCACAATCAGCGTGGCGGCGGCATAACGGCCGAAGTAGCGGCGGGGGACGACCTTGTAGGCCGAGATGTCGTACTTGGCGGCGAGCGACACGCGCTCGTCTTTGCCTGGGGCTTTAATCTGTGCCATGTGCCTTGCTCCGGTGTGGGTTCAGCCGCGTGGACCGGCGTAATCGAGTGCCCATTTTTCCTGGGCCACCAACTGCTGTTTGAAGCGCTCGATCTGTTCGGCAACGCGCACGGGCGAAGTCCCGCCCCAACCGCTGCGTGCGGCGAGGGCGGCCTCAAGGGTCAACGCTTCCAGCACGTCCGGCGTCAGGCGTGAATCGGTAGCGGCCAATTGTTGAGTGGTGAGCTCCTCCAGGCCGATGTCGCTCTCTTCGCACAGTTGCACCAGTTTGCCGGTGATCTCGTGGGCTTCCTTGAACGGCACGCCGCGCACCGCCAGCCAGTCGGCCACTTCGGTGGCGAGGGTGAAGCCCAGGGGTGCCTGACGCAGCAATTCATCGACGCGCACGTTCATGGTCTGCACCATGCCGGCAAAGGCGGGCAGGACCAGATGCACGGTTTCCAGGCTGTCGAGAATCGCGTGTTTGTCTTCGCTCAGGTCGCGGTTGTAGGACAGCGGCTGGGCTTTGAGCACCGCAAGGATGCCGGTCAGGCTGCCGATGAGACGGCCGGACTTGCCACGGGCCAGTTCAGCGATATCCGGGTTCTTTTTCTGCGGCATGATCGAACTGCCGGTGGCGTAACCGTCGTCCAGTTCAACCCAGCGAAATTGACGCGAGGTCCACAGACAAAACTCTTCGGCCAGGCGCGAGATATTGATGCCCAGCATGCTGCTGCAAAACAGGAATTCGGCGACGTGGTCTCGGCTGGCGACAGCGTCGATGGAGTTTTCGCAGGGGCCTGCGTAACCCATTTCCGCGGCCGAGCGCTGTGGGTCGCGAGCGATGGCCGAACCTGCCATAGCCGCGGCGCCCAGTGGCGACAGATTGAAGCGCTTGTCCCAGTCCTGCAGGCGTTGAATGTCGCGATGGATAGCTTGGGCGTGGGCCATCAAGTGATGCGCAAACACAATCGGCTGCGCCTGTTGCAGGTGAGTGAAGCCCGGCGCGACGGTGTTGATGTGTTGCTCGGCCTGAGCCACCAACGCCTTCTGCAGTTCAAGGATTGCCAGGGTCATGACCCGGACTTGATCGCGCAGGAACAAGCGCATGTCGTTGGCGGACTGGTCATTGCGCGAGCGTCCCGCACGCAGCTTGCCACCCAGTGTGCCCAGCCGCTCGGTGAGCAGGCGTTCGATGAAGGTATGCACGTCTTCATCGGCGGCAATCGGCTCGATGGAACCGGCTGCGAAGTCCTCGTCGATGCTGCGCAGCGCTTCGATGATGCGTTGGGTTTCGCCAGCGTCGAGCAGACCGGCGCGGTTCAGTTCATTGGCGTGGGCCTTGGAGCCAGCGATGTCATACGGGGTCAGGCGAAAGTACGCTTTGGGCGACCGGGACAGGTTGGCCATGGCGTGGGCCGGGCCTGATTTGAAGCGGGCTCCCCAAAGGCGATCAGTAGCATCAGACATCTAATTTCTCCGTTGGCACGTGGATTGCTCGGCACCTTTAGTCCAACACCTCAGGCGATGTGAAGATCACCGGGTAATAGATAAGCGAGCAACGAAAGTCAGGCGTTAAACAACAGTCAATCGATTCGATGGGAGGGATGCTAGGAAAAAACAACACGCGGGGAAATGTTTTAAATGACAAGTCAACTTACTGAAAGTGGAAACCTGCCAAAGCGAAGTGGCGAGGTGGCTATTTCAATGGCCAGTGCCATGGACTTGAAACTGTTCAAGGTTTTTCGAGCCGTGGTTGAATGCGGCGGATTTACCGCAGCCCAGGTAGAACTCAATATCAGCCTGGCCGCGATCAGCAAGCAGATATCGGATCTTGAAATACGCCTGGGCATGCGTTTATGTACGCGTGGGCGGGAAAAGTTCTGCCTGACAGAACAAGGAAAGATCATCTATGACGCCAGCCTGGACCTGTTCATGGCCCTGGATAACTTCCGTGACCGGCTGGGAAATGTGCGCGGCGAATTGCTCGGTGATTTGAATATCGCGGTCATTGATAACACCGTTTCCGACCCCGAATCACGGCTGGTGGATGCCCTGCAAGTCTTGCAGGGCAAGGCTCCCAAGGCCAGGGTGCGTTTGAGCGTGGCGCCGTTGGACGAGATCGAACAAGGCGTTCTCAAAGGGCGTTTTGCCGTCGGTATCGTGCCGGTGTATAGCGCCAAGGATGACTTTCAGATCATGCCGTTGTACGACGAAACGTCAGAGCTTTATTGTTCGTCGAACCATCCGTTTTTTGCGATGGCGGATGGGGATATCGACGAAAAGTGTCTCGCTCAGGCCGAATTTATCGAACACGCTTATGCCGTGCATACAGCAAAGCCAAAGCTCTTGGGTACGCGTAATGTGACCGCTGTTGCAACCCAGGTAGAGGCAGTGGCTATTCTGATCAAGACCGGTCGTTACCTGGGTTACTTGCCCACGCATTGGGCCAAAAGTTATGTTGAGCGCGGCGAGATGCGCTCCGTCATGGCGCAGACATTTACCCTTGTCACACCGTTTAAACTGTTATACAGACAACAGGTGCCCCGTAACCCGTTAGTGGATGTATTTCTGCAGATCATGCAGGAAAGTTACAGCGTTAATCAGATCGAGTAATAACTTCTCAATAAGTGCACACTCACGGTGCGACGTTGCGTATATCGGTAACAGGCGCACCTTATTTGCGCATCAGGTCTCGATTGGAGCCTGCCGGATAGCCTCGCGCAGCGTTTGCAGGAAAATCGCTTCGGCCTTGGTCAGGCGCTGATCCAGGTTCCACATCAGGTTGATGTCCACCGAGCCCACGCCTCCTTCGGGTGGCAGCCGCCATAAGCGGCCAGCCTGCAATTCGCCCTGACAGATGTGCTGCGGCAGACAGGCAATGCCAAACCCGGCGAGCACCAGGCGCAGTATTTCCTGAGTGTTGGCCGATGAAGCGACGATCTGCCCGGTCAGTTCGTGACGGTCACGAAACTCGGCAAGGGACGACAGCGTCCCGCCCAGCAGGTCGCCGGTAAAGATAATCAACTGCTCGTCGCGCAAGTCATCAAGCGCCAGATCCTCACGGCCGAACAGCGGGTGCGCATCACTGCAATAGAACGCGTAGTGCTCCTGCGTCAGGCATTGCTGACCGAGCCAGGAGGGCGCGGCGCGAGTGACGGCAAGACCGAAACTCGCGGTTTTCTGAGACAGGGCGCTGAGAATCGCGTCACTGGATTGCACGTCGATTTCAAGCGTGATGCCGGGGTAGTCGCGATGCAGTTGCGCCAGGAATCGGTCATACACGGCGCAATGAATGCCGCTGACGGTCAGCAGGCGAACCTTGCCAACGACCTGGTCTGAGGTGCGTTCCAGCGCGGCGTCCAGTTGCACGAAGTGGCTTTGAACGTCGGCGGCCACCCGCAGGGTTTCGATGCCCGATTGAGTCAATAGAAAGCGTGGCCCCCGGCGCTCTATCAAGGCGGTGCCCAGTTGTTCTTCCAGCCGCTTGAGCGCCTGGCTGACGGCCGGCTGCGACAGATGCAGGCGAGCGGCAGCGCGACTGATGCTCAACTCTTGGGCGACCACCTGAAACGTGCGCAGCAGATTCCAGTCCAGTCGCTCGCCCAGCGGCCGGGAGGGCGGTCGGATCGGGGCTATCTGGCGGGTGGTTTGGGTCACTTCGTGGCCTTTATTGGTGAACAAAATAATGAATATAAGGAATCGAACATTGTGCTTGTTCGACCTTTGCTCTTAAAAAGACTGCACGAAACACGCCATGACCTTTCTTGATGGTAAGCCCCATGTCCTCTACTGCATTGCCGCTGCACATGCCGGAAGCCGAACGCAACGCCCGTTGCGAACTGGCTGCGCTTTATCGCTTGTTGGCCCACTTGCGCATGACCGATCTGATCGACACGCACATCTCCCTGCGCGTGCCAGGGGAGTCCGGGCATTTTTTGATCAATCGCTACGGCACGCTGTTCGAACGCATGACCGCCAGCCAGTTGGTGAAGATCGACGGCCAAGGCAATGTCGTTGACGAGTTCTTCCCTCATCACCGGGTCAACCGCGCCGGGTTCGTGATCCATTCGGCGATTCACGCGGCGCGTCCTGATGCGCATTGTGTGATCCACACTCATACCGCCGCGGGTATTGCAGTTTCGGCTCAGGCCGCCGGCTTGCTGCCGCTGAGTCAGCATGCGCTGAAATTCTACAATCGCCTCAGTTATCACACCTACGAAGGCATCGCCACGAACATCGCCGAGCGCGAGCGGCTGGTGGCCGACCTGGGCACCACGAGCGCGATGATCCTGCGTAACCACGGCTTGCTGGTCACGGGCGGCTCTGCGGCCGAGGCGTTTTCCGCTATCTATTTTCTGGAGCGTGCCTGTCAGGCGCAGGTTCAGGCACTGAGCGGGGGTGTGCCGCTGGTGCAGCCCGATCCGCAGGTCTGTGAGCACACGGCTCAGCAGTTCGAGCAAGACGATGACGAAGGCATAACCGAACTGGCCTGGGCAGCGGCGTTGACGATGATCGACGGCCAGCGCAGCGAGTACTGCTCATGAAGCCGTTGGTGTTGTTGGGCAGTGGCAACGGTCTTGATCAGGTTCGCGAAATGCTGCTGGTGCAACGGCCGGAACTGGACATCGTCTGGCCGGGGGAAGCGGGCGCGGAACGTGCGCACGTTGCCCTGTGCTGGAATCCGCCACCGGGCAGTCTCGGTATGTACCCCAACCTGCGCCTGATCCATTCCATCGGCGCCGGTGCCGATCAGATTTTCAAAGACCCCAGCCGTGCGCCGCAGGTGCCGGTCTGTCGCATCGTCGACCCGGATCATCGACTGGGCATGGTCGAGTACGTGTTATGGGGCGTGCTGCATTACCACCGCAGCTTCGATCTGATGCTTCAGAATCAGGCGCGGGTGTTGTGGGATCGCCCGGCACAGCGTCCTGCCAGAGAAACCAAAGTCGGTGTAATGGGGCTGGGTGAATTGGGGCGTGCCGTCGCCTCGCAACTGGCCGCGTTGGGGTTTGATACGCGTGGCTGGGCGCGACGTGCGCAGCAAATCCAGGGCGTGACGACTTTTCAGACGGGGGAAATCAACGCATTCCTGGAGGGACTGGACATTCTGGTCTGCTTGTTGCCGCTCACGCCTGAAACCGTGGGGATTCTTGGAAGCAAGACCTTTGCGCAAATGGCGAAGGGCTCGGTGGTGATCAATTGCGGTCGGGGCGAGCACTTGATACCTGACGATCTGTTCGCTGCCCTGGACAGCGCTCAACTGCGCGGTGCTTTGCTGGATGTCTTCGAAGAGGAACCGCTACCGGTTGAAGATCCATTCTGGCGTCATCCGGGTATTTGCCTGACGCCGCACATTGCCTCATCGGCGTCCTATGAAGTGATCGCTGCGCAGATTCTGCACAACCTTGAGTGCCTGGAGGCGGGGGCTTCCCTCGCCAATCAGGTGGATTCGCAGCAGGGGTATTAAGCGAGAAGACGTCCGACACACAGCCCGCTCCGATCATCCGCAGTGGCTCGGTTACTGCCGCAGCGGTGTCGATAACCTGTGCGGCTTGTACTCGCGCCCGCTTTTGCGCAGTGCTTCACTAGGCGTGAGCGGTGCTGTCCAGTTGAGCAACTGTTGTGCCTTGCTGGAATCAACTACCAACGATGCGCATAACGTGGAATACATAGGGTACTTGCCCACCAGTCTGGCCACCCAACGCATCAGCCAGTCGGGCACCGGCACCAAACGGGCCCGGTCCCCCATGCTGGCGGCCAGTTGGCAGACTATCTGAGCCGTGGACATATCTGCGCCATCGGAAACCAGGAACAGTTCATTGGCGGCGGCGGGGTGCTCGATACACCGCGTGATGAAGTCCAGCAGGTTGTCGAGTGCAATCATGCTGCGCTTGTTATTGATCAGCGCAAAGGGCAAAGGAAAGCCGGAGGCCACCCACTTCAACAAGCGGGGAAAGTTTCTGGGAGCATGGGCGGCATAAACAAGCGGTGGCCGGATAATCACAAGTTCCATGGCCGTGCCTTCAAACAACGCCATTAGCCCCCGCTCGGCCTCAAGTTTGGACCGTGCATAGTCGTCCTCGGGGGCCGGTATCGAACGTTCGTTGAACGGAGCATCTGTTGTGCGTGACCCATTGACGCCAATGGAACTGATGAAGATGAAGCGCTTTGCCCCGCCTGCCAGTGCCTGTCGGGCCAGGGCCAGAGTCCCTTCGACATTGGTTTGCCAGAGCTGGGCCCGTTGGTGGGCGCTGCTGCTGAGTGTCTTGAGATGGGCGGCCACATGGATCACTACGTCAACGCCTTGCAGGGCGGCGGACCAATCCGTGGTTGCGCAGCAATCGCCCACTGCAATCAGCGGGGCAGGGGATGGCGCGGTTGGGGGCGTCCGGCTCGTGCCTGAAACATCGTGGTTTGTCCCGGTCGTTAACTTTCCCAGCAGCGACTTTCCTATATAGCCGGTCCCGCCCGTAACGAGTATTTTCATAATCTTCCTGATAGTGATGGTCAAAGACTTAGTCCGCTCTTTTTTTGTGGACGGACGTTGTTCTTTTTTAACGGAGGCAGGTGCTTTTCAATAGAGTAGTTTTTTTTGTGGATAACTGTCTAGTGAACTAATGAAGGACTTTCTATTTTTTATCATTTGTGTAACGGGTGAGCGGTAAAGTTTTATATGTCGGCGCACCTAATGTCATGTAATTCAATGGGTTGTGTGCATTTCGTCCGTCGGACACCAAAGTCAATTAACAGATGAACTGATCAGAAAGTGTAAATGTGATGATACATATAAAGGGTGGATGTCCGGTGAACGCAGACCTCCGTTTCTGCGTTCGTATTGCAATTTTGAAATGAGTGGTGCTCTTTTAAACAGTGCGATCAGCCCAAGTCCAAACACAGACAAACGGTGTCGACGAGTTCCCGAATGACTCTCATTTCTGACTCAACTTAAAAGATGCCTGAGGCGTCCATGCGTTGATTCGCGCCGTTATCCACGTGCGGCTGTGCGCAAGCACACTCTCGGCCATTGCAGTGGGGAAATGAATAAACCCATGGGGGCAAGACGGTAACAAGTGCACCTCAACAGGTGCGGATTTGATCCACCGCCGTGCTATGTCGAGGGTATCGTCCCGCAATGGGTCCAGCTCGCCGACAAACATGAGCGCTGGCGGAAAGTCCGTAAAGTCGCCATACAGCGGCGACAACGGGGGTTGCCGCCGTTGCTCATCATCCAAGCCCGGTGTCAGCATGCGAAACGCTTCAACCATGCCCGGCCCGTCCAGCACCAGCGTTTCCGGGGGCGCTGTGCGGACGCTCGCCGTTCCCGTCAAATCGTAGACACCGTAATACAACAGCGCACCGCTCACCCGCCGAAGCAGATCGGGCGATTTTTTTAACGCCAGCAACGTTGCCGCCGCAAGATGAGCCCCTGCCGATTCACCCACGACGATAACGGGCAGGTCAGCAAACTCTCCAGAGTCGTCGCTCAGTAGCCAGCGAGCCGCAGACAGGCAGTCCTCCATCAGCCCTTCAATCGGGGTCGATACCGCAAGCCGGTAATCCACCGAAACGACCGTGACGTCACACGTATTGACCATGGCGAGGTTAAGATCGTCGTTCATCTGCGGATTACCGATCACCCATCCGCCCCCATGGAAATCCAGTACCACGCCCTTTGCTTGACCTTTGGGCCTGATGATCCGAACGGGCACCGGGACGCCGTCACCAATCAGTCTGGTTTCAGCCTTGAGCCCATGCTTGAGCAATTTACCCGTGCGACCGATCTGGCCGGCGCGCAACAACCCCTGAATCACCCGTGGCGTGATGCGATTGCGAATCCGAAAGCGCGGCAACCAGGCGAGCTTTTCATTGAAACTACGTGCTTGCTGCAACGCCTGCTCGTCAGCAGGCCAAGGCGCTTGAGTCTCTCGTTCGAAATTCGTCATCAGCGGTTATTGCGCAAGATGGAAAGATTCAGGGCCCCGGCGACACTCAGCCATGCCAGGTAAGGAAGCAGAATCAGGCCAGCGATCACATCAAGCTGCATGGCCAGCACCACCATCGTCGCGACCACCATCCAGAGCAGCGTCAGGATGACCATACCGGCGAAAAGTTGGTGCGCACCGAAAAACACCGGTGTCCACAGCGTATTGAGGGCAATCTGCGCCGCCCATAACGCCAGCGCGGTCTGACTTCCGGGGATCAGGGACAGCCTGTACCCGGCCCAGGCAAGCAACAGATAGATAATCGACCACGCCACCGGAAACACCCAGTTGGGAGGTGTGAAGCCGGGTTTCGTCAGCGATTCGTACCACTGGCCCGGCTTGAAAAGGATCCCTGTGCTGGCGGCGGCACCGCAGGCCAGAAGAAAAATAAAAAAGGTCATCACCAATCCTTAGCTGAAATCAGCTTTCCGGGGTAGCAGAGCCATGTCGGCAGTACCAAGAAAGGACGCCTGGGGACGCGAAAAGTTTGGATGGGAGAATGACATTTCTCAGGCTGGCTTCGACATAGCCGCTGAACGCGCCTGGAATGCTGCGGATTTTTCGGGTTTTGTGTGGGCGTGCAGGGTGAACTCGTATGGTTCGTTCAGAATGAAGAGTCCGAGAACGTTAAGGCAATAATCTCCATGTCATTCGTGACTTTCAAGCAAAAGCCATTTGCTTCTGCGGTGCTTATTCTTCCATGCGCCCCTCCGTACACTGCGGCCATCTTTTACTGAACCTCAATACAAGCCTTTTCAGCAGTGGCTTGCAGCGTGAGGTACTTAACGAGGCAAGCATGAAAAAAGTTCTGTTTCTCAACGGCGGCAAACAATTCGCTCATTCCGATGGCCGCTACAACGGCACATTGCATGAAGCCGGTCTGGCGTTTCTGGATCGTGCAGGCTTCGACGTCAAAGAGACGTTCATCGATGGCGGCTACGACATCGCCGAGGAGGTGCAAAAGTACCTGTGGGCCGATGTCATCATTTATCAGATGCCAGGCTGGTGGATGGGCGCGCCCTGGACCGTGAAAAAATACATCGACGAAGTCTTCACCCAGGGCCACGGCACGTTGTACGCCAACGATGGCCGCACCCGTTCCGACGCGTCGCAGCGTTACGGTAGTGGCGGATTGTTGAAGGGCAAGCAGTACATGATTTCTGCCACCTGGAATGCGCCGCAACAGGCATTCGATGATCCGGCGGATTTCTTCGAAGGCAAGGGCGTGGATGCGGTTTATTTTCCGTTTCACAAGGCCAATGAGTTTCTGGCCATGACCGCCTTGCCCACGTTCCTGGCGGTGGATGTGATGAAAGCCCCTGATGTCGAGTCTGACGTGAAGCGTTATGAGGCGCATCTGGCCAAGGTGTTTGCCGTGGCTGTCTGATGGCGGGTCGGGGCACGGCGGTCACGGAAATGACCGCTGCGGCCCGAGGTCAACACCGACGCTGCTCTTTGCGTTGAACACCGCTACTATCGAGCCTGGCTTGAGTGGGGAGCGACAATGAAGGCGCGTTCTGATGAGTTGCAGGTATTCATCTCGGTGATTGAAAGCGGGTCGATTTCCGCTGCCGCCGAACATATCGGACAAACCCCGTCGGCCATCAGTCGGACCTTGTCACGGCTTGAGGCCAAGCTGGAAACCACACTGATCAACCGCACCACGCGGCGCATGGACCTGACGGAAGAGGGCAAATTCTTTCTGGAAAGGGCCAAGCTTATTCTGGCCCAGATGGAAGAATTGGAAGAACGCCTGTTCATGCGCCATCAGGCACCGGCCGGACGTCTGCGAATCAACGCGGCGTCGCCTTTCATGCTGCACTCAGTGGTGCCCTACATTGCGGAATTTCGGCAGCTGTACCCGGACATCCAGCTGGAACTCAACAGCAACGACCTGATTATCGACTTGCTGGAACAAAGCACCGACGTCGCCATCCGCATCGGCACCTTGGCAGATTCCACACTGCACGCGCGCTCGCTGGGCAGTAGCCCGCTGAATATCCTCGCCAGCCCGGCGTATCTTGCACGCCATGGCACGCCAGACAGCGTTCAGGCCCTGGATGGGCATGTGTTGCTGGGCTTCACCCAAACCGAAACCCTCAATCATTGGCCGCTACGCCATGCCGAGGGTGACCGATTGCTCATCAAGCCCGCCATCTGCGCATCCAGTGGCGAGACCCTGCGCCAACTGGCGCTGGCCGGTGAAGGCATCGTATGCCTGTCGCACTTCATGACCCACGAAGACATTCGTCTGGGTCGGCTGAAGATCATCCTGCCCGATGCCAATACCGGTTATCGCCAACCGATCAACGCCGTGTACTACCGCAACTCGCAGCTGGCCTTGAGGATTCAGTGCTTTCTGGATTTCATTCAGCAGAAGATGGCGGGGTATGCGGTTTAGCGCAGTGTAGGCGTTTGCACGGACACCCCTGACACCACCGTGGGACCGGCTTTAGCCGGGAAGGGGTATGTCAGGCGACGCCGATGCAGCGAAGGTCCTGGCCTCTTCCCGGCTAAAGCCGGTCCCACGGGCTGACGAACCATTCCCGGTTAAGCCGGCCCCAAGGAGGAGGCCGGCAGTTAGCCGTTACGCTGCCACAAACTGCTCGGCGTAGTGGCAGGCAACCTGGCGGTTGTCCACCAGACGCAAGGCCGGTTCATCGGTGGCGCAGCGCTCGGTCGCATACGGGCAGCGCTTATGGAACGCGCAGCCGCTGGGCGGGTTGAGCGGGTTGGGCAGCTCGCCAATGATCTTGATCTTGGGTTTGAGCGGATCAGGATGAATGGTCGGTGTCGCGGACAGCAGCGCCTGGGTATACGGGTGCAGCGGACGGTTGTAGATCTCTTCCTTGGGGCCCATTTCCGCAGGTCGACCCAGATACATCACCAATACCGTATCGGCCACGTGACGCACCACGGACAGGTTGTGTGAGATGAACACGTAGGCGGTTTTGAACTCTTGCTGCAAGTCCATGAACAGGTTCAGCACCTGCGCCTGAATCGACACGTCCAGCGCCGATGTCGGTTCGTCCGCTACCAATACCTTGGGTTGCAGCATCATGGCCCGAGCCAGGGCGATACGCTGACGCTGCCCCCCGGAGAACATGTGCGGATAGCGATGGTAGTGCTCAGGGCGCAAACCGACCTGGGCCATCATCGCCTGCACTTTCTCGCGCCGTTCGGCGGCGGACAGGTTCGTGTTGATCAGCAGCGGTTCGCCCAGTTGATCACCGATTTTCTGGCGAGGATTCAACGAGGCATACGGGCTTTGGAACACCATCTGCACGTCTTTGCGCAATTGCTTGCGTTGTTCCTTGGTGGCGCCGGTGACTTCGTTGCCCGCGATTTTCAGCGAGCCGGATGACGGCTCCTCGATCAGGGTCAGCGCCCGTGCCAGGGTCGACTTGCCACAGCCGGACTCACCGACCACGGCCAGCGTCTTGCCCGCTTCCAGCTCGAACGATACCCCATTGAGGGCGCGAACCAGCGCATGGCCCTTGAACAGTCCGCGGGAGACTTCGTAGTGACGGGTGAGGTCACGGGCGGTTAGGACGACGCTCATTACGCCACCTCCTGATTCAAGGGATAGAAGCAACGGGCCAGGCTATGGGCTTTCGGGTCCAGGCCGGGGCGCTGGGTCCGGCAGTTATCCTGCACGTACGGGCAGCGGGGCGAGAGCAGGCAGCCTTGCGGGCGGTCGTAACGGCCGGGAACCATGCCCGGCAAGGTCGCCAGACGTTCAGCACCCATGCTGTGCTCTGGAATGGCCGCCAACAGCGCTTCGCTGTACGGGTGACCGGGCACGTCGAACAGGCCGGGAACATTGCCGACTTCAACCGCTTGACCGGCGTACATCACGCACACGCGCTGGGCGGTTTCGGCCACCACGGCGAGGTCGTGGGTGATCAGCACCAGCGCCATGTTCTGCTCTTTCTGCAGGCTCAACAGCAGGTCCATGATCTGCGCTTGAATGGTCACGTCCAGCGCAGTGGTCGGTTCGTCGGCGATAAGCAGTTTGGGTTCGCCCGCAATCGCCATGGCGATCGCCACACGCTGGCTCATACCACCGGACAGCTGGTGCGGATAGGCATTCAGACGCGCAGCGGCGCCCGGGATTTCCACTTTTTCCAGCAGTTCAAGGGCGCGCTGACGTGCCGCCTTGCCCGACATGTTCAGGTGCTGACGCAGGACTTCCTCAATCTGAAAGCCCACGGTGTAGCTGGGGTTCAGCGCCGTCATCGGGTCCTGAAAAACCATCGCCATGTCTTTGCCGATGATCTTGCGACGCTGACGTGCATTGAGTTGCAGCAGCTCTTTGCCATCGAAGTTCAGGGAGTCGGCAGTGACCACGCCGGGGTGATCGATCAGGCCCATCAGCGCCATCATGGTCACGGATTTACCCGAGCCCGATTCGCCAACGATGGCCAGGACTTCGCCTTTCTCGACGCTGATGGACAGGCCGTCGACAACCGGCACCGCCGTGGCGTCGCCGAAGCGGACGTTGAGATTCTTGATTTCTAGAAGTGACATACGAATCTCCTCAGGCGGCATTTTTGAGTTTCGGGTCCAGCGCATCGCGCAGCCCGTCGCCCATCAGGTTGATTGCCAGCACGCTGAGCAAAATGGTCAGACCGGGCAGGCTTACCACCCACCAGGCACGTTCGATGTAGTCCCGGGCCGAAGCGAGCATGGTGCCCCACTCAGGCGTCGGTGGTTGTACGCCCAGGCCCAGGAAGCCCAGCGCGGCGGCGTCGAGAATCGCCGAGGAGAAGCTCAAGGTCGCCTGCACGATCAGCGGCGCCATGCAGTTAGGCAGCACGGTGATGAACATCAGGCGTGGCAATGTGGCGCCCGCCAGGCGTGCAGCGGTCACGTAGTCGCGGTTCAGTTCGCCCATCACCGCAGCACGGGTCAAGCGAACGTAGGAAGGCAGCGACACAATGGCGATCGCGATGACGGTGTTGATCAGGCCTGGGCCGAGGATTGCCACGATGGCCACCGCCAGCAGCAGCGAGGGCAGGGCGAGCATGATGTCCATCAGGCGCATGATCGAGGGGCCGAGGATACGCGGGAAGAAACCCGCCAGCAGGCCCATGAAGATGCCCGGGATCAACGACATCACAACCGATGACAAGCCGATCAGCAGCGACAGGCGCGAACCCTGGATCAGACGCGAGAGCAGGTCGCGACCCAGTTCGTCGGTGCCCAGGATGAACTGCCATTGGCCGCCTTCAAGCCAGACCGGCGGGGTCAGCAGGAAGTCGCGGTATTGCTCGCTGGGGTTGTGCGGCGCGACCCAGGGTGCGAACAATGCGCAGAACACGATCAGGATCATGAACATCAGGCCGGCAACGGCACCTTTGTTCTTGGCAAACGCTTGCCAGAATTCTTTGTACGGCGAGGGGTAAAGCAGGCTTTGATCGACTGCTACCGAAGGCGTAGTGGTGGTCATAGGAATGATCTCAGCGCTGATGACGAATGCGTGGGTTGGCAAAGCCGTAGAGGATGTCCACCACGAAGTTGACCAGGATCACCAGGCAGGCGATCAACAGGATGCCGTTCTGCACCACAGGGTAGTCCCGCGCGCCGATGGCTTCGATCAGCCACTTGCCGATACCCGGCCAGGAGAAGATCGTTTCGGTCAGTACCGCACCGGCCAGCAAAGTGCCGACCTGCAGGCCGAACACGGTCAGTACCGGGATCAGCGCGTTGCGCAGGCCGTGCACGAACACCACGCGAGCCGGTGACAGGCCCTTGGCGCGAGCGGTCCGCACGTAGTCTTCACGCAGCACTTCGAGCATCGAAGAACGGGTCATCCGGGCGATCACCGCCAGCGGAATGGTGCCCAGGACGATGGCGGGCAGAATCAGGTGATGCAATGCATCCAGAAACGCCCCTTCTTCATCGCTGAGCAGGGTGTCAATCAGCATGAAGCCGGTTCTGGGCGGTATGTCATAGAGCAGGTCAATACGCCCGGAGACCGGCGTCCAGCCCAGGCTGACCGAGAAGAACATGATCAGGATCAGGCCCCACCAGAAGATCGGCATCGAGTATCCCGCCAGGGAGATACCCATGACCCCATGGTCGAACAGGGACCCTCGTTTCAACGCCGCAATGACCCCGGCCAGCAGCCCGAGAATGCCCGCGAAGATCAACGCCGCCAGCGACAGTTCCAGGGTGGCCGGGAACAGTGCGGTGAACTCGGTCCAGACGCTGGTCCGTGTACGCAACGATTCGCCCAGATCGCCATGAGCGAGCTTGCCGACGTAATCGATGTATTGCGCATAAAGCGGCTTGTTAAGACCAAGGCGTTCCATGGCTTGGGCGTGCATTTCCGGATCGACCCGGCGTTCACCCATCATGACTTCGACCGGGTCGCCCGGAATCAGGCGAATCAGGGCGAAGGTCAGCAAGGTGATGCCGAAGAAGGTGGGGATCAGTAACCCCACTCGGCGGGCAATAAAACTAAACATCTTCTCGTGTACCTCATCGGCCGGTTAGGCGTGTTCCGGCGGGGCTCAGGTTATGAGTTCGCCGGATTATTCTTCTACTTCACCCTGGTAGTGGCGAAGTTGTTATTGGTCAGCGGGCTGATTTGGTAGCCTTCGACGTTCTTGCGCATTGCGGTAAACAGTTTCGGATACGCCAGGCTTATCCATGGCATGTCCTTGCGAACGATCTGCTGTGCCTGCTCATACAAGGCCGCGCGTTCTGCCGGATCGGTCTTTTCCCGAGCCTTGGAAATCGCTGCTTCAAACGCCTTGTTACACCAGCGGGCGTAATTCTCACCATTGCTGGCCGCGGCGCAACTCAGGTTAGGCGTCAGGAAGTTATCCGGGTCGCCGTTGTCGCCTGCCCAGCCCGCGAACACCATGTCGTGCTCGCCGCCTTTGGCGCGTTTGAGCATCTCGCCCCATTCCAGAACCTTCAGATTGAGCTTGATGCCGACTTTCGCCAGGTCAGCCTGCATCATTTGTGCGCCTAGCGCCGGGTTCGGGTTGGTGACCGCCCCGCCGTTGCGCAGGAACAGGCTGAACTCGTAACCTTCCGGTACGCCCGCTTCCTTAAGCAGTGACCGTGCCTTTTCCGGGTCGTACGGTGGATTCTTGATGTCGTTGGCATAACCCAGCAATGTCGGCGGGTACGGGTTTACGCCTACCGTGGCCTTGCCTTCGCCAAACAGCGCCCGGATATACGCTTCTTTATCAAAGGCCAGATTGATCGCTTCACGTACCCGCACATCGCTGAGGTATTTGTGTGTGGTGTTGATGGCGATGTAACTGGTCATCATGGCTTCCATCTCGTCGACCTTGAGATTGGGGTCAGCCTTGATGCTGGCAATGTCGTCCGGCTTTGGATAAAGCGCCACCTGACACTCGTTAGCCTTGAGCTTTTGCAGGCGGACATTGCTGTCCAGCGTGATGGCAAAAATCAGCGCTTCGCTGGGTACCACGCCCTTCCAGTAGTCAGGGTTGGCTTTATAGCGAACTTGGGCGTCCTTGGCATAGCGGGTCAGGATGAACGGCCCGGTGCCGATGGGTTTGCTGTTCAGCTCGCCGGTCTTGCCCGACTTGAGTAACTGGTCGGCGTATTCAGCCGAGTAGATCGAGGTAAACGGCATGGCCAGGTCGCGCAGGAACGGCGACTCGGGGCGCGTCAGCGTGAATTTGACGGTGTGGTCGTCGATTTTTTCGATGTTTTTGAGCAGCTCATTGAAGCCCATGCTTTCGAAATACGGGAAGCCGGTCAGGGATTTTTCGTGCCATGGGTGCTTGGGGTCCAGCTGGCGCTGGAAGCTCCACAGCACATCGTCGGCGTTCATTTCGCGGGTGGGCTTGAAGTAATCGGTGGTCTGGAACTTGACGCCCTTGCGCAGGTGGAAGGTGTACGTCAGGCCGTCTTCACTGATGTCCCAGCTCTCGGCCAGGTTCGGTTCGGTTTCCGTGGTGCCGGGCTTGAACGCCACCAGTTTGTCAAAGAGGGTTTCTGCCGTCGCGTCGGCCGTGACCGCTGTCGTGTACTGAACGATATCAAAGCCTTCGGGGCTGGCTTCGGTGCAGACCACCAGAGGCTTTGCCGAGACGCCGACCGCGACACTCAACAGTGCCAGTGCAACTGAGTTGCGTAGAGATAACAGTTTCAATAGGAACCCTCCGTTAAAGTGACGCCTGTAAACCGGGCTGGCGCTCGCCGCCCGCCCGGCCTTGTTGATGCCGCTTACAGGATGTTGAATGGAATGGTGGTGACCAGACGGAATTCATTCAGGCTGCCATCCGCCTGGAATTCGCTGGCGCGGTGCGTGGTGTAGGTGGCGCGAACGGCGGTCGCCTTGAGCGGGCCGTCTTGTACCGTATAAGACGTACCAACGCCATATTCGTAGTGCTTTTCACCGTCCATGTTCTTCACGTCATAGGCAGTGCCTTTGTAGTGAGTACCGTCGATGCCCCAGCCACGCGCCTGATAGATGTTGAACTTCAGACCCGGCACGCCGTATTGCGCCATGTTCAGCACGTAGCCGATCTGCAGGGATTTCTCGTTCGGGCCGTTGAAGTCCGAGAGCAGGGAGTTCGCCAGGAAGATCGCGTTGGTTTCGTGGGCGTAGTCGAAGTATTCGTTACCGTCGACTTCCTGATAGGCCAGGGTCAGGCTATGGGCCTGGTGGGTTGCGGTAAAGGACAGGCTGTAGGTGTTGTTGTCGATAGGGCCCAGTTTGCGCTGACCCGAATCCTTGGTCTTGTAGTAGTTCAGGCTGGAGCTCAGGCCCAGTACATCGGTGTCACCCAGTTCGTGGGTGAACGCGAAGTAGTATTGGTGCCAGAAATCTTCCACGTTCGAGGCGTAGAGGCTGGTGGTCAGGCTCTCGAACGGCTTGTAATCGACGCCGGCCATGTCGATGCGATCGGAAAAGGCCGTGGTGCTGGCGTATTCAGAGCGGAACTTGGTCATGCTCTGTTCGGTACGGGGCGAAACCCGGTCGAAGCTGCCCGCCTGGAACGACAGGTTGTTGAACTCGTCGCTCTTGAGGGCGAAACCGTTGAAGCTCGATGGCAGCGCACGGTTGCCAATGTAAGCGATAACCGGCGTGTTCACCGACTGGCGGCCGCCGGTCAGGGTGGTGTTGGAGATGCGCGCCGTGACGTTGGCCAGGCCCATTTTGCTCCACTGGCCTACGGCGTCACCGTCGTTTTCGGTCAGTGTGCGGTTGGAGCCCCCAGCCATGTCCTTGCGGTCGCGGTCCAGAGCGATGGCGTTGTACAGCGCCAGCTCCGTGCTGAAACCGACCGTGCCTTGAGTGAAGCCCGAGGTGTAATCAACGATGGTGCCTTGCACCCAGTTGATCCGGCGCGACGTAGGTGTCGGTGTGTCACCGCCTTTGCGGTACGAAAAGCTCGTATCGCGACGACCCAACTCGTTGGCGTACCAGTTGCGCGTGGTGCCGGTCAGGTGTTGATCTTCAAAAAAGCCGTTGGCCTCGGCCTGTGCGTTTTTCGAGCTGAGCTCAGTGGGCACAAACGCCTGGCTGGTGGACTCTGCCTGGGCCATCGCGCTCAATGTAGCGAGGGACAAGGCGACTGCGGCGGTGTTGACTTTTTTCACGGTGACGCTCCCTTTACTGCTTTTATTAACGCCAGTTTTTATGGGCTGGCTTGATGGCACCGGGCTTATGGCCCTGTTTTTTATCGAAAACATGAATCGCTGGAACAGTGGAACGCGCTGCCTGCGGAAAAGGCAGCGAGTCCGAACGGATCAAACTGTTTATTCGGTGACGCTGACGCCGGAGAAGTTATTGCGGCCGAACGGGCTGACGTGGAAGCCCTGGACTTCGGCGCGCAGCGGCTGGTTCACCGTCGAGTGTGCAATCGGCGTGATCGGCACTTGTTGTTTCAGGTAGTGCTGCGCCTGTTTGTAGAGGTCGGTGCGCTGGCGCTTGTCAGCCGTGGCGACGGCGGCCTTGACCAGTGCGTCGTATTTTTCGTCGCACCACATCGAGTAGTTGTTGCCGCCAATGGACGCACAGCTGTACAGCGTGCCCAGCCAGTTATCCGGGTCCCCGTTGTCGCCGGTCCAGCCGATCAGCGAGATGTCGTGCTCGCCATTCTTGGTGCGCTTGAGGTATTCGCCCCATTCGTAGCTGACGATCTTCACCTTGATGCCGACCTTGGCCCAATCGGCCTGCAGCATCTCAGCCATCAGCTTGGCATTCGGGTTATACGGGCGCTGAACCGGCATGGCCCAGAGCGTCAGCTCGGTGCCTTCCTTGACGCCCGCGGCGCGCAGCAGTTCTCGGGCTTTTTCCGGGTTATACCCGGCATCCTTGATGGTGTCGTCGTAGGACCATTGGGTCGGCGGCATGGCATTGACGGCCAGTTGGCCCGCGCCCTGATACACCGCATTGATAATGGCTTGCTTGTTGACCGCCATATCCAGCGCCTGACGCACGTGCAGATTGCCCAGTGGTTCATGACGCACGTTGTAGGAGATGTAACCCAGGTTGAAACCGGCCTGTTCGATGACCTTCAGTTGCTTGTCGTCCTTGAGGGCCTGAACGTCGGCAGGACGCGGATTGAGCGTTACCTGGCATTCGTTCTTCTTGAGCTTTTGCAGGCGGACCGAGGCGTCGGTGTTGATGGCAAAAATCAACTGATCGATCTTCACGCGGCTCGGGTCCCAGAACTCTTTGTTGCCCTTGTAGCGAATCTGCGAGTCTTTCTGATAACGCTGGAATACAAACGGACCCGTGCCGATGGGCTGCTGGTTGATGTCACGCATGTTGCCGGCGGCGAGCAACTGGTCGGCGTATTCGGCGGATAGAATCGAAGCGAAGTTCATCGCAACGTTCTGGATAAAAGCCGCATCAACCTTGTTGAGCGTGAAGACAACGGTCAGCGGGCCGTTTTTTTCGACTGACTTGATATTCTTGTTCAGGCCCATGCTGTTGAAGTACGGAAATTCCGTCGGGTAAGCGACACGGAATGGATGATCCGGCTTGAGCATGCGGTTGAACGTGAACAGCACGTCGTCCGCATTGAAAGTGCGGCTGGGCTTGAACGTCGCGTTGCTGTGAAATTTCACGCCTTCGCGCAGGTGAAACGTATAAACCAGACCGTCGTCCGAGACGTCCCAGTTTGTCGCCAGGGCCGGAACAACGCCCGTGCCGCCTTGTTCGAACTCGGTAAGCCGATTGTAGATAGGCTCGGCCGCATCGTTGTCCGTGCCCGATGTGTATTGGGCAATGTCGAAACCGGCAGGGCTGCCTTCCGAGCAGAACACCAGACTGCTGGCCGCCTGGGCAAAAGGTGCGCTGGCCAGGCCAAGTCCGAACAATGACGCCGTGACGATATTTTTATTCATGATGCTCCATATCCTTCAACGAGTGAGCAGCGAACGGCGGACGAACTGAAACTGTCCAGCGTTAATTGCTGACAAAGGAAAACCTTCAATCCGGAAATCTTCCTGATTGTTTTTAGAGTAATGACGGCAATGACGGCCGACTTCGAAGGTATGTCCGTCGAGTGATGCAGTAAATGGAAATTATGGCGACACGAGTCGTAGGGATAAGTCGTGTATGAAGTAGGAAATTTCCACAACTAACTAACAGCCATTATTGAGTGGCTGACGAGTACGACTCAAAAACGTGATTGCACCGCCGCAGCGGTGCAATCACATGATCGTTATTTGCCGCTGACGCTCACGCCGTAGAAGGAGTTCAGACCAAACGGGCTGATCTTGAAATCATGAACGGAAGTGCGCATTGGCTGGTAAACCGTCGAATGCGCGATAGGCGTCATCGGTACGGCTTCCTTGAGCAGATGCTGAGCCTGTTTGTACAGCTCGGTGCGCTTGGCCTGGTCCGGCGTTTCCTTGGCCTGGTGGATCAAGGTATCGAACGGCTTGTCACACCATTTGGCAAAGTTGTTGCCATTAATAGCGTCGCAACCAAAGAGAGTGCCGAGCCAGTTGTCCGGGTCACCGTTGTCGCCGCTCCAGCCAATCAGCATGGCGCCGTTTTCACCGGCTTTGGCGCGCTTGATGTACTCGCCCCATTCATAGCTGACGATCTTGGCGTTGATGCCGATCTTCTTCCAGTCCGACTGAAGCATTTCAGCCATCAACTTGGCGTTGGGGTTGTAAGGACGCTGAACCGGCATCGCCCACAGGGTGATCTCGGTGCCTTCCTTGATGCCCGCCTGCTTGAGCAACGCCTTGGCTTTTTCAACATCGTACGGTACATCTTTGATGGTGGTGTCATACGACCATTGGGTCGGCGGCATGGCGTTGACGGCCAGTTGGCCCGCGCCCTGATACACGGCGTCGATGATGCTTTGCTTGTTTACTGCCATGTCCAGCGCCTGGCGTACTTCCTTGATAGCCAGCGGGTTTGGCCTGTCTTCGCCTTTGATCTTGTCCATCGTGTTGTAGGCGATGTAACCCAGGTTGAAACCTGCCTGTTCCGGCATCTGCAGGTCTTTGTCAGCCTTCAGGGGGGCAAGGTCGGCCGGGCGTGGATACGCCGTGATCTGGCATTCGCCTTTTTTCAGCTTCTGCGCACGTACCGATGCGTCGGTAGTGATCGCGAAGATCAGGTTATCGATCTTCACGTCTTCAGGCTTCCAGTAACTCTTGTTTCCGGTGAAGCGGATGTTGGAGTCTTTCTGGTAGCTCTTGAACACGAACGGGCCAGTGCCGACCGGCTTCTGGTTGATGTCTGCGGCCTTGCCTTCCTTGAGCAGTTGGTCTGCGTATTCAGCGGACTGAATGGAGGCAAAGCTCATCGCCATGTTCTGGATGAAAGCCGCATCAACGGTCTTGAGGACAAACTTGACAGTATGGTCGTCGACTTTCTCGATCTTGGCGATGTTGCTGTCCATGCCCATGTCGGTGAAGTACGGGAACTCGGTCGGGTACGCTTTGCGGAACGGCATGTCCTTGTCGATCATGCGATTGAACGTGAACAGCACGTCATCGGCATTGAAATCGCGGGTCGGCTTGAAATACGGCGTGGTATGGAACTTGACGCCTTCACGCAAATGGAAGGTGTAAGTCAGCACGTCCGGGGAAATGTCCCAGCTCGTTGCCAAACCTGGAACAACAGCGGTGCCGCCACGTTCGAATTGGCTCAAACGGTTGAAAATGGTTTCTGCCGACGCGTCGAAATCAGTGCCGGTCGTGTATTGGCCTGGGTCGAAACCGGCCGGGCTGCCTTCGGAGCAGAACACAAGGTTCGATGCCGCGTGAGCGAAAGGAGCCGCAGTCAACATACCTGCGCTGAGTAGAAACGGAATGACCGCTTGTTTGAGCATGGTGGCCTCAGTTGTTGTCATTTTTTAAGAGAGGGTCAGACCTTGTGAGTCCGACCTGACGGATAGTTATGCAGGGGCCATACCCAAAGCAAGAAGATGACGTCAAAGAAGACACAATGTGTGGCACGATCGTACAGGAATGTCGCAAAAGTATAACTTATGACGCATTTGATCGTTTGCGCGTCGCTTTAAGGACTGTTTCATGCACCAACTGCGCGCAACCGAACGTGGCAAATGCACCCGGTTGGCGCGCTGGTGTTACCTATTATTCCAATTGGTCCGGCTTATTGGTCCAGGCTGACGCCGTAGAAAGGCGTGAGGCCAAAGGGGCTCAACTTGAAGTTCTGCACCTCTTTGCGCATGGGCTGGAACACCTTGGAATTGGCAATCGGCGTGATCGGCACCTGAGCCTTCAGAATGTGCTGGGCCTGTTGGTAAAGCTTGATCCGCTCGTCGCGATCCGTGGTCAGCTTGGCTTGTTGCACAAGCTTGTCGTAAGCCGGGTCACACCACTTGGCGTAGTTGCTGCCCTTGACCGCTGCACAGCTGTACAACACACCCAGCCAGTTGTCCGGGTCGCCATTGTCGCCCGTCCAGCCGTAAATCATCACATCGTGTTCGCCGGCCTTGGCGCGCTTGATGTACTCGCCCCACTCGTAACTGACAATGTTGGCCTTGATGCCGATCTTCGACCAATCGGCCTGG
This sequence comes from Pseudomonas sp. DWP3-1-2, assembly GCF_049896285.1. Classification (NCBI taxonomy): domain Bacteria; kingdom Pseudomonadati; phylum Pseudomonadota; class Gammaproteobacteria; order Pseudomonadales; family Pseudomonadaceae; genus Pseudomonas; species Pseudomonas sp. DWP3-1-2. Next base: position 147,931 of record NZ_JAFCTZ010000010.1, on the reverse strand, counting down.
ATCATCTGCGCTGACATGCGCGCATTGGGATTCGACGCACGTTGCACGGTCATGGCCCACAGGTTGATCTGGGTTCCCGGCGCGACCCCGGCTTCCTTGAGCAGCTGTCTGGCCTTGGTGGGGTCATACGGCGCATCTTTTACGGTCGGGTCGTAGCTCCACTGGCCCGGCGGTATGGCGTTTTCGGCTAACTGACCGGCACCCTGATAAACCGCTTTGATGATCGCCGGCTTGTCGATGGCCATGTCCAGCGCCTGACGGACCTTGAGCTGATCCAGAGGCGGGTGGGTCACGTTGTACGCCAGGAAGCCCAGGTTGAAACCGGGCTGGCTCAGCACCTTCAGGTTCGGGTCTTTCTGCATCAGCTCGATATCCTGCGGGCGCGGGTAACCGCTGACCTGGCATTCGCCCGCCTTGAGCTTTTGCAGGCGCACGGCGGCGTCGCTGTTGATCGAAAAGATCAGGTGATCGAGTTTGACGTCTTCAGGTTTCCAGTACGCCTTGTTGGCGTCGTAGCGAATCTGCGAGTCCTTCTGGTAGCGCTTGAAGACAAAGGGGCCGGTGCCGATGGGCTTTTGGTTGATGACCTCGGCCTTGCCCTGTTTGAGGAGCTGGTCGGCGTATTCGGCCGACTGAATCGAGGCAAAGCTCATGGCCAGGTTTTGCACGAAGGCTGCATCGATGTTGTTCAGGTGAAACCTGACGGTCTGGTCGTCGACTTTTTCCAGGTTCTTGATGGTTTTGTTCATGTCCATGTCAGTGAAATAAGGCGACTCGGACGGGTAAGCCTTGCGAAAGGGCTGGTTGGCGTCCAACAGCCGATTGAACGTGAACAGCACGTCGTCGGCGTTGAAGTCCCGGGTGGGCGTGAAGTAGTCGGTGGTATGGAATTTCACCCCGGGCCGCAGGTGGAAGGTGTAGGTCAAACCGTCGCTGGAAACATCCCAGCGGGTCGCCAGGCCGGGTTCGACTTCAGTGCCACCGCGCTTGAACTGAGTCAGGCGATTGAACACCGTTTCGGCCGAAGCATCGAAATCCGTGCCGCTGGTGTACTGGCTCGGGTCGAAGCCCGCGGGGCTGGCTTCAGAGCAATACACAAGCGTGCTGGCGGCGTGGGCAAAGGGCATGCAAGCCATCAGCGCAGAGGTGAGCAGCAGCGGTCTGAATAACGTGGGTGTCATGGAATCCTCGCGAAGTGCGGCATTAGCCGTGCCTGAATATCGACAAACGATAGGCATCGGATAGTGCCGCACTGGAGGGGTTCCGACAAACTTCTTGCGGCGCTGCGCCTACTGGTCAAGATCGGTCAGGGCATCTTATTTCCCGGTGATGATGTTCCACACGTCTTTCACGGAGGTGACGCCAGAGAAGATGCTCAGGAAACTGCTGCTCTCGTTTTTGAACCGCGTCAGACCTTTTTCTGCGCTCGCTCGCACTTCTTTATGGACGTTATCCAGCTCGCTCTTGCTTGCCGCCCGGTTGACGAGCTTTGAATTGCTTTGCGCCCACTCGCTCACAAGGGCGTCTTGCCAGTCACTGTCCATGGGGTGGACGAAATAATTCGCGGCAACCTGCGCCGGGTCTTGGGCGCCGGGCTTGCCGTGCCATTGGCCCTGCATGGCCTGACTCACGTGGAGCACGGCCTTTTCCGCCAGAAGCGCGGCCAGGGAATGCAGTGGGTGCTCGCCATGGTCTTTGGCCAGTTGCGAATGCGAGGGGTTTGTCGAGCCACTGGTGTTGGGATCATCCCCCAATGCGGTCTGCACATCGTCCACGCTGTTGCCGAACAGCACGGTCAAACCCTGCACGGCGGTCCCGATGGCATTGCCCGCAATTCTCGCGGGGGTGCCGATGATGGCAAAGATTTTTTCGGCTTGTTCCGAGTACTCAAGGCTTGCCCAGTCATCACGGGCATGCAGGAATGTCTGATGGGCGTCAAACCACTTTTGATCGGGGTGTTCGCCAAGCAGGATGTCGATGATCTGATCGCGCTCGTAGCGCACCCCAGCCTGGGTGGCCTCGAAGGGTTTGTCATCCGTCGAAAACAAAACCTTGCCCAACGGGGCCGCCAGGCTGGCGATGATATCGCTCCCGCCGAAGGTGCCGGTCACCAATGGCAAACCATGCTTGCAGTCAGCCCTGGACGTCCACGGCAGCACCTCGGTGTAGCCGAGCTTGCGCAGGCTCAGTTCGACGAAATTTGAATGGGCGAAGAAATCCTCCAGCACATGCAACGCGGAACCGAAGGCCCTCAGGCCGTCGGGAGAATCCGGACCCTGATTCATTGCCGTGTTCATTTCGCCGGTCATGAAGTCAACGGAGCGCTGGATATAGATTTTCATCGACGTTTCAGGGTCGACTTGCAGTGATGCGTCGTCAGGCGCTACCCAGTCTTCGAAGTCGGCATCGATCTGTCTGGGATAGGTGCGTTCAGCGTTGGCGGGCTTGGGGTTGTCGATGTGTTCGCTGGGGCGATAGACGCCGAGTTTTTCGGGCGTTACGACAAACGGGGCGCGTTCCTGGCTCATCAGATCGGTAAATTCCCGGACCGCCAGTACGTCAACGATTTTGGTCAACGCCTCTCTGGACAGCACGTCCGGGAAGTTCTTCGGTGTGCCGACCGCCCGGACAATTTTCGGGTCGAGCAATTGCGAGTAGTCCCGCAGCCAGTTGCCGTAGTAAATGGCGCGTATCTGATACGGACTGAAGCCCGCCGTCTCCAGCACTGCTTCAATGGATCGATGCGTGGCGTGTTGTTCGCTGCCCTTTCCCGCGTCGAAGCGCAGTGGCGTAGGAAGGGGCTCAAAGCCGGTTTCGGGGTTCTCAGATGAGGGGTGAGACAGAGACGGCCCATCGGTGTAAAGGTTTTCGGCGTTGCGGTTTGCAGGATTCATCCGTGATTCCCTTGAGGTTGAACGCGAGCGTGCAACCGCCATCGACCGATGGCCTGCGACGTACGCGTTAGAAAGATTGGGTGTAACGAGGGTTGAGTTTACGGCCTGCGAAATTTGGGTGAATCAGCCTGTTCGCCGAGCGTTGTAGGCCAAAGAGACGCGGGTGTAGCGAGGTGTCGGCAACAGGGGCGGGAAGCGGCGGCAACTCAAGGTTGCCGCCGCAGGCATCAAGGCATTGTGACTTCGATCACGCCGTCGGCGGTAACCGTCACCTGGCTGGTGCCGGCTTCGACATCGGGCGTTGGCGCGGCATCAGAGCGTTCAGCCTTCATCATCATGACCTGCGCACGCATGTAGGGCTGCGGGTAGCCCGAGGTGTTGAAGTTCAGGTTGATGACTTTGTAGCCGGTGCCGCCGAGCGCGTCGGTCAGCAATTGTGCGCGAGCCCTGAACGCTGTTACCGCTTCCTTGAGCAAGGCGTCTTCGCTGGCCTTGCGGGTAGGTTTGGCGATGGAGAAATCCATGCCGCCCATTTTCATGTCGCCGAGCATTTCCCCGGTGAGTTTGGACAGCGCGGCGAAGTCGGCGCTTTCAAGGCGTAACTCGGCGCGTTCACGCCAGCCGGTGATTTTCTGCCCTTTGTCGTCGTAAACCGGATAGCTGCTGCGGTTGCCCTGGCGGATCGTCACGCCGTCGACCTTGCGCGCTTGGGCAAGGGCCTTGTTCACGGTCTCGGTCACGCCCGCAGCAAGCTTGGCCGGGTCTGTGTCCTGAGCTTCGGTGTACAGCGTGACATTCATCAGATCCCGGGCGACCTCCTGGTCGACTTCGGCGCGCACGGAAATCTGGTTGTAATGAACGTCTTCAGCCATGGCGGGGGCGCTGGACAGCGCAGCGGCGCCAAGGGCGAAAAGAGCGGCAGCAGGACGAAGGCTGAACATGGAAACTTCCTTTTAGCGAATGATGGGCGGGCAGGGCCGTCGATGATCGGTCGAGGGCACGGTATCAGACTTTGAGTACCGGTTGAGGTTCCGGCCATCCCCCGCCGCTACAGAGCCGGGTGGGAGCTCACGAGCCCTGCGAGGCAGAAATTTCGGGACGCGACGAGAATGGCGATGGCTGCCTGGCGTTGCTTGTGAACGCCTGCGTGGGCATCGCAAGGTACATCCGGGGAAAGGCGTTCTGATGAAACATCCCTCACTTTTCGCAGTTTTCACACGCGCTTGGTTATACTCGCTGCGATTCGCCTGGAGCACTCATCAGGAGAGCTCATGCTCGCCCCCGTACAACTGTTGTCCGCTACTCGCCAGAACCTCTGGCGCCTGACACTTATCCGCATGCTGGTGCTGGCCGCGCAGGCTGGATCGGTAGGGATTGCCTACCTGTTTCATTTGTTGCCGCTGCCCTGGATGCAACTGGCGATCACCCTCGGGTTCTCCATGGTCTGGTGTGCCCTGACCGCCATTCGGCTGCGTACGTCGCTGCCGGTGACCGAGCTGGAATACGCGGTGCAATTGGCTTTCGACCTGTTGATTCACAGCGCGCTGCTGTATTTCTCCGGCGGCTCCACCAATCCGTTTGTTTCTTACTATCTGGTGCCGCTGACCATTGCTGCCGTCACGCTGCCCTGGCGCTTTTCGCTGATTCTGTCGGGCATAGCGCTGGCGCTGTACACCTTGCTGCTGGTGCAGTTCTACCCGCTGGACACGCTGCCCATCGCCCGGGAAAGCCTGCAGGTTTACGGCATGTGGCTGAGTTTTGCGCTGGCGGCCGCGGTGATCACCTTCTTTGCCGCGAAGATGGCCGAAGAGCTGCGCCGCCAGGAACAACTGCGCGCCGAGCGGCGTGAAGAGGGCCTGCGCGATCAGCAACTGCTCGCCGTGGCGACTCAGGCCGCAGGCGCTGCCCATGAGTTGGGCACACCGTTGTCCACCATGAGCGTGCTGCTTAAAGAGATGCGTCAGGATCATCACGATCCGGCGTTGCAGGAAGATCTTGCCGTGCTGCAAGAGCAGGTCAAGCAATGCAAGCTGACCTTGCAGCAACTGGTCCGCGCCTCGGAGAACAATCGGCGTCTGGCGGTGGAAAAACAGACCGTGACGCACTGGCTGGATGAAGCCCTCAACCGCTGGCACTTGATGCGTCCGGAAGCCAGTTATCGTTTTCTGTTGCTGGGCACCGATACTGCGCCCATGCTTGCGCCGCCGCCGGACTTGACCCAGGCATTGCTCAATCTGTTGAACAACGCCGCCGACGCCTGCCCGGAAGGGCTTGAAGTCAGTCTGGGATGGGATGCCGAAGAAATCTGTATCAGTATTCGCGACCACGGTGCCGGGGTGCCGCTGGCCATTGCCGAACAAATCGGCAAACCTTTCTTTACCACCAAAGGCAAAGGCTTCGGTCTGGGCCTGTTCCTGAGCAAGGCCAGCGTGACCCGCGCGGGCGGTTCGGTAAAACTCTACAGTCATGAAGAAGGCGGCACGCTCACAGAGCTGCGCCTGCCCCGTGATGCCCGAGGAGATATGAATGAGTGACGAAATCCAGGTCGAAGGCGAAGAGCTGCCTCATCTGTTGTTGGTTGATGACGACGCAACCTTCACCCGAGTCATGGCGCGAGCCATGAGTCGGCGAGGCTTTCGCGTCAGCACCGCAGGTTCCGCTGAAGAAGGGCTGGCCCTGGCTCAGGCGGACATCCCGGAATTTGCGGCGTTGGACTTGAAGATGGATGGCGATTCCGGTCTGGTTTTGCTGCCCAAGCTGCTGGAGCTGGACCCGGATATGCGGGTGGTAATCCTCACTGGCTATTCGAGCATTGCCACGGCGGTTGAAGCGATCAAGCGTGGTGCGTGCAACTACCTGTGCAAACCGGCAGACGCCGACGACGTACTGGCTTCGCTGCTGTCCCAGCATTCCGATCTGGATACCCTTGTGCCGGAAAACCCCATGTCGGTGGACCGTCTGCAATGGGAGCACATTCAGCGTGTGCTGACCGAGCATGAAGGCAATATTTCCGCCACTGCCCGTGCGTTGGGCATGCACCGACGGACCTTGCAACGCAAGTTGCAGAAACGCCCGGTACGTCGCTGACCCTCGCATAACCCTGTTCAAGGATGATCGTGTCGAGCGCTCGGGCTTAATCCCGGGCGCTGAACTTCAATCGACGCCGAGACATCACCCATGAGTCGTAATGCCGAATACTCAACGGTCAATGACACTGTTGAAGGAGCCTTTTTTTCGCGAGTATGGAAGCTCACCACCCCCTACTGGCGCAGCGAAGAAAAAGGCCTGGCCTGGATTCTGCTGATTGCCGTCATCGGCCTTTCGTTGTTCAGTGTCGCCATCTCCGTGGTGATCAACAGCTGGTACCGCGACTTTTATAACGCACTGGAAAAGAAAGACCTGGAAGCCTTCACCCACCAGATTCTCTATTTCTGCGGGATTGCCGCAGTGGGCATTCTGAGTGCGGTTTACCGGCTTTATCTCACTCAGATGCTGACCATTCGCTGGCGGCGCTGGTTGACCGAACAGCATTTCGCCAAATGGCTCAGCCACAAAAATTACTACCAGTTGGAGCAGGGCGGTTATACCGATAACCCTGACCAGCGCCTGTCCCAGGACCTGGACCAGTTCACCACCAGCACGTTGTCGCTGGGCTTGGGGCTGATGCGCACGGTGGTGAGCCTGGTTTCGTTTTCCATCATCCTGTGGGGCGTTTCCGGCAGCATCGAACTGTTCGGCATCACGATCCCCGGCTATATGTTCTGGGCGGCGCTGGTCTATGCGGTCGTGGGCAGTTGGCTGACGCACCTGATCGGGCGGCGTCTGATCCTGCTGAGCAATCAACAGGAACGTTACGAAGCGGACCTGCGGTTTGCGCTGGTGCGCGTACGGGAAAATGCCGAAAGCATTGCGCTGTCCAACGGCGAACCCAATGAGAACGAGCGCTTGAGTTCACGGTTCGGGATGGTCTGGGGTAATTTCTGGACCATCATGAAAGTGCAGAAACGCCTGACGTTCTTCACCGCTGGTTACTCGCAGATCGCCATCATCTTCGCCTTTGTGGTTGCCGCGCCGCGTTACTTTGCGGGCAAAATCGAGCTGGGCGGTCTGATGCAGATCAACTCGGCATTTGGCAATGTGCAGGAGAACTTCAGCTGGTTCATCGACGCCTACACCACCCTGGCTTCCTGGCGCGCAACCTGTGATCGCTTACTGAGTTTCCGTCAGGCCATGGACCGCAACGAACAGCGCGAACCGGCGTTCGACCTCCAACGAGACGGCGATGCCCTGAACCTCAAAGGCCTGGGCTTGCAGTTGGGCGCCGGTCGTCAATTGCTGACCAATGCCAATCTGAGTATCGCCGCAGGAGAGCGCGTGATGCTCAGCGGACGTTCCGGGAGCGGCAAAAGCACGTTGCTCAGGGCGTTGGGCGGGCTGTGGAATGACGGGCATGGTCAGTTGACAGTGCCTGCCGAGCGCTATCTGTTCTTGCCGCAGAAGCCTTATCTGCCCATTGGCAGCCTGCGCGAGGCGCTCAGTTATCCACAGGCCTGCGACGTTTACCCGGCAGAGCGCTTTGCCGAAATTCTCGACACCTGCCGTTTGAGCCATTTGATCCCGCGACTGGATGAAAGCAATCACTGGCAACGCCTGCTGTCACCGGGTGAGCAGCAGCGTGTGGCGTTCGCCAGGGCATTGTTGTTCGCGCCGCGCTGGTTGTACCTGGATGAGGCGACCTCGGCCATGGATGAAGAGGACGAAGCGGCGTTGTATCAAGCGCTGATTGATGAAATGCCGGGCGTAACCCTGTTGAGCATCGGCCATCGCAGCAGCCTCAGGCGTTTTCATCGTCGTCATCTGCGAATCGAAGGCGGGCAACTGCTCGAAAAACCGCATTCGGAAGCGGTTGTATAGGTGTTTGTGTGCCGAGTCGCTTTTACGCATGTGATCGTACAACGTCGTGAGCTATCATTGTTCACTTAACCGCCCTGAGATTGATGTTGGATATGGAAAATCAAAGCCCTGCGCCTCGCGCCCGCAGAAAGCACCGTAGCCTGGCGCAAGAGCTGGTCACTGAACTGTCTGAGCGGATTCGCAGCGGACAGCTCAAGCGTGGGGACAAGTTGCCAACCGAGTCGGCAATCATGGAAGAGCAGGGCGTCAGCCGCACGGTCGTGCGTGAAGCGATTTCGCGCCTGCAAGCGTCAGGACTGGTGGAAACCCGCCATGGCATTGGCACCTTCGTGCTCGACACGCCAAGCCCCAGCGGTTTCCGTATCGACCCGGCGACCATCGTGACGTTGCGTGATGTGCTGGCCATTCTCGAATTGCGCATCAGTCTGGAAGTGGAGTCGGCGGGTCTGGCGGCGCAGCGCCGTAGCGACGAACAACTGCTGGGCATGCGCAAGGCGCTGGACGCCTTGAACGAAAGCGCCGCCCACGCCAGCGACGCGGTGGCTTCGGACTTCCAGTTCCATCTGCAGATTGCCCTGTCCACGGGCAACCGTTATTTCACGGACATCATGACCCACCTGGGTACCAGCATCATTCCGCGTACCCGTTTGAACTCGGCGCGTCTGGCCCATGATGATCACCAGCACTACATGAATCGCCTCAGCCGGGAACACGAGGAGATTTACGACGCCATCGCCCGCCAGGACTCCGACGCCGCCCGCGCCGCCATGCGCCTGCACCTGACCAACAGCCGCGAACGCTTGCGCCATGCCCATGAAGAGGCTGAATCGCAGCGGGCTTGAGAAGCCAAGTCGCCATTGCGTAGGATCGGCTTCAGCCGGTAGAGCGTGTTCCCGGCTGAAGCCGGTCCTACGGATCCTGGGCCAGCCGTCCAGGCAGGCCAAGATGTCGTACGACTTTCGTTCTATACCCCGTCTCTCCAAGCCCCATTCCTGCGGGCTTTCTTCTACCGGTGCTCGCCACCCCGGCAAATATCTCCAAATCCCTGTTGAGTGATCGTATTTTCAGTTGTACGATGACTTACGACATCGGCACAGAACTGATGATCCATTCACTTTTTTTGCTTCCCCAGGGTGTTCGAATAATGAATCCACAAGAACTGAAGTCCATCCTTTCCCATGGTTTGCTGTCGTTCCCGGTTACCGATTTCGATGCTCAGGGCGACTTCAATCGCGCTGGGTACATCAAGCGTCTTGAGTGGCTGGCCCCTTACGGCGCCAGCGCTCTGTTCGCTGCCGGCGGCACAGGTGAGTTTTTCTCCCTGGCTGCCAGCGAATATTCCGAAGTGATCAAGACCGCCGTCGACACTTGCGCCACCAGCGTGCCGATCCTTGCCGGTGTTGGCGGTTCTACCCGCCAGGCCATCGAATATGCGCAAGAAGCCGAGCGTCTGGGTGCCAAAGGTCTGCTGCTGCTGCCGCATTACCTGACTGAAGCCAGCCAGGATGGCGTTGCTGCTCACGTTGAAGCGGTGTGCAAGTCGGTCAAGATCGGCGTCATCGTTTACAACCGTAACGTCTGCCGCCTGACCGCGCCGCTGCTGGAAAAACTGGCGGAGCGTTGCCCGAACCTGATCGGCTACAAAGACGGCCTGGGCGATATCGAACTGATGGTTTCCATTCGCCGTCGCCTGGGTGATCGCTTCTCCTACCTGGGCGGTTTGCCGACCGCTGAAGTCTACGCCGCTGCCTACAAGGCGCTGGGCGTGCCGGTCTATTCGTCGGCGGTGTTCAACTTTGTTCCGAAACTGGCGATGGATTTCTACCACGCCATTGCCAAGGACGATCACGTTGCAGTCGGCAAGATGATCGACGACTTCTTCCTGCCGTACCTGGATATCCGTAACCGTAAATCCGGTTACGCCGTGAGCATCGTCAAGGCTGGCGCCAAAATCGCTGGCTATGACGCAGGTCCGGTAAGGACTCCGCTGACCGACCTGACGGGCGAAGAGTACGAAATGCTCGCTGCCCTGATGGACAAGCAGGGTAAGCAGTAACAGAACCTCCGGTAACGAATCGCTGAGCAATCAGCGGTTCGGTACCGTTGTTTGTTTGCCAGCAAGATGGATCGTAAGGACGCATTTGTACTGTGGGTAGGACGATTCGCCATGAGCGCTATCGCCTAAGGGGCCGGCAGGCGTAAGCAACACATAAAAAACAGCTTCACCCGCGTAAAAAAATAATGAGTGGGGAGTTACCGATATATGCAAAAGTCCAAGCCGACTCACGTCCGCTATTTGATCCTGCTCATGCTGTTTCTGGTGACCACGATCAACTACGCCGACCGCGCGACCATCGCTATCGCAGGTTCCAGCCTGCAGAAAGACCTTGGTATCGACGCTGTCACTCTCGGGTACATCTTCTCCGCTTTTGGCTGGGCCTACGTGGCCGGTCAGATTCCGGGTGGGTGGCTGCTCGACCGTTTTGGTTCCAAACGAATCTATGCCCTGAGTATTTTCACCTGGTCGCTGTTCACCCTGCTGCAAGGCTATGTGGGTGAATTCGGCGTCTCGTCCGCAATCATCGTGCTGTTCATGCTGCGCTTTATGGTGGGTCTGGCCGAAGCGCCGTCCTTCCCGGGCAACGCTCGGATTGTCGCCGCCTGGTTTCCAACCGCTGAACGCGGCACGGCATCCGCCATTTTCAACTCCGCGCAATACTTCGCCACGGTGCTGTTTGCGCCGCTGATGGGCTGGATCGTCTACACCTACGGCTGGCAGCATGTGTTCGTCGTGATGGGCTCCGTCGGTATCCTGTTCTCGGCAGTCTGGATGAAAGTCATCCACAGCCCGCGTAACCATCCGAAGATCAACCAGGAAGAATTCGATCACATCGCCAACAACGGTGGCATGGTCGACATGGATCAGGACAATGGCAAAGGCAAGAGCAGCAGCTCCGGTCCGAAATGGGATTACATCCGCCAGTTGCTGACCAACCGCATGATGCTGGGCATCTACCTGAGTCAGTACTGCATCAACGGTATCACCTACTTCTTCCTGACCTGGTTCCCGGTTTATCTGGTTCAGGAGCGGGGCATGACCATTCTCAAGGCCGGGATCATTGCGTCCTTGCCCGCCATTTGCGGCTTCATCGGCGGTGTGTTGGGCGGCGTGATTTCCGACTACCTGCTGCGCAAGGGCCATTCCCTGACCTTCGCCCGTAAGGCGCCGATCATTGGTGGCTTGTTGCTGTCGACCAGCATCGTCGCCTGTAACTATGTCGACATTGAGTGGATGGTCGTAGGCTTCATGGCCCTGGCCTTCTTCGGCAAAGGTGTGGGTGCGCTGGGCTGGGCTGTCATGTCCGATGCTTCGCCCAAGCAGATTGCCGGTTTGAGCGGCGGCTTGTTCAACACCTTCGGTAACATTGCATCGATCACCACGCCCATCGTGATTGGCTACATCATCAACTCCACGGGCTCGTTCAAATGGGCCTTGGTGTTCGTGGGGGCCAATGCCGTGGTGGCGGTGTTCAGCTACATCTTCATCGTGGGTGAAATCAAACGCGTTGAATTGAGAGAGCCTCCAGCGAAGGGGCCACTGATTGGCGAGAACGCCAGCGACCTTTCTCAAGCTAAATCCTGAGGAAACCGTGATGAACCTGATTCAACATGCCGATTCGCCACGTTACATCCGGCTCCATGAGCTGGATAACGTGGTCGTGGTGGTCAACGACCAGGGGGTGCCAGCCGGCACCGAGTTCGACAATGGCCTGGTCACTATCGACAACGTACCGCAGAGCCACAAGGTCAACACCGTTGATATCGCCGAGGGCGAGCCGATCATTCGTTACGGGCACACTATTGGTTATGCCTTGCAACCGATTCCACGGGGCAGTTGGGTCAGGGAAGACCAGTTGCGCATGCCGTCGGCGCCTGCGCTGGACAGCTTGCCGATGTCTGACGCCGTGCCGCAAAAACAGGCGCCGCTGGAAGGCTTCACGTTCGAAGGCTATCGCAACGCTGACGGCACCGTAGGCACACGTAACATTCTGGGCATCACGACCACCGTGCAGTGCGTCACCGGTGTGCTTGACCATGCGGTCAAGCGCATCCGCGACGAGTTGTTGCCCAAGTACCCGAACGTCGATGACGTGGTGGCGCTGACTCACAGCTACGGTTGCGGTGTGGCCATCACCGCCACCGACGCTTACATCCCGATCCGCACCGTGCGTAACCTGGCGCGCAACCCGAATCTGGGGGGCGAGGCCCTGGTCATCAGCCTGGGATGCGAGAAATTGCAGGCCGGGCAGGTGATGCATGAAGGCGACAGCTCGGTGGATCTGACCGATCCCTGGCTGTATCGCCTTCAGGATTCCAGCCATGGCTTCAACGAAATGATCGAGCAGATCATGGCGCTGGCGGAAACCCGGCTGAAGAAACTCGATCAGCGCCGTCGCCAAACCGTTCCGGCGTCAGAGCTGATTCTGGGCATGCAGTGCGGTGGCAGCGATGCGTTTTCCGGCATCACCGCCAATCCTGCACTGGGTTACGCTTCGGACCTGTTGTTGCGCGCAGGCGCGACGGTGATGTTTTCCGAAGTCACTGAAGTGCGTGACGCCATCTACCTGCTGACGTCCCGGGCCGAGTCTCAGGAAGTGGCCCAGGAGCTGGTGCGGGAAATGGACTGGTACGACCGTTACCTGGCCAAGGGCGAGGCAGACCGCAGCGCCAATACCACGCCGGGTAACAAGAAGGGCGGGTTGTCGAACATTGTCGAGAAGTCCCTGGGCTCGATCGTCAAATCTGGCACCAGTGCCATCAACGGGGTGCTTGGCCCCGGGGAACGCTTCAAGCGCAAAGGCTTGATCTTCTGTGCCACGCCCGCAAGTGACTTCGTGTGCGGCACCTTGCAGCTCGCGGCCGGGATGAACCTGCATGTGTTCACCACCGGACGCGGCACGCCTTACGGTCTGGCCATGGCACCCGTGGTCAAGGTGTCGACCCGCACCGAGCTGGCCCAGCGCTGGCCGGACCTGATCGACATCGACGCAGGCCGCATCGCCACAGGCCGGGCGAGCATCGAGGATCTGGGCTGGGAGTTGTTCCACTTCTATCTGGACGTGGCCAGCGGCAAGAAGAAAACCTGGACGGAGCACTATCGTTTGCACAACGACATCACCCTGTTCAACCCGGCACCGATCACCTGATATCGACCGCACGCTCGCCCGGCACTCACCGGGCGAGCGTGGAACCGGCTTTAGTCGGCAATTGTTGTTCACCTCGTGGGACACAGGCTTCAGCCGGGAAGAGGGCGCAGCAGACACCCTCTACATTCCCGCCGACAGCATCGCCACTTCCCGCACATACTCCGGGTTCAGGTAGTTGAACCAGATCAGAACCATCTCGACCAACGTCGTCACCAGCACCAGAAGTCCGACACCCCACGCAGCCGCGGCATAAAGAAATCCCTGACCTTCTTTCAGGCGCATGAACGTGGTGATGCCGACGAACAACAAATACGTTGAATACAGACCCGCCAGCCCAAGGACAGCTATCGCCAGCCATCGACTCGGATAAAGGCCCGCCAATCCGGCGATAAAGAAGGGCGTCGCGGTGTAGGCGGTAAACCCAATGCATTGGTTGAGCGTGGGCCGCGCTTCGAAGCTGCGCGACATCCAGCGAATGAATGCGCCCATGACCACGGTGCCGATCAGGATCGTGACGTACAGCAGCGCACACAGTTGCAGCGCGCTACCCGCGCTCAGACGGACTAACTCGCCTTGCGCCAGGCTCCATCCGACCTGAGTGGTGCCAAAGTAAAGGCTAATCGCCGGTATCAGCGCCCATAAGAGCAAGTGCGCCAGATACTGTCTTGGATGTTCCTCTTCATCCTGGCGAATGTCCCGCCACGCATGCCCCGGTTGAGTGAACAATTTAATGAAATGTGCGGTCATGGCAAATCCCTCTTGCTCTAAGCAGCGTCCAGTAAACGGCCGTATCAATTCGTTAGACGGGAGTTGCTCGGCGAGTTCCTGAGGAAGGGCCGAACGGTCCTGATGAGAGACACGTTTGTTATCAGGTGCGCCGGTAAGCTCCGCTGGTCAACTTGTCGGTGCGCAACGTGAACTTTAAATCCCTGCATGGCCTCCTCTCTTTAAGTACTTCAATTGATGACTTGTTATTAACGCCGCTCACCCAGGAGAACTTCATGCGCGCACTTACCTATCACGGGGCCCACGATGTTCGGGTCGAAACTGTGCCTGATCCGGTCATTCAAGATGCTGACGATGTCATTCTGAAAGTCACTGCGACCGCCATTTGCGGTTCAGACCTGCACCTGTATCGCGGCAAGATTCCCGCCACGGAGCATGGCGATATTTTCGGCCATGAGTTCATGGGTATCGTTGAGGAAGTCGGTTCGCAGGTGACCGCCGTTCAACCGGGTGATCGCGTGGTGATCCCGTTCGTGATCGCCTGTGGCAGTTGCTTTTTCTGCCAACTGGATCAGTTCGCCGCCTGTGAAACCACCAACACCGGCCGTGGCGCGATTCTGAACAAGAAGTCCATTCCGCCCGGGGCTGCGCTGTTTGGCTTCAGTCATCTGTACGGCGGGATTCCGGGCGGTCAGGCCGAATATGTTCGGGTGCCTAAAGGTAATACAGGCCCATTCGAAGTGCCGGGCAGCCTGCCGGATGAAAAGGTGCTGTTCCTTTCCGATATCCTGCCCACCGCCTGGCAGGCCGTGCTCAATGCGGGCATTGGCAAGGGTTCAAGCGTCGCCATTTACGGGGCCGGGCCGGTGGGCCTGCTCAGCGCAGCGTGCGCCCGCATGCTGGGGGCCGAGAAGGTCTTCATGGTGGACCACCACCCGTATCGCCTCGCTTATGCCCAGAGCACTTACGGTGTTATCCCGATCAACTTCGACGAAGACGATGATCCCGCTGACACCATCATTCGCCAGACCGCCGGTATGCGGGGCGTGGACGGTGTGATCGATGCAGTGGGATTCGAGGCCAAGGGCAGCACCACCGAAACCATTCTGGCCACGCTCAAGCTCGAAGGCAGCAGCGGCAAGGCGTTGCGCCAGTGCATTGCAGCGGTGCGCCGCGGCGGAACCGTCAGCGTTCCGGGCGTCTACGCAGGCTTTATCCATGGCTTCATGTTCGGGGATGCCTTCGACAAGGGCCTGACCTTCAAAATGGGGCAGACCCACGTGCAGCGCTATTTACCGGAGCTGTTGGAGCACATCGAAAGTGGTGCGCTGGCACCGGAAGCGATCATCACCCATCGGATGTCACTCGAAGAGGCGGCCGAGGGTTACAAGATCTTCGATAAAAAAGAAGAGGACTGCCGCAAGGTGATTCTGACGCCGGGCTTTGACAGTCGCGTTGTGGAGCCTGAAGGCGTATTGGCTGTTAGCTAAGCGGACAGCGTCGAAGGCCTTTAGCCAGGGCCTTCGATGTTTTTTACGCGGGACGCAAGCCTGTCAGGAGGTGTGAAATGTGGGAAATATCCCAAGCGGGTATGTGGTTTGCCATCGGCGCAGTGGTGATTGTGATGCTGCTGGATATCTGGGCAATCAACAGTGTCTGGCGCAGCGAGAAGAGCGGCGGCACCAAGATGATGTGGGTCGTTCTAATCCTGGCGCTGCCTCTGATCGGTTTGGTTGTCTGGGGGATTTCAGGCCCTCGCGGCATTGTGAAAGGACCTTCATCTCCTGAACACAGCAAGGGCTGAAGTGCATCGGGCATACGTGGATGAAGTGTGCGTTGATAACTTTTTTGCCTTAGACAGACCGCACAATGCACAGCGGGAAACTTCCATATACCGCCGCGGCATGGTTTTCCGTACATAGTGGAATAAGTTCCAGTCCAACGAGTTCCAGACTTCGGATAAGCGGTTTCATGACAGTGCCCTGTGCTGTAACGCTTGATGTTTAACGTCACCCATAATGCAAGGTCCGGAAAGCTGGGTTCATGCATTTTGCATGAGTGCCAGCGGTAGTGGATTGGCTAATGAGTTGATATGTCGAGATTTTTAATGTTGCCAGGATCAGGCATGGAAGTTGCTCAGCTACTTGTTACAGGATTCAGTTATTAACGAACGATAAACCCGCAACTCAACTCAATGAAGGCGGCGCAAACAGCCGCCCATCTCCCGGAGAAACCTGATGAACGCTATCGACCTGTTGGAACAAGACCATGTCCGCGTCAAAGACATTCTCACGCAGTTGAGCGAGTCCACTGACCGCGCGATCAAAAAACGCACCGACCTGCTGGCCAAACTGGAAATGGAATTGACCATCCATACCCAGCTTGAGGAAGAGATTCTTTATCCTGCATTCAAGGAAGCGGGCGGCAAGGAACAGGACGTCATGTACTACGAAGCCAAGGAAGAACATCGGACCGTGGATTCCCTGGTTCTGCCCGATCTGAAGGTGACTGATCCGGGCACTCCTGAATTTGCCGGCCGCGTGAAGGTTGTCAAGGAACTGCTTGAGCACCACATCGAAGAAGAGGAGGACGAGATGTTCCCTCAGTGCAAAGAGCTGCTTGGCAAGGAACGTCTGGAAGAACTCGGCGTGCAGATGGAAACATTGAAAGCCGAGCTGAAAAAACAGCTGGCAGCGGTCAATAAAGCGGCCTGAGCCCGAATTCCGGGCAAAAAAAGACCCGCAATACGGCGGGCCAATGGGATTCAACAGGAGTGAGTAGAGGTTAAGGGCGCGAAGGTGAAAAGCGCGTGAAAACCATGTCGTAGAAACGCAAAGCCCGGCATTTCGCCGGGCTTTTTAATACAGAGAATGAATACAGCGAGGAAGACTACCTGGCTTGAGCCGATGCCTGGGTATTTGATCTGCCTTGGGTTTGTCCAGGAATCATGTGAGGCGCATTGATTCTTGAGGTCATTCGGTCAGCGAATTCTTTGGCTTCAGTCCAACTGCTGCATTTGACCGGGTAGTTGTCCAGCTTCACGACCCAATTGGCACCGTGAGTACCTTCTTCGATTTGGATAAGCATCGTTAAGCATCTCCATTAATAGATCAGGTGAGCAGCATGCCAAGTTGCCACTAGTATGGTTCTCGGCATGACAGGAAAGCGTGAAAATCCTGCACTTAATAGTGCGGATGAGCCAGCAAAAAATCATCGAACCGATGAACGCACCTTAATGGGGAAAGCCAGCACAGGGTTAGTTGGCCATGGGTCGATTCCAGACGCCTTGATCCAGGTCATCGCCATGAACTGAAACTACAAAACCCCACCGCTCTAGAGGGGGGCGTTAGAGGGGTGAGGCGTTGTGGAGTCTGGTTGTGATCAGTTCAAGTGGGCCTTGAGTTCAGCGCCGGCTTGACGCCTGGCGGCCTTCACTTCAGGGATCTGATGCAGCGGGTTGAGCAGGCCGTAGTCATGGACCATGCCGTTGTAACGGCCAGCGGTGACATCGACCCCGGTTTCGTCGATTTTACGCGCGTAAGCTTCGCCTTCGTTACGCAACACATCGGCACCGGCAGTCTGGATAAGTGCTGGCGGCAGGCCGCGAAGTTGCTCGGCGCTGGCACGCAGAGGTGAAGCCGAGCATGTCCTGGCGTGGCCCTGTACCGGTCAGCAGAGCCGGCTGAACGCCGCTGAAACCAACGGTCCCGGCCCCTTGTCTACCCTTTGTCTATTCGTCGTGGAATTTCATCATGTCGCCCAATCGAGGCCTTGTTTTACTTGCCCGCAGTGGTTACGCCGCACGCGGTGTGGTCTATCTCATCATTGGCTTTTTCGCCTTGCTCGCCGCCCTGGGTTCAGGCCAACCGGCTGACAGCCACAGCAGCCTGGAAAAGCTGCTCGGCCAACCGTTTGGTCACGCCTTGGTGGGTGTCGTCGTGGTCGGACTGATCGCCTTTGCCGCCTGGCGTTTGCTACAGGCCACACGGGATGTGGACCATCACGGTAAAAGCTTCAAGGGCATCGCGATTCGTGTCGGCCTGCTGGCGGGAGGCATCAGCAATGCGCTTTTGGCGTTCTTTGCCCTGACCCTGCTGATCAGCGGTTTGAAAAGCTCTAAAAGCTCCGAGGAGGGTGGCAAAACTCAGGACCTGCTCTCCACTGTGCTGTCCTGGGATTACTCCAACCTGCTTATCTACCTGGTGGCGTTGGTGCCGTTGGTGGTGGGGATCATTCATATCATCAAAGGCTGGAAGGCGAGCTTCGAGAAGTATTTCGAAGCCGACGAGCACGTCATGCGCTACGTGCGGCCCCTCTCCCGTTTCGGTCTGATTGCCCGGGGCGTGGCGTTTATCGAAATCGCTGCGCTTCTCGCCTTGGGAGGTTCCCGCTATCAGGCCATGCACCCGCCGGGCATTAAAGACGCGATGAACGGCCTGGAAAGCCTGCCAATGGGGTGGCTGGTGTTATCGGTGGTGGCTGTTGGGTTGATGGCCTTTGCGGGTTACAGCTTCGCCCAGGCCTTTTGGCGCAAGATCAATATGGACGTGCCGGATGCGCCCCATGCGCTCAGAAAACGCGTCGGTCTATAAGCGTTCAAAGCTGTCCGCTCAAAGGATGGCCCGGTTCAAGCTCAGTCATGGATGACTGAGCAGGAGACTCACACCTTGGGCGATGGATCGGGTTCAAAGGCCTTTGTTTGATTGCGGCCCGAGCGCTTTGCTTCATAGAGCGCCGCATCGGCCTTGCCAATGACATCAGTGATGGTCTCTGTGCCTGTGGGGATGAGCGTGTAGCAACCGAGGCTGATGGTCAGTTTACCGAGGGGGTTGGAGCTGTGAACGATATTGCGGTCTGCGACGCGATTGCGAATCTGCTCGGCAATCACCAGGGCGCCTGCTGCATCGGTCTCCGGCAGCAGGACGGCGAATTCCTCGCCTCCGTACCTGACTGCCAGATCCGAAGGGCGCTGGCAGCACTGCTGCACCGTTTGGGCTACATGGGTCAGGCACTGATCTCCGGCGATGTGCCCATAGGTATCGTTAAAACTTTTGAAAAAGTCGATATCTATCATGATCAGGCTCAGCGGTCGTCGTAGGCGTGCCCCGCGTTTCAGTTCTCGTCCAAAAGATGTTCCCAGCAGCCTGCGATTGGCGAGCCCGGTCAGGGTGTCATGGGTCGCCATAAGCTCCAGCGTGCCTTGCGCGCTGCGCAGATCCGCTTCTACCCGGGTGCCGTTCTTGACTTGCACAATCACCAGAAACCCGAAAAGAACTATCACGACAATGACGCCGCACGTGATCAAACTGGTGCGAAAAGCTGTTTTGTGCCATTCCTCCAGAATGGCCTTCTCTGAACTGGCCGCAATGACAACCAGCTGATACTTACTCAGCCATTTATAACCCGCGAGTCTGACCTGACCATCCAGGGTGGACGTGATCAGCGCCGTGCTCGACGAAGGATCGGCGCGATACGCACGAAAGATTTCTCCATTGGCAATGGAGGCCCCGATGAGGTTGCTGACTGAAGGCCGCCTGGCGAGTAATGTCCCGTCAGCCAGTGCAAGCAACATGGCACCATGCTCATCAATGTCGAAGCCTTTGAAGAATTCATCGAAGTAGCTCATGTTGAGTGCTGCAAGCACCACACCCTCGAATTCACCTTGGGCATTATTGATTCTTCGCGATATCGGAATGACCCATTCGCCGTTCTCGCGGCTGCGAATGGCTGCGCCAATATGCGGCGACAAATCCAGGTTGCTTTGGTGGTATTTGAAATAGGCGCGATCAGCCACGTTGGCCGCGACAGGCATCTGCGCAAAGGAGCTGATCAGCCAGCTACCCTGGGCGTCAAAAACAAACACACCATGCAATTGGGGGAGCGCTTGAACCTGGCTGAGCAGCAGGTTGTGAAGACGTAGTTTTTGCGGGGACTCGTGACCGTAAGCCTGCAGCCAGCCGAGCAGGTTCTGAAGAACCAGGTCCGCTTCATCGAAGGTGTCTTCGGCTTGTTGCGCCATTGCACGTGCAAGATTGGTTGACGCTATTCCAGCCTGCCTCAAATCGTGTTTTTTGGCTTCGGCAAGATGAAGAGCAAGTAAGCCGAACAACGCAATGCAGACAAATCCGATAAAAAAAGTCGTGAGAACTATCAGCGGAAGACGTTTTAAGCGGTCGTCAGGTATTGCAACTTCATGGATCACTACGGGCATGTAAACGCTCAAGCTGACAGCAATTAATGGGTGATGAGCATGTCCTTATGAAAAATGAGTCTATCGACTTACCCCGTGACAAGCAATTGGCCATTACTCTTCAGTCTTCCAAAAAATTGACGCTGGTTACTTGGCTGGTTTTGGGCCGTATTCGAGTTGGAGGGTTGGCTTAATGACTTGTTTTACATGGCATTTAACAAGACTGAATGCGAGATGCCATTACCTGTGCTTTGGATCCCGTTGTTCCTGATGAAGTTGTCCGAGGTGCGAGGCAAGGTCAAGCCGTGGCTCGCGGTGGTCGACTTCAGATTTATGCGCTGCCAGAATGACCCCCCCATTCAATACGCCCTGTCCGCTGTTATTTACCCGGAATTCGCTTTACCCGAATTCGACATGGCAAGACCAGGAGCAACCCATGCAGCGTCATCCTTCAGTAGATGCTCCATTGAGCCCCGAGGCCTTGCAGGCCCGGTATGACTGCGCCCGAGAGCTGGCCATGGAAGCGGCCCGACGCGCCTTAGGGCCCTACAGGGAGCGCGACACCTTGGTCGTCAGCCACAAGGGCGACCAGACGCAGGATCTGGTGAGCATCGTCGATAAGGAGACCGAGGCGTTCATCAAGCAGCGGTTGGCAGAGTGCTTTCCCCAAGACGGTTTTCTGGGTGAAGAAACCGGTGGCGCAACCCTCGATGCACGCTGTATCTGGGTGGTCGACCCCATTGATGGCACCCGGTGTTTCGTCAATGGCTTGCACAGTTGGTGTGTGTCCATTGGCTTGCTGGTGGAGGGTGAACCCATGGTGGGGGCGGTCGCTGATGCGATCCATGACGAACTGTTCCACGCCTGTAAAGGCCAGGGGGCATGGCTCAACGATCAGCGCATAAGCGTGAATACCGCACCCGATATCCGTCACGGCGTGATGGGCGTCGGCACCTCCCTGCGGCGCGGCAAAGAACACTTCATCCCGTTTATTACCCAACTGCTGGAGCAGGGCGGCACCTTCATTCGTAACGGCTCGGGTGCCTTGATGGTGGCGTATGTGGCCGCGGGCCGACTGATCGGTTACTACGAAACCCACATCAACAGCTGGGACTGCCTGGCCGGACTGGTGCTGGTCCAGGAGGCCGGAGGCTTGCGCAGCGATTTCCTGCGTAACGAAGGTCTGACCCAAGGCAACCCGCTGCTGGTGGCGAGTCCGCAGGTTTATGCACAGGTGGCGCAGATGATTGGGGCTTCGCTGGACGGGTAAGGGCGCGGACGCTCGTTGCTGGCGAACTACGGGCCGTCTCTACCCGCGCTAACGACGGCGTCTCCACATCCGGCTCATAACAGATGCTCAAGCTCAGGTTTGGGCAGCTTGACCAGGAAGACAGTGCCGCGCTCCGCGTCTGACGAGACTTCAATCAACCCGTCGTGCGAGGTCACGATTTCCGAAGCGATATACAGACCCAGCCCCAGCCCCTCGGTCGGCCCGTGATCCACAACGTCTCGCTGAGAAAAACGCCCCATGGGGTTGAAGATGAATGGCAGTACATCATCAGGTATTGGCTTGCCTTTGTTTTGCACCGCAAAAACAATCGAGTCCTTCAAAACCCCCAGATCCACTTTTATCGGGAACTGCAGGTCACCATGCTGCGCGGCGTTGCCGATCAGATTGGAAAAAACCTGCTCCATCCGACTGCCGTCAAATTCCCCTATAACGGGCGTCGTCGCTTCGAAGAGCAACTGCGCATCAGGGTGAAACGCCCGGATTTCTTCCACGATGCGCTCACACAACGGTGCCAGATCAATGACCGTCTTTTTTACAGGAATGCCGGGTCCCATCTGGCAGCGGGTCAAGTCCAGCAGATCCCCAACGATCTGACTCGCTCGTTGGACGCTGATGTAAATCTGATTCGCCACTTTAATGGCACGCGCTTCGGTCTCCGGCGAGCGTCTTAGAACGTCGGCACCCAGCAAAATCGCACCCAGCGGCGTGCGTAAGTCATGGCCCAGGATGCCAAGAAAAACATTACGCGACGCCTCGACCGCTCGAGAGTAACTGGCGACTGACTCTGCCAGTGCTTGATCAATGGCTTCGTGAAAACGGGTCATGTCGTCGACATTTAACGCTGAACCTTCCTTACAGTGTTTAAGCCACTGACTCAACACACTGGTTCGCAACGCGCGATATTCAGACACCATCTGATCAATGGTGAAGCCTGCCATGAGTCGTGTGACCGCATGCGTCTCCGCCGGTGTTTCATTCTGGTCCTGCGGCCCCTTTCCCTGAGACTTGGCCGTTTGTTCCTGCTCTGTCTGCTTGGTTTGCAGATCCACAACAATCGCCCGCAGCATCTGCTCCGCATGATCGCGCAGCCCCGCTCGATCCAGCGCAGCATCAGGCGTCTGAATCGTCCGCGCAAAATCCTCCCAAGCCTGCAGAATGGGTTCAAGGTTTTCAAGAATGAAATCTGACAGGCGCATGCTGGTAATCCTGGTAGGGGGCTTAACAGAGCAAAGACGAAAACAACGCTGCGCAGCAAAGATTAAAGTCAGGATTTAAACATGGATTTACATCATAGAGGAGAGGAGGGCTTTAGATTGGCGCTAGATGAAATCATTCTTGATGTTATGGGTAAGTTCAACCAAGTAGATGGGCGGAGTTTTTGAAAGTGGGTGAATCTGATCTCGTAAGTTATCAGGGGGGGCTGAAGGGTGTTAGACATTCGGCAGAGCTCCGATTCGCACTTTCAAAAGGTGGGGGGGGCAAGCCATTGCCAGAGGCGAAGGGCGCCGCCAATGGCCGGGCGACCACATTCCCCGCTAGACAAGGCAATCCAGGTGGGCATAAAAAAGGGCACTTGTGATCGGCGCGAGGTTCAGTTTGTCCGGCTGAATCCGGTGTCGGAGTCATCTGAACCTGTCGCTTGATCGCCTCAATCCCCGCACGTTGACCAACGAAATGTCGGTGAAGTCGGTTTTGGGACGCGAAGCGAAGCGAAGCGAAGCATCAGGTTGTTGTCCAACATTGATTTCCCGCGCAAGCGCTTTTTCGTGGTCAATCTGTAAAGTCGATGGTGCCGGTATCCAATGGCGCGCCTCATCGAGTCACGAGGTGAACACACAATACAGCGCGCGATGAGCCTGTGATTTAAATGCGCAGTTGGCCCCGTCTGTTGTTTGGCTATTTCGAATTTATAAAAGGGGGGGGGCTTCATCGGGGGCAATAAAAGCTAAATATATCGATCGCTGCTCATTAGTTGTCTTGTGGGTTTTCGTCTTTGGCTCACTCCGCTATATTTGAGTATTCAGACGCATAGCACATGTGTGCTAGTTCAAATGTTCTATATCCTCACTGGCGTCACTCGGACATGATCCGCATTCGTGTTAACTGAAATGAACAGGTTGTGGGCTCTGATATGAGTTGCAGAATTGTCGTAGCAGACGAGCATCCGCTTTTTCGGGAAGGCATGGAAAGATTACTTGAGCGCTTGATACCTGATGTGATCGTCGAGCAGGCAGGAGACCTGGCCGAGGTCCGAGCGCTGGCGAAAAACGGGTTGCCCATCGATACGCTTTTTCTTGAGGTCAGTCTGCCTGGCTTAGGTTCATTAACTGACTTTGTGGCGCTACGTCAGGAAATGAAAAACTCCACACTGATAGTGGTATCGACGATTGAAGACGATGATGTCATCGACTGTATAATGTATGCGGGAGCGAATGGGTATATTGGTAAAGGCGTTGGTGTTGATGAGTTCAGAAAAACGATCACTGCTATCCGCAGTGGCGAGGTATTGATCAACTATCAATCCACGGGGCTGCCATTTGATGTTGACGGCACAATGAGTAAGTTGACGGCCCGCCAGCGAGAAGTCTGGAACTTGATTGCTGAAGGCAAGACGAATAAGGAAATTGCGGCCGAGCTGGAAATCTCTCCATTCACCGTCCGCATTCATGTGTCTTGCCTGATTCGCGTATTGAAGGTTCCCAATAGAGCGGGCGCCGCTGCACGCTTTGCAGAGCGCCAGACTTATCGTGTTCTGCGGTAACCGTTGACAGCCGCGCTCTGGAGTCGGTCAACACGTCTGAGAGAGCCAGGTTAAGCAGTACCGCACGCCGCTCCGGCGGCCGGCCTGGGTGACAATGTTGATTTACCAGAAGCATCGCTGATGGATCAAGCAAGGTATGGCGTGGCAAACGTGAGGATAAGGGATTACTTCAAGGGGGAGCGGCCAGCCTGCTGGAACTGACTTCCGTTATGCGACAGACCTTGATGAGATGAGCGTACGGACAGGAACGCTGCGCCAGTCAGTATTTAATGGTGGAAGTAGGAACCACTCGATTTTTATGGGCATGCGCTTTGCCGGTTCGGCGTTACCCATGTGACGTCGATGAGCAGGACGTCAGCGAGTAGCGCCGAACGAGAAGCGGTATCAATAGACTCTGTAATATTTGACCACATCATCCACAAAATAGATCAACAATACATCCCCTTGGGTTTTGTTCTGAGCGGTTTTTGTGCCGGTCACGCTGCTCACGTCTTTAGCGACATCCTGCGTTTTGGATACCTGTGATGAGGCGTCATACATTTTCAGGCTGGTCTCGGTCGATACATACTTATGAGCCATTGTCAGGTACTTATCGAACCCTTCTTCGCTTTTTCGGTACTCCCAGTTTGACTCGTTACTGCTACTTGTCGAATCGAGCCGTTCACTCGTCGGTGCGCCAAACAGTTGAGATACTTCGGTTTTAGTGGTTTTGCCAGGGATGATCGTTTTCTTTAGATAAGCAATGTCGTATTTGTTGGCCCCTCCGTTGATGGGGTTCAAGGAACCCATTAAATCACCTGAGTTTGCGCAGCCGTTGAGAAGACCTGCGAGGAGGCACAGCGCAATTCCGTTTCTAAGTGCTTTTCCATATTTTGGGGACATAATACTTACCTTGAATGTGTTTTCAGGACCTTTTCATATTTGTGACGAGCAAGACCGATGGAGGCCTCGGCGTCGCGCTGTTAGTAACGTCCGCGGCGATGTCCGGTGCACAGCGTATTGTCAGCCAAAATAGTTGACCGCTCATGCAGCCATTGGAATGCGCTCACAGCTTAGGATGCAGTGGATGGGTTAGCTATAGTGCAAGTGTGCTATAGCGTTCGACCTGAATAGCGATGATAAGTCTGCAGGCGACACCCGAGGAACACCATGAGCGGCCTCCAGGCATGTTGAATGGCAGGTGAGCCGGGCGGGTTAAATCTTGGCGTTTCCAGGCCATTCCTTACTGGCCGGGGAATAGGAAAACTGCGCCGCTGCAGCTGCGCGGGTTGGGACATCGAGCGCTTTGAGCAAGCTTGAAACGTGGATGCGCACAGTGAAAGGGGAGATGCCAAGCGTCTTGGCAATTTCCTTGTTGGTCCTGCCTGAGGCAATCAGGCCGAGTACTTCGCGCTGGCGTGCGGTTAGTTGGGAGAGCGCTTTTGACCGTGCATCGTTCTGTATAGAATTTTCTGCGTGGTATTTGACCACGATTTCACCCGTGCGGATCGCCTGGATCGCTTGCGCGATACCGGCGGGGTCGATGTTCTTTCCGATAAACCCATCAACCCCCAGAGTCATCACTTCGGAAATAACGTCTCTGTCTTCAATCATTGAAACCACAATAATTGAGGTGCGCTTAAACTCTTTGCGTAACTGGTCTATTACTTGCAGGGAAGTGATGCCGGGGAAGCGCAAGTCAAGCACTAACGTATCCACCTCCGTGCCAGATCGCGCGAGAGCCAGCACTTCGTCAAGGCTGCCAGCCTGCTCTATCGTCGCGGTTGGCAAAAGCCGTTCGATGGTTTTTAGCATGCCCTCGCGAAACAGCGGGTGGTCGTCGGCCACTATGACTCTACACGCCATGCTCGAAAGCTCCTGATCTCATGTTCGCGATCGTAACCTAAGCAGCGGTAACGTGTTTCAAGTTTGAAGCAATCATTCATATTGGAAAATCACTGTGAATATAACGGAAAAGAATAGCGAGCTGGATCAGGCCACGTTGAGGCTGACGGTCAGTACCTGCGCCTCTCTTTACATTTTGGTAGTGGCTTTGCTTCCTTCCAGTACCTTCGCTACCTATGTGCCCATCCTGTGGTACATAGCCTTTTTCATCAGCGTTGCAATTCCGTTACGCATGGCAATCAAGCGCTGGCCAGGGCATTTTGTCCTGCGTCGCCTTTTTGCCATGGCGCACGATTACGCAGGAATTTCCTTTGCCCTGGTCGTTGGTGGAGAGGGCGCATTACCGGTATACGCGGCCTTGCTATGGGTTACATTGGGCAACGGTATGCGGTTCGGCTCGCGCTATCTGGCTGCAGCGACGCTGATCGCCCTTTCAATGCTGGTCATGATTTACCTGCTCACGCCGTTCTGGCGTGGTCAGCCCTACATGTTCGTGATGTTGATCGTGACTACCATCGTGGTTCCTGCGTATGCCCATATCCTTTTGAAGCGTACCCGTATTGCCTCGGAAGAGGCGATCGCGGCGAATCAAGAGAAATCCAGATTCCTGGCTCAGGCCAGTCATGATCTGCGCCAGCCGATTCACTCCATTGGCCTGTTCACTGCCTGCCTGCGCGACGCTCGATTGGGTAGAGAAGAGTTGAAGCTGGTAGACAATATTGATCGCTCGCTGCACACCGTGTCTCAGCTGTTTCGTTCGATTCTCGATATCTACACGCTCGATAACGGCAAGCTCGAACCGCAGTCAGAACCCATACATCTAGGGGGGCTGCTTCAGGGCGTCGTCAAGCAAAACACCGAGGCTGCGAGGTGGGCGGGTGTGGAGCTGCGTTTACGTCCTTGCCCACACTGGGTCAATACCAATCCTGGTCTGTTGACCACCATGGTGCAGAATCTGGTTTCGAATACGCTCAAGTACGCTTCGGGGCAACCTGTATTGATGGGTGTACGCCGAAAGGGAAATGGCCTTGCGATCGTCATTTATGACAAGGGACGTGGCATCGCCCCCGAGCATTTGCCTGAAGTGTTCCGGGAGTTTTATCGGGTGCGTCACGCACGTGACAAAGATGTTGAGGGTCTGGGGCTGGGGTTATCAATCGTCAAGCGAATCAGTCATCTGATTAACCTGGATATCCAGCTCGACTCTAAGCCAGGCAAGGGCACTCGGGCCACGATCCAGGGGCTGGAAGCGGTTGCGCCAAGGACGATGGTGGACAGTCCGGCTTCGGTGCAGAGTCGTTTGCAAGGCTTGCGGGTGTGCCTGGTCGAGGATGATTCCAATGTACTGATGGCGACATCGGCGCTGCTGGAAAAATGGGGATGCGAGGTGGAAACACACTGTGATGGCGAGGGCGTGACCAGCGAGTGCGACATCATCATTGCCGACTTCGACCTGGGTACGAAGATTTCAGGTTCCGAATGCATCGCCGCTATACGCGAACATCGCGGCTGGCAAGTGCCTGCAATGATCATGACCGGACATGAGATTGAAAGAATCCGCCA
Organism: Pseudomonas sp. DWP3-1-2; assembly: GCF_049896285.1. Taxonomy (NCBI): domain Bacteria; kingdom Pseudomonadati; phylum Pseudomonadota; class Gammaproteobacteria; order Pseudomonadales; family Pseudomonadaceae; genus Pseudomonas; species Pseudomonas sp. DWP3-1-2. The sequence continues at coordinate 120,501 of NZ_JAFCTZ010000010.1, read as the reverse complement.
TGAGTTGATCCATATGAACATTTCCATTCTCGCAAAACCCGTGCGTCCACCCGAGTTGCGCGCAACCTTGCTCGATCTGACCAAAAACTTGCGCTCTACGAAAACGCGCTAGTCGGGCGTGATCCGGCAATTACATCGCGGCCGGGCGGGGGGCGTTGCTTAAGTTTTTTTAGTACTTGGGTTTCAGGCCTGGGTCCGGTGTGCTTCATGAGCGTGCTGCATCAGGGTTGTCTTCGGAGGGAATGGCAAATAGATGCTCGGCGGCAAAATCCACGAATACGCGGATTTTCGGTGAAAGATGGCGGCTGGATGGCCACAATGCCCAGAACTGCCCTTGATCTTCGCTGTGGCCGTCGAGCACCGTTTCCAGGCGACCCAAGGCAATGGCTTCGCGCGCCAGGAAGTCCGGGACAAATGCGATACCATGCCCATCCACCACGGCCATCAGCATGGCTTCCATGTTGTTCAAGGTCAGCGCGGTGGGCAGGCGCAACTGCGTGATATGGGGGGCTGAAGACATGCTCCAGTCCATTATTTTACCCGTCGTGACAAATCGATCACGCCAAAACTCGTGATTACGCCATAGTCACCGACATATTTTTGGCAGTTCCCGGAACTGCCGTCGTGATTTCCGGTCATAACGGCGCTTTATACCAAATTTACGTGTATCGGATTGATCACCAAGGAGAGGTAAACGATGGCTTTCGACGCTTTTATTCAGATCGCAGACATTCCCGGCGAAGCGCTGGACGAGAAGTACAGCAAATGGATCGAAATTACCGGCTATAACTTTGGCGTCAGTCAGAGCACTTCCGCAACCGCAAGTTCCTCAGGCGGCGCTTCATCCGGTCGCACCACCATGACCAATTTCACATTCACCAAACATCTGGACAGCTCCAGCTGCAAGCTCATGGAAGCCAGTTGCGCAGGCCAGCACCTGAAGGAAGTGAAGTTGGTGCTCTGCCGGGCGGGCACCGACAAGCTCAAGTATTACGAAGTGGTGCTTGAAGAAGTCATCATCGCTGATTACACGCAGAGCGCGAGCTCCGGTATCCCCGTGGAAATCGTACAGCTCAATTACGGTCGGATAAAAGCCACCTACACCCTGCAAAAGCGTGTCGATGGCACCGCGGGCGGTAACGTGGCCGGTGGATGGGACCGGATCAACAATAAAAAGTATTCGTGAGGCGACCATGGCCGATGCTCGATCCTTTATCAATCCTCGAACGCAGACCTTCGACTCTCTGAAAGCGAACCTTGCACTGCCCAAGAATGCCAAGGCCAAGTTCGTCGCCCTCAACTCCCACATCTCGGGCGGCGTCGTTCTCGCGGGCGATCTGGTGATTGTGGGCGATGCGTCCACCCCATCGTCTACAGCACAGGAAGCCATGCTGATGGCCAAGGCTGCTGAAGTGCACACAGCGTTGCTGGTGAACGGAGAGGGTGCCGACGACTTTTTTCTGGAGAATTTCGAGCTGCTCAAGAACTTGATTGCCTATACCTCCATGGGGATAGGCGCTACAAGTGATGGTTGGAGCAAACATCTGGAATCTATCAAGGAATCGCTTCAGAGCATCGAGAGCCTGTACAGGGAACATATGGGCTCCGGCACTATGACCCGCCGAGACGAGTTCTATGCCAAGCGTACAGAGCTGTTCTTGAAGCTTGAGAAACAGCTTGGCAGTTTCGCTGCATTTGGATCTGGACTGCGTTACGAAGGTTCCATAAAGAGACTGCTGGGGCTTTCGACGAACAGCTACATGCATACGGCGGAAATTGCAGGTTACGCTGATAAGGTATCTGGCGTGGCCAAAGCATCCAAATGGATCAAGAGAGGAACGTATATCGGGACCGCGCTTGAAGTCGGTTCCACGGGGCTGGCGATTCGTAACGCATGTACGCTAGGACGCGAGGAGCAGTGTCGCAAGGCGAAATATGTTGAGGGTAGTTCGCTCCTGGGTAGCATTTTTGGTGCTGGTATCGCTGGATATGTAGGGGGGGCAATTGCCACGACAGCTTGCGTCGCAATTGGTATTCCTACTGGCGGTGCGGGCGCGCTTGCATGCGGCGTTATTGGGGGAGCTGTAGGAGGGTGGGGCGGAGGAGAGCTAGGCGAATCGAAAGGTGAGAAGTATGGAGAAATTCTTTACGGGAAAATGACAAATGACTAGCACCCAATTGGGTTTGTTCGGTGGATTGATACTGGCATCCATGGGTGCGGTGTTATTCACGATCATATTTATTGCTCATAAATACGTTGAAACTATCGAGGGTCACCTCCTGAATTGCTCTTATATAAAAGACAATAAGCGCGTCTGGTCAAGTGCTGGTTTGCTCGGGAAGGTTATGAGAGGGGGTATCATTGCTATGGTATTACTTATGCCTACGATGCATGCCAAAAGAGGTCTGATCGACGCTCAAGAGGTAAATGATCTCCCGAATCGTTATAAGTATTTTCTTACAGTACCGCTGCTTACAGCTTGCGTGCTGATTGTCTTGCTTGTTGCGCTAAGCGTCATAGAAAAATATATCGGATAGCAGGGGCAATATTTGGCGTTCCCATCGGAGGCATTGGCAGCGCGGTAGCAATGATAACATTAACGGTTTGATTCGCCAGTACCTGCCCAAGGGCACGGACTTGTCGGTACAAAGCCAGCAAGCGTTGGACGCCATTTCGTATCAAATGAATATTCGTCCTCGTAAACGCTTCGGTTATAAATGTCCGATTGAAGTGATTACAGAGGTGATGGAGATGCATCATTCTGCTCCCGTCTTAATTCAATAGCCGTGTTGCACTCAGCTCCTGCAACCGCCCTACCTAATGGTGATAGCGAAGCGGTAATTGATGCGGGAGCGATTTCTGCTAAAATGTTTAACGCCATTGCATTATTTTAGAGGGTGCCATGATATTTAACGATGTTTTCGTCAATAAAAAATATAGGTTCTCAGTGGGTATTGAGGAGGCTTCAGGGCGTTTTTACGTTTCGATTCCAGTGAGCAATGGCATGGTTGATTATGAAGAATATTATGGAATAGACGTAGCTAGCTACGAGCTCTTTCAAAAAGATCCTGAAGCTGCGCTCGTTTTTGTCATGAAATGTAGGCGTAGAGAACTGGATGATTTGCTCATTGTAAAGCTCGGTACAAACAGGGGAACTGCAATTTGAGGAATCAGACTTAAGGTAATTGCACAAAATGACAGACATCCCAATAGGCTTAATCGGTATTTTTATAATTGTACCAATGGTTCTTAATCTCATAGCTACAGCCGTGATTGCGCACAAGTATGTTCAGGTTGTCGAAGATCAGCTACCCAACTGCTCTTCCGTAACAACCATTAAAGAAGCATGGTCCGGTGGCGGCTTGCTCGGGAAAGTTATTCGAGGAGGCGTTATTGCCACTGTTCTGATGATGCCGGATCGCTGCGCCAAAAAAGGAATAATTGATATTAATGAAGTGAATCGCCTCCCCGCACTCTACAAAAAGCTATTGATAATTCCGACACTCATAACGTCGTTTTTATTTCTTGCCATGATGGCAGTAAGAATCGCTGCATACCTATTAGGACTATGAAATCCTGCCCGATTAATGGGTGTTCCTGCTGGCTATGCGGGTGCTCTTGCATGTGGCGTGATTGGAGGTGTGGGGGGAGGAGAACTAGGCGAGTCGGATCGCGAGAATTCTGGGGCACTCTTGTACGGGAATATGGAAAATGACGAGCGTCCAACTAGGTTTGTCGGCTGGATTGATACTGGCGTCTATGGGGTTAGTATTGTTTTCTATAATATTTATTGCTTATAAATACGTTGATGCTATCGAGGCCTGTCTGCCAAACTGCTCTTATGTAAGAGATACTAAAAACGTGTGGGAAAATGCTGGCTTGCTAGGGAAAGTTATGCGGGGTGGAATTATTGCCATGATAATAATGATGCCAAATATTCATGCTAGAAGAGGTTTGATTGATACTGAGGAAGTAGAAAATCTTCCTGGGCGCTATAAGAAGCTTCTAGTAGTGCCAATGGTTGTAGGGGCCCTATTGATTCTTTGTCTGATCGCTCTTCGCATTGCATCACGCCTTCTTGAACAATAGGCTGGTGCAAAAATTTAATAGGCACCTCAAATGATCTTGAAGTGCCGCTGCGGATGGAGGGGAAGTGGCTCATGGGTCATTTGCGTTCTAGGTCGCTTCTCTCGCCGATGAACTGAGTTGTACTCATGAGTCGAGAGCTGAGAGTTCTGTGCTGTCACTCATAGGTCGATTGGTCAGCGTTGAAATCCGAGCCATCGCAAGGCCCTGCTTGCTTTCAGGACCTCTGCTGTGTCGCCTGAACGTGGTCCTATTTCAGATTCTGCTGGAAGAATGACGTCAGCTTTGCAAACGGGATGAGATCAACTCGATCATACAAATCTACGTGGCCCGCCCCAGGAAGGATAACCAGCTCCTTTGGCTCTCCCGCCCGTCGATACGCATCTTCACTGAACTCCAGGGAGTGGGCGTTCGCACCGGCAATAAAGAGCATTGGCCGTGGAGAAATCGTATCGATGTCGTTGAATGGATAGAAGTTCATGAATTTGACATTACTGGTCAACGTAGGCTGGGTTGTGGTTTTGGGTGAGCCGCCTTTTGGTGTGTATTCGCCCCGTGGAGTGCGGTAGAAGTCATAGAACTCTTTCTGGATAGGGTGAGTGTCGGCCGTCAGCTCATGCACCGTACCCCCGGTGTACTGAACGGGACCGCCTGTAAACTCGGTATCTCGCTGCAGGGCTGCTGCGGCGATGATTTGCTTGCGCTGCTCAACGGTTTGGGAGTGGTTGAGTGCATTACGGTTGGCTGCTCCCATGTCGTACATGCTGACGGTCGCAATGGCTTTCATACGAGGGTCAATCTTGGCTGCACTGATCACGAAACTGCCGCTGCCGCAAATACCCAAAACACCAATGCGTTCCCGATCGACGGAGGACTGAGTTCGTAGAAAGTCCACTGCCGCGCTGAAGTCCTCGGCATAGATTTCGGGGGCTACGGCATTGCGCGGCTGCCCATCGCTTTCACCCCAGAAAGACAGATCCAGAGACAATGTCACGAAACCTTGCTCCGCCAGCTTTTGCGCATACAGGTTAGCGCTTTGCTCTTTCACAGCGCCCATGGGATGGCCCACGATGATTGCCGGGTTTTTGCTATCAGGTTTCAAGCCTTTCGGGATGAATAGATTACCCGCGGTATTCATCTTGAACTGATTTTTAAACGTCACCTGTTGCAGGGTGACTTTGTCGCTCTTGAAAAAATTATCTGCGCCGTTTGACATGTCTGCTCCTATTGCCGAGAGCGACGCCATTAGAAGGCCCAGTAACACTATGATTTTTTTCATGCTTCGCTCTCGGATACGGTAGTTAATTTCATGTGTGTGGGGATGTTAGTGTGCATTGCCAAGTTCCATTCGTACTGTCAAGCCGCCACTCTTTCTCAACGTGTCCAAGCCTGACTCAACGGTGCCGAGCTTTACGAGACCTTTTGAGTAAATGAATCCTTTGTGGAATATCGCCAAATTCCCCCATGGAGCGTAATAAGTGACGTCACCCTCTTTAGGTGTGAAACCTCCAGGGGCGTTCCGGGTAATCAGTTTGCGTCGAAGATAAGCAATTTTCTCGGTAGCCGCGTAATCTTCAAGACTGACTTCGAGCGGTAAGAGGGTAATGAAGTCTCTTGATGTCGGGTTATCGTCCAGTTTGAATCTCAATGTTTCTCCATTGACCCGCATCACAACGTACAGATCAGGTGATTTTTCTGCTGCTTGCGGGTTTTGGACCAGCGCGTCTTTACTGATCTTCGTCTCGGCGTTTGCTTCATGGGTGGCGCCCCCCATAGACGCTGTGAGGCACGATGCCATAGCCCATGCGCTAACCGATGTGGCATTGATACGCGGGTTATCATCAGGTTTTCTAGACACGATTTACCTTGTCGGCGCTAAGTTTATGCCGCGTGATTAATAGCTGTCTTGACCTGGCGTCAATCAAGGACACTTCCCTGCATCGTTAAGTGCGGAGGAAGCTGATGGCCAAGTATGTGAAACAGGCTACTGTACTATTCGTGTAAACATTACCCACCCCAAAAATCATGCTGATATGAGTTCCACTCATGAATACCCTTTAATAAGACTGTGCCGGCCAGTAAGGTCGCAATGGGGCGTTGCGGGTGCTGTATGTTATTCAGTACAGAAATGAGCGAGCCTCATCAAACGCTATCGTCACGCTTGGGTATACTCATCGCTCAAGACGGTTCGGGCACCTGTTGGAGAGACCTGATCCGTCATGCGTAGGTCGCCATCGCTATAGGTAAACGATGCAACTCACTCGCGCCAATCTCGCCGATTTTGTGTATTTCCTGGCCATCGCCAGGCACTTGAGCTTCAGTCGTGCCGGGCTTGACGTCGGCATCAGTGCCTCGGCCCTTAGTCACGCCATTAAAGCGCTGGAAGCCAGATTAGGCGTCAGGCTCCTGAACCGTACGACGCGTAGCGTGACGCTGACCGCTGCCGGTCAGGAGTTGTATGAACTGATCAAACAGCCTATCGATCAGATCGACCAGGCGATGGAGGTACTTAACCGTTACCGGGACGAGCCTACAGGCAAGATAAGACTGAACGTTTTCAGCGATGCAGCCTTGTTGTTGCTTGCGCCTGTTTTACCGATTTTCGGTCAAAGGTACCCGGATATCGAAGTCGATATCTCGATTTCAAATAGCATGGTCGATGTCGTTGAAGGCGGCTTCGATGCCGGAATGCGATACGGTGCGACCGTTCCTGAGGGCATGATTGCGCATCGCCTGTCCCCGGATATTCGCTGGCTGGTCGCCGGTACTGCGGGCTACTTAAGCAAGTGGGGTGTGCCTCGGCACCCCAACGATCTCAAGCAGCATCGCTGCCTGAAGTTCAAGGTGGGCAGCGGCAAAGTCTACGATTGGGAGTTTGAAAAGGCAGGAATAAAGGTGGAAGTCCCAGTCTTCGGCGGGGTCATTCTCGATGAGAGTCGTATTGCTCTTGCCTTGGCCTGTGAGGGGGTCGGGTTGATCTATGCCGCCGAGCCTGTCCTTATGCCGCTTATCAAGGCAGGCACATTGCAACCGGTGCTTATGGACTGGGCGAGCGTCAGCCCTGGATTTCATATTTATTACTCAAGCTACCGACAACAACCTTTGGGACTTCGCCTTTTGATTGATCTCATTCGAGAAATCGACCCTCTGAGAGATTGTTTCTCCGAGTAGTTCCTTATCCGCGTGCCTGTATCTTCCAGGCGCTGCGGACACCTTATGAATTCCCGCTCAGTATCCGTAACTCTCTTCATTGCTGAGCCGTCCTCATGACTGCATCAAACGTACCCCGGTAGGCGATGCCTTGCTGCGCGTGTAGTTTGAAGCGATCGAATTTCACAGCAGCAAAAGCACCGAGTGCCGCAGGTTTATTGCGCGGTGTTTTTCTGTGAGCTGAATAAATAAAGAGGATATAGATGCAAACCGCTGAAGTTGAAATCGCGTCACCCTCGGATCGACGTGTATGGAGCGCGGTTGGCTCCATGACAATGTGTGTGGCCATGCTGATCGCATCAGAATTTATGCCGGTCAGTTTGCTCACGCCTATCGCAGACGATCTTGGGGCGACCCCAGGTATGGCAGGCCAGGCAATCTCTGTTTCCGGTTTGTTTGCCGTCGTCACGAGTCTGTTTATTTCTTTCATCGCTGGACGCTTTGATCGGCGTTACGTCTTGATGGGCTTGACCGGATTGATGCTCGCCTCGTTGGTGCTGATTGCAGAGGCGCCGAGCTTCGTGGTCCTGATGATTGCGCGTGCGCTGCTCGGCATCGCCATCGGAGGGTTCTGGGCGCTATCGACGGCTACCGTCATGCGGTTGGTCTCCTCAGATACCGTACCGAAGGCACTGGGCATTATTTACACCGGTAATGCGATGGCCACAGCGTTTGCTGCGCCAATCGGCAGCTACGTTGGCGGGGCTATTGGCTGGCGCGGCGTATTTTGGGGGCTTGTACCCTTGGCACTGCTCAATATTTTCTGGCAGTGGATCAGTCTCCCGTCCATGCCTCCGCGAGCCAACGCGTCAGTGGGGCAGGTATTTGCGCTGCTCAAGAGGCGCAATGTCGCGTACGCGATGTTGGGAGCGATGCTGACGTTTGCAGGCGCATTCTGCGCGTTTACGTATTTGCGGCCCTTTCTCGAGACGTACACCCACGCCACTGCCCCCGAGCTGTCCCTTTTCTTGCTGGGGCTCGGCATGGCGGGCTTTATAGGCACATACGCCTCCACCGCATTGGTCAATAACCACCTCTACTCACTGCTGCGCTTTCTACCGCTGACACTGGCAGCGGCAACGGTCGCTTTGCTGGTTCTGGGCCATATGAAGCTGGGCGTCGCACTGGTGATGATCGGCTGGGGAGGATTGAACGCTGCGATTCCCGTTGCCTGGTCAACCTGGCTCAGCAAGGGCATTGGAGATGATCCAGAAAGCGGGGGCGGACTGCTTGTTGCAGCTATTCAGCTTTCAATAATGCTGGGCGCTGCTCTTGGCGGGTTCCTGCTGGACCACGGCTCAATCGCTGCAACTTTTATCGGAGCCGCGGTACTTCTGGTGCTTGGCGCTTTGACGGTAGGCAACGGCACGCGGCTGCGCCCTTAGGCCCACTTGAGGCGCTTTACGGGGTGAAGCTGAGCGGTGTTGGGGGAGAAAGGAACTGTTTTTTGCGGCACACCTCATGCTGCCAGGTCGTGATGGGGACGAAGCGCTAGCTAAAGGCTAAATCCGAGCTTGTGCAGAGTGATAAACAAGGCATCTGTTTCTAACGGTGATGCACCGTATCGTCGGCAGGACGCCGGAGAGGGGGTGGCTGCTGAAAAGTCGCTGAGACATGGATGAATTCACATGAATCCACAGCGACTTTCAACAACTTTCGGAACCCCAGATACAGAGAAGCCCGCGCTGGGCGGGCCTCTCTGGTGTTTCGTATGGGCCGGGGTAATCTGAACCAAGTATTTAAGTTTTTGTTTTTGTTAGTATTTATTTATTGAATAAAAATCTTGGAATGCTTTTTGGAATACCGGCGTCGTGTGCATGATCTCAAAGGGGGGTATCTGCTTATGAAGGGTGATACGGCATTAGTAAGAGTAAGCCGTCTCCGACGCGATGGGAGCTGTGAGTCAACGAGTGACTCAGCCCGCCAACCGTCCAGAGCTACTGACTAACTGCCCAAGTTTCGCGGAAATAGCCCTTCTGATACGGTGGCACATCTGACCCTTTGATCCTCACGCCGGAGAGAGACCTGTGAGAAAAGACTTTGCTCTGCTCCAGTGGCTTAACCTTGATCAAGCCCTAGAATGCCTTCAAGAAATGACCAAGCTTCCCACAGCAGCGGCTGACTTAATCAGGCTCTGCGATGAGGGACAATGCGGAGCTTACATTCGGATAAGCCCTTCCACAGGTAAGTGCGACGAACCGATACAGGACAGTGTAGGTGAATGGACGTATGAGGTAATTGGCGTGGGGTATCAGCACGTTGCTACTCCAGAGCTTTTGATAGCTCAGCGGAAAAGTAAGGCTGTGCTGGTGCGCCTGACCGGGAGCGTTCGGACGGAACCAAACGTCGAGTCTCCTGAGATCGAAAATATCGGTTGGGATGCTTCAGTTGACCCAGATCAACCGTTTTTTTTCAAAGCGTCGGAGATCCGTGACCTTGCAAACCAAATAAATGGTGCGGACGATCTGGATCCACGTGAACGAAAAAGCATCAATCAACTGATCGAGACGCTAGCGGAAATGGCTGGCCTGGATCTCGTTCACCCAGCCGCGGACATGATTACTATTCAAACAGCGACCCAGCTTAGCGGTCATAAAGCCCTCAACAAAGACACGATTATCAAATATTTGAAGCTGGCGAAGGGGTCTAGACCTATTGCCCCACCATCAACCTAATAGCGGCTAATAGACTTAAGCCTTTTGCTATTAGAACATCCTCACTCCTCTGCTTTGTACCTTGCTCATCAACCACACAGCGCCACCGAGCGCCAAGGAGCAAGGTAATGGAAACTGGTTTCAATCACACCACAACGCAACGCCGGATTCTTCGACTGCCTGAAGTACAGGTAAGGATAGGATTCAAGCGGGCTCACATCTATAGCTTGATGAGCCAAGGACTATTCCCGCGCTCAGTGCCTCTTGGACCTAGGGCTGTGGGCTGGGACTCGCTCGCAGTCGAACAATGGATCGAGGATAGTATTTACGGCGGCTCCAGCGGTTCCGATGTGTAAGGAGAACGTCTGTGAGAATGCTCTCCTATTTCCTCATTGGCGCTGATGGTCAAGAAACCCTGCCTAAGTTGGGAGCTATTGAGCTCGCGCACCATGCTGTTCATTGGTTCGGAGATATGGAGTCCGTCGGATTGATCGGAGCGCTAGAGCGCCCCGGATTCGGTGAGCTCCATCAGTTTGCAAGGAAGGGCGACATTTTGGTTGTTCCGTCACTTGATTGTTTAGGTGCAAGTGCCGCGGAGTTAATTGAGATTTTCCAAGCGTTCAGAGAAAAAGGGGTAGCAGTGGTCTCGATGCGGGAAGGCTTCGATCCCTCGTCTGATATCGGAAAAGCGATGCTTACCATGTTGGCGGCAGTTGCTGAGCTAGAGAGATCGAATATTAAAGCTCGTCAGATGGCCGGTATAGCCCGAGCTCGCGCTACTGGGCAGAAGCTTGGCGCGCCGAAGAAAATTGATGACCTCGCGGTTAGTGCGTGGCGTAAGGCTCAAAAAGCGACCATCCAAGAGACCGCGCACCAGTTCGGAATTTCAATCGCCGAAGTCAAACGAGCCTGCGCCAACAAGTCCTTCAATATCGAAGCGGGGGCGTGATCATGTCAGGTAAACAGAAAACCCCAGATCAAGCGGCGCAGGTCGTGATCTTGAGAGAGGCAGGGTGGACTATTTCTTCAATTGCCGGCCAGCTGGAAATCAGCGTCAGCACCGCTCAACGGCTGTTGAAAAAACACGGCGCGGTATCAGGCGCCAGCACCCAGGCACTCATAGATAGAGCCAGAGAAGAAATGCTGGACATCGCGTTCTCGTTGGAGAGCGTTCAGCAGACAGCGGCCTCACTCGTTCTTGACGATCTGGCACTGAGTGAGAAGATCCGGACAAAGCTCGCCTCTGCTCTGGATATTCTCGATGTGAGTAATCCAATTGTCTTCCGATCTCTCGCCGCCAGCGCGACAACGCTCAAGCTGACGCAGGACATCACTCGCCGGGCGTTGCCTCTAGACAAGCTGGATCAGTCGCTCGAAAGAGAGGAGCTCCCTGTGCTCCAGATTCACATAATGAATGATCATGATGTGGCCGAGATGCGAGCACAGCAGCGTCGAGAAGACGCCGAGATTAACGGAGATAGCGAAGGTGTCGACGATGCTGTTGAGACGCTGAACTGGTTGGCAGAGAGAAGATCAGCTCATGCCCTGCATTTAGACAATGACATCATCTGTGAAGAATGAATGCATGTTGACCTCAGCTTGACCGGGCAAAGTGTCAAACCCTTAGAACCATAGACAAGTGCCGAACCCCCTGGCGACATCCGGGGAACCACGAAAATGAAAATCTGCCCCGGGTCTATTCCCGGCAATGAGATCGCCATGACCATCAAGCATCAGAGCCCATTCAAGGAGGGGGAGGTTTTACAGATCCAAAATCGCCTGCTCGATAGTGCTCGTACCCGCCACGCAGAAAACATGGTGGAAAGGGAAGCCTACAGAGCGCTTTTCGGAGACGACTGGCTTGAGGGCGAAGCGGTCGCTGACTTAGACGATGACGAGTTGTCAGCAGATCTGAATGAGCTGCTCGCCGACTATCCGGTGGAACTGTCAGCTAGTTCCCGCATGGTGGTACGTGGCAAGCCTGAAGAACATCCGGTTATAGCATCGGGTCTGTTTGCGAGTGCGTCTTCCAACAGGCCGCGCCAGGAATCTGGAAAGGCACTCCACTTCCCCAATCAGATGAGCACTCCGTGCCCGACGATTCATGCCGACGCTGGAGTAAATGCAAAAAGCAGTCCCTCAAATCGCCGGGGGCATTCACTCTCTACTCCTGGCAGGGCTGGGCTCATAGCTAGTTTCAGCTTGAGTCATGCGGAGCGTGTTGTAGCTATTAGCAAACTAGACCCACTCGTTGATCATGATCAGCTACAGACACTCGAGGCAATAGACGCCTTCATTCAGAAGCTAACGCGGGAATATCAAGGGACAGGTGAGCTGCCGGACTGGGCAAAATTTGTAAGCCCGCAGATCAAACAGTTTTTCCGTATCTTCCATCAGTGCCGGAAGCCCGACTCAAAAACCCTCACCATTCGGGTCGATCACAAAACCGCTGAGGCCGCTCTCGCTGCTCCACGTGGCCCGGCAAACTACCTCGCTGAGATTATCAAGCGAACGCTGGCGAAGCTGGGCATTGAGACTGATCTGGCCTTCAACCTTGAATTCAATCATACCGGCCGCACAGAAAATCACCCTGCTCACATCCACGGTGCTCTATGCATTCCGGATGATCGCGCACTGGAGGTTTCAGAGGCCCTTAGGAGAGCTCTGGCTGCTGGTTATAGGCAAAGGTACAAGAATCTCGCCGTTCACGTCGAGGCCCCTCGTAGCGCCCGCTCATGGGCGACTTACTGCATCAAAGAGTACGAGAGCACCGCGATCAGACTTTCAGTTGAGCGGGGATGCAAAACCCGCCCGGACTACAGCACCCACAAGCTCACACAGGAGGCGAAGGCGTTTCATGAGGAAATCGGCGATTGGCTCAATGCCTGACGTCGCCCCACCTGCATTGATGAGTGGGCAGTTGCGGAGACTTACCCAGTCATCGCATTAGATTTGACCAATACGTTCGTGGACATGACCGGAAGAGAGCGGCCAGAAGTGGACGTCAGCAATTATTACCGAGAACAGTCATGACACACGCGTTACAGATTGCGCAAAGTCACTCAACTGGGCAAAATTTAAAAAATCAATGTAATCGACAATTCGAAGGTAAAAAGTGGTCACTCAAGCTTCCTTAACTGACACGGAAAGTAAACCGTCGAATCAAAATCTCGGCGCGGCTAAGGTGGGTAAACAGGACGAGTTCTACACCCAGTACGTCGACATCCAGAAGGAGGTTGAGGCTTACCTCGAGTTCGACCCGGACACCTTTCGCGGCAAGGTTGTCTACTGCAACTGCGACGACCCATTCGAGAGCAACTTCTTTAAGTACTTCGTCACCAACTTCAACAAGCTTGGCTTAAAAAAGCTCGTCACCACCAGCTACGACGGCTCCCCCATCGCGGGCGAGCAACTCACTTTTGGTGAGTACGAGAAAGACATTGGCAAGCACGAAAGGCCCAATGCAATTGCCGTCGAGATTGAGGCGGTGAATGATGTCAGTGGAGACGGCGTGACCGGCATCGAAGACGTCAAGCTATTTTTGACGCAGAACCCCCACTCCCGCACGCCCCTCGAGGGAGGTGGAGACTTCCGCAGCGCCGAGTGCGTCGAGCTGCTAAAGCAGGCGGACATTGTAGTCACCAACCCGCCCTTCTCTCTATTCAAGGAGTATGTCGCACAGCTCGTGGAGCACGAGAAGAGGTTCTTGATTATCGGTAACCTGCAGGCGATCACTTACCTAGAGATCTTCCCGCTTATCAAGGACAACAAGTTGTGGCTTGGCCCCACAATCCGAAGCGGCGATCGTGAATTTCGAGTCCCAGACCATTACCCACTGAAGGCAGCAGGTTGGCGCGTCGACGAAAATGGCGTCAAGTACATACGCGTTAAGGGCGTCCGCTGGTACACAAACCTTGACCATGGACGCCGACATCAGCGGCTGGCGTGCATGACCATGGAGGAGCACTTGCGGTTCAGCAAGCACAAGGAGATCAAGGGTAAGAAGGGTTACAACAGATACGATAACTTCGATGCCATAGAAGTGCCGTTCAGCGACGCGATTCCCAGCGACTTTGATGGTGTCATGGGCGTCCCGGTCTCTTTTCTTGACAAGTACAACCCCGATCAGTTCGAGATTGTCGGAAACAGTGACGACGGTGAGATGATGAAGAAGATTGGAGCCCGTACCCTTGGTCGGGAGTTCATTGACGCTTATCGCGCCCGTGGAGGGACGGGACACTACAGCCCTGGCATGCGAATGCTTGGTCTGCTTGAGCCTCAGGCACGGGTCATTTTCAAGCGCATCCTGATTCGCCACCGCTGCCCTACCCAGCCAGTAAGAGAGACGAAATAGTGATCACCACGTTGAGAACCGACATCACCGTCGCCGACATTTGCAATGGGTTTGTGTACAACCAACTGGAGGGCAAGGGGCTATTCGGGCTAGGCGGAAGGCTCACCATTCAGCCGGAGTATCAGCGCAACTACCTCTATGCAGATGGCAGCGGCAAGCGGGAGGCCGCCGTCGTAGAGTCCCTCCTAAAGACTTATCCACTCGGCCTAATTTATTTTAATAAAATTGGAGAGGATAAATTCGAGGTGCTGGACGGCCAGCAACGAATTACCAGCATCGGACGATTCGTTACGAACAGGTTCGCGATCATGGATAATGGAAATCCGAAGAACTTTGATAGCCTCCCTGCCGACCAACGTGCAAAGATTCTCGAATCGAGACTGCTGATATACGAGTGCGAAGGCACTGAGACTGAGATCAAGCAATGGTTCGAAACGATCAACATTGCTGGTGTGCCGCTGAACACCCAAGAGCTTTTAAATGCTATTTATTCAGGGCCATTCGTGACTTTGGCGAAGTCCGAATTCAGCAACAGCCAGAACGCGAACATCCAAAAGTGGAGCGCCTATGTCAAGGCTAGCGCGAACCGACAGGGTTACTTGGAGCGGGCGTTGGACTGGGTGAGCAAGGGCAACATCGGCGACTACATGAGCGCTCACCGCAACGACAACAAAATCGATGAGCTGAAGACTTACTTCAATACTGTGATCGACTGGGTTTCAACAGTATTTGTCGACGTTACCCCAGAAATGTGTGGGTTAGAGTGGGGCAGGTTGTACGAAAAGCATCACGGCACGTCTTACGATCCCAAGAAGATGTCGGGCGATGTGAAAAAGCTCGCCGCCGATGACTTCGTGAAAAACCACAAGGGTATTTTTGAGTTTCTATTAGGTGGATCGATAGATACTAAGTTGTTAGATGTCAGGGTCTTTGACGGACCGGTGAAACGATCCACATACGCTAAGCAGAAGCAGGCAGCTGAGGTCAAGGGCGTGTCCAACTGTCCGCTATGCGCTATTGGGCCTAATGCGAATAAGGGCAAAATCTATAAGCTCGAAGAAATGGATGCCGACCATGTTTACGCATGGAGCAAAGGCGGCGGAAGCTCGGCTGAGAACTGCCAAATGCTCTGCGTTACCCACAATCGGGCCAAAGGTAATCGATAAAGCCGCTCAAAGCTCGCTAGAACCCGCCAAGCAAGAAACCTTAGTGCTGCGCCCTGGAAAGCTGCCAGCCGTCGACAAAGGGTCGTTTTCTGCCTCTCGTGACGAGCAGAAAACGGCCACAATAATCTTTAGATTGAGCGGTTTGAGGGCACTCTGATGCCCTCTAGGCAGCCGCTGGCGGATTGCTGCCCCTCCCCAATTTACTTGAGAATAAAGTTATTTAGAGCTCGCATATCTCTTTTGGCATCCAAAATCTGACTGCCCACTACTCGATGTGGGGAACGGCGTTCGATACGGTTTGAGAAATATCCCTTTCCTCAATATCACATGCGACCGTGATGCGTTGCAGCTCGCACTTCTCCCCGGAGTTTCAGGCAAGATGTATCGGGGGGGTACGCAAGTGTCCAAATGACGCATGGCAGAACTCCGGCTTCGGTTTGTATATGACTAGTCGAATCTGTAGGGCCGGCGGAAATATCTTCATCGCGAGTAATGGAGCAGGGCTTCTCCTGGACGTAGCAGGTAAACAAGGCAGGGTAAGCGCGCTTGCTAATCAAGATTACTAGCGGCACGGTAAGCAGCGAGTGCTCAATTCTCCACACCAATGATTGCTGACATCGAAAGACTACCAGTAGCCGCTGACTGGATGTGTTCGCTCCACCATTTCATCATTGGACGCCTACGCTCGATGTAGTCAGCCCGGTTATAGGCGCTCCGGACCTCGTCCTTATCAACATGGGCGAGTGCAACCTCGATTAGCTCCGGGTCCCAGCCATGCTCGTTCAGTGTGGTGCTCGCCATTGACCGCATACCGTGGCTGACTAGACGGCCCGCGAACCCCATCCGCTTAAGCGCCATATTGGCCGTCTGGCTATTGCAATGGGTGCGCGGGTTTCGATCTGCGGGGAACACATACTCACGGTGTCCACTGAAAGGCTTGATAGCCTCCAGAAGCTCCAGAGCTTGCTGAGTGAGCGGGATGACATGCGTACGACGCTTTTTCATCCGTTCCGGAGGGATTGTCCATATCTTCTTTTCGAGGTCGATGTCTGCCCAGCGAGCCGTAGCCGCCTCCGCTGGACGGGTCATGGTGTGGAGCTGCCACTCAATCAGGCAGCGTGTGGTTCTTTTGATGCTGGCATTGGCGACAGCGAGCATCAGTTCTTTCAGCTCATCCGGCGCGAGCGCCGCCATGTTTTGCTTCTTCGGTTTTTTGAAGACGGAGCGGATGCCACTGAGCGGGTTTGAAAAAATCAGTCCAGCATTCACCCCGTAAGTCATGATCTCGTTGAGACGTTGGCTAAGCCGCTTAACCGTCTCTAGGCTGCCCTTTGTCTCGAGCGGTCTCAGCAATTTAATCACCGCTGGCGCAGTGATTGCTGAAATCGGCGTCAGCGCCAGGTCGGGAAAGACGTGCAGCGTTAAAGAGCGCCAGATGTCTTCAGCGTAAGCGGTGGTCACTGAGTCTTTCTTGAGATCAAACCAGGCGGTGGCTACGTTTTTGAATGTGTGCTCCGTCGTCGCCTTTAACGTTTGCCGGTCCGCGTCGCGCTTCTCCTTCGGGTCGAGGCCGTGGGCAACCAGCTCCCTAGCTTCAACGGTGCGTCTCCGGGCTTGAGCCAGGCCTACCTCGGGGAAAGTACCCAAGCCCATGTTGACCCGTTTCTTGGTCACCGGGTGGATGTAATTGAAATTCCACAGCTTCGAGCCGTTAGCTCTAACCCTCATCTGAAGGCCGTCACCATCAGTGAGGATGTAGTCCTTCTCCTTTGGCTTGGCGGCCTTGACTTTGACGTCCGAAAGGCGCGCCGCTTGAGCTCCCATGGTGTATTCCAAGCTGTTTATGTATTCCAAAACTTAGCAGGTGAACGCTTGGAATACACGAACCTGCAGATGTTCCTGGACGCTTTGAGACGTCTATGGAACCTAACTCCCTGTATTTGCTGAGTTTCAGGCACAAAAAAAGACGTCCGTGGACGTCTTTAGATGTAAGGTTGGTGGAGCCGGGGGGATTTGAACCCGCATCCTACCCTTATAAACCGGGGCTTACAGCGCTGGTGCTGTCATATTGCTGCCATTTAATTGATCAGCATCCTTGCACCGTTACCAGAATCCTTACACTGCCGAACATCCGATTGCTTTGAACAAAAGGGTGAAGTGATGGCAAAATGGTCGGCCAACACAAGAAATCAAAGGAATGAGCGTGGCTGACCTCGTTGAAGCTTTAGACTGGCTTCCAAAGCATTATGGTCACCTGGACGCTACAGCAGAGCATAGGGTTCCAGATAAGTATTATTCGCCTGGCTTCATTGCTGCTTTTGCTGCTTATCTGACCCATAAACGGGTCAATCAGGCTTCCGTCGTTTTCGATAATCCAAACCATGAAGGCTATTTTTCTGCCGTCGGTCTGGCGAAAGCTGTGTGGGGGGTAGATGATTATCTTTATGAGCGCAGGAATGCAGGAGTGAACTACGCTCCGTTGACACCGCTTGCTTCGCAGGACGATGTTGACAAAGCCACCGCGCAGATCAACAGTTGTCTACGATCGTTTGCCCGATCTGGTCCAGTGGACTATGGTCGGAGTCCGGCCTTCAAGGAGCTTACTCATGTGGTCGGGGAGATGCATGACAATGTTTGGTCCCATGGGCTGAACACCGGTTTCTCCATAGCTCAGCGACATGCAATCAGAAATGGCACTGATCATGTACTTGAGTTTTCCCTTGCAGATTGTGGTATGGGGTTCCTGGAGGAATTGAAGCGCTCTCGGATAGCTGGTGCAAAAGGTATCCTGTGCGATCGTGATGCTGTTGAATGGTGTGTTCAGGAAGGGAACTCGTCGAAGCTTGCTAAGCTCCAAGATGAGTGGGCGCAATCCGTACCAGAAGATCACCTCGGTACAAGCCCTTTTGGAGACGTTGGCGTTATCCTTTCTGGTAACGGTAACCATCACCAAGGACTAGGCTTAGCAAAGCTGGTCGAGTTGGCAAAGTCGTACGAAGGGGTATTGAATATCGCCTCCGGCGACTGCTTAATGATGTTGCGACGAAGGGGCGCTCACTTCAGAACGCTCTCGCAGCCTTGGAGGGGAGTAGCGGTTTCCCTGTCCATTAAAGAATCTAGCTTCATGGCCGCTAAGGTTGATGAGGCTGAAGATGTACGAGACATTATGGAATTATTGAGGGGGTAATGATGGAAACGTTTGCCTTCAGGCACAGTGACCTAGCTTCCCGAAGCCTCGCCTCGAAGGAGCGGAGCGCGTTGTACCGAAAGCTGCATGATCACGAACAGATCGTGATTGACCTTTCTTCGGTAGAATCTATCTCTGAATCCTTCGCCGATGAGCTTTTCGGTGTATTGGTGCTCGAACGAGGATTTGACTTCGTTATCCAGCACGTCAAAATTGTTAACGCAGCGGATGATGTGCTGCGCTCTATTGCCATCGCAATGAAGCGTAGACGCGCCGTCGCAGCGTGATTCGTGGCGACAAAAAAAGAGGCTATTAAGCCTCTTTTTTTGCATCTGCATTATTCTCAGAAGCGCGCCACAGACCTTCCGCACGGTGTCCAGCAGAGGTGTCTGCCGCTGGCATCCAGCGCCCATAAACCCTAGCGATCATTGTCCAATCCGTATGGCCCATCTGTTTCGCCACCCACATTGGATGTTCGCCAGCCGACAGCATCATTGATGCGTATGTGTGGCGGGTCTGATAAGGACGTCGATATCGAACACCGGCCTTTTTCATAGCCGGCACCCACATTGTTTTTCGAATAGGACCATCACCGGACCACCGCTCTAAGGTACGAGGGTTTTGGAAGACTTCGGCATCAGCCAGAAACGTGTGTGGTTTTTGTGCCTTCAGCGCTTCCATGGCGGGCTTGAGCAGTTTAACGCTTCGCTTGCCCGCTGCCGTTTTGGTGGCTTCGGCCTGACCTTTGGCAGCCTGAGTCATTGCGCGGCTTACCATCACCTCCCCGCGCAGCCAGTCGATGTCACCCCAATCTAGCGCGACCAGTTCGCTGGTGCGCAAGCCAGTCCACAGGGCGAACTGCATCATGTTGCGCGCCTGACCGGTGAGGACGCTTAGCACTGCCTGCTGTTCGTCTGGGCTGAATGGGTCAACGTCGTCCTCCTTGGGCGGCGCTTCCTTCCGGGTATAGGTCCAGCCTCCCATTGGGTTCAGGTCGATGAGCTCTTCTTCCGCGGCGTCATTTAGCGCAGACCGAAGACAGCTCTGAATATTGCTAAGCGTTTTATTGCTCACTAGCAGCGTATCGAGCCAGTCACGGATAGCCTTTCGCTTGAGATCGACCACCATGGTTTCGCCCAGGGCAGGGATCAGACGCAGCTCCACGAGCTTTCGATAGCCATCGAACGTGCTGCTGGCCACATGCTTGCGTTTGGCAGCCAGCCACCTGGTTAGGAAACCGTGCACAGTTTCCCGCGATGCCTCCGGCGCGAATTTATCTGCCCGGGCAGAGCCAGGGAACGTAACGGCATAATCGAACGTGCCTATGGATATCGCGTGTTCGATCGCCGCCTTGTGCTGCTCGGCCTTTTTTAGATTAGTGGGGGAGGGCTTGAGCGTGATGCGCTCGCGGCACCGGACGCCCCGATACATGAACGTGATTTCGATACTCGTATCGGAGACCGCCCGAACTCCCCGCCCGCCTCTACCCATGATTCATATCCTTCAACGTCAATAAGCGTCCGGCCGTCCGGCGCCCTGTTCCAGATCTCTCCAAGCCGCCAGATACCGTCCCGGATCTTTGAGCGGATCGCGTCTTCGGTGTAGCCAGACTCGCTGGAAAACTTCCTGATGGTCACGTAACGCATCAATTCACCGCACTTCCTGACTCGTCAGGCTTTAGTTGATCTTCGAAACTGACGCGTCAGCCTATTTGCGGACAATGCTCAAGTCCGGCGGCGGCTTCGGCCCGAACAGATTCGGCAGCTCTCCTTCTGGGCACGTCTGAATGAACTGGATTACCGCAGCGTGGCAGGCGCGGTACAGCGGGCTACCGTCTCCCCATCTTTCGCCGTACCTGGTTGTGCTGTCTTCCAGCTGAGAGATGTAAACCACTCCGTAAAGGCTGGTCAGTCCGCCGGTATGTTCCTGTTGGCGATGTACAGGGTTGACGCTCAAGATGTCGCACATCGGCCCAAACCCTAAGTCGCTGGCCAACTCCTCGCGGTCGAATATCAGCGACTGTCCAAAGCCCTCCAAGACGCGCTGCGCGCCGCTCAGTTCATCCTCACGATGTCCCCGAGCCTGTTCGTACAGGTCAAGGATGGCTTGGCGTGTGAAGGGGAGAAACGCCTTAAGCTTGCCCGCCTCACGGTTCATCGCACGCCGTTCGGCGCGGATCGAATCGATTTGAAGAATGAACGCCCGACAGATGCGTTTGGTGACGATCAGCCGCACGTTAGAACTGGGCCCCGGTTTTGTTGCGATACTGCAGAGGCGAGTAAGGTGGCTAGGTTTCATGCCCGTGCTCCGAAGTGATCGGCCAGTACGCGGCGACCATCAATTCCGCATTCTGCCGACATCGCGTAAATCTCCCCGAACGTGGTTTCACGGCGCTGCAGAGCGTTAAACAGATCGATCAGGCGTTGGGCGGCAGCACCGCAGCGATGCCGCTTCATACCGGCTCCAACATCTTTTCCAGCTTTTGCTTGAGCAGCACCAGGGCGCGAATTGCTTTGCCGGCCATTTCATCTGCTTCGTCCTGGTCGGATCCATCCTCAAGCGCTTCCTGGCGGATGATGTCGGCGACCTGAAGGTAAAGCTCCGGAACATGATCGATCACGCGGCGCAGCGCTGGCAGATGATCCTGATCGTGCATCAGGGTGCCGCGCCGCATAGCCGATTCAGCCAGCACGATTTGATTTTCCAAGCGCTTGGCATGTTCGATCGTGTCACCGGCATTCAGGGCCGCAACCACGGCGCCGCCACGACCCACCATTACTGTGGAGCCGAGACGCAGAAACGGGGCCATGTCGCTGAGCCTCTCACCTTCGCGCGCCTGGAGCACGATGGTGAAACGATCAGCGCTGTGCATGGCCGCGCTCTCGCTCTGCATATCCGAATGTTGATGAATCATGACTTTCTCCAAGGCGAACAAAGGCCCGCCGCGTTGTTGGCATTCGCAAAAAGTGAAATGGTTATTGCGTCAGATCGAACCTGAACACTGGACTACCCAACGGCGCGGATGGGCACGCCGCTGCTCATGCGATCAACACGCCTGAGTTGTTATCTTGGTCACGTTGCGGTTGCGGGGAGGGGTTCAGATTACAGGCAAAGGCTATGAGTCCGAGCCGTAAGGCTTCTGCGACTAGTGCTGAACGTTTGAACACACCCAGCTTGTACATTGCGGACTCAATTCGGCCTTTTATAGAGCGAGGGGATACGCCGTCACGCTTCGCGATTTCTTTATCTGTCCTGCCGCTGGCAACCGCGAGCAGGCAGGTCAGCTCGCGTGTTGCCAAGCCGTGGCCAAGTTTGCCTTGGAGAGAACCGCAGGTGATGAATTCCATGATGAATTGCTCCGATCTCGTAGAAGATAGAGCGATAGTGCTAGCGGGATTTAAATATGTCAATGCCTGCGGGATTATTTTCTATGAGAGCAGCATTTTTGTGTCAATGATTTTGCCAATAATTTGCCAATCTTCGCCCATTTCGATCGCTTGGAATGAGGGGTTGATCGACACGAGATAGGAGTTACTTCCTTCGATCACCAGGCGTTTGAATATTTTTTCCCCCTTTTGGTTCTTCGCCAGATAGAAGCTACCGGTAACCGGTTCAAACCCATTTTCTTGGACAAGAATGAGCATTCCTTCGGGGAAGCTCGGACACACAGGACCATACATTGATGGTCCCTGGACCTTTAGCCAATATGCGCTGCTCCCTGAGCTGGCAGTCGAGAAAAATCCTTGGGAGTGCTCAGTTCCAGTTTCCTTTTGAGCTTTATCTGCAATGCTCGGGACACCTCTCTCGTCTTGCCAGTCACACAGTTGATATCTGTAAGACATCCTCCAAGGCTTAGAGTCGTCGGGTTCAAGTTCATCTTTCAATCCCCTAGCCGCGAGCACTGCCTCCCGAACATCCATGATCATTTCGTTATCGGAATGGGCGAATGCAAGCTCTACGATTTCCTCAGTCAGGCGCGGGCTGAAAGCGCGGACAGGCACGTTGAGAAGCTTGGCAACCTTGGCTGCGAAATCGACATTCAGCGCATTCCTTCCGTTCAGGTAATGGCTGAAAGAGCCCTGGTTCATTCCCAATGCCGCTGCGGCCTTTTCCTGGGTCAAGCCTAGCGCCGCCTGCCTTTCGACGAACAGGTTTTTAAGTGCTGAGCATTCAGCAAGGAGTTCTGGGGTGAGCGCTTTCTTTTTCATTTTCGCACCCTATGGCCGCTCGCATTTAATTTCAAATCCCGCAGGCATTGACAATTTCAAGTGCCGCCAGCACTATTTAGAAAGAACCGAAGAAGTGGAGACGCCCCGGTGCACAAAATCCCCCTCGCTGAATATGCGGCAAAGCGGCACGCATTAACCGCTGAAAAACTCGGTATGAGCCAAGGCTCACTTAGCAAAGCCATCCGCGAAAATCGGGTCATTTTTGTTATTGAGTCTGGGGATGGAATTACAGCCCTTGAGGAAAAGCCCTTCCCTAGCCAGCGAAGGGGCGGCCTAAGCCAGCCATGCCAAGATACTAATCCAGCAATCTTGGAAGCATCAGGTCTCGACGTACCTGTAAATCCATCCACCACCTCCCTAAGTTCGGCCGCGCGTAAGCAGACCTGAACATAACAAGCATGCGCCCGAATTTTGGGCACAAAAAAGCCCAGCGCTAACTGGGCTTCCTTACTGGCACTCGCGCTAACGGGTGCCTCGATCAAATCAATCTGTTAGGGGCTGACTGATGAAACCAAAAAATACCACCGCGCCGCCAAGGGCGCAAGTCTCTGATAGCGAGCCCATCGGGTTTTCTTGGGTGATGCTCAAACAATCCGAGACGACTCTCCAGGCCCTTCCGCTGTTCAGCAATGCGCTAGCGCTAGAGCTGGCGGTGAAGCTCGCACCTGAGTTTCCCGACCGCGAGCTGTACGTTCATGAATCTCATCTTCCGGATGAGTTGTTGGAGTACGTCAAAAGAACTGCATCCCGTCACGCGGATATCGTAGTCAGCTGCCGCTCTGCCGAGCGTCCAGGCCAGGCCTACATGACCCGGCTGGGCGCTATCTCTATATACAACGCGCGGCTTGATCTGTCCGATGAAAGCCCGTGCGTAGGGGGGGCGCAGGCATGAAAACCGACACCACTCTTCGCCTCACGCGCACTCAGTACCGCGTCTTCGCGGAGCAGATTAAGCAGGCCGGGTGCTGCCTTTCTCTCTCGACGTTTCGTGAGCTCGGCAACGCTTGGGGGATGTTCAATCCCATGGCTCAGTCTGTCCTCGTTGACACGACCGAAGCATTTTCCGCTTTCACCGAAAGCCGAATAATTCAGCTGGCGACCAGCATTCGGACCAACGATGTACGGAACTGCCAACGGCCAGAGATTGACTGGGCCGAGCTTGAGGACCACGAAATATACCCATTTGTCGTTGCGCACGAACTCGGGCACCTGATGGACAATTTTGAGATATGGAACATCTGGCGGATTGAAGATCTCGATGTTCAGCTGCGCTGTCAAACTGCCCTGCGTTCGATTAACGAAGTATTAGCAGATCGTTATGGCTGGGAGCAGATTCGCCCTGGTGAACCTGTTCCCTTGTCCGAGCACGGAAAATCAGCGGAGGAAAAAGTGGCCGCTGATTTGGCGCTACTTAATATGCATGCGCCTCGCATCCGGCGCGGCTCCCCTCGCATCCGTCCTGCGGGTCAATACACACATGTCCCAAGAGACATGCTGTTGTCAGCCCAGATGATTGCCTACGTTGGTCCGGCCGTGTCAGGTGAATTGATAGGCCGCGTGCAGGCTCGCTCAAGGGTTTACCGCCGTGATTCCCGGTCGAGGACTAGCCAATGAACCTGGTCACCATTCACAACACTCAGCTCCCTGTCATGGAATACGGCGCCCGTCGCATTGTAACGATGGCGATGGTCGATCAGGTGCACCAGCGTCCTGAAGGCACCGCACGCCGTACGTTCAATGAACACCGCGACAAATTCCGGGAAGGTGAGGATTTCATTGAGTTGGACCAGCCGGACGCAATACGTACGCTTGGTCTGACCCGCCCTCAGGGGGGCACCCCCGGCAAGGTTTTGATCTTCACGGAAATCGGATACCTCATGCTGGTGAAACCGTTCACTGATCCGTTGGCCTGGGAGGTTCAGCGTCAGTTGGTCAACAACTACTTCCGCACCAGTCCGCCGGCCACGCCGAGTGGCCTGCCCTCCAATTATGTCGAAGCGCTCGAGGCGCACCTGGCCGTGGTGAAAGAGAACGCCCGCTTGATGCTGGAAAACGGCCAGTTGAATCAGCTAGTGCCTCAGTTGCCCGATCGATCTGAATCCAGCTTCCATGGCGGTCTGACCCCGACTCAGTTCGCGCGCACCCTCAACGGCGTCAACAGCCAGAAAATCAACTGGCATCTCTCGCGCAAGCGCTGGATCTATGACGCCGAAAAGGACATGCGCCGGGGGCACGTTTGGCGGGTTTACAGCGAGGCGCGCGACAAGCTGCTGTCGGAGGATGCCACGAGCATTCCCCGCCCCGGTAAGTCCCCCCTGGTGCGTTACAAAGTAGTGCTCCTGCCCAAAGGTGAGAAGCGTTTGTGGGAAATGTACGTGGCCAACGAGCTGCCGATGAAAGACGGCTGGGACGGCGAGTTTCGTTACACCCAGCACGTCAGCGAGGACGCCGTATGACCGCGGCAGAATTAGCCCTTCCTGATCCGCTGGTACCAGCCGCAGTCGATTTGGCTGGAATGGCTTTCATGCCCCTGGATGTTTCGAGATTGCTCGACAGCGATCTGTTTGCGCTGTCCACCGGAGAGGAGTTTAAAGCCGCTGTTGCGTTGTGGTGCAAGTCTTGGACACAGGTTCCCGGAGGTTCCTTGCCGAACAATGACCGCGTGCTGGCACATCTCTCCGGCGCCGGAGCGCGGTGGCCAAAAGTGAAAGAGCAGGCGCTCCACGGCTGGACACTTTGTTCTGATGGTCGCCTGTATCACGCGGTGATCGCGGAGAAGGCATTGATCGCCTGGGGTGAACGTCTCGTCTATATAGACCGGCAAGCCGCAGATGCAGAGCGCAAGCGTGCGCACAGGGAGGAAGCCAAGGGGCTGCGGGCCCAGCTCGCCCAGCATGGAATTGGCGTTGCATGGAACGAGACTGTCTCCGCAATGCGCGGTCTTTTGCAGAAACTGCCACAGACCTGTC
The DNA here is from genome assembly GCF_049896285.1 of Pseudomonas sp. DWP3-1-2. Lineage (NCBI taxonomy): Bacteria > Pseudomonadati > Pseudomonadota > Gammaproteobacteria > Pseudomonadales > Pseudomonadaceae > Pseudomonas > Pseudomonas sp. DWP3-1-2. Next base: position 94,645 of record NZ_JAFCTZ010000010.1, on the reverse strand, counting down.
ACACGGACAGTGATGGGGAAGGCGACGCACCTGTCCAGCGGACAGGTCTGTCACCTGCGACGGACCTGTCACCGACTATAAAGAGAGAGGTAAAGGTAAAGGTAAAGGTTTTAGATCAAGAGCATGTCCTCCAGCGCGATGCGCCGAACGACGCGGACATTTTCCCCGACGCTCCGCTGAGCGAACAGGGCGAAACGCATTCGGTGATAACCCTAGAACCTGTTCAGCCCGCTTTGGCGATGGTTCAGCCAGGCTCGACTCGTCAGGCCAAGGCCGAGGTGCTGGCAGGATTTGCCCGGTTTTACGGGTTGTACCCCAAGCGGCAAAAGCGGGCTGAAGCCGAGAAAGCCTGGCTCAAGCTCAGCCCGTCACCGGAGCTGCAAGCCACGATCCTTGCCGCTCTCGCTCAACACGTGCAGCAGGGCGCCTGGCTTCGTGACGGCGGCCAGTTCGTTCCATTGCCAGCCTCTTGGCTGAACGCCAGGCGGTGGGAGGATGAACTCGAGGTATCGACCGGCGAGGCCGCTTCGCCAGCCGGCTCCATCGTGGAGATCTACCACGAGTTTTGCCCAGACTTCGATCCCGTCACGGTGCTGGACGACACGCTGCGCGGGATGCTCGATGAGCGTTGGCGCGAGCACGACATCCAACAGAATCTCGATTTCTGGCGGGACTTTTTCAACGCGACCAAAGGGCTTGGCCAGATTTTCTACCGGGGTCAGAACCGCAAGCCATACCTGGAAGCGCTGGTATCCCGTCAGAACTTTCGTGACATCGTAGAGGGCCGCAACCATGCGTGATCCGTACAGCCTTGAGGCCGAGCACGGTCTGCTGGGGGCGATGCTGCAACGTCCGGAACTCATCGAAACCCTGAGCGATGACCTGTCCGCCGAGTCGTTTTACTTCGCCGAAAACGCCGAGGTTTTCCGGGCAATCATGGCGGTCCGTGCTGCCAACAGGTCCGTTGACTTCCTGACCGTGGCCGACCACATCAGCACGCTACCCAACGGCGACAGTGCGTTGGCGTACTGCAGCGAGATAGTTCGCAGCACGCCCAGCGTGGCGAGTGCTGGCACGTATGCTGGGATCGTCCGCGAACGAGCCATCGACCGCGCCTTGCATGACATCGGCGCCCGGGCGATTGAAATATCCCAGACGAATCAGGACACCCAGTCGAAAATCGCAGAGATTCAAGCGGCGGTTATGTCGATCGACAGCGGCAGTGAGACCGACGACGTCGTGAAGGTCTCCGATGTTCTGGCCGCTCAAGTCGATGTGTGGCAGGAACGCTTTGATCGCCACCTTCGCGGCGAAACGCTGATGGGGCTGCCGACTGGGCTGACCGAGCTGGACGAGAAGCTTGGAGGGCTGCTGCCTGGGCAATTGATCATTGTCGCCGGTCGCCCAGCGATGGGCAAAACCACACTGGGGATGGGCTTTGCCACCTTCGCTTCGGTTCACGCGGGCAAGTCTGCCCTGGTCGTGAGCATGGAAATGGAGGAGGGCGCGCTGACGGACAGGGCGATTGCATCCGAGGGACGCATTCCGTTGGGGGCGATCAAAAACGGCACCGCTTGTGAGAGCCATGCCGAGCAACTCGCCGTCGCGTCCTATTCCGTCAGCCAAGCGAACCTGTTTTTTGCTCACCGCGCCGGCGGTACGGTCGGGCGCATCCGCTCCATGGCCCGCCGCCACAAAATGCGCTATGGCCTGGATCTGCTGATGGTCGATTATCTGCAACTGCTGGAAGGCGAGGGCGGCAACCGTACCGAGGCCGTCAGCAGCATCAGCCGCGGCTTCAAGCTGCTGGCGGTCGAGCTGGGCATCCCTGTGGTGCTGATCAGTCAGCTGTCGCGCAAGTGTGAGGAGCGGCCGAACAAGCGGCCCATCCCCTCCGATCTGCGCGAGTCGGGCGCCATCGAACAGGACGCGGACATCATCCTGTTTGTCTATCGCGATGAGGCTTACAACGAGCATACCGAGGCCAAGGGCATAGCCGAGATCATCATCGGCAAGGGCCGTGACGTCGAGACAGGCACCGTGCGCGTGGCATTTATGGGCCAGTACAACCGCTTCGACAATCTCGCGACCAAGTGGTCAGAGCCTCTTCCTACCCAACGGACGACCCTGGCTCATCGGTATAAGGGGGCCAGCACGCATGCATGAAGCCAAAACGCTGCACGTCATTGTCACCGATGCCGAGATCCGCAAGCACACCGCGGGTAATGTGCGGCAGCTGCGCGATCCTCGCTTTCCCGAACTGAGGTTTCGCTACTCCACTGCTGACCGCGCCAAGGGCGCCTGGCATGTGGTGGTGCGCGGGAAGTGGGGCAAGGCTGGCAATTATCCCGGCATCAATGCCAAGGCGATGCAGTCCACGTTGCCCGCCATCCTCACCCGGCGCTCTGCTGATCCGGACGCGCTGTCCACCACCACCGGTTGGCGTACCGTCGGCGATCTGCTGGCCTGGTATCAGGACCGGATGCCGCGGGACCGTGGCTTGTCGGCCAAGCGTAAATGCAGCGCCCGGTCTGCCGTGAAATGTCATCTGCTGCCTCGTCTCGGCACGCTGCCGCTCAAGCAGTTGAATCATTCGAACCTGGACCAACTGCTGCTGTGGCCCTTGCAGGAAACCCTCTCCCTTTCATTCGTGCGTTCGATCTATGGCGTGCTGGCGGTGAGTTTCCGCCAGGCATTCCGGTTGGGGCTGATCGAGGGCAATCCGATGGCAACGCTTAAATTCGGTGACTTTGTGCAAACCCGTATCCGCCCCAAACCGGCCGGAGTGCGAGCGGATGACCTAGAGGCGCTGCTGGCGCACCTGGTCGACTTCGCCGTGCGCGATGCCACCGGTGCAATGCTCGCCCTGGTCATGCTGTGTCACGGCACGCGACTGGGCGAAACCCGCATGGCTCGCTGGAAACATTTCAACCTCACCGATGGCCAGTGGTTTATCCCGGCTGAGGACACGAAAACCAAGCATGAGCACACGTTGCCCCTGACACCGCAGGCGCGCTCCATGCTGCTCCGTTACCGGGAACGACAGGAGGCCTCCGGTTATCGCGGCACCTTTGTGTTTCCGACTCCTGCCGGCCGGCTGTTGAGTGCCAACCGGGCCAGTGAAATCTTTCGCCAGATCAGCGGGGGGGAATGGAGCAGCCACGATCTGCGCAAAGTAGCCCGCACGGCGTGGATGGATCTGGGCGTCGATTACCTGGTGGGCGAACTGCTGGTCAATCACGCCATGAAGGATCTCGATGCCACCTATATCCACACCACCGCCGAACAACTCAAGCGTGCTGCTTTGGAAAAGTGGCATGCCTGGCTGGATGGTCGTGGGTTTGGTGCATTTCACAATGGGACATATGCAGGACACGGGACATTGCAGGTTGCGCCGCAGCCCTTGCCAAACGTGGCTTCTAGCCAATCCGAGGATGCATTGCACAGGAGGACACCGCTCCTCCCTGAGGGCAAAAAATGAGCAGCCGGACCTATCTGAACAAGTCGTTGGGCGATACCGAATTTCTGCTCGATCAGTGGGGGCGTTGGAGAAAAGAGGGCATGGGCGTGCCGCGGCTTGCCAGTGCCCATTCAGGGCCGAGCGATCGCCCCAGCGCCTGCATCACGGACGACATGGGGTTGACCATCGATGCGGCTGTCAGCCGGCTGACTTGCCGGGATAAGCAGATGGGGCAGTTCATCCTGATCTACTACGGGGATAAACGCCCCGCACTGTGGATAGGGCGTGAGCACGGCATGGGTGAAGCCAAGGCGCGGGAGTTGATAAAGGCTGGCGTTGCCTGGCTGGATGGTTTTTTGGAGAGGGGCACCCTACTGGCTTGACATCCTCGCGGATGGACCGTAGCTTTAAATTAAGTTGGAGAGCTGCGTAAGCCGCCGATTTACTCCACAAAAGAACCCGGCCCTAGAGCCGGGTTCATTGTTTCCGTCCACTTGAAATGAATGTGCGGAGGTTTACCTGATCAGATCTTCGTGCTGAGTTCTGTCTCGTCCAACGCCAACCTCTTACAGAAGCGCGACCGAAATGCGAGCCGCTCCTACCCTCAGGGAGATAGTCCAAGTACTCATGGTTCGGGGCTACCGTCTTGCCCCAGCTATTGATGCCGCACATGTGCCCGTTTCTCGAGGCTTAAAGGCTGGTTCCATTGGACGTGGGGCGCGTCAGATGCCAGCTGCGTACGGCGTTTAGGCTTATTGCCATCATGGAAGTTTTGGGATATGGTCGCTTCACGCAAGCGTATCGCTTGCTTGCTGCAGTTGACATGTAACAGCACTGAGCATGCCTTTAGGGGCGCTTATCGGTTCGCCGATAGGCTCGTCCGGAGGGGGGGCACCGTCCGCCTCCCCCATCCTGGTGTAGTGAATGAACGGTAGGTTCGCCAGAGGGAATTTGGTAGCTATCAGTGTTTTGTGTCAATGAAAGCAACATGTTCCCTCGATGCTCTGTAGTATGAGCTGGCGACGCCTACACTTACTGATGTAACTGGGTGAAACATGGCAGGGATTGCTGGGTCTACGAATTACAAAGTCACTTTGAAGTCAATTTCAACAGTTGAAAATCTGGCGGTGGCTCTCAGCGTCAAACCTGCATTGTTAAGCGAAGCGTTGAGTTTGCCTGACGATAGGCGTTATACCAAGTCAGAGATACCAAAAAGCGATGGAGGAGTTAGGAGGATATACAATCCCGACTATTTAATCAGGTTAGTTCAGCGGCGAATCAATAGCCGAATATTCTCCGATCCAAATATCATATCTTGGCCCGACTTCCTTTACGGTTCCATCCCTAATCACAGGAATTCCTCTGGCCAGGAAGTCAGTAAAGATCACATTGCGTGCGCAGCGGTTCATTGTGGCGCTAAATCTTTATTGAAGCTGGACGTGCAAAACTTTTTCGACAATATCCATAGCAGTATCATATTCAATATATTCAATAAGCTACTCAAACTTCCAGAGCCGGTATCTTCAGCCCTGACGAACATTTGCACGTACGAATTTCATTTGGTGCAAGGAGCTCTTACATCAAGTTATTTAGCCAGTCTTTGCCTCTATGATCTTGAAGCTCATGTAGTCGACAGGTTGTCGCGTAAAGGCATTAAGTACACCCGTTTCGTCGACGATATAACGCTCTCTACGAAAATTTCAAACTTTGATTTTACGTATGCCAGAAGCGTAGTTGAGCAGATGCTCACAGCGAAAGACTTACCCCTGAATAGCAACAAATGCAAAGCCTACTATTCGTCATCGGAACCGCTGATGGTGCATGGTCTAAGGATTTGTTTTAAGGAGCCGCGACTTCCCTCGGACGAGGTACGACGCATTCGTGCTTCAGTGAAAAATATCGAGATAATCGCTGCTGAGCGCGCGTATAGACTTACCCATGCTTATAGGCATGATTTCAACAGATGCATGGGGAAGGTAAACAAACTCGCTCGCTTGGGCCATATACAGCATACGAAACTGGTTGCAAGGCTGGTGGCTGTTTACCCACTTCCATCGAAACGAGATATAAGTAGAGCGCTGCAAATAGTAATGCGACTTGAAAGGGATGTTTCTAACAAGCGGGACACCTATTGGTATGCGAAAAGATTTTACATGGCGCATGAACGCCTTAATATATTGACTCGGTGTTACCCTAGGATTACTTCGATTTTGCGTACGCGGCTGAGAAAGCTGAGGCCTGCTTATGAATAAAAAAATAATTGACCTAACGCGATTTATGTATAAGCGTAGTAGCCTTGTATCTCAGTTGGGTTTAGCGCTGATGTTCGTCGCTATAACTGGCTTAGCGCTGGCTTTAATTGTGTTTATAGTCACAGGGTTAGAAGACGGGCTGTTCGAGCGAACTCTGTGCTTGAAAAACGCATGTATTGACCGTTTTCAGGTTGGCTTTAGTTCGGTTGGTCTGATTCTTCAGGTTACTTGGAATATTGTCGGTGGAATGATTACCGCCGGAGGCATAGTCATTGCGCTGTTGAGCTACTTGGCAAGTGCTAGGTCGTCAGCATTGAATAATCATATTTCACATATGTCAATTTTTTCCACTTATACATACAGCGAGATAGATAAGCGAGACAGGCTCAACCGAAAATCGTTTGACCCGCTGAAGTGGTATAACGCCATATATGGAACAAAGACGCTAGGCGATCTACGCATAACTAATAATTATTATGTGTTCGTTGCCGGTCTGAATCGTTTGATAAAAAAGTCCAATGACTTACTTGAGAAAAGCGAGGAAGGCGGATTCCGTTATAAAGACCACCAGGAACGGATCAAGGAATGCTTGCTGGCAATTGGTATCGAGCTGAAGTCGTTACCTCGATTGGATTTCTATGAGGTGGAAACTCAGGTGTTCGAATTGATAGTGGTCATTAACAAGTCGTTTTGTCATTCATCAGTTGAGTTGGAGCTGGTGGCGCGCAAATACTTGTAGTAATCACGCTGACTTGGAGTCGGTTGTTCCTGCCTCAATCTCACACTCTGGCTCCGCGCCTTGATAGAACCACCAGTCTAACGTTTGCCCCTGTAGCTGCTCAGCCTGGCACCGAGACATATTCGGGACACCATGTTCTTCTCGATCGCTGGACGCCTTTAAAACTATTGCGTGTAAGCCTTTCCCGTATGCATTACAGGGGAGGATACCGCGCGCCTGAAATCCGGGTTTTCACCCTTTTAACGCCATCTGGAGGAGAGATAGCCATGACCGATTACTACCCGGCCGAGGCGCTGGCGGATTCCCCTCAGCCCTTCACATTCGCCGAGGTCTGCCAGATATCGAAACGCTGCAGCGTGCCCACCGACCGCATGGGCGTGAAGCGCTTCACCCGGCCTGATGACTCGGCAGTGTTTCGGCTGTTTGCAATCGGTGCCAGGCAGAACGACCGAACTGAAGCCTACAGCGCGGCCGGCACGCTCGGCGCTGACATCGCAATCAATGGTGGGCTCATGCCTGGCTTAGGCCAGGTTTGTGTCCTTGAACACTTCGCGCCGGCTCAGCCTGGCATGGAACACAACACCAATTGGGCTCAGTAGCCCGTTCACATACCCGAGGAAACACCACATGAAGAACTTTCAAACTCAACGCACCCAAGCCGCGAGCCGTCTCCGCCAGGTTGAACAAGATCTGGACGCCGCGCGCGATGGTCTCCGCCATGAAGATACGCTCAGCGGCCTCAAGCGTATCCAGTTGCATGAGGCGCGTGACAATGCGATGAGCGAGCAGGGCCACCTACAGCGTGAGCTAAACCGGCTTGACCAACTGATCAACCTCCAGCGTGACACCGAGAACGCGGACGCCACCATCAAGACGGCGCGCAAGAAAATCATCGTCGCCCAGAAGGAAATCACCAAGCTCGATAGCAACCGAGAAAAGGTTGCCGGCAAGTTGGCCAAGGTCACCGGTGAGATCACGCAACTGCAAACCCGGGCTGTCGAAGGTGAGCAGAATGCAGCGAAAGACTACGCCGCGGCATTGGCCAGTGGTGATGACGAGGCAGAGCAAGCGGCTCAGACCAATCTCGAGCGTGCCGGTGATGCCGTCGATGATGCGCAGCGCAAGGCCTTGCGTCAGCAGCCGATCGTTAATGCGCTGACCGCTGAGCTGACCGCTATTGATAGCGCGATGGCCGAGGCCGTCGAACAGCTCCGAACCTTGGAACAAGAACAGCTCTATGCCGTTCGTCTCAAGTTGATTAAGGAATGGGACGCTGCGGCAAAGGCACTGATTGAATTGGGCGGCAAGCTCTCGGCGGTCGGCCGCTACGGCTCCGGAACTTCGACCCTCTTGGATGATTTGCACATTCCACTGTTCGGCCTGGGCACTCGCGATGCAATCAACCGCCAAGAGATCGACAGCTACGCCAGCACCGTTGGCCGGGCCGATCTGATCGGGGCCTGATGGTCTGCCAATCAGGCTCGCACCATTATGGTGCAGTGGGTCCTTTGGCAGCCCCCCTGGGGGTGAGGGTAATTCGAGCCCCGGTTTACAACTATGTATGACTTTTTTTGAGGAGGGTTGGTTGTTGTTTTATCACCTCGCTAAGATGCCCGGTTTAGAGCCTTTTCGTCGATTTAATACACCAACCTGACCCCTCAAAACACCAACCATATACCGACCGGCCTTGTCGCCGGCCTGGTCCCCGCTTTCAGCAGCAGAATCCTGCGAGAACCCGACAATGAACACCGCATTCGACTTGGCCAGTTCGCAACCTTGGCTGATGCTTCCTGACGCGCTCGACAACCTGCTGGCCATATCGGAACGCCTGGGTGATCCGGCTGCTCTGGAGGCGCGTCTGGGCCACAAACTGAATAACACCCGCAACGTCGTCATGCGTAATGGGGTGGCGATCATTCCCGTGGTCGGCCCGATCTTTCGTTATGCCAACCTGCTGACCGAGATCAGCGGCGCCACCAGCACGCAGATCTTGGCCACTGATATCCGCCAGGCGCTCGACAACCTAGCGGTGAAATCGATCGTGCTTAACATCGACAGCCCAGGCGGCGTGGCCAGCGGTATCAACGAACTGGCGGACATGATTTATGCGGGCCGTAGCCAGAAACGTATCGTGGCGTATATCGGGGGCACGGGCGCCAGTGCCGCCTACTGGATTGCCTCGGCGGCGCATGAAGTAGTGGTGGATGACACCGCCGTGGTCGGGAGCATCGGCGTGGTTGTTGAAGTCACCGTGGACGCTGCCGCTGCAAAAGGCCCGAAACGTTATGAGATCGTCAGCCGCAACGCTCCTAACAAGCGTCCGGACCTGGCCACTGAGCAGGGGCGCGCCAAAGTAGGCGAAACTGTTGACGCGATGGCGTCCGTCTTTGAATCCAAGGTTGCGCGAAATCTCGGCGTTGCGCGGGCTAGCGTACCGGCGATGGGTGGGCATGGTGGGTTATTGGTGGGGGCGGCCGCGGTGAAGTCGGGCCTAGCCCATCGCTTGGGCTCGCTGGAACACCTGATAGCGGAGCTGTCGAGCCCTTCCGCCGGCGCTATCAAGATTCAGCCCGGCAAACCCAAACCGCTTGGGAGTGTTCGGCCAGGCTTCGCTGCCGCGGCAGCTGCACTTGCAGCCGAGGGCGGGACACCGGAACACGCTCGCGTTCTAACCATTTTGGCAATGGCAGAACTAGGGCTGGAAAATGAGGCAATTGCTGCGGTAAAACAAAATCTTTCCGTCGAGGCGGCAGCTTTGTTCTTCCTGCGGGCCACTTCATCGAAACCGCACCTCGCCGCGGTTGCTCAGCGCCTGGCCATACCAGGTGCGCCTCCGCCGCAGTTTTCCACCAACCAGATATGGTATTTGCGCAGAAGACCCAAGAAGTGACTGCGTCTTTACTTTGGCTTGTTATTTCCTGTATTGGGGCTGCGGTGTCGCAGCCTGGCCGAGCGATTTAAGTCGAACAAGCGCTGCTTGGGGAGGCGCTCACCGAATGCGCGCAAACGGCGGGTGAGCACGCCAAAAGAAACCGCGGAAAAACAGAGAGCGAGCTACGTCTCCGGTGCGGCGGTTTTTTGGGAAAATGCCTCAAAAAAAACGTTCTGAATAAAAGCCTTTTGGACCTTGGAGGGACTAACGACGACAAAAATGTCTGCATGTGACGGCACATCCTCCATTGGAGTTGCGAATACTCCGAACAGTCGCTGACCTTCAGGGTACTCCGCTTCACGAAACGATGAGCATAGAGCTATAGCGTAGCCAGCGTAGATTCGTTTTTTCTCCGGATACCGCTCGTTATGAAGAGCTACTTTATTGAAACCAAACCGATGAATAGACTCGTCGGTTGTCATCGAGTATCTCTGGACTGATACTCCCCGCTGTGAAGCTTCAACGAAAGCGCCTTTTGTGAACTCTAGTAGTCCATCAACGTGGCTAGGATCCTCTAATACCCTTGCAAGGTACTCGCTATCCCCGACCTTCTCGCTGCCGGAGACGACTGGATAGCCTTCGGCATCATTCAAGGTGGCCGCGCAAAAGTTACAGGCGGCCAACAGGCTATGCCTATCCTTCGGATCTGTCGCCCCGTCAAATATTCCCAACACTCGGTGAGGCATGCACCAACCTCACAAGCTGCGAATTAGTTCGAGAGAGCGGGCAAGTTGCCTTGGCTCTTCCATGTCAAACTCATAAGCTTCGATGTCTTTAGTTGCCCTATTTTTCATGAAGAACGTTGCACTAAGATCGCCATAGAAGGAAAGCGATATGTAAATATCATCTGTATCGAATATATACATGGGGATGCCCTCATGGTCCAAACCGGGCAATATATTCGGGCAAGACTCTACATTGGCACTTAGCAATCTCAGAAATACTGTTGCATCATCCAGACTACTAGCTTTAGGCGGAGGGGCGTTATCCCCATCCCATCCTTGAGATAATGACGTGTAAGCCTCTAGCGCTCGTTCAGCGTCTGAGCAGTAAGCCCTTAAGACTATATCCTCGTCCTCAATGCAGACTAGGTCGGAGCTGCCTTCCCACCAAGGTTTAAACTGGTAATCTGATGGGCATATGGTGACCGACTCTAGGTCGCTCCAAAGGAAGTGTGGTTCCGGTGCCGCTGTTTTACTAACTATATTTAAACACAGATTCAATGCGTTGCTTGCTAGTTCGCTGGTAGCGGAAGGACTCTCAAGCGACGGAAGGTTCACATTGCTCCGAGATGCAATGAATCCGGAAAAACTGTTGAATTCCGTAGGGTCAGATTTCAAAAGCATAGTATTCATTTTATTTCCCCGTCATCCTTTGACAGACCAATTCTTTTTCTAAGCTTTTCTGAAAGTAAGTTTGCTAATATTATCTTATGTTCAGTTCTCAAAAACATCGTGCAGCTTTCAAGTAGCGGCAGGAATGTTTCATCGGTTTGGCTATCGCTTATTTTTAGCACGTGGAAAAGTTCAAGAGATAATATGTACTTAAGTTCTGTATCATCACCAGTTGTTGCGTCATCTGGCATTATCAATGCGTGACTAATTTTTACATTGTGCAGCAAGTGCTCGTCTTCGCTCTGGCGTTTGTCAAAAAAACCTATCGAGGAGTGCCAGAATTCACCCCTCTGAAGGCACGCTTTTGCAACGAAATCCGTATTAGGGTTTAAAGCTTCTTCAATCGGCCAATCGATATCTTCCGCGATGAATTCATCATTATAAGTAAGGACGATTCTGTCGATCTTGTGGCCGGACTGAGCGAATGCATGATTTGCGATACCCATAGTGAATGCCGCTTCAGCAAAAAAACTGGCGAAATTTGTATAGGCCCTGCTAGTGAAAGACGCGCGCTTTTGAAAAATCTCAAATCGCGTCATTTCTTTTTCAGCTGCTTTGCTAAGGAAAGCATAGCCAACCACATCAGCAGCGGATGCTTGGGACTCATGCGAATCAGGTCTACCTCGGCGCATGACACGCCGTAGCGGAAATTTCGTTTTGAGGCGGGCACCTTCACCTTTGATCGATGCCAAGCCAGCGCCATCGATCTCCCCGCGAAACTCACAAATCAGCGAAATTGACTCGATAGAGTGAGCGCCAGAAATGGGTGTCAGCACAGAAAATATCCTTAGGTTCGAGATCCGCTTGGGCTCTGATGATGCAAGCCTAATAGTACAGTAGCAGGGATGCCAGAAGCACAGCATTCCTATCTTAAAAATTCGCTTTCGAGGCTGTCATTTAGCTGTCATTTCTGAGCCAAATCAGCCCCATTAGACGCAAAAAAAGCACTGTCGCTTGCTGCTAAGTGCTTGTTTTGTATAGCTTGTTTGGTGGAGCCGGGGGGATTTGAACCCCCGTCCGCCAGTACTCCGCTGTCGGTCCTACATGCTTAGCCGTGTCTATTGAGTTAACCCTCAGCCGCCCGACGGGCAGGGTGCATTGGGCGAGTTGTGTAAGTTTTAGCCGCTTCGTCCACAACGTACTGCACGGCGATTCTGTTCTATATGACAATCACTTCGGGTTTACAGACATCCCCTAGTGATTGCTGGAGCCGAAGCTACCAGAAGTGCGGGCTAGGCTGCTTACGCAGCTAGTTGAGCACCGTAGTTATCGTCATTGGCAACTATAAGTAGTTGCAACAGTGGATTTACGACTTCTGTTACCAAGTCGGCATGCACCTAGAGTTTCGCAACCGGCGTCGAATCCGAAACGGCCCCAGCTGACTGCTTTCGCAGTCAGGCCGCGGAGTGTACTCCAGTGAGCTTCTCGCGTCGACCTTTTGACTCAACTCAAGCTCCGGCCAGCCGCTGGGCTGGCCGTGGCAGAGGCGTTACTTGGCGCCCTGGCTGCCCGAACCGATGCTCTTCAGGGCAGTGATTTCTTTGGTGGTAATGGCGATGCATTCCTTTTCGTTGTTGGCCTGCTTAGCGTCCTTGGCCTTTTCGATGGTTTTCTGCAGCTCGGCTTTGGAGTCGGCGCTGAAATTGGTGTTGCTGGACGCTGCGGCATTTTCGAGCGTTTTGATGTTGGCACCACACAGATCATCAGCGGCGAATACAGGGGAACCCAACAGGGCGGCGGTGAGGAACAATCCAGTCAGTGCTGTGCGCTTCATGTGTATCTCCTTAAGCCTGTGGACTCGGTATGGCCGCTAGGTGAGGCCGATGTCCGAGGTTTTGATCAGCCCGATTTATTTGCGGGACTATCCAAACTGACTGTGGTGAAACGCAGGGGTTCTATTTATTTTCGCGAGCAGGTGAAAAAGCCATGTCGGGCATAAACCGACAAAAAAGGGGCGATTGCCGCCCCTGTGTGGCTATCGGGTTGTCTTCGGTTGGGTGACGCGGTCCACCAGATACACCAACCCGTGATAGTCGATCCCGCCATGTTGCGACAGGCCGATCTCACACGTGCGGCTGGTGGATATCCCCTCGTTGCAGTACTGCACGGCATCCTTGAGGCTGCGTAGGGCGTGGGCGTTCAGCTCCGGGGTCGTGAAGCCTTTATCACCGGCGAAGCCGCAGCAATGAATGCCTTCGGGGATCACGACGTTGATGCTGCACAGCCGCGCCAGCTCAATCAGCGCCTGGCTTTCGCCCAGGTGCTGAGTGCTGCAGGTGACGTGGACGGCGATGGGTTCTTGCTGGGGGGTGAAGGTCAGTTTGTCCAGCAGGTGCGTGCGGATGAATCGCACCGGGTCGTACAGGTCCAGGCGCGTTTCTTTCAGGTCCTGCACCAGGCGCAGCGTGCAAGGGCTGGTGTCGCAATAGATGGGGTCGAGTCCGCCGCGACTGGCCTTGGTCAGTGCGGCCAGCAATTGCTGACGTTTGCTGTCGGCCTGTTCTTTGTAACCTTTTGATTCAAACGGCTGCCCGCAGCACAGGCTTTCCTGATCATCCGGGAATACCACTTGATAACCGGCTTTTTCCAGCAGGCTGCGGGTTTTGTCGAGCAGCGATGTTTGCTCGCGATCAGCGGCTGCCGGGCCCATGACCCGAGAAACGCAGGCCGCCAGATAAACCACGCGTGGGCGCTGGTCCTCGACGGGCGGAGTGAAGCGAATGGCATGTTCGGCCTGAGGCATGGCCGGCGACCATTGCGGGACTCGCCCGCCGGAAGCCTTGCTCAACGTGCCGGACAGTTTCGCCAGCCTTGGCGCGCCCAGCAGCATGCGGGCACCGTTCGCCACGTGCAGGGTAAAGCGCGCGCCCTGCAATGCGGTTTTGAAATGCTCCGCGAGCCACCCGGCGGCCTTGCCGTGGCGGGCCTCCTGGCTGCGTAGTTTTTTGACCAGCTCGCCGGTGTTGATGCCCACCGGGCAGCGTTGTGCACACAGACCGGTGGCGGCGCAGGTTTCGATGCCTTGGTAGTGGTAGTCGCGCTCCAGATCGGTGGTGTCGATGCCCGCGCGTTTTTTCGCCTGGATATCCCGCCAGATGACGATGCGTTGCCGTGGGCTGAGGGTCAGGCCTTTTGAAGGGCAAACGGGCTCGCAGAAACCGCACTCAATGCACTTGTCGACGATCTCGTCAGCAGCGGGCAATGGCTTGAGGTGCTTCAGGTGGATCTGCGGATCTTCGCTGAGCACCACGTCAGGGTTGAGAATACCGTTGGGGTCCAGCAGGCGCTTGAGCTGCCACATCAGTTGATAGGCGTCATGGCCCCATTCCAGTTCGACAAAGGGCGCCATGTTACGACCGGTGCCATGCTCGGCCTTGAGCGAGCCGCCGAACTCGACGGCGACCAGTTGCGCCACATCGTCCATGAACGCCTTGTAGCGAGCGACCTCTTGCGGGTTGTTGAAGCCCTGCGTGAAGACGAAGTGCAGATTGCCTTCCAGCGCATGGCCGAACAGGATCGCCTCATCGTAGTGATGCTTGTCGAACAGCGCGATCAAGCGCCGCACGCCAATGGCCAACTGCTCCACCGGAAAGGTAACGTCTTCAATAATGACCGTGGTGCCGGTCTGGCGCACTGCGCCGACGGCAGGGAAGGTGTCTTTGCGGATGGCCCAGAGGCGGGCGTTTTCCAGCGGGTCCTCTGTGAAGTCGACCTGCTTTTCCACCGGGAACGAGGCCAGCGACGCCATGATTTGCGCCAGCTGTTCGTGCAGCAAGTCGCGACTCGCGGCCCGGGCTTCGATGAGCAGGGCGCAGGCGTTTTCCGAGAGTTCGCGGACGAAACCGGGCATGCCCGGCTTGTCCTGCACCGAACGCATGCTGCGTCGATCCAGTAATTCGACGGCGGCAACCGGTTGGGTTTTCAGCACCGTCACGGCGTTGCAGCAGGTTTCCACATCCGGGAACACGATCAGCGCCGAGGCTTTGTTCGGGTGATCGATCACTGTGTCGTAAGTGACGGCACTGATAAAGCCCAGGGTGCCTTCGGAGCCCACCAGCAAGTGGCTGAGGATATCCAGTGGCTCGTCGTAATCCACCAGGGCGTTGAGGGACAGGCCGGTGGTGTTTTTGAGGCGATATTTATGACGAATCTTGTCAGCCAGTTCGGTGTTGGCCCGGGTTTCGCGGCCCAGTCGGGCAAGCTGTTGCAGCAAGTCGCCATGGCTGTTGCGAAACGCCGCGACGCTGTGCGGGTCTTCAGTGTCGAGGCGTGTGCCGTCGGCGAGGACCAGACGAATGCCCGCCAAGGTGTGATAGGTGTTCTGCGCGGTGCCGCAGCACATGCCGCTGGCGTTGTTGGCGACGATGCCGCCGATCTTGCAGGCGTTGATCGACGCCGGGTCCGGGCCGATCTTGCGCCCGAACGGTGCGAGCCAGGCGTTGGCCTGTGCGCCGATAACGCCGGGTTGCAGTCGGATTTGCGTGCCTTTGTCCCGCAGCTCGCGGCCGTTCCAGTTATCGCCCAGTACCAGCAATACCGAATCGCTGATGGCCTGACCCGAGAGGCTGGTGCCCGCCGCGCGAAAGGTCACCGGAACCTTTTCGTGCTGCGCCAGTTTAAGCAGGGCCACCACTTCATCTTCGGATTCAACGCGAATCACCAGCTTGGGGATCAACCGGTAGAAGCTGGCGTCGGTGCCGAACGCCAGGGTCGACAGGGCATCCTCGAAGCGGCGGTCGGCTGGAATCAAGCGCCGTGCTTCGTCCAGAAATGCAGTCGGCAGACTCATGCATCCTCCAGGATCAACACGACCAGATCTTTCGGACCGTGTGCGCCATAGGCCAGGACTTGCTCGATGTCGGCGGTCTTGGACGGGCCTGAAACCAACAGCGCGTTGGTCGGCATGCCGCCGGCCCAATTTTGTTTGCGCTGCACTTCATACAGGTTGTCGTAAATCTCGCTGGCCTTGAGCAGGGCGAAATGCACCGGTGGTACCAGACTCATCAGGCGCGGCTCTTCCCGGGTGGGCCAGATGATCAGGCTGCCGGTGGCGGCGATGGCGCCATTGGTGGTGGTCAAACTGGCCGGGGTGTCATCAAACAACTCGGTTTTCCAATCCTCCACCGGCCGGTCATAGGCCTTTAGAGGCGGCAGCTCGGGATGCATGGCCCAATGCTCGCTGACGCGGCGGCCATGGGGTGTGCCGGGGGCAATCAACAGGCTCGGCAGTTCGCGCGCCTGCACCAGTTGGCCCAGGCGCTGCGGCCAGTCTTGTTCGCTGCACAGGTGTATTTCGGTGTGAACCGCTTCCATGAGTTTGCGCAGTTGCGCGACGCGCTCCTGTGCGGGATAGGTCCACGGCTGAGTGACCAGATCTTCATTGAAGTTGTCAGCGATGGGCGTTGCGCCTGTCAGACTGTTGCGCAGTTTGGCGAGGATGTTTTGCTTGGCGCTCATCAGCGGTCTCCAGACGGCTTGTTCAAGTGTTCGCGGGCCATTTCGTGCAGCGAACGGGCGGCCGGTTTAGGCGCACTGTGGTTTTGCGTCCAGGGGCCGACATTGCCTGGCACCAGGTTGCGCAACCGTGTGGCGACGTAGCCGAACACTCGGTACAAGCCGGGCGAACTGTTGAGCCGTGACCAGGCGTTCCAGATGAAGCGTTCCTTGCGTGAATATTTGCTGCCCTGGCCGCGCATGACGGGGTGCGGTGTGTCCGGCGCTTTGACGTTTTCTTCCCGCAGACGACGCAGCAGCGCCGGGATCGGGATTTTCACCGGGCAGACTTCGCCACAGGCACCGCACAGCGAGGAAGCGCTGGGGTGATCGGGCACTTTGGCCAGGCCCACCATGTGCGGTGTGATGATCTTGCCGATGGGGCCGGGGTACACCTCGCCGTAGGTGTGGCCGCCGACGCGGGTATAGACCGGGCAGTGATTCATGCAAGCGCCGCAGCGAATGCAGTTCAGAGTCTGACGCAGCTCGCTGTCCGCGAACGCCTGGCTGCGGCCGTTATCCAGCAGCACCAGATGCACTTCATCCGGGCCGTCCAGTTCGTCGGGCTTGCGCGGGCCGGAAATCATGTTCACGTATGTGGTAATCGGAATGCCCAGCGCCGAACGGGTCAGTAACGATAAAAGAGGCACGGTATCGCGCAGGTTTTCCACAACCTTTTCAATGCCGGTCACTGCGATATGCACTGGCGGAACCGTTGTGCACATCCGCCCGTTGCCTTCGTTTTCCACCAGCAGCAGCGTGCCGGTTTCAGCGATAGCGAAGTTGACCCCGGAGACGCCGATGTCGGCTTCGAAGAACTTCTGGCGCAACACCTTGCGACCGATCTGAATCAGTTGATCGACATCCGTGGTGTATTCCACGCCCAGCTTTTCATGGAACAGCTTGCCGACCTGGCGAGCGTTCTTGTGAATGGCGGGCATGATGATGTGCGACGGCTTTTCGTGGTCCATCTGAACGATGTACTCGCCCATGTCCGCCTCAAGGCATTCCACGCCCCGCGCGCCGAGGAAGTCGTTCATCTCCATCTCTTCGCTGACCATGGATTTGCCCTTGATCACCTGTTTGGCTTCATGGGCTTCAACGATGGACAGCACGATCTGGTTGGCTTCGTCGACCGTTTCCGCCCAATGCACCTTGACGCCATTGCGGATCAGGTTGCGCTCCAGTTGCTCCAGCAGGTCGGGCAGCTTGGACAGGGCGCGGGCACGAATCGCATTGCCCAGCGAGCGCAGGTCTTCGCGCTCCTCGGGGTCGCTGAAGGCGGCGGCGCGCTTGGTCATCAGCGAGTCCATGGCGCGACGGAAATTGCCCCGCAACTGTTGATCGCCAAGGGCTTCATGAGCGCGCGCGCGGAAGTCCTCTTCGACCTGTACGAGCGGAATTCGGGTTTGCGCGTTCATCGCTGACCTCCGGTACGTTGCCACAGGAAACTCGCCAAATGCTGGCCGCGCAGCGCTGCGCGTTGTTTTTCCAGGGAGCCGTTGATATTCATCAGGCAGCCGCAGTCGGCAGTGAGGATCTGGTTCGCGCCGGATTCCTGCAGGGAGCGGGTTTTGTCAGCGACCATGGCGCCGGAAATATCCGGCATGCGTACGCTGAATGTCCCACCAAAGCCGCAGCATTCGCTTTCATGGCCGTGGTCGACACGTTCAACATTGCCCAGCTGTGACAGCAATTCCCGTGCGTGCAGATGGGTGTTCATTTCGCGTCTTGCCGAGCACGAGGTGTGCAGCGCCACTTTGATCGGCGCGCCCTGGTCGCTTAGCTGAACCTTGCACACGAACAGCAAAAACTCGGTCAGCTCGTACGTGCGCGCGGCCAACGCCTGGACCTGCTTGAGGGTGTGTGGCTCGTCGTGGAACAGGTCGGGATAGTGTTCGCGGAACATACCGGCGCAGGAGCCCGAAGGCACCACCACGGGATAATCGCCCGCAAACAACGCCAGTTGAGCGCGCGCCACCTCTTTGGCCTGCTCGGTGTAGCCAGAGGTATAAGCCGGTTGGCCGCAGCAGCTCTGGCCTTGGGGGTAATCGACCTTGATGCCCTCACGCTCCAGCAGGTAAATCGCATCCATGCCCGCTTCCGGGTAGAACAGGTCAACCACGCAGGTGCCGAAGAGGTAAACCTTTTCGGGTTTCTGAGTGGGGTATTGGCGCGGGGCATGACGCGGCGGTGCGACGCGGGTGGCATTGGGGGAGGCGTTGTAGAAAAGATCGCTCATCAGGCGTTACTCCGGGTGGACCCGGTTATCCGTGCGGCATGCACAGGGATCGTACAGGCCGACCGGGTTATGAATTGCTGACGCCGCAGGGTCAGTGCGGCGTCAGGATTACACGCGTTTCGGTGATCAGTGAACCAGCATGCCCGTGAACCAGTAAGCCTGGGCATACGTGATGCAACCCACGATGGTCGCGAAGAACAAGCTGTGTTTGAGGGTAAAGCGGAACAGGTCCGATTCCTTGCCCACCAGCCCGGTGGCGGCGCAGGCAACGGCGATGGACTGCGGCGAAATCATCTTGCCCGTCACGCCGCCGCTGGAGTTGGCCGCGACCATCAGCACATCACTGACACCGATCTGGTGCGCGGTGGTGGCCTGCAACGAACCGAACAGTGCGTTGGCCGACGTATCGGAACCGGTCAGGAATACGCCCAGCCAGCCCAGGAACGGTGAGAAGAACGGGAAGGCTGCGCCCGTGCCGGCCAATACCAGTGCCAGCGTGGACGACATGCCCGAGTAGTTCATGACGAAGGCGAAAGCCAGCACCATGCCGATGGACACGATGGCCCAGCGCAGTTCCTTGAGCGTTTCCTTGAAAGTGGTCAGACCAGTACCCGCACTGATCTTCAGCACGATCATCGACAGAATGGCCGAGAACAGAATCGCTGTGCCGGATGCGGCGATCAGGTCGAACTTGTAGATAGCTGGCATCGCCGTCGCCTTGGCGACAATCGGCGCGCCCTTCATGACCAGTTGGTCCAGGTGCGGAATGGCGATGTTCAGTGTCCATGCCTGCATGGCGCCGCCCGCTGCGAACATGGCTTTGAACGGTTTCAAGGTCCAGATGGTGACCATGACAGTCAGGATCAGAAACGGAGACCAGGCTTTGAGGATTTGTCCCATGGTGTACGGGGATTTGACCTGACTGCGCGGCTGACCGAAACCGCCCGCGCTGCCCATGACGGCGGCGCCACCGGCTGTGGCGACCACAAACTCCGAATCCGCAGCGCGCTGTGGCTGCCAGACTTTGAGGAACAGGGTCAGAGCGACCAGGCTAACCAGTGCTGACGTGATATCCGGCAATTCCGGGCCGATGTAGTTGGACGTCAGGTACTGGGTGATCGCAAAGCTCAAACCTGCCACCAATGCCGCTGGCCAGGTTTCTTTGACGCCACGCACGCCGTCCATCATGAACATCAGCCAGAACGGCACGAACAGCGACAGCAGCGGCAATTGACGGCCGGCCATTGCACCGATCTTGAAGGGGTCGATCCCGGAAACCTGGCCCGCCACAATGATGGGAATGCCCAGCGCGCCAAATGCCACAGGTGCTGTGTTGGCAATCAGGCACAGGCCTGCGGCGTAAAGCGGGTTCAACCCCAGGCCAACCAGCAGCGCCGCGGTGATGGCAACGGGAGCGCCGAAACCGGCAGCACCCTCCAGGAAAGCCCCGAAGCAGAAGCCAATCAGCAGCACTTGCAGACGCTGGTCATCGGTAATGGACATGACCGAACTGCGGATGATCTCGAACTGGCCGCTCTTGACGGTCAGTTTGTAGAGAAAAACCGCGGCGACGATGATCCACGCGATGGGCCACAAGCCATACGCGAACCCGTACCCGGCTGCAGCCAGGGCCATGTCGGCTGGCATCTTGAACGCAAAGATTGCCACCAGCACGGACAAGGCCAATGTGATGCTGCCCGCGATATGCCCCTTGAGCCGGAAAACCGCCAGGGCCAGGAAGAAGAACACGATAGGGATGAGCGCAGCGGCGGCTGAAAGGCCAAGGCTGCCCAGAGGTAGGTAGAGTTGTTGCCAGGTCTGCATATAGGTGGCCCCTAATTGTTTTTGGTTAGGCCCAGTGTTCCGTGTTCACGTGCGCGGCTTCGATTCGACGTTATTGAAGCCAACGTCTTGCCGATGCTGACGAACGAATCGCACAGCTCACCAGCTCAAGCCTTTCTCAGGAAAGGTCTTGCAGCGCTGAGGAGGTTAGCCACCAAACGCTGGCATTGGCTAATTGGTAATACCAATTTACAATGTCTAAGCGCTAGGGTAAAAGCCTTGGCTGTAGTGTGTCAATTTGCCTTGCTACGATTTTCGTCGGATACGGATGGAAAAGCAGTGTGTACCGGGTTATTTCAGCCGCATCTGAGGGGTGCCCGTGCAGCGTTAATCAGCAAGAATAGGTGGCCCGACATGTGCTCGGGGAAGTAAAGCGAGGGTTTATGGGTTTTGATCAGGTGCGTCAGCGCCGTTTGTCTGACGATATTGTCGAGCAGCTCGAAAGAATGATTCTGGAGGGCACGCTGAAGTCCGGTGGGCGTCTGCCCGCCGAGCGCGCGCTTGCCGAACAGTTTGGTGTTTCCCGACCGTCACTGCGTGAAGCCATCCAGAAACTGACGGCCAAGGGGCTATTGATCAGTCGTCAGGGCGGCGGTAACTACGTCGTGGAAAATCTGGGGTCGACCTTCAGCGATCCCTTGCTGCATTTATTGGAAAGCAGCCCGGACGCTCAGCGGGATTTGCTGGAATTCCGCCACACCCTGGAAGCCTCTTGCGCCTATTACGCTGCGATGCGCGCCACCGATGTGGATCGCGAGCGGCTGCGTCTGGCGTTCGACGCATTGCAGGATTGCTATTCGAGGCAAGGCGAGGTCAGTCGCGCCGAGGAAGGGGCGGCCGATGCCAGCTTTCACCTGGCCATTGCCGAAGCCAGCCACAATGCCGTGTTGTTGCATACGATTCGCGGGCTGTTCGATCTGCTCAAGCGCAACGTGGTGATCAATATCGGCGGGATGTACAAACAACGCACGGAAACCCGGGACATGCTGATCAGTCAGCATCGCGAGCTGTATCTGGCGATCATCGAGGGGCGAGGCGAGGACGCACGTGAAGTGTCCAGCAGGCATCTGATGTACGTGCAGGAAGTCCTGGAGGAAGTGCGGCAGCAAGTGCAACGCACCGCTCGGGCCGAGCGGCGTAATGGAATGTGATAAACGGAATCTACCCGCGGGACCGGCTTCAGCCGTGAAAAAGCCCGTACCGTCGAGGCATCTGCTTCGTCAGGCATGCAGCCTTCCCGGCTAAAGCCGGTCCCACGGCCTCAACGAATAATCAGGCCTGCAGCCTAATCATCCTTGCCCTTGCTGCGCACGGCCCGTTGCAGTTCGCGATCGGAGTCGCGTTCGCGTTCGGTGTGGCGCTTGTCGTATTCCTTCTTGCCCTTGCCCAGCGCAATTTCGCACTTGATCAAGTGCTCTTTCCAGTACAGGGAAAGGGCCACGCAGGCGTAGCCTTTCTGCTGCACCGACGTGTTGAGCTTTTCAAGCTCACGCTGGTTCAGCAAAAGTTTACGGGTGCGTGTCGGGTCAGCGATGACGTGAGTGCTGGCGGTCGTCAACGGTGAGATGTGGCTACCCATCAGCCAGGCCTCGCCATCTTTGAGCAGCACATAACTGTCAACCAGCTGCACCTTGTTGGCACGCAGGCTTTTTACTTCCCAGCCAGCCAGGACCAGACCGGCCTCGAACTTGTGTTCGATGAAGTAATCGTGACGCGCCTTTTTATTTTGCGCGATGGTCCCTGTGGGGTTTTTCTTGAGCTTAGCCATAGGCGACGCATTATAGGGACTCGCTTCGATATCGGCTACGGGGAACCTGCGTGCTTGAGCAGGTTGATTGAATCCCGGACAATGCGCCTCTTTTTCGTGTGGGCGTGTCAACAATGTCGACGGACAAGGTTTCGGTCCATGGCGGCTGGGCAAGCCGCTGGGTATTCATTCTTGCAGCAACCGGTTCTGCCGTGGGTTTGGGCAGTATCTGGAAGTTTCCCTATATGGTCGGCGTCTACGGTGGCGGTGCGTTCGTGCTGGTGTTCCTCGCCTGCATCGCCTTGATTGGTGTTCCAGTCATGTTGGCCGAGACCCTGATCGGTCGACGCTCGCGCTTGAGCCCTGCCAATGCGCTGAGGGTTCTGGCGACCGAGGCCGGACACTCCACGCGCTGGTCCTGGGGCGCTTTCGCCGGAATGATCACCGCGCTGCTGATCCTCTCTTTTTATAGTGTGGTGGGCGGCTGGTCCTTCGATTACATCATCGACATGGGGCGCGGCGACTTTCAGGGCGTGACGGCGGACCAGGTCGGCGGCTATTTCGGGAATGTCATTGCTGATCCGTGGCGTCTCGCGCTGTGGCACACGGTCTTCATGCTGCTTTCTGCGGTGGTGATCGCCAAAGGTGTGGTCGCCGGGCTTGAGCGCAGCCTGCGGATCATGATGCCGCTGCTGTTTGTCCTGATGCTCATCCTGTTGGGTTACAGCCTGACCACGGGGCATTTCATGGAGGGTGTCCATTTCATGTTCGACTTCAACCCGTCCAGGTTGCTCGACGGATTGCTGCCGGCCATGGGGCACGCGTTCTTTTCCCTGAGCGTCGGGGTTGGCTCGATCATGATCTATGGCGCTTATATGCCCAAGAGCTCGTCGATCTCCGGCACCATTGTCGGGGTCGCTTTGCTGGATACGTTTGTGTCGCTGTTGGCGGGGCTGGCGCTGTTCCCCATCGTCTTTGCTGCGGGCCTGAACCCGAGCGAAGGGCCCGGCCTGATGTTCGTGACCTTGCCGTTTGCCTTTGGCAATGTGGCGTTCGGGCAACTGATGGGCGTAGTGTTCTTTGTCCTGGTGGCCGTAGCCGCCTGGAGTTCGGCAATCTCCCTGCTTGAGCCAATGGTTGCCTATCTGGTCGAGCGGACTAAAATCCGCCGCGGCTGGGTGACATTCTGGCTCGCATTCAGTTGCTGGTTCGTGGGTCTTGGGACGGTGTTTTCGTTCAATATCTGGAAGCAGGCCAAATTTTTCGTGAACGATGGCGGCATGTTCCATCTCTATCAGTGGGGCGCAGCCGGAGGTCTGGACTTTTTCGGTGTCATCGATTTCTTCACTTCGCGGATCATGCTGCCGCTGGGTGGATTGTGTTTTGTGGTATTCGCAGGTTGGGTGATGGGTCGTGAGGCGGTGCGTGACGAATTGTCGATCCGCAGCCCGGTGCTTTTCTCCTTGACGTTCTTTTTGATGCGCTATGTGGCGCCGGTCGGCATTCTTGTTGTGTTTGCCGCTCAGCTTTGGAAGTGACGCTGACATGACTACGCATATTCAACGCTCCGCGCTTTTGCCTTATCCGGCTCAGGCTTTGTACGACCTCGTAAACGATGTAGCCCGCTATTCCGAGTTCCTGCCGTGGTGTTCTTCAGCGAAAGTGCTGGAGGAGAGCGAGGGGCGCATGCGCGCCAGCCTGGAAATTGCCAAGGGCGGTCTCAGCCAACATTTTGTAACGCAAAATACGTTGGTGCCGGGGCAGTCGATTGTGATGGATCTGGTGGAAGGGCCCTTCAATCAGTTGCACGGGGTCTGGACATTCAAGCCGCTGGGCGAAAAAGCCTGCAAGATCAGTCTGGACCTTTCCTTCGACTATGCAGGGCCGATTGTCCGCGCCACGCTCGGGCCGCTGTTCAACCAGGCTGCCAACACGCTGGTTGACGCATTTTGCCAGCGAGCGAAAGAACTGCATGGCTGAAGGGGTGATGAGGGTCGAGGTGGTTTATGCGGCCGTTGATCGTCAGTCATTGCTCAGCGTAGAAGTACCTGTGGGCACGACGTTGCGACAGGCATTGCTGTTGTCCGGCATTGGCACGCAGTTTCCTGAGCTGGATCTGTCGCAATGCACTGTGGGTATTTTCGGAAAAGTTGTGGCGGATGCTGAACAGCGCCTTATGAAGCAGGGCGAGCGGATTGAGATTTACCGCCCGTTGCTGGCTGACCCCAAGGAAGTCCGGCGCTTGCGTGCAGCCAAAGCGGCGAAAACTCGGCAGGAAAGAGAGCAAGGCTAGACATTCGCCAGACTGCAGACACTAAAAAGCCCGGCATGCCGGGCTTTTTGCTGTCGCAATGCTGACTGTTATTGCGGCGATGTTTCCAGCGGTTCCTGAGTCGGGACCGGCACGGTCTTGACTTTGTCCACGTCTTGCTGGATCTGCTCAAGCAACGAACCTGGCTTGGCAGGCTCTTCGGCTTTCGGCTGCTCGACATTGCCGGCAGGTGCCGTCGTGTCGCTGCCTTGGCCCAGGATGGCTTCGTCGCGGCTTACGCCCGGCATGAAGTCGCCGGACAGGCTGACGAGCTGGTCATTGCCATTGAAGATTACGCTGACGCGCTCTTGCTGGCGTTCACCACCTCCAGGCTGCAGGCTGTACAGGTAATCCCAGCGATCCGCATGGAATGTGTCGGTCAGCAAGGGATTGCCCATGATAAACCGTACTTGCCGTCGGGTCATTCCGGGGCGTAACTGGTCTATCATGTCTTGCGTGACGACATTGCCCTGTTGGATGTCGATTTTGTAAACCCCGGGGAATGAACAACCGGCGAGTGCGAGCAGTCCCACAAGGGTGAAACTGGTTAGCAGGAGCTTGGTGTTTTGCATCGGTGGGCGACTTCCACTATCTTGGCTGGGACAACGTAAACCCCGATCATACCTGCATTAAGAGAAGCTGCGAAGCAGCGTCTGCGAGAAAGCTGACCATGGTTGAAAATAGCGAACTACGAAAGGCCGGACTAAAGGTGACCCTGCCACGGGTCAAAATTCTACAGATGCTCGATTCCGCCGAGCAGCGTCACATGAGCGCGGAGGATGTTTACAAGGCGCTCATGGAGGCTAGCGAGGACGTCGGTCTGGCCACGGTTTACCGTGTACTGACTCAGTTCGAAGCCGCTGGATTGGTGGTTCGCCACAATTTCGACGGCGGTCATGCGGTATTCGAGCTGGCTGACGGCGGCCACCATGACCATATGGTCAATGTGGAGTCTGGTGAGGTGATCGAGTTCTTCGAAGAAGAAATCGAGAAGCTTCAGAAGGCGATTGTCGAGAAGCACGGTTACGAGTTGGTGGATCACAACTTGGTGCTCTACGTGCGCAAGAAAAAGGTGTAAATCTTTTTCTGATGCAGCAGCAAAGGCGACCCTAGGGTCGCCTTTGTGCGTTCTATTCTTTTTCGTTGGAGCGAGGCTTGCCCGCGAAGGGCAATAGCGCGGCGGGTCTGGTCCGCAGACGCGCCTGGTTCGCGGGCAAGCCTCGCCAACAGGCCCCGCATGGCCTCAGCTCTTGGCCGTGACCACCATCTTCTTCGCGTGGGCGAGGGACTCTTTGGTCAGGTCGATACCGCCCAGCATTCTTGCCACTTCCTCAATGCGCTCGGTCTTGCTGAGCTTCGACACGGCGGTGCGCGTGACATCACTGTCCCGAACCTTGTGCACGAACAGGTGCTGGTGTCCTTGTGCCGCGACTTGCGGCAGGTGCGTCACGGTCATCACCTGGCCGCGATCCCCCAGGCGTCGTAACAATTGGCCGACAATCTCGGCCGTCGGGCCGCCAATGCCCACATCCACCTCGTCAAACACAAGGGTCGGCACGCGTGATGTCTGTGCAGTGATGACCTGGATTGCGAGGCTGATTCGCGAAAGTTCACCGCCTGAGGCGACCTTGGCCAGAGCCTTGAGCGGTTGACCCGGGTTGGCGCTGACCAGAAATTCCACCGTTTCCAAGCCATTGGGCAGCAGTTCTTTCTCGGCATTGACGCGCAACTCGATGTTGAAACGCCCGCCGGGCATGCCGAGGCGCTGAATTTCCTGCTCGACCGCATGGCCCAGCGCAGGCGCTGCGCGATGCCGCAGGTCGCTTAGCTCTCGAGCCTTTTCCTTGTAATGTCGCGCGAAGGCGGCCAGCTCGTTTTCCATGCGCTCAATGGCTTCGTCGTTGGCATTCAGTGTTTCGATTTCGTCGAGCAGCTTTTGCTGAAGGGTGGCCACTTCAGTGGGCTGGATACGGTGTTTTCGCGCCAGGGTGTAAATGACGTCGAGACGCTCTTCCAGTTGCTGCAGGCGGGCGGGATCGGCATCGAAGTGATCAAGGAACCGGTTCAGTTCGCCGACGGCTTCTTCGACCTGAATCTGCGCACTGGACAACAGATTCGTGGCTTC
Source organism: Pseudomonas sp. DWP3-1-2 (assembly GCF_049896285.1). NCBI lineage: Bacteria > Pseudomonadati > Pseudomonadota > Gammaproteobacteria > Pseudomonadales > Pseudomonadaceae > Pseudomonas > Pseudomonas sp. DWP3-1-2. Next base: position 68,108 of record NZ_JAFCTZ010000010.1, on the reverse strand, counting down.
GCTCAGCGCCGTAGGTGAATCGTTGACGCTGCTCAAGCGATGCAGACTGGCGGTCAGTGCATTGAGCACGTTGCCGGAGTCATTTTCGCTGCATTGTTCAACCACCTGGCGACAGATGCTCAGCAGGCTCTCAGCATTGGTCAGGTTCTTGTGTTCCTGCTCCAGCTGCTCCAGTTCGTTTTCGCCCAGGCTCAGGCTTTCAAGCTCTTCGAGCTGATAGCTCAGCAATTGGTGGCGTGAACGCTGCTCGTCACCGGAATTGGATAACCGGTCAAGCTCCTGTCGCGTTTGCCGCCAGCGCTGTGCGGCCAGCTGAACCTGGCGTGCGAGATCTGTCGCGCCGGCGTACTCGTCCAGCAGGCGCCGATGTGTATCGGCCTTGAGCAGCGACTGATGCTCGTGCTGGCTGTGGATGTCGATCAGCAATTCGCCGAGGGCCTTCAAGTCACCTTGCGGGCAGGGCGTGCCGTTGATGTAAGACCGCGAGCGCCCTTCGGCCGTGATGACCCGGCGCAGGATGCACGGGCCGTCGTTGTCCAGGTCGCGCTCCTGAAGCCAGGCGCTGGCCTCGGGAATGTCGGCCAGATCGAATGTGGCCAGGATATCGGCCTTGTCCGCGCCGGGACGAACGACTCCGCTGTCGGCGCGATCCCCGAGGGTCAGGCCCAGCGCATCGAGCATGATCGATTTGCCGGCACCGGTTTCGCCGGTGATTACGCTCATGCCTCGGTCCAGCTCGAGATCGAGATGTTCAACGATGGCGTAGTTGTGTACGGAAAGGTGCACCAGCATGGAGTGGCTCCCAGGCGATTTGTCTGGTTATTTATACAGTATTTTATTTGCCGGTGACAATGGCGGTCTTCAGCCCTGTTCCGTCCGGGTGCAATTTTTTTTAGTCCATCCCGGCATTTTCTCAAGCGCCATAAGGACTTGGCTTATGTCAGAAATTTCGTAGGGGTATTGCTCGATCTCATGCATTTTGCCCTTGAAGCTGAAAAATCCGCTCCCATATAGAGGGGCAGAAGCGCGAGTTGAGCTCGCGGACGTTTTTGAAAGGAGAAATCTATGGCTGACGAACAGAATCTGGATGCGCAGACCCAGGACCAGGCTGCCGAGGCGGCTTCAGGTGAAGAATTGGTAACTCGTGTGCAGATGCTTGAAGAGCAATTGGCTGCGGCACAAGACCAGTCCCTGCGAGTGGCTGCGGATTTGCAGAATGTCCGCCGCCGTGCAGAGCAGGATGTCGAAAAAGCACACAAATTCGCGCTCGAACGATTCGCTGGCGATTTGTTGCCGATCGTCGACAGCCTCGAGCGCGGCCTTGAGCTGTCCGATGCAAACGACGAGAGCATTCGCCCGATGCGTGAAGGTATCGAGCTGACGTTGAAGATGTTCCACGACACCCTCAAGCGTTATCAGTTGGAGCCAATCGAGCCTCACGGCCAGCCATTCAATGCCGAGCACCATCAGGCAATGGCCATGCAGGAAAGTGCGGATGTCGAACCGAACAGTGTGTTGAAAGTGTTTCAGAAGGGTTACCAGCTTAACGGTCGTCTGCTGCGCCCCGCGATGGTCGTGGTCAGCAAGGCACCGTCGCCTGTTCAGCCGTCAATTGACGAGCAGGCTTGAAATCAGCTGTCTGGCCCCCATTTATAGGCCAAGCGTTTAAGAGCTACCGCAACGTGTAAGTGCAGTTGTGGCAACCAAATCCAAATTTCGGGAGAGTCAAAACATGGGCAGAATTATCGGTATCGACCTGGGGACCACCAACTCCTGCGTCTCCATTCTGGAAAACGGTAACGTAAAAGTTATCGAAAACGCCGAAGGCACCCGCACCACGCCTTCGATCATTGCTTACGCCAACGACGGTGAAATCCTCGTCGGTCAGTCGGCCAAGCGTCAGGCAGTCACCAACCCGCACAACACCCTGTACGCGGTTAAGCGTCTGATCGGCCGTCGCTTTGAAGAAGAAGTTGTTCAGAAAGACATCCAGATGGTCCCTTACAAGATCGTCAAGGCTGACAACGGCGATGCCTGGGTTGAGGTCAACGGCCAGAAAATGGCACCTCCTCAGATTTCTGCCGAAATCCTGAAGAAAATGAAAAAAACCGCCGAAGACTACCTCGGCGAGCCTGTGACTGAAGCGGTCATCACTGTTCCGGCCTACTTCAACGACAGCCAGCGTCAAGCGACCAAGGACGCCGGCCGTATCGCGGGTCTGGACGTAAAACGTATCATCAACGAACCTACCGCAGCCGCTCTGGCTTACGGTATGGACAAGGCGAAAGGCGACCACACCGTCATCGTTTATGACCTGGGTGGCGGTACTTTCGACGTTTCGGTTATCGAGATCGCTGAAGTCGATGGCGAGCACCAGTTCGAAGTTCTGGCAACCAACGGTGACACGTTCCTGGGTGGTGAAGACTTTGACATTCGCCTGATCGACTACCTCGTCGACGAGTTCAAGAAAGAAAGCGGCATGAACCTCAAGGGTGATCCGCTGGCAATGCAGCGCCTGAAAGAAGCCGCTGAAAAAGCCAAGATCGAACTGTCTTCGAGCATGCAGACTGACGTGAACCTGCCGTACATCACTGCAGACGCCACCGGTCCTAAGCACTTGAACGTGAAAATCTCTCGTTCGAAGCTGGAATCGCTGGTTGAAGACCTGGTTCAGCGCACCATCGAGCCATGCCGCATCGCGCTGAAAGACGCGGGTATCGACATCGGCGCGATCAACGACGTGATTCTGGTCGGTGGTCAGACCCGTATGCCGCTGGTGCAGAAGCTGGTTACCGAGTTCTTTGGTAAAGAAGCGCGTAAAGACGTCAACCCGGACGAAGCTGTGGCCATGGGTGCTGCTATCCAGGGTGCGGTTCTGGCCGGTGACGTGAAGGACGTTCTGCTGCTGGACGTCAGCCCGCTGACCCTGGGTATCGAAACCATGGGTGGCGTGATGACCGCGCTGATCGAAAAGAACACCACGATTCCTACCAAGAAATCCCAGGTGTTCTCGACAGCCGACGACAATCAGGGCGCAGTGACCATTCATGTTCTGCAGGGCGAGCGTAAGCAAGCCGCTCAGAACAAGTCCCTGGGCAAGTTCGACCTGGCCGAGATTCCACCTGCACCACGTGGCGTTCCTCAGATCGAAGTGACCTTCGACATCGATGCCAACGGCATCCTGCACGTAGGCGCCAAAGACAAGGCGACCGGCAAGCAGCAGTCCATCGTGATCAAGGCCAACTCCGGCTTGTCCGAGGAAGAAATTCAGCAAATGGTTCGTGATGCTGAAGTCAATGCGGAAGAAGACCGCAAGTTCGAAGAGCTGGCAGCAGCCCGTAACCAGGGCGACGCCCTGGTTCACTCGACTCGCAAGATGATCAGCGATGCTGGCGATAAAGTGACCGCTGAAGAGAAAACTTCGATCGAAGCGGCTGTGGTTGCTCTGGAAGCCGCCATCAAAGGCGACGACAAGGCTGTCATCGAAGCCAAGGTTGAAGAGCTGTCCAAGGTGTCGGCTCCGGTTGCCCAGAAAATGTACGCCGAACAGGCTGAAAAACCTGAAGCTGGCGCACAGGCTGCGAAGGAAGACGGCAAGCCGGCCGATGACGTTGTCGATGCAGAGTTTGAAGAAGTCAAAGACCACAAGTAAGCGCAGGCTCACTTGAACGCCAGTTGACCGCTTTCAAGTGGTCACTGGTAGGATGTCGCCGCGCGGGAGCTTGCTCCCGCGTTGGCGTGTCTGGAACAGACGAATTTTTGATGGCTTGCGGCTTGACTGCGCGAGCCCTGTGGCAAGGCCGCGATGCTCCTGCATGCGGCTTGTTCTGCCGCTTTCTCGGCCGGGCGACCGGCTGTTGACGAAGACCAGGATCGTTGAATTGACGTGAGTTGGGTCCGGGCCTGTATGGGGCTCAACGAGTTTGGCAAGGCTCAGGAGGGTTTTGCCGGACGTCCTCAAGAGTGCGGAAGAATTATGGCAAAGCGTGACTATTACGAAGTATTGGGGGTGGAGCGAGGCTCCAGCGAGGCCGACCTGAAGAAGGCTTATCGTCGTCTGGCGATGAAGCATCACCCGGATCGCAACCCTGACGATAAAGCATCGGAAGATATGTTCAAGGAGGCCAATGAGGCCTACGAAGTGCTTTCCGATGCCAGCAAACGCGCAGCTTATGATCAGTACGGTCATGCCGGCGTAGACCCAAGCATGGGTGGCGGCGGTTTCGGCGGCGGTGCGGGGGGCGCAAACTTCTCCGATATATTCGGCGATGTGTTCAGCGACTTCTTCGGTGGCGGGCGCGGGGGTGGCGGTGGTCGTGGCGGCGCTCAGCGCGGCAGTGATCTGCGTTACACCCTCGAACTGAATCTCGAAGAAGCGGTGCGCGGCACCACGGTGAATATCCGTGTGCCAACGCTGGTCAACTGCAAGCCGTGCGATGGCTCGGGTGCGAAGAAAGGTTCTTCCCCGGTCACTTGCCCGACGTGCGGCGGTATTGGTCAGGTGCGCATGCAGCAGGGTTTCTTCTCTGTGCAGCAGACCTGCCCGCGCTGTCATGGTCACGGCAAGATCATTTCCGACCCCTGTGATTCCTGTCATGGCGAAGGCCGTGTCGAGGAATACAAGACCCTGTCTGTAAAAGTGCCGCCAGGCGTTGATACCGGCGACCGTATTCGTCTGTCAGGCGAAGGCGAGGCGGGTGCTCAAGGTGGTCCGACCGGCGATCTTTATGTCGTGATCAACGTGCGTGAGCACGCGATATTCCAGCGTGACGGCAAGCATCTGTATTGCGAAGTGCCGATCAGCTTCACGGACGCCGCACTGGGCGGTGAGCTGGAAGTGCCAACGCTGGACGGTCGCGTCAAGCTGAAGATTCCCGAGGGTACTCAAACCGGCAAGCAGTTCCGCTTGCGCGGCAAGGGTGTTGCTCCGGTTCGTGGCGGCGGCGCTGGCGACCTGATGTGTCGTGTGGCGGTGGAAACTCCGGTCAATCTGGGGCGTCGTCAGCGCGAATTGCTTGAAGAGTTCCGCGCAACGCTCGAAGGCGACAGCTCTCATTCGCCGAAAGCCACCGGTTGGTTCGACGGTGTGAAGCGTTTCTTCGGTGATCTGTAAGCGTTTTTAACGGGGGCTAAACATGCGACGTATAGCTGTAATGGGCGCCGCCGGGCGCATGGGCAAGATCCTGATCGAGGCCGTCCAGTTGGCGCCGGGTGCGGGTTTGACCGCCGCGATCGACCGTCCTGACAGCACGTTGGTGGGCGCCGATGCCGGCGAGCTGGCTGCACTGGGTCGGATTGGCGTGCCACTGTGCGGTGATCTGGCCAAGGTTGTCGATGAATTCGACGTGCTGATCGATTTCACGCATCCGTCTGTGACGCTGAAGAATCTGGCGTTCTGCCGCAAGGCCGGCAAAGCCATGATCATCGGCACCACGGGTTTCAGTGCGGAAGAAAAGCAGCGTCTGGCCGAAGCGGGCAAGGACATCCCGATTGTGTTCGCAGCGAACTTCAGTGTGGGTGTGAACCTGTGCCTGAAATTGCTCGACACTGCCGCGCGGGTGCTGGGCGATGATGTCGATATCGAAATCATCGAGGCGCACCACCGTCACAAGGTTGATGCGCCATCCGGTACTGCGCTGCGCATGGGTGAAGTGGTTGCCGATGCCTTGGGCCGAGATCTGAAGAAAGTCGCGGTCTACGGACGAGAAGGGCAAACCGGCGCGCGTGATCGCCAAAGCATTGGTTTCGCGACTGTTCGTGCGGGCGATATCGTTGGGGATCACACGGTGTTGTTTGCTGCGGACGGGGAGCGCGTGGAAATCACGCACAAGGCATCCAGCCGCATGACCTTCGCCAAAGGCGCTGTTCGGGCTGCTCTCTGGCTTGAAGGGCGCGAGCCAGGCTTGTATGACATGCAGGACGTGCTGGACCTGCGTTGATCGTCCTGATCACGCAAACGAGGGTCGAATTGACGTCTGACGTGAATTTCGGCCCTGCTTCACCCTCGTCAAGGGAACTTCTGTCGCATTTCCTCGCCTTTTAGGCTCATTGCCGGTAGACCAAAACAGGGCTTTTCTGTAAGCTACAGCTTTAGTGTGTCCACTAAAAGCGCGCAGATGATTCGATAAGAAAGCGGGGTGACGTGTCTATACGTCATTCCGCTTTTTTGCAACCTGCGAACGCCCTTTCAGGCTTTACTTACGGGAGGTCTTCTTGACTAAGCCAGCCATACTCGCCCTTGCTGATGGCAGCATTTTTCGCGGCGAAGCCATTGGAGCCGACGGTCAAACCGTTGGTGAGGTAGTGTTTAACACTGCCATGACCGGCTATCAGGAAATCCTTACCGATCCTTCCTATGCCCAACAAATCGTCACGCTGACCTATCCGCACATCGGTAATACCGGCACCACGCCGGAAGACGCCGAATCGGACCGTGTCTGGTCAGCCGGTCTGGTCATTCGTGATCTGCCGCTGGTAGCCAGCAACTGGCGCAACAAAATGTCCCTCGGCGATTACCTGAAAGCCAACGGCGTTGTCGCCATTGCAGGGATCGATACGCGCCGCCTGACCCGCATTCTGCGTGAGAAAGGGGCTCAGAACGGCTGCATCCTGGCCGGCGACGACATCTCGGACGAAGCCGCTATCGCAGCAGCACGCGGCTTCCCGGGCCTCAAGGGCATGGACCTGGCGAAAGTCGTCAGCGTCAAGGAAAGCTACGAATGGCGCTCCAGCGTCTGGTCGTTGAAAACCGACAGCTGCCCCGAGATTCCAGCCAGCGATTTGAAATACCACGTCGTGGCCTACGACTACGGCGTCAAGCTGAACATCCTGCGCATGCTGGTCGAGCGCGGCTGCCGCGTAACCGTCGTTCCCGCGCAGACACCCGCCAGCGATGTGCTCGCGATGAATCCGGACGGCGTATTCCTGTCCAACGGTCCCGGCGACCCGGAGCCTTGCGACTATGCCATCCAGGCCATCAAGGATGTGCTGGAAACGGACGTGCCGGTCTTCGGTATTTGCCTGGGCCACCAATTGCTGGCGCTGGCCTCTGGCGCCAGGACCATCAAGATGGCGCTGGGTCACCATGGTGCGAACCATCCGGTTCAGGACCTGGACACAGGCGTTGTCATGATCACCAGCCAGAACCACGGTTTTGCGGTGGATGAAGCGACCCTGCCGGGCAACGTGCGGGCGATTCACAAATCGCTGTTCGACGGCAGCCTGCAAGGCATCGAGCGTACCGACAAGGACGCCTTCAGCTTCCAGGGTCACCCTGAGGCGAGCCCGGGTCCGACCGACGTCGCTCCGTTGTTTGATCGCTTCATCGAAGCGATGGCCAAGCGACGCTGACCGGTTGCCTTGAGCATGTAACGCGCAGGTGACTGGGCAGGCCCCGAACGACTCGTCGTCCGGCAAAGGCCGCCCAGCCATCGCAGAGAAGCAGACCTACGTATTCGAGTGACAACCCATGCCAAAACGTACAGACATTAAAAGCATCCTGATTCTTGGTGCCGGCCCCATCGTGATCGGCCAGGCCTGTGAGTTCGACTACTCTGGCGCCCAGGCCTGCAAAGCCCTGCGCGAAGAGGGTTACCGCGTCATCCTGGTGAACTCCAACCCCGCGACGATCATGACCGATCCGTCCATGGCGGACGCGACCTACATCGAGCCGATCAAATGGCAGACCGTTGCCAAGATCATCGAAAAAGAACGTCCTGATGCGCTGTTGCCAACCATGGGTGGCCAGACTGCGCTGAACTGCGCACTGGATCTTGAGCGTGAAGGCGTTCTGGAGAAGTTCGGCGTCGAAATGATCGGTGCGAACGCCGACACCATCGACAAGGCAGAAGACCGCTCGCGTTTCGACAAGGCCATGAAGTCCATCGGCCTGGATTGCCCGCGCTCGGGCATTGCCCACAGCATGGAAGAGTCCTACGCGGTTCTGGAAAAGCTCGGCTTCCCGTGCATTATCCGTCCGTCGTTCACCATGGGCGGCACGGGTGGCGGTATCGCCTACAACCGTGAAGAGTTCGAAGAAATCTGCACCCGCGGTCTGGACTTGTCGCCGACCAAAGAGCTGCTGATCGACGAATCCCTGATCGGCTGGAAAGAGTACGAGATGGAAGTGGTCCGCGACAAAAAGGACAACTGCATCATCGTCTGCTCCATCGAGAACTTCGATCCGATGGGTGTCCACACGGGCGACTCCATCACGGTTGCGCCAGCCCAGACGCTGACCGACAAGGAATACCAGATCATGCGCAACGCCTCGCTGGCGGTGCTGCGTGAGATTGGCGTGGAAACCGGTGGTTCGAACGTCCAGTTCGGTATTTGTCCGGATACGGGCCGCATGGTCGTCATCGAGATGAACCCGCGTGTGTCGCGTTCCTCGGCCCTGGCTTCGAAGGCGACAGGTTTCCCTATCGCTCGCGTCGCCGCCAAGCTGGCCATCGGTTACACCCTCGACGAACTGCAAAACGAAATTACCGGCGGCAAGACTCCTGCGTCTTTCGAGCCGTCCATCGACTACGTGGTTACCAAACTGCCACGCTTCGCCTTCGAAAAATTTGCCAAGGCCGATGCACGCCTGACCACGCAAATGAAGTCGGTCGGTGAAGTCATGGCCATCGGCCGCACCTTCCAGGAATCCCTGCAGAAAGCCCTGCGCGGTCTTGAAGTGGGTGTCAGCGGTCTCGACCCGAAACTGGATCTGGCCAACCCGGAAAGCATGGGTGTGCTCAAGCGTGAGCTGACCGTGCCGGGTGCCGAGCGCATCTGGTACGTCGCCGATGCGTTCCGTGCCGGCATGACCGTCGAAGAAATCTTCGCCATGAACATGATCGATCCCTGGTTCCTCGTGCAGATCGAAGATCTGATCAAGGACGAAGAGAAGATCAAGACCCTTGGTCTGGCGGCTATCGACCGCGACATGATGTACCGTCTCAAGCGCAAGGGCTTCTCCGATGCGCGTCTGGCCAAGCTGCTGGGCGTTACCGAGAAGAACCTGCGTCGCCATCGTCACAAGCTGGAAGTGTTCCCGGTCTACAAGCGCGTTGACACCTGCGCGGCCGAGTTCTCGACCGACACCGCTTACATGTACTCGACCTACGAGGAAGAGTGCGAAGCCAATCCGACGACCCGCGACAAGATCATGATCCTCGGCGGCGGTCCTAACCGTATCGGCCAGGGTATCGAGTTCGACTACTGCTGTGTGCACGCGGCACTCGCCCTGCGCGAAGACGGGTACGAGACCATCATGGTCAACTGCAACCCGGAAACCGTGTCCACCGACTACGACACCTCGGATCGCCTGTACTTCGAGCCAGTGACCCTGGAAGACGTGCTGGAAATCGTCCGCGTCGAGAAGCCAAAAGGCGTGATCGTTCAGTACGGCGGTCAAACACCGTTGAAGCTGGCTCGTGCCCTTGAAGAAGCGGGCGTGCCGATTATCGGTACCAGCCCTGACGCGATCGACCGTGCAGAGGATCGCGAGCGCTTCCAGCACATGGTCGAGCGCCTCAACCTGCGTCAGCCGCCAAACGCGACGGTGCGCAGCGAAGACGAAGCCATCCGTGCGGCAGGCAAGATCGGCTACCCGCTGGTGGTGCGTCCTTCCTACGTGCTGGGCGGTCGGGCGATGGAAATCGTCTACGAAGAAGAAGAACTCAAGCGCTACCTGCGTGACGCGGTCAAAGTCTCCAACGACAGCCCGGTCCTGCTCGATCACTTCCTCAATTGCGCCATAGAAATGGACGTTGATGCGGTCTGCGACGGTACTGATGTGGTTATCGGTGCCATCATGCAGCACATCGAACAGGCCGGTGTTCACTCCGGTGACTCGGCATGCTCGCTGCCGCCTTACTCGTTGCCTGGGCATATCCAGGACGAAATGCGCGAGCAGGTCAAGAAAATGGCTCTGGAGCTGGGTGTCGTTGGCCTGATGAACGTGCAGTTGGCGTTGCAGGGCGAAGATATCTACGTCATCGAAGTGAACCCGCGTGCATCCCGTACTGTGCCGTTCGTGTCCAAGTGCATCGGTGTTTCCCTGGCAATGATCGCCGCGCGCGTGATGGCTGGCAAAACCCTGAAAGAGCTGAACTTCACCAAGGAAATCATCCCGAACTTCTACAGTGTGAAAGAGGCGGTGTTCCCGTTCGCCAAGTTCCCTGGCGTTGACCCGATCCTCGGTCCCGAGATGAAATCCACCGGTGAAGTGATGGGCGTCGGCGACACCTTCGGTGAAGCCTTTGCCAAGGCCCAGATGGGCGCCAGCGAAGTCCTGCCGACCGGTGGCACGGCCTTCATCAGCGTGCGTGACGATGACAAGCCACTGGTCGCCGGTGTCGCCCGCGACCTGATCAACCTGGGCTTCGAGGTCGTCGCGACGGCCGGTACCGCCAAGCTTATCGAAGCGGCCGGCTTGAAAGTCCGTCGCGTCAACAAAGTGACCGAAGGCCGTCCGCATGTGGTCGACATGATCAAGAATGACGAAGTCACCCTGATCATCAACACCACCGAAGGGCGTCAGTCGATCGCTGATTCCTACTCCATCCGCCGCAATGCCTTGCAGCACAAGATTTACTGCACCACGACCATTGCTGCAGGCGAGGCTATCTGTGAAGCGCTCAAGTTCGGTCCGGAAAAGACCGTGCGCCGCTTGCAGGATCTACATGCAGGGTTGAAGGCATGATCAAATATCCAATGACCGTCCAGGGCGCTCGCGCCCTGGAAGAAGAACACGCACATCTCACCAAGGTGGTACGTCCCAAGCTCAGCTCGGACATCGGCACCGCACGTGAGTTGGGAGACCTCAAGGAAAACGCCGAGTACCACGCCGCCCGCGAACAGCAGGGCATGGTTGAGGCGCGGATCCGGGATATCGAAGGCCGCATGCAGAATGCGGTCATCATTGATGTGACGACGATCGAGCATACCGGCAAGGTGATTTTCGGCACGACGGTGGAAATTGCCAACGTCGAAACGGATGAGTCGGTGACCTACCAGATCGTCGGTGAAGACGAGGCAGACATCAAGAAAGGCAAGATTTCGGTAGGCTCGCCTATTGCTCGGGCATTGATCGCCAAGGAAGAGGGCGACGTAGTCGCCGTCAAGACGCCAAGCGGCGTCATCGAGTACGAGATTGTCGAAGTCAGGCACATCTGATCTGAAGCGCCCGTTAACAATGGGCGCGATCATCTGGCAGCTCACCCAGACGTTGTGGGTGGGCGGCCTGATGGTGCTGCTTCTGGGGCTGTTGGCGGTGCTGGATCAGACCGGCCTGGCACCGTTGCTGATTCATGAGTTTGCCAATTTTTCCGGGGCTGTGCTGGTGGGTTTTGCGGCGGTATGCGCAATGCTTCAGATGGCGGTTCTGGTGGGTGCAGACGGTATTTCGAGCATGTGGCTGGACCTGCGCGGACAGCTGTTGCTGATCGCACTGTTAGCCTCGGTCAGCTATTTTGGATTGCGTCACTGGATGCCCGATGCGCTGCATCTGCAGTTATGGAGCTATCTGGTGCTGGGCTTGTCTGGCGTGTTGCTGGTTTTGCAGCCATTGCCCGGAAGGAGCAGCAGGCCGCGCTAGCGCGGCCCTGGCCTTGTTGCATCAAACGGCGCGATGGACGTTGGACAACAGCTTGTTTACCTTTGGGTTCTTGCGATAAATCAGCGCCATCTTGCCGATGACCTGTACGAGATCCGCTTTACCGGCCTTGCACAGTTCTGCAATGGCCTGAAGACGGCTTTCGCGTTCAAGGATGTTGAGCTTGATTTTAATCAGCTCGTGATCGCCCAATGCGCGTTCAAGTTCTGCTAACACACCTTCAGTCAAACCATTGTCAGCCACAATCAATACCGGTTTCAGATGGTGGCCAATGGATTTGTACTGTTTCTTCTGCTCCTGAGTGAGCGGCATAATCTGACCCCTGCGTCTGATCTTGTAAAAAGCGGCGGCCAGTTTACCCGAGCGAGTCCGGGACCGCCCAGTTAATCACGACTCGTTTATTTTTGAGGTGCCCCGTGGCCCGATCCAAGACAAGCCATAACTGGCTCAAAGAACACTTTGACGATAAATACGTCAAAATGGCGCAGAAGGACGGTTACCGCTCTCGCGCCAGCTACAAGCTTCTGGAGATCCAGGAGAAGGATAAAATCATCCGGCCTGGCATGACCGTGATCGACCTCGGCGCGGCGCCGGGCGGGTGGTCACAGGTGACCAGTCGTCTGATCGGTGGCCAGGGCCGCCTGATCGCTTCCGACATCCTGGAAATGGACAGCATCCCCGATGTGACCTTTATTCAAGGGGACTTTACGGAAGATGCAGTCCTCGCACAGATCCTGGAAGCTGTCGGTAATACTCAAGTAGACCTTGTGATTTCCGATATGGCCCCCAATATGAGTGGATTGAGCGCTGTCGACATGCCGCGCGCCATGTTTCTTTGCGAATTGGCTCTGGATCTGGCGGGGCGGGTTTTGCGGCCTGGCGGTGATTTCCTGATCAAGGTTTTCCAGGGGGAAGGCTTTGATCAGTATCACAAAGACATCCGCAAGCTGTTCGACAAGGTTCAGATGCGTAAGCCCGAGTCATCCCGCGATCGTTCCCGTGAGCAGTACTTGCTGGGTCGGGGTTTCCGGGGGATTGAAGGCTCGGAAAGCATCGAGCGCTATTGAAGCGGCCCGATAGTTTTTTTCAAATGGCCCAGCGGTTGCAGCATAAACGAACATGCTGTAGTCAAAGTTTCACAAAGGGTTACAGACGGCGCCTGCCACATCTGTAGGTTCTGTAGTAAGTTAGGCCGGTGAATATCATGCGAGGCACGCTCCTGCGTGGAGCTTGCTTCAGAGGGTAGCTAATTGAACGATATGGCAAAGAATTTGATCCTGTGGTTGATCATTGCGGCAGTCCTTGTGACGGTAATGAACAACTTCTCCAGCCCGAACGAGCCGCAGACCCTCAACTATTCCGAGTTCATCCAGCAAGTGAAGGATGGCAAGGTTGAGAAGGTTGCCGTTGATGGTTATGTCATCACGGGCAAGCGCAGCGACGGTGACACCTTCAAGACCATTCGTCCGGCCATTCAGGACAACGGTCTGATCGGTGATCTGGTCGACAATAACGTGGTTATCGAAGGCAAGCAGCCTGAGCAGCAGAGCATCTGGACTCAGCTACTCGTTGCCAGCTTCCCGATCCTCGTCATCATCGCTGTGTTCATGTTTTTCATGCGCCAGATGCAAGGTGGTGCGGGAGGCAAGGGCGGGCCGATGAGTTTCGGCAAGAGCAAGGCGCGCCTGCTGTCTGAAGATCAGGTCAAGACGACCCTGGCTGATGTCGCAGGTTGCGACGAAGCCAAGGAAGAAGTGGGCGAGCTGGTCGAGTTCCTTCGTGATCCAGGCAAGTTCCAGCGTCTTGGCGGTCGTATCCCGCGTGGCGTCCTGATGGTCGGCCCGCCGGGTACCGGTAAAACCCTGCTTGCCAAGGCGATTGCCGGCGAAGCGAAAGTGCCGTTCTTCACCATTTCCGGTTCTGATTTTGTCGAGATGTTCGTGGGTGTCGGTGCAAGCCGGGTCCGTGACATGTTCGAACAGGCCAAGAAGCACGCCCCTTGCATCATCTTCATCGATGAAATCGATGCCGTGGGTCGCCATCGTGGTGCCGGCATGGGCGGTGGTCACGACGAGCGTGAGCAGACTCTCAACCAGTTGCTGGTAGAGATGGATGGCTTCGAAATGAACGATGGCATCATCGTCATTGCGGCCACCAACCGTCCTGATGTACTGGACCCTGCACTGCTGCGTCCGGGTCGTTTCGACCGTCAGGTGGTCGTTGGCCTGCCGGATATCCGCGGTCGCGAACAGATTCTCAAAGTGCACATGCGTAAAGTGCCGATGGGTGAAGATGTCAATCCGGGTGTCATCGCTCGTGGCACGCCTGGTTTCTCGGGTGCCGACCTTGCCAACCTGGTCAACGAGGCTTCGCTGTTTGCGGCACGTACAGGCAAACGCATCGTTGAAATGAAAGAATTCGAGTTGGCCAAAGACAAGATCATGATGGGCGCCGAGCGCAAATCCATGGTCATGTCCGAGAAAGAGAAGCAGAACACGGCTTATCACGAAGCGGGCCACGCCATTGTGGGTCGGGTTGTGCCTGAGCATGATCCGGTCTACAAGGTTTCGATCATCCCGCGTGGTCGTGCGTTGGGTGTGACCATGTTCCTTCCCGAGGAAGATCGTTACAGCCTTTCGAAGCGTGCGCTGATCAGTCAGATCTGCTCGTTGTACGGCGGCCGTATCGCTGAGGAAATGACGCTGGGTTTTGATGGTGTAACCACGGGCGCTTCCAACGACATCATGCGTGCCAGTCAGATTGCCCGGAACATGGTGACCAAGTGGGGTCTTTCGGAAAAACTCGGTCCGCTGCTCTATGGCGAAGATGAGAACGAAGGGTACCTCGGTCGCGGTGGTGGTGGTCAAAACAGCGGTTTGTCGGCTGAAACTGCCCGGTTGATTGACTCTGAAGTGCGCAGCATCATTGATCAGTGCTATGGCACGGCCAAGCAGATTCTCACGGACAATCGTGACAAGCTTGATGCGATGGCTGATGCATTGATGAAGTACGAAACGATCGATGCAGAGCAGATCGATGACATCATGGCCGGTCGGACTCCGCGCGAGCCGCGCGACTGGGAAGGTGGTTCGGGTACGCCGAGTGCGCCAGTGACGCCTCCGGATCCACGTCCTGAGACGCCAATTGGCGGTCCGGCTGCTGAACACTAAGGTCTGACATGGCTTCTGCGCTGTACCCAACCCGGTTGCCCTGCGGCAACCGGGTTCTTGATTTAGCCCATACGCACGTAATGGGCATCTTGAATGCCACCCCGGATTCCTTCTCGGACGGCGGCCGCTACAATCGTCTGGACGCCGCGCTGCGTCATGCGCAGGCGATGGTTGCCGCTGGTGCGACGCTGATTGATGTGGGAGGCGAGTCTACAAGGCCGGGTGCGCGTGCCGTATCCCCCCTTGAAGAGCTTGAGCGGGTCGCCCCGGTCGTCGAGGCGTTGAATCGTGAGCTGGATGTCATCATTTCCGTCGACACCTCCACGCCCGCTGTCATTCGTGAGGCTGCCCGCCTCGGGGCTGGCCTGATCAATGATGTGCGCTCACTGCGCCGTGAAGGTGCCTTGGATGCCGCCGCAGCAACCGGTCTGCCCGTTTGTTTGATGCACATGCGTGGGGAGCCGGGCGACATGCAGGATAATCCGCACTATGAAAACCTTGTGGGCGAGGTCTGTGCTTTTTTGCGCGAGCGTATGATGCAGTGTTCCGCCGCGGGTATACCGGGTGAGCGCATCATTCTTGATCCCGGCTTTGGTTTTGCGAAAAGTCTTGAGCACAACTTGAGCCTCTTCAAGCACCTTGAAGCATTGCACGCGCTGGGTCGCCCGCTACTGGTCGGTGTCTCGCGCAAAAGCATGATAGGTGGAGCGCTCAATCGCCCGGTGGGCGAGCGTCTTTACGGTGGGCTGGCTCTGGCAGCATTGGCCATGACCAAGGGCGCAAGAATTCTACGTGTGCACGACGTCCCTGAAACGGTCGATGTCGTGCGCATGATTGCCGCTGTTGAAGCGGCCGAATAGAAATGGTGGAGCAACAATGACGACCAAGAAATATTTTGGAACCGACGGTATTCGTGGTCGGGTAGGGCAATTTCCGATTACGCCCGATTTCATGCTGAAGCTTGGCTGGGCTGCAGGCATGGCGTTTCGCCGCCTGGGTGCATGCCGAATTCTGGTGGGCAAAGACACGAGAATTTCCGGTTACATGTTCGAGTCTGCCCTGGAAGCCGGGCTTTCGGCCGCAGGTGCAGACGTCATGTTGCTTGGGCCGATGCCTACTCCGGCTATCGCCTATCTGACCCGGACCTTTCACGCCGAGGCTGGCATCGTGATCAGCGCCTCGCACAATCCGCATTACGACAACGGCATCAAGTTCTTCTCAGGGCAAGGCACCAAGCTGCCTGACGAGATCGAAATGATGATCGAAGAGTTGCTGGACGCGCCGATGACGGTTGTGGAGTCGGAAAAGCTCGGCAAGGTGTCCCGTATCAATGACGCTGCCGGTCGCTACATCGAGTTCTGCAAAAGCAGTGTGCCTTCGAGCACCGATTTCGCGGGTCTCAAGCTGGTCATCGACTGCGCGCACGGCGCGACCTACAAGGTGGCGCCAAACGTATTTCGTGAGCTGGGCGCACAGGTAACGGTGCTTTCCGCGCAGCCTGACGGCCTTAACATCAACAAGGACTGTGGTTCTACGCACATGGGTGCGCTTCAGGCTGCCGTTCTGGCCGAGCATGCTGATATGGGCATCGGATTCGATGGCGATGGTGACCGCGTCCTGATGGTGGATCACACCGGAGCTATCGTCGATGGCGACGATCTTCTGTTCATCATCGCGCGTGACCTTCACCAGCGCGGTCGCCTCCAGGGAGGGGTGGTCGGCACGCTGATGAGTAACCTGGGTCTTGAGCTGGCGTTGGGTGAGTTGAATATTCCGTTCGTGCGGGCCAATGTCGGCGATCGGTATGTCATTGCGGAGCTGCAGGAGCGTGACTGGCAGGTGGGTGGTGAGAACTCCGGCCATATTGTCTGCTTCCAGCACACCACGACAGGCGATGCAATTATCGCTGCATTACAGGTGCTTCTGGCTTTGCGCCGTAGCAATCAAAGTCTGGCCGAAGCTCGTCAGGCATTGCGCAAGTGTCCGCAGATACTGATCAATGTAAGATTTGCGGGTGGCGTCGATCCTGTAGGGCATCCGGCGGTCAAGGAGGCCTGTCAGCGCGTTACTGATGCAATGGCCGGGCGCGGTCGTGTGCTTCTGCGTAAATCGGGCACCGAGCCACTGGTCCGCGTGATGGTCGAAGGCGAGGATGAAGTTCAGGTTCGCGGCTATGCCGATGAGCTCGCAAAGCTGGTCGCAGAAGTTTGCGCCTGATTTCGGCTTGCCAGTGTTGAAACTGTTGGGTAACATCTGCGCCCACTTTGACCGACGAGGTACAGCATGCGTCGCCCTATGGTAGCTGGTAACTGGAAGATGCACGGTACCCGCGCCAGCGTCGCTGAGCTGATCGAGGGCCTTGCTGCACAGGCACTCCCTGGCGGTGTTGATGTCGCGGTATTTCCGTCGAGTCTGCACATCAATCGTGTGATTGATGATTTGCATGGCAAGTCGATTTCTGTGGGTGCACAGAACTGCGCTCATGAAGCAGGGCAGGGTGCGTTGACGGGTGAGATATCATCCAGTCAGCTGATTGATGCAGGCTGTAGCCTGGTGCTTGTGGGGCATTCGGAGCGTCGCCAGATAATGGGCGAAAGCGACGAAGTCCTGATTCGCAAGTTCGCTGCAGCTCAGGCAAGCGGCCTTACGCCCGTGCTGTGCATCGGCGAAACGCGCGAAGAGCGCGAAGCTGGCGAAACGCTTGAGATTGTCGGGCGGCAGCTGGGTAGCGTCATTCAGGCATTGGGTATCGAAGCCCTGGTCAATGCGGTAATTGCTTACGAGCCAGTCTGGGCCATTGGCACCGGGCTGACTGCTTCGCCCCAACAGGCGCAGGATGTGCATGCAGCTATTCGTGCGCAGTTGGCGAAAGAGAATGCTGAGGTCGCACAAGGCGTGCGACTTCTTTATGGCGGCAGCGTGAAGGCGGCCAATGCGGTCGAACTGTTCAGCATGCCGGATATCGATGGGGGGCTCATTGGTGGAGCTTCCCTGAATGCAGATGAGTTCGGTGCGATTTGTCGCGCCGCGGGAAACTGAAAAAATGCTGGAAACAGTCGTAGTCGTTTTTCATCTGTTGGGCGCTCTGGGCGTTGTTGTCCTGGTATTGCTGCAGCAGGGTAAAGGTGCGGACGCTGGCGCGTCATTCGGGGCAGGTGCATCAAATACTGTATTCGGAAGCCAAGGTTCCTCTACCTTTCTTAGTAAGTTTACTGCTATACTCGCCGCAGCTTTTTTCATAACCAGCTTGGGGTTAGGTTACTTTGCTAAAGAGAAAGCTCAACAGCTGACTCAAGCAGGTTTGCCAAATCCAGCGGTAATGGAAGTGCAGCAAAAGCCGGCAGCAGATGATGTTCCGGTGCTCGAAGGGCAAAAGCCAGCAGTTGTTCCTGCTGACGTACCTCAGGCTCCAGGGCAGAAGTAAGGTTTCAACGGGCAGTGATGTTTGAGGCTGTCAAAAGTTGTATTGCCGAGGTGGTGGAATTGGTAGACACGCAACCTTGAGGTGGTTGTGCCCATAGGGTGTAGGGGTTCGAGTCCCCTTCTCGGTACCAATTATCAGGACAGCCCGCACTAGCGGGCTTTCTTGTAGGTGGATGTTCGATTGACCCTGAAAGGGATCAGCCGTATACTTCCGCCCCAGCTTTGTCGCGGGGTGGAGCAGTCTGGTAGCTCGTCGGGCTCATAACCCGAAGGTCGTTGGTTCAAATCCAGCCCCCGCAACCAGTTTTAGCGGAGCCCCTTTTTAGGGGCTTTTTGTTAGCTGGACAGTTTATGACGCCGCTTTCGACGGCGTTTTCATGGATGGGCGTTTCGCCCATTTTTTTATTTTTAAAGCATGCACGAGGGGGTTCAGGTGTCGAGCAAGCTAGAACAGTTGCAGGCCTTGTTGGTCCCGGTGGTCGAGGCTCTTGGCTATCAATGCTGGGGAATTGAGTACGTTTCCCAGGGCCGACATTCACTGCTGCGCATTTATATTGATAAAGAAGACGGCGTCTTGGTGGATGACTGCGCAATAGTCAGCCGCCAACTCAGTGGTGTTCTGGATGTCGAAGATCCGATCAGTGCTGAATACACGCTTGAGGTGTCTTCCCCTGGCATGGATCGCCCACTGTTCACGCTTGAACAGTTTGCTTTGCACGCCGGACAACAAGTGAAGATAAAGCTGCGTTCACCCTTCGATGGTCGACGCAACTTTCAGGGCCTTCTCCGCGGGGTGGAGGAGCAGGATGTCGTGGTGCATGTTGAAGACCATGAGTATCTGTTGCCGATCGATCTGATCGACAAGGCCAACATTATTCCCACGTTTGAATAAAAACGTGCCAGATACTGCGGATCCCGCGGATCCAATGGCTTGCGAAAGGCGAGGCGTACGATGAGCAAAGAAGTACTGCTGGTTGTTGAGTCGGTGTCCAATGAAAAGGGCGTTCCGGCAGGAGTGATTTTTGAAGCACTGGAGCTGGCCCTGGCCACTGCTACCAAGAAGCGCTTTGAAGATGAAGTTGAACTGCGTGTAGAAATCAATCGTCAGACCGGTAACTATGAGACTTTCCGTCGCTGGACAGTGGTCGAAGACGAAGATCTGGACGATCCAGCCTACGAATTGGCTGTAGACCAGGCCCAGGCCAAAAAGCCGGGTGCCGTTGCCGGCGACCTGATTGAAGAGAAGATTGATTCCATCGAATTCGGTCGAATCGCCGCTCAGACTGCCAAGCAAGTCATTGTGCAGAAAGTCCGTGAGGCTGAACGCGCCCAGGTTGTCGACGCTTATCGTGAGCGTCTGGGTGAAATCATTTCCGGTACTGTTAAAAAAGTGACGCGTGACAATGTCATCGTGGATCTTGGCAATAATGCCGAGGCCCTGCTGGCACGTGAAGACATCATTTCGCGGGAGACTTTCCGTGTAGGTGTCCGTCTTCGAGCGTTGCTTAAAGAAATTCGCACTGAAAACCGTGGCCCTCAGTTGATCTTGTCGCGTACCGCGCCAGAGATGCTGATCGAGCTGTTCCGGATTGAAGTACCGGAAATTGCCGAAGGTCTCATTGAGGTGATGGCTGCCTCTCGTGATCCGGGATCGCGTGCAAAAATCGCTGTTCGCTCCAAGGACAAACGAATCGATCCGCAAGGCGCTTGCATTGGCATGCGTGGTTCGCGCGTTCAGGCTGTTTCTGGAGAGTTGGGCGGTGAGCGTGTGGATATCGTTCTTTGGGACGATAACCCGGCGCAGTTCGTCATCAACGCAATGTCTCCAGCTGAAGTAGCGGCAATCATCGTTGATGAAGATGCCCATGCAATGGACATCGCCGTTGGCGCGGACAACCTGGCGCAGGCCATTGGTCGCGGCGGTCAAAACGTACGTCTGGCGAGCCAATTGACTGGCTGGACCCTGAACGTGATGACCGAATCGGACATCCAGGCTAAGCAGCAGGCAGAGACCGGCGATATTCTGCGCAACTTTATCGAAGAGCTGGAAGTCGATGAAGACCTTGCGCAGGTACTGGTTGATGAAGGCTTTACCAGTCTGGAAGAGATTGCCTACGTACCGGTGGAGGAGATGCTCAACATCGACGGCTTTGACGAGGATACCGTCAACGAGCTTCGCGCTCGGGCCAAGGATCGTTTGTTGACCAAAGCCATCGCTACTGAGGAAAAGCTGGCAGACGCCCATCCGGCCGAGGACCTGCTCTCTCTTGAGGGTATGGACAAGGATTTGGCGATGGAACTGGCGGTGCGCGGCGTAGTTACCCGCGAAGACCTGGCCGAGCAGTCTATTGACGATCTGCTCGACATCGACGGCATTGACGATATTCGTGCCGGCAAGTTGATCATGGCCGCCCGAGCCCATTGGTTCGAGTAAGTAGGCGCGGCCTGAGGAGAGAAGTGCATGACGCAAGTCACGGTGAAAGAACTGGCCAAAGTGGTCGACACACCGGTAGAGCGCCTGTTACAGCAGATGCGTGAGGCAGGTTTGCCACACACCGCCGCCGAGCAAGTTGTGACCGATAACGAAAAGCAAGCCCTGTTGACGCATTTGAAAAGCGGTCACAAGGCTAAAGTGGAAGAGCCGCGCAAGATCACTTTGCAGCGCAAGACCACGAGCACCCTTCGCGTTGCTGGCAGCAAGAGCATCAGCGTTGAAGTTCGCAAGAAGAAAGTATTCGTTCAGCGCAGCCCGGAAGAGATCGAAGCCGAGCGTAAACGCGAAATGGACGAGCGCCGTGCAGTAGAAAATGCTGCCCGTCAAAAGGCTGAAGAAGAAGCCAAGCGCCGCGCCGAAGAAGAGGCACGTAACCAGCCTGCAGCTGCTGCTCCGGCTAACAGCGCTGCTGCAGCTCCAGCTCCAGCGGCACCTGCTGTCGAGCCTGCGCAACAGGCACCGGTTGTTTCCGCCGCCCCGGCTCCGGCACCGGCTGCCGATGCGCGCAAGCGTGACGAACAGCGTCGTCCGGATAAACCGCGCAGCGACGACAGAAGTGCTCGTGGCAACGACGGCGATCGCAAGAACGCCCCGCATCGCGCTTCCGTTAAAGAGAAGGCGCCAGCGCCACGTGTTGCGCCTCGTACTACCGATGAAGAAAGCGACAGCTTCCGTCGCGGCGGTCGCGGCAAGGCCAAGCTGAAAAAACGCAACGCTCACGGTTTCCAGAGCCCAACCGGCCCTGTAGTGCGTGAAGTGAAGATCGGCGAAACCATCACTGTTGGCGATCTTGCCCAGCAGATGTCGGTCAAGGCTGCCGAGATCATCAAGTTCATGTTCAAGCTGGGTACTCCAGCCACCATCAACCAGGTACTGGATCAGGAAACTGCCCAACTGGTTGCTGAAGAACTGGGCCACAAAGTGACGCTGGTCAGCGACAACGCCCTGGAAGATTCCCTGGCCGAGTCCCTGAAGTTCGAAGGCGAGTCGTTCTCCCGTGCTCCGGTTGTGACCGTAATGGGCCACGTCGACCACGGCAAGACTTCCCTGCTCGACTACATCCGTCGTGCCAAGGTAGCGGCTGGCGAAGCCGGCGGTATTACCCAGCACATCGGTGCCTACCACGTTGAAACCGAACGCGGCATGGTGACCTTCCTCGACACCCCGGGTCACGCTGCGTTTACCGCAATGCGTGCTCGTGGTGCCAAGGCTACGGATATCGTGATCCTGGTAGTTGCAGCGGACGACGGCGTAATGCCGCAGACCATTGAAGCTGTTCAGCACGCCAAGGCCGCCGGTGTTCCGCTGGTCGTTGCAGTGAACAAGATTGACAAGCCGGGCGCCGATCTCGATCGCATCCGTAGCGAGTTGTCGGTTCACGGCGTGACGTCCGAGGAGTGGGGCGGTGATACGCCGTTCGTTTCGGTCTCCGCGAAAGTGGGTACAGGCGTAGACGAACTGCTGGAAGCTGTTCTGCTTCAGGCTGAAGTTCTGGAACTCAAGGCAACGCCGTCGGCTCCTGGCCGTGGTGTGGTGGTCGAGTCCCGTCTGGACAAGGGTCGTGGCCCTGTCGCGACTGTTCTGGTTCAGGACGGTACGCTGCGTCAAGGCGACATGGTTCTGGTCGGTTCGAACTTCGGCCGTATCCGTGCGATGCTCGACGAGAACGGCAAGCCAATCAAGGAAGCAGGTCCATCGATCCCGGTCGAAATCCTGGGTCTTGATGGCACGCCGGACGCTGGCGACGAGATGAGCGTAATGACTGACGAGAAGAAAGCGCGAGAAGTCGCGATGTTCCGTCAGGGCAAGTTCCGCGAAGTCAAACTGGCCCGTGCTCACGCTGGCAAGCTTGAAAACATCTTCGAGAACATGGGTCAGGAAGAGAAGAAGACGCTTAACATCGTCCTCAAATCCGACGTCCGTGGCTCGCTGGAAGCACTGCAGGGCGCCTTGGGCGGCCTGGGTAACGAAGAAGTGCAAGTGCGCGTAGTCGGCGGCGGTGTCGGTGGTATCACCGAGAGCGACGCCAACCTGGCACTGGCCTCCAACGCTGTTCTGTTCGGCTTCAACGTGCGTGCCGATGCCGGTGCGCGCAAGATCGTCGAGCAGGAAGGTCTGGATATGCGTTACTACAACGTCATCTACGACATCATCGAAGACGTCAAGAAAGCCCTCACCGGTATGCTTGGCAGTGACGTCCGGGAGAATATCCTGGGTATCGCCGAAGTGCGTGACGTGTTCCGTTCTCCGAAATTCGGCGCAATCGCCGGTTGCATGGTTCTCGAAGGTGTTGTTCACCGTAACCGTCCAATCCGTGTTCTGCGTGAAGACATCGTTATCTTTGAAGGCGAGCTGGAATCCCTGCGCCGCTTCAAGGACGACGCTGCCGAAGTTCGTGCCGGCATGGAATGCGGTATTGGCGTCAAGAGCTACAACGACGTCAAGGTCGGTGACAAGATCGAAGTCTTCGAGAAGGTCCAAGTGGCTCGCAGCCTCTAAGTCGCGAGCTATAGGAGCCATGGCAGGTCGTCGCATGCAAATGCCCCGCGTCCTGTCAGGGGCTCTCAACGCAACGCCCGGTCCGACTTTTGTCAGGCCGGGCGTTTGCCGCTTTCAGACCGCAAGGGTTTCGTCCCCGGTCAGTATCAGGTAGCAAAACATGGCAAAAGAATATAGCCGTACCCAACGCATTGGCGATCAGATGCAGCGCGAGCTGGCTCAACTGATCCGTCGCGAAATCAAGGACCCCCGCGTGGGGCTGGTCACCATCACTGCTGTTGATGTCAGTCGTGACGTCGGTCACGCGAAGATTTTCATGACCGTGATGGGCCAGGACAGTGCTGAAGAAATCGCACAGACCATCAAGGTGCTCAATTCCGCCGCAGGTTTCCTGCGCATGCAACTGGCCCGTGAAATGAAGTTGCGCAGCGTCCCTCAGTTGCACTTCCACTACGACGAAAGCGTCGTGCGTGGCGCGCACCTCTCGGCACTGATCGAGCGCGCAGTGGCTGAAGACGGTCAGCATCCGGAAAGCGCGGCGCAGAACGCGAAGCCAGAAAGCACCGAGGAATAACGAGTGGCTCAGGTCAAGCGTATACGCCGGAACGTCAGTGGGATCATCCTGCTCGACAAGCCACTGGGTTTCACTTCCAACGCCGCCTTGCAGAAAGTGCGCTGGTTGCTCAACGCCGAAAAGGCCGGCCATACCGGCAGTCTCGACCCGTTGGCCACGGGTGTTCTGCCTTTGTGCTTTGGCGAGGCCACCAAGTTCTCTCAATACCTTCTCGATTCAGACAAGTCCTACGAAACCCTGATGCAACTCGGCAAGACGACGACGACGGCCGATGCCGAAGGCGAAGTTTTACAGACGCGTCCAGTGACCGTTGGTCGTGCGGATATCGAAGCGGTATTGCCCGCTTTTCGTGGTGAAATCAGTCAGATACCGCCGATGTACTCAGCGCTCAAGCGTGATGGCCAGCCGCTTTACAAGCTGGCACGAGCCGGTGAAGTAGTGGAGCGCGAGGCGCGTTCTGTTACTATTGCGCGCCTGGAATTGCTTGAGTGCGAAGGCGAGACAGCTCGCTTGTCGGTGGACTGCACCAAGGGCACCTATATCCGCACACTGGTTGAAGATATCGGTGAGAAACTCGGATGCGGTGCCTATGTCGCGCAGCTGCGTCGTACACAAGCCGGACCTTTCAGCCTGGCCCAGACGGTCACCCTGGAAGAGTTGGAGCAAGTGCACGCCGACGGCGGAAATGAAGCGGTTGATCGTTTCCTGATGCCATCGGACAGCGGTCTGCAGCACTGGCCGCTCTTGCAGTTCTCGGAGCACAGTTCGTTTTACTGGTTGCATGGTCAGCCAGTAAGAGCACCGGACGCGCCGCAGTTTGGCATGGTTCGTGTGCAGGATCATGAAGGTCGCTTCATCGGTATCGGTGAAGTCAGTGAAGACGGGCGGATCGCGCCACGTCGATTGATTCGGTCAGAATGACCGAACCCGTTGAGGCAGGGGTTCCTGTTTCAGCGGTATGAGGATGGCTGTTAACAGGCATGGTCAGTCCTCACTTTTTAATACGAGAGTTTGCTCTCGGCCTGTTGAAATCGCTTCTCTGGAGCGGTTTCCTGATAAAAGGATTGCCCACATGGCACTCAGCGTTGAAGAAAAAGCTCAGATCGTAACCGACTACCAGCAAGCTGTTGGTGATACGGGTTCGCCAGAAGTGCAAGTTGCACTGCTGACCGCCAACATCAACAAACTGCAAGGCCACTTCAAGGCCAACGGTAAGGACCACCACTCGCGTCGTGGTCTGATCCGTATGGTAAACCAGCGTCGCAAGCTGCTGGATTACCTGAAAGGTAAGGACGTTAGCCGTTACAGCGCCCTGATCGGTCGTCTGGGTCTGCGTCGCTAATAACGACTCGGATAGAGGTTGGTTGTCTGTCGTGGGCTCGCCGGTTGTTTCGGCGAGTCGGGCAGGCTCCCAGCCTCTAGTTGTATCTGGACTGTCGTGGGGCCGATTCCCCGCACTGCCCAAGAATTCGCAAGAAACCAGTTCCCCAAGAGCCACAAAGAAGGTAGGAAACCGTGAACCCGGTAATCAAGACATTTCAGTTCGGTCAATCGACCGTAACCCTCGAGACTGGCCGTATTGCCCGTCAAGCTTCCGGCGCAGTATTGGTCACCGTTGACGACGACGTCAGCGTGTTAGTGACTGTGGTCGGTGCCAAGCAGGCTGACGCTAGCAAAGGCTTCTTCCCCCTTTCCGTGCACTATCAGGAAAAAACCTACGCCGCCGGCAAGATTCCTGGTGGTTTCTTCAAGCGTGAAGGCCGTCCTTCCGAAAAGGAAACCCTCACTTCGCGTTTGATCGACCGTCCGATCCGCCCGTTGTTTCCAGAAGGCTTCATGAACGAAGTGCAGGTTGTCTGCACCGTTCTTTCCACCAGCAAGAAGACTGATCCAGACGTCGCTGCCATGATCGGCACCTCGGCGGCACTGGCTATTTCCGGTATCCCGTTCGACGGCCCTATCGGCGCTGCGCGCGTTGCTTTCCACGAAAGCACCGGCTACCTGCTGAACCCGACCTACGAGCAACTCAAGGCTTCGAGCCTGGACATGGTCGTTGCCGGTACTTCCGAAGCCGTGCTGATGGTTGAATCCGAAGCCAAAGAGCTGACCGAAGACCAGATGCTGGGCGCTGTGCTGTTTGCCCACGACGAGTTCCAGGTGGTGATCAACGCCGTCAAGGAACTGGCCGCCGAAGCCGCCAAGCCGATTTGGGACTGGCAGCCGAAGCCTGAAGCCACTGCTCTGCTGAGCGCTATCCGTAGCGAATTCGGTGAAGCGATTTCCCAGGCTTACACCATCACCGTCAAGCACGAGCGTTATGCCCGTCTGGGTGAGCTCAAAGACCAGATCGTCGCCAAGCTGTCCGGCGAAGAAGGTCAGCCGACTTCCAGCGAAGTCAAAGCGGCTTTCGGCGAAATCGAATACCGTACCGTGCGCGAGAACATCGTCAACGGCAAGCCGCGTATCGACGGTCGTGATACCCGCACTGTACGTCCGCTGAACATCGAAGTCGGCGTTCTGCCAAAGACTCACGGTTCGGCATTGTTCACCCGTGGCGAAACCCAGGCGCTGGTGGTTGCAACGCTGGGTACTGCCCGTGATGCACAACTGCTCGACACCCTGGAAGGCGAGAAAAAAGACCCCTTCATGCTGCACTACAACTTCCCTCCGTTCTCGGTGGGCGAGTGTGGTCGCATGGGCGGTGCTGGTCGTCGTGAAATCGGTCACGGCCGTCTGGCTCGTCGTTCGGTTCAGGCGATGCTGCCGGCTGCCGACGTGTTCCCGTACACCATCCGTGTTGTGTCGGAAATCACCGAGTCCAACGGCTCCAGCTCCATGGCTTCGGTCTGCGGTGCTTCCCTGGCGCTGATGGACGCGGGTGTACCGATGAAGGCGCCGGTTGCCGGTATCGCCATGGGTCTGGTTAAAGAAGGCGAGAAATTCGCCATCCTGACCGACATCCTGGGTGACGAAGATCACCTGGGCGACATGGACTTCAAGGTAGCCGGTACCGCCAAAGGTGTGACCGCGCTGCAGATGGACATCAAGATCAAAGGCATCACCGAAGAGATCATGGAAATCGCTCTGGGCCAAGCCCTGGAAGCGCGCCTGAATATCCTCGGCCAGATGAACCAGATCATTGGTCAATCGCGTACCGAGCTGTCGGAAAATGCTCCGACCATGATCGCGATGAAAATCGACACCGACAAGATCCGTGACGTTATCGGTAAAGGCGGCGCGACCATCCGTGCAATCTGTGAAGAGACCAAGGCTTCGATCGACATCGAAGACGACGGCTCCATCAAGATCTTCGGCGAAACCAAGGAAGCGGCTGAGGCAGCACGTCAGCGCGTTCTGGGTATCACCGCAGAAGCGGAGATCGGCAAGATCTACGTGGGCAAAGTTGAGCGCATCGTCGATTTCGGCGCATTCGTCAACATCCTGCCAGGCAAAGACGGTCTGGTTCACATCTCCATGCTGAGCGACGCTCGCGTAGAGAAGGTGACTGACGTGTTGCAGGAAGGTCAGGAAGTTGAAGTTCTGGTACTGGACGTGGACAACCGCGGCCGTATCAAGCTGTCGATCAAAGACGTAGCAGCAGCAAAAGCGTCGGGCGTCTAATCCGCAGATTAGCTGAACGATAGAAAGGGCCCTTCGGGGCCCTTTTTTTATGAACGCAATTAAAGACTTAGAAGATTCACGCGAGCGGTCGTCGGAAACATGCAACTTGCACGCGCTCAAAGTGACGAACGGGCAATCTGCACGATTCTACAAAACCGTTTTTTTGTTAACTGATTGATTTATATGAGTTTTGTAGGCTTGCAAGGGTTGGCATAGCGATTGCGATATATACGGTAACCCTGCCACCACATGCTGGTGCAGATTTAGAGAAAA
Organism: Pseudomonas sp. DWP3-1-2; assembly: GCF_049896285.1. NCBI lineage: Bacteria > Pseudomonadati > Pseudomonadota > Gammaproteobacteria > Pseudomonadales > Pseudomonadaceae > Pseudomonas > Pseudomonas sp. DWP3-1-2. The sequence continues at coordinate 40,452 of NZ_JAFCTZ010000010.1, read as the reverse complement.
ACAGGAGTTACTCGTATGAAGAAGTTTGCTATCGCTGCTGCTACCGCCACTGCCCTGACTCTGACCATGGCTAACGCTGCTTTCGCACAAACCTCGGCCCAAGCTCCGATGGTTCTGGCAGCCAACACCACGACTCAAGAAGTCAAAGAAGACACTTCTGATACCTGGATCACCACCAAAGTCAAAGCTGACCTGCTGACCGAAAAAGGCATCCCGGGTTCGGATATCAAGGTTGAGACCAACAAAGGCGTGGTTTCCCTGTCTTCCATGGTGAAAGTCACCGAAGCTCAAAAAGCCACTGCTGTGCGCATCACCAAGAACATCAAAGGCGTTAAAGACGTCTCCGCTGCCGGCCTGAAAGCTGAGTAAGCAATTAATAGCCGCTGAACGTTTAGAGCAGTTGCTGACCTTAGGGTCTGGCCACTGATTGATTGAAGGTTCATGCGAAGGCCACAAGGATGTGGTCATTAAAGGCCCCGGCGTTTACGTCGGGGCCTTTTCTATTGTGGGGATGGAAACGTGACGGCGACGATTGCTTAAACGAATCCGCCGAACCCACAGTGGGTTTACTGACGGCGCTGGCTGTCGATACTCACCAGTCGCCCCCCTTCAAAGCGTAAATACTGATACATGCCGTTCTCAGGGCCGTAGATCCACTCCTCGATCCTCACCTCTTCCGATTTCCGGTAGGTGCTGTTGAACGTTTCCTTCGACCCTATGACCTCCTGGCTGACGGGAATCCCGCACTTTTGTTCAACATCGAATGCGCGATCGCCGACGCTGATCAGTTGGCTACCGCAGCGCAGGGTTGAGCCGTACGAGGCGCTGGTCAGCAGCATGATGCCCAGCGCCGTCAGCAGTCGTTTACCGGGGGTCTTCAATCTTTACTCACTGTCCAGATGCAGAGGGCTGACCACACTGCCATCTTTTTGTGCTTCACCCAAGCGGGCATCGACGAAATAAACGCGTTCGTCTGCCAACTGGCCTTTGTCCACCAGATAATCCTTGATGCTGCTGGCCCGCTCCTGGCCCAGCTCGCGCAGCAACACTTCGCTGCTGCTCCAGAACTTGAGGATCTCGTCGCGCATGACCTTGGTGCGCTCTTCCTTGCCAAGGTCTTTCCATTGCGCCAACGGTTGTTTCTTCAGGCGAGCGCGGTAGATGCCTTCGAGCATGGGCGCCTTTTCGTTCTCGGGCACGGTGAGCAGTGAAGCCTGGGCGGGCACTTTATCGCCACGCCGCTGCAGAATCTTGTAGTAGGTGTACTGATATTCGCGTTCAAGCCGTGCTTGCGCAATCAACGGACCGTCGCTGGTAGCGGCGGCGGTGCCTTCGATCTCGAGACGCAGGGTCGGACGCTCCTTGAGCGCCGCTGAGAGCGTGTTCAGTGCCTTTTGTGCCTCGCCGCTCAGCTCGCTGACACCGGGGGCGAATGAAACGCTGCTGAGGTCCTCGGAGCCACCTCCACTGACCAATCCGCCAATGAACTTGAACGGCGCAGTGGCTGCGCGTGCCAGCAGATTGCGCAGGGTTTGCCAGACAATCGGCATGACGCTGAATTGCGGGTTGTTCAGGTCTCCGGAAACCGGCAGTTCGATGGAGATCCTGCCTTCCGTATCCTTGAGCAGCGCAATGGCCAGCCGAATCGGCAAGTCCAGCGCGTCGGGGCTGTCGACTTTCTCACCCAGCTGCAACTGTTCGACCACCACTTTGTTCTCGGCCTTGAGTTGGCCATTGGTGATCTTGTAGTGCAGGTCAAGATTGAGTCGGCCCTTGCGGATGCGGTATCCGGCGAATTTTCCGGAGTAGGGCGTCAGGGTGGTCAGTTCCACGCGCTTGAAGCTGGTGGCGATATCCAGCGCGGCCATGGGGTCAAAGGGATTAAGGCTGCCCTTGATGGTAACGGGGGCGTAACGATCCACCTTGCCGTTGATGTTCACGGTCGCAGGGTTGGACTGGCGATTATCCAGCGTGCCGATGCGACCATTGAGTTGCTGGACTGCGGTGGCGAAGTTGGGTGTCAGGCTGAAGTCTGCAAAGTTGGCTGAGCCATCATTGATGTTCACTTCGCCAATTCGAATACCCAGAGGTTTTTCCTTGCTGGCGCTGGCGCTGGTCTTCGCTGGCGGGGTTTTATCCGCGGGTTGCGGGATCAGCAGGTCATCAATGTTCGTGGTCCGATCGTCGTTGATCATGAAGCGGGCATAAGGTTTTGCCAGGTTCACTTTGGCGATGTTCAGAGTGTCGCCGTGCTCATAACTCAGGCCTTCGAGCGTCAATGTCTGCCACTTGAGGAAGTCCCGCTGTTTAAGCGTGTCCAGCGTATGCAGTTGATCCACCTGCGCCGTACCGGTGACCGTGAACGCCAGAGGCTCGGTGCCCTTGAGGTTGACCGCCAGGTCGCTGTCCAGCATGCCGCTGCGCAGTTCAAGGCGAATAAACGGACTGATGTAGGCTTGGGCGACGCGCAGGTCGATGCCTTTGGTGGTCACTTGCAGCCTGGCGCTGACAGGGTCCAGGTTCACATCACCCGCAGCCGTCAACTTGCCTAGCTTGCCAATGCCGCTGTCCAGCTTGAGGCTGAAGGGCGATTTGTTCAGGCTATCGAAATTCTGCACATCCACATTCAACGGACCGACATCGATGGCCACGGGCTCTTTCGGGACGCGGTCGGTGAGGTGGATTTGATAGTCGCGCAGTTGCACGTCCTTGAGCAGAACCTGCCAGGGCCTGGAAGCCGCTTTGGCACTGGCTTGGGCCGGGGCATCGGCTGACGCAGGCTCCGGGGCTTTCTCGTCCACGGCAGGCGTGGGGGCAGGCTGCGGCGCAGGTTTGCGCGTCGGGCTGGCGAACAGCTTTTGCCAATCCAGTTGCCCATCGGCCTCGCGAGCGGCCCAGGTTTCAAGTTTCTGACTGCGGATTTTGCCAACGCTGACCTGTTGTTTGGCCAGATCAACCGAAGTGTCAGTGACGTCCAGGCGTTGCAGACGCACCAAGGGGCGACCGTCAGGCGCGTTGATGGCGAAAGGCGCAACGCTCAAGGCCAGATTCGTCAGCTTGAGCTCGGTGTCCTTCGACAGGTCCAGGGTGTAGGCGGTGCTGAAGTTCAGCAGGCCGTCCTGTAGCGCCAGAGGCAAGGCGTCCCGGACATAGGGCCACCAGACTTTCATCTTCCCGTCGGTGATCTTAAGCGTGCCCTCGGAGGTGATCGGCACCAGGCTGATCCGCCCGACCCAGTCGATCTGGCCGCCTTCCGGGCCTGCCGCAACGAGGGTCATGTCGGCGTTGTCCTCAGGCAGGGTGCTGAGGTTCTTCAGTTCGAAGTTGAGTTTGTCGTACAGAAACTCAATGGGGGCGCTGGGGCGCAGGTCCTGGAAACGGACATAGCCGTCAGCCAGCTTGATCTGGTCAATGCGTAGAGGGAATGGCTTGCTGGCCGGCTCGTCTTTGACCGGTTCGCCGGGCGGCAGCTTGAACAATTCGGCCAGGTTCAACTTGCCCTGCTTGTCGAACAGCAGTTCGGTCTTGGGTTTGACCAGCTCCACGGCCTCCAGATGCAGTGCGCGAGTCCACAGACTGTCGAGCTGAAGGTTGGCATAGAGCTTTTCGAAACCCACCTGCTCTTTGCCCGGTGCCCCGATAGTCAGGCCCCAGAGAGTGACTTCCAGGCTATAGGGGTTGAGCTCCAGCCGGTCGAGTCGCGCCGGAACCGTGGAATAGCTGGCCAGTTGCTGGTTGGCAATACGCACCGCAATGCCGGGCAGAATGAGAAAACCCAGTACGCTATAGAGCCCGAAGACCACTAGCAGGGCGACTATCGCGCGTTTCAATCCTTTGGACATGTGAGGCGTCGTCTTTCTATATCGGAGGTCCTTGGAGTATGGCATGCCAATCTGGTTCCGAAGGTAACGCCGTTCGTTCTCGTAGGAAGTGTCTGAGCGCTTTGTGGCTTAAAGCTGAAGGATCAAGGTCTTGAGCGGCGGTTGATTGTCCATGGACGGAAAGTCCTCGGCGGGCGGCATGATTTGCCAGTCCCGAACCGGGCGTCCCGCTTTGGTGGCGCAACGCAGCACCTGTTCGCGCCAGTCCTCCATGCTGACTTTCGCCAGATTGTTGCAGCAGATCAGCACGCCATCGTCGGCCGTGGTCAGCAGCGCAGGTTTGAGCAGGCTTTGGTAGTCGCGCAGCAGATCGACCGTGCCGAACGCGCTCTTGGCCCAGGCCGGTGGATCAAGCAGCACCAGGTCGTACTGACGCTGATCGAGTTTCACGTAGTCCGGCAGCTTGTGGCCGCGCCGCTGTGCGACAGGCAGCCCGGCCATTTGGCGGATGGCGGGGAAATAATCGGACTGGATGAACTGCATGGTCGGCAAGTGCGGATTAAGAACACCGTTTTCCCGGCCGACTGCGAGATTGCCCTCGGCAAAATCCAGGTTGCAGACCTCGCGGGCGCCACCTGCGGCCGCGCTCAGGCCGACACCACAGGTATAGGCGAAAAGGTTGAGGACGCGCTTGCCCGCGCTGTGTTCCATGACCCAGCCACGGGTATTGCGCAGATCGAGGAACAGCAACGGGTCCTGACCGGCATGACGTCCGCGAACGCGATAATTGAGGCCCCATTCGTGACCGATCAAGTCTTGCAGCGCGGCAGGGTCGGCTTTATAGACGGTGTCTTCCCGGTCGATTCGGGAATTGCCCTGGGATCGGTCGTTATACACCAGCAGCGTGTCGAGGCTCAGGCGGGTGTTTATCGCGGCATGAAGCTCCAGCAGGGCATCGCGTTCAAGGCGATGGTGAAAACTCTGCACCAGCAGTTGCGGGCCGTAGCGGTCTATGGTCAGGCCGCTGGCGCCTTCCTGGCTGCCGTGGAACAGGCGATAACAGTCTGTGCCCTGTTGATGCAGTTGGGGCAGCAAGGATTGGCGATTATCGAGGGCGACGCTTAGCGCCTGAATCAAGGAGGTCATGCAAAGCGCCTTGGGCTGGAATGGGCGCGGCAGTTTATCAGGTAAGTGATGCGGGGAGAGATCGCAGCCTCGCGCTACGTCGATAGGATGGGGCTGTTGGAGTGAGCGGGCGGCGCACCGACTTGCCCGAGAATGGGTCAACGCGGTTTAGCAGATACGCCGCGTCATCGTTCTTCGCGGGCAAGCCACGCTCCAACGGAGCTGTGTTTCAGCCATCGACTGCGGATCGCCGTCGCCGATGACCAGATATCTTCAATGTGCAGGTGAAGTCATCAAAGCTTCTGTTGGAGCGAGCGGGTGGCCTTACCGCGCCAACGCCAGCGCAACCCCTTGCCCGCCACCGATGCACAAGGTCGCCAGGCCCTTTTGGGCGTCGCGCTTGATCATTTCATGCAACAGCGTCACCAGGACGCGGCAGCCGGATGCGCCAATGGGGTGGCCCAGCGCGATGGCGCCTCCGTTGACGTTGACCTTGGCCATGTCCCAACCCAGTTCCTTGCCGACCGACAAGGCCTGTGCCGCGAAGGCCTCGTTGGCTTCGATCAAGTCCAGCTGTTCTATGGACCAGCCGGCCTTGTCCAGGCAACGGCGGGTGGCGCTGACAGGGCCGATGCCCATGATGGCCGGGTCTACACCGGCGTTGGCATAAGCGGCGATCCGCGCCAGTACCGGCAGGCCCAGTTCTTCGGCCTTGGCGGCGCTCATCAGGATCACGGCGGCGGCGCCGTCATTGAGCGATGAAGCGTTGCCCGCCGTCACGCTGCCGTCTTTCTTGAAGGCGGCCTTGAGTTTGCCCAGGGACTCGGCGGTCGTTCCCGCACGCGGCTGTTCGTCAACGGCGAAAGCAACGGGGTCGCCTTTGCGCTGAGGAATCAGGATCGGCGTGATTTCGTCCACGAAGCGCTCGCTTTCAATGGCGGCGACGGCTTTTTGCTGGGAGGCAGCGGCGAAAGCATCCTGAGCTTCACGGCTGATTTCGTATTTATCCGCGAGGTTTTCGGCGGTGATGCCCATGTGGTAATCGTTGAACGCATCCCACAGACCGTCGCTGATCATGGTGTCCACCAGCGTACTGTGGCCCATGCGCAATCCGGTGCGGGCGCCGGGCATCACATAGTTGGACAGGCTCATGTTTTCCTGACCGCCGGCGATGATCACCTGGGCATCGCCACAACGAATCGCCTGGGTCGCCAGATGCAGGGCTTTGAGGCCCGAGCCGCAGACTTTATTGAGGGTCATGGCTGGCACGGCGAACGGCAGGCCAGCCTTGATCGCCGACTGTCGCGCGGGGTTTTGCCCGGCGCCAGCGGTCAGGACCTGGCCCATGATGACCTCGTCGACCTGCGCACCGTCCAGGCCTGTCTGCGCCAGTAACTGGCGAATAACGGCCGCGCCCAGATCAACAGCAGAAACATTTGCCAAAGAGCCCTGGAAACTTCCGACAGCGGTACGAGTGGCAGCAACGATAACGACGTCTTGCATGGTGTGGGTCCTCACTTTTGTTAGGTTTTACGTCCGGATCAATGCAGCTGTCCCGGGACGTTGTGATGAAGAAGTCCATGTTGTCACATAAACAGCGGGCGCTTCCAACCGAGAACCGACCAGTATCGGTTTTGGCTATGGAGCCATGCGACGGCGAGCGCGATGAATCGAACCGTTGCGCACAGCCCAGCGCAAGACTGGAGCGCTGCGCTTGACGGCGGTGCGGATCATGCTGCGCTGAAGCGGGCTCTGATGCAGGTCGAGCATTGAACTGGCCCAGTCCGGTAGCAGTTCAATACCCGCCTGCATCATCAACGAACCCATGGGCTTAGCCATCCAGCTGGGTGCGGGGGCAGCCAGCAACAGGCGCAAGACTTCGCGGCTGCGCTCGTCGCACACCAGTTGCGGTCGGACGTTTACCAGATAATCGGCCACTTCTTGCGACGATCTCGGCACGTTCCGCGCCCCCAGCCGCTCGGCAATCAGGGCGGTTTCGTCGTAGTACTGGTCCTGATCGGCCAATGAGAGGTCTGGATTCATATAGCGCAGATGCGCCGCAAGAAAGTTACTGACCTCGGCAACGTGTACCCAGGTCAGCAAATCCGGGTCGCTGGCGGCATAGGGGCGACCATCGGGAGCCGTACCGACCACCTGAAGGTGAATGGTGCGCACTTTTTCAATGAGCCAATTGGCATCCTGAGTCGAGCCGAAGGTGGTGCCGGAAATGAACTGCCCGGTGCGGCGCAATCGGCCGAGCATGTCCTGACGAAAACTGGAGTGATCCCACACCCCCGCCAACGCCAGCGGATGGAGCGCCTGCAGCATCAAAGCGCTGATGCCGCCGATCAGCATGCTGGGGAAATCACCATGCACTTGCCAGCAAACGGCGTATGGTCCGAATAAACCGGGGTCACCCTTGGGGTTTTCCAGATCCAGCTGGCCCAGGGACAGCCCTGTCAGGCTCATGACTTGGGTTTCGATACGACTGCGGATGAATTCCATGGGCTCTCGTTAAACAGCGTGACGACTGAAGGGCGCCCTTGATGCAGGAAGCCACGGGTTGGCGAGGCGGTGTCGCCAACCGGTGAGCTTCTGCAATTTCAGTGCTTGCCGGAACCATGCCCCGCTTCGTTCAACGATTCAAGCGTTTGTCGATCAGCCCCTGGACTACGCCGGGGTCGGCGAGGGTGGAAGTGTCGCCCAGAGTCTCCAGTTCATTGCTGGCGATTTTGCGCAGAATGCGCCGCATGATTTTGCCCGAGCGGGTTTTGGGCAGTGCTGGCGCCCATTGAATCAGGTCCGGTTTGGCGAAGCTGCCGATTTCCGAACTCACGTGAGCGAGCAGTTCTTTGCTGAGCGCCTCGCTGGGTTCCACGCCATTGATGGGGGTGACAAAGGCGTAGATGCCCATGCCTTTGACGTCGTGTGGATAACCCACCACGGCGGCCTCGGCGATGCTGTCGTGCAGCGCCAGGGCGCTTTCCACTTCGGCTGTACCGATGCGATGGCCGGAAACATTGATCACGTCATCCACGCGCCCGGTGATCCAGTAATCCCCATCCTCGTCACGGCGGGCACCGTCGCCGGTGAAGTAGTAACCCGGATAGGGTTTGAAGTAAGTGTCGATCATCCGCTGTTTATCGCCATAAACGTTGCGAATCTGCCCTGGCCAACTGGCCTTGATCACCAGCAAGCCACTGGCCGCGCCCTGCAGTTCGTGGCCTTGGTCGTCCAGCAGGACCGGTTGTACCCCGAACATCGGCCGTGTCGCGCAGCCGGGTTTGATCTGGCTGGCGCTGACGAGTGGGGTCAGCATGATGCCGCCGGTTTCGGTCTGCCACCAGGTATCGACAATGGGGCAGCGCTCCTTGCCTACCTTATGGAAATACCATTCCCACGCCTCGGGGTTGATCGGCTCACCCACACTGCCGAGCAGTCGCAGGCTTTCTCGGGATGAGCCTTGCAAGGGGGCGAGGCCTTCACGCATCAATGCCCGTAGCGCGGTGGGCGCCGTATAAAAAATATTCACATGATGCTTGTCGATCACCTGCCAGAAACGCGACGAGTCCGGGTAATTGGGCACCCCTTCAAACATGAGGGTCGTCGCGCCGTTAGCCAGGGGGCCATAAACGATGTAGCTGTGTCCGGTTACCCAGCCCACATCCGCCGTACACCAGAAGATTTCGCCGTCGCGGTAATCAAACACGTATTTGTGAGTCATGGCGGCCTGCAGCAGATAGCCACCGGTGGTGTGCAGGACGCCTTTGGGTTTGCCGGTGCTGCCCGAGGTATAGAGAATGAACAGTGGATCTTCAGCGTCCATCGGCTCCGGCGGGCAGTCATCGCTCATGCCGTGCAGCGCCTCGTGATACCAGATGTCCCGACCTTGCACCCAGTCCACATCGCCTTCGGTACGCTGCACCACCAGCACGGTGTCGACCTGCGGACAACTTTTCAGGGCCTTGTCGACGTTCTGCTTGAGCGCCACGTATTTGCCGCCGCGTACACCTTCGTCTGCGGTGATTACGGTGCGGCAGTCGGCGTCGAGAATCCGGTCACGCAGGGCATCCGGCGAGAATCCCCCGAACACCACCGAGTGCACCGCGCCAATGCGCGCGCAGGCGAGCATGGCGTAAGCCGCTTCGGGGATCATCGGCATGTAGATGCAGACCCGATCCCCTTTTTTCACGCCACGGCTTTTCAGCACATTGGCCAGGCGGGCGACGTTATGGTGCAGCTTCTTGTAAGTGATTTCAGCAGACTCGGAAGGATTGTCACCTTCCCAGATAATGGCTATCTGCTCGCTGCGTTGTTCGAGATGCCGGTCGATGCAGTTGTGGCTGACGTTGAGCGTGCCGCCTGAAAACCAACGCGCTTCGCCGCTTTTGAGATCGGAGTGCTGCACTTCATCCCACGGCGCCGACCAATCAAGCAGCAGCCTGGCTTGCTCGGCCCAGAACACGTCGGGTTGCTCCACCGATTGGCGGTACAGGCGCTGATAATCGGCGGGGCTCAGCTGTGCGGCCTGGCGTACCGCGTCAGCGTGAGGGTAGGTGCTGATATCGAACATGACGGTTCCTTATTCTTGTGGAGGTCACAAGGGAGTGTAGTGCGTCATTCGCGTGTGGTTTCGGGAGCCGCCGCCCGGTGGAAGCTTGCCCGTAACGGGCTATCAGCGGAAATTTCCATCGTCTGACTGGACGCTTTCGCGGGCAAGCCTCGCTCCTACACGCGTATGCAGGCGGGCGCGGTATGTCCTGGGCCCCTGATGATCCGTTGGAGCGAGGCTTGCCCGCGAACGTTTTTTCAGGATGTCAGCCGCAATCAGATTCGCGGGCAAGTCGGAGCGCCGCCCGCTCGCGCCAACAGGGTTGTCGTGCGCTGCACGGCTGCGGTGAATGCCTGAAACGAAAAACCCGCCGTCTCTTGCGAGAACGGCGGGTCCGGGTATTGCCTGGGGCCAGGATCAGCCGCGGTGACGGCCGCGGAAATAATTGATCAAGCCTTGGGTTGACGCATCGTCAGCGGGCTCGTCAGTGCCGCCGGTCAGACGCTGGTAAACGGCTTTGCCCATTTCCTTGCCCAGCTCAACGCCCCACTGGTCGAAGGCGTTGATGCCCCAGACCACGCTTTGCACGAAGACCTTGTGTTCGTACATCGCCACCAGTGCGCCGAGGCGACGGGGGCTGATGCGTTCGAGCACCAGCGTGTTGCTCGGACGGTTGCCCGGAATGACCTTGTGCGGTGCCAGTTTCTGCACTTCGTCTTCGGTCATGCCTTTGTCGCGCAATTCGGCTTCGGCTTCGCTGCGGGTCTTGCCCCTCATCAAGGCCTGGCTCTGGGACAGGCAATTGGCGTACAGCCATTGGTGGTGATCGGACACCGGGTTGAAGCTGACAATCGGCACGATGAAGTCAGCCGGAATCATCTGGGTGCCTTGGTGCAGCAACTGGTGATAAGCATGCTGACCGTTGGCGCCTACGCCACCCCAGATGACCGGGCCGGTTTCAGTGGAGACCGGCGTGCCGTCCTGACGGACGCTCTTGCCGTTGGATTCCATGTCCAGCTGTTGCAGGTGCTTGGTGATGTTCCGCAGGTAGTGGTCATAAGGCAGGATCGCGTGACTTTGCGCGTCCCAGAAATTGCCGTACCAGACACCGAGCAACGCCAGCAGTACCGGCATGTTTTGTTCGAACGACGCATTCTGGAAATGTTGATCCATGGAATACGCGCCGGATAGCAGCTCCTTGAAGTTGGACATGCCAATGGCCAGCGCGATGGGCAGACCAATGGCGGACCACAGCGAGTAGCGACCGCCCACCCAATCCCACATCGGGAAGATGTTCTCTTCGCGGATACCGAACGCCACTGCCGCCGCGTTGTTGCTGGACACCGCGATGAAGTGACGGTACAGCTCGGCCTCGGACCCGCCTTGCGCCAGGTACCAGGCACGGGCGGCCGTCGCGTTTTTGAGGGTCTCCAGGGTGCTGAAAGTCTTCGACGACACGATGAACAGCGTCGTTTCGGCGCGCAGTTTCTGGGTCAGTTCGTGGAACTCGCTGCCGTCGATGTTTGCCAGGTAATGACAGCGCACGCCTTTTTGCGCGTAGGACAACAGCGCTTCAGACACCAGCTCCGGCCCGAGGAACGAACCGCCGATGCCGATGTTCACCACGTCAGTGATGGGCTTCTCGCTGTAACCGCGCCACAGACCATCGTGGATACGGCCTACCAGATCGGTGATCTGATTGAGCACCTTGTGCACTTCGGGCATCACATTGACGCCGTTGACCTGCAACTTGTCGCCAACAGGACGCCGCAGCGCGGTGTGCAACGCCGGGCGGCCCTCGGATGAGTTGACCAGTTCGCCGTCGTACTGCGCTTTGATGGCCTCTTTAAGGCCGACTTCATTGGCCAGGGCAACCAGTAAGTCACGGGTTTCGGTGGTAATCAGGTTTTTCGAATAATCGAGAAACAGGCCACAGCTGCTCAGGGTGAATTCATTGAAACGCTGCGGGTCTTCATTGAACGCATCGCGCATGCTGAAATCCTGCATGGCTTCGCGGTGCTGTTTGAGCGCCTGCCAGGCGGGCAGGCTGGTCACGTCGGAAGGGGTGCGGTAGTACGCCATCGCTGCGGTTTTCCTTGTACTTGGAACTGGCTTTTGACCTTAAAAGCGAGCGGGGCCAAACAGGTTTTACGGCGGTGGAGACTAATCCCTGTGCGCCTGTTTGTCTGCGCTTCGCTTTACCTGGGCTCGGTACTTTTTCACACAACATCGTCCGGGCATTAAACACGTTCGGGGGCCGGTTCTTCAGGCCACCTGTACCGGTATGGCATTACGGGTGTCGCTAAGTTCACTGCCCGAAGCCTGTGCAGCATTCACGGTTTGCAATGCTCCATCCCGGCTTCGGAGTACTGAGCATAGGCGCAGATGATCACTCGATCACCGACTTTCTCATGCCGGGCAAGCTGCCCGACAGGTTCACGTGTGTTCGCGGTTCAAATGCAGGTTATCGATCAATCGCGTCTTGCCCAGGAAAACGGCGGCCAGAACGACCAGGTCACTGTGCTCGGCAGTCGCCGGGCGCAAGCTGGTGGCTTCGCGAATTTCCAGGTAGTCGGGACGCATGCCCGCCGCTTCCAGTTGGCGCTTGCCGCTTTCGAGCAGCGTGTTGAAGTCCTGCTTGCCCTTGCCGATGGCATCGCCGATCTGGCAGATCACGCGATACAGTTCTGGCGCAACGGCGCGCTGTTCTTCACTGAGATAGCCGTTGCGTGAGGACAGCGCAAGGCCATCCGGCGCCCGAACCGTGGGCTCGCCGATGATCTGGATCGGCATGTTCAAGTCGCGGACCAGCGCCCGGATAACCGCCAGTTGCTGAAAATCCTTTTCCCCGAACACGGCCAGATCCGGTTGCACCATGTTGAACAGTTTGCTGACCACCGTCGCCACGCCGTCGAAGTGCCCCGGGCGACTGGCGCCGCACAAGCCTTCGGACAGACTCGGCACGCTGACAATGGTCTGGTCGGCCATCCCGTGGGGGTACATTTCTTCGACGCTGGGCGTGAACAGCAGATGGCAACCGGCCTGAAGCAGTTTTTCCTGATCCGCGGCCAGGGTGCGCGGGTAAGTGGCCAGGTCTTCATTGGGGCCGAACTGCAATGGGTTGACGAAGATAGTGGCGACCACAAACTCCGTGAGTTGCGCGGCTTTGGTGATCAGGGCCGCATGCCCGCTGTGCAGGTTGCCCATGGTGGGGGCCAGGCCGATGCGCTTGCCTTCACGGCGTGCCTGTGAGACTGCCGCGCGTAGTTCGCGCACGGTTTTTACTGTGATCATGCTGAAAATCCGTGTTCGATGGCCGGGAAGCTGACGTCTTTGACGGCTGCGACATAGGCCTGCAATGCCGATTGAATATCGGGCTGACCGATCATGAAGTTCCTTACGAACTTGGGCACACGACCGGTAATGGCCAGCCCCAACATGTCGTGCAGCACCAACACCTGACCATCAGTGGCGCTGCCCGCGCCAATACCGATGACCGGGATTTTCACGGCATGGCTGATTTCCTCGGCCAACTCGCTGGGTACGCACTCCAGCAGGATCATTGCCGCACCGGCCTGCTCGAGGGTGATGGCATCGGCCCGCATTTGCCGTGCCTGTGTTTCCAGTCGGCCTTGAACCTTGTAACCACCCAGTACATTTACCGATTGCGGCGTCAGGCCCATGTGGGCGCACACCGGAATGCCGCGATCAGCCAGCAGTCTGATCGACTCCGCCAGCCAGGCTGCGCCCTCGATCTTGAGCATGTGGGCGCCCGCCTGCATCAGCGCTGCGCTGTTGGCGAAGGTTTGATCGAGGGTGGCGTAGGACATGAATGGCAGGTCGGCCATGATCAACGCGCCCTGATTGCCGCGTTTGACGCAGGCCACGTGATAGGCCATCTCGGCCGTGGTAACAGGCAATGTGCTGTCATGGCCCTGCAAGACCATGCCCAGCGAGTCGCCGACCAACAGCACTTCTACGCCGGCCTGGCTTGCCGCATGGGCAAAGGTCGCGTCATAGCAGGTCAGCATGGTGATTTTTTCACCCTTTTGTTTCAGGCCCAGCAATGACGTAACGGTGATATCTGGCATGGAAAAGTCCTCGATCAGGCGCTGTGAACACATCGGCGAGCAACGCGTGAGATTCATCCTGGAAAAGCAGGTACACCGTCGTCTTGCGGTGTTTAAACTGTCCTGCTTGCGCCCATGGGCCAGCGAACCGGCTGGCGGGGACGCCTATCTTCGTGAGGAGGGGGCGTGAAGTCAATTGCGCGTGTTACCCCTGGCGACCTGTTACCGCACCGCTGTTACCGGGCAAGGTTCAGGCGGGCAGGCGCTCGAGTCCTTCGAAGGGGCAGTCGGCAAGCATTTGTTTCAGGGAGCGTCCGTCAGGCAGTTGCAAGCCCGGCGCCAGTTCGGCAAGCGGGTAAAGCACGAAGGCCCGGGCCTGCATGTGATAGTGCGGGACTTTGAGTCGCGGTTCGTCGATCAGACGATCACCGAACAGCAGGATATCGAGGTCCAGGGTGCGAGGCCCCCAGCGCTCGTGACGCTCGCGGCCCTGATCAAGCTCGATGGCTTGCAGGCGGTCGAGCAATGCCAGCGGCGTCAGGCCCGTATCCAGCGCCGCGACGGCATTGGTGAAGCGTGGCTGGCCGGGCAGCAGCGAGTCGCTGATGTACAAGGTTGAAACGCCAACCCACTGGCTTTGCGGCAACCGGGCCAACGCTTTGATGGCACTGCGCAACTGCTCGGCGGGATCAGCGAGGTTGCTGCCCATGCCTATATAGACGCGTTCCATGTCAGCGACCCTGGGTCATTCGCCGGAAGCATTCGATGCGTCGGAGCCGGCACGTTTGCGCTTGGCGCCACTGGTGCGGCGACGTTTGCGCGGCGCGGCGCCCGTCGCATCGGGCTTGCCGCTCAGGTCGCGAATCATCTCGCGGCGCTCGCTGTCGTTGCACTCCTGATACTCGGTCCACCATTCACCCAGGCCATCGGTCTCTTCACCCGCGCTTTCGCGCAGCAGAAGGAAGTCGTAACCGGCGCGGAAACGGGGGTTGTCCAGCAGCATGTCGGCGCGTTTACCGGAGCGACGCGGCAGACGTTCCTGCATGTCCCAGATCTCGCGGATCGGCAGGGTGAAACGTTTCGGAATCGCGATGCGCTGGCACTGTTCAACGATCAGCTCTTGCGCGGCGTCGTTCATGGCCGGGATGGGCGGCACGCCGCGTTCCTGCAGGCGCAGCACTTTGGCGGGCAGGGCGGGCCAGAGCAAGGCTGCAAACAGGAAGGCAGGGGTTACCGGCTTGTTCTGTTTGATGCGCAGGTCGGTGTTGGTCAGGGCTTCGCTGATCAGTGTATGGGTGTAGGTCGGGTTGTATTCCAGCGCCTTGGAGCTGGCCGGGAACAGCGGTTCGAACAGCTCCAGGTCTACGAGCATTTCGAACGTTGAAGCGGCGTAACCGGACAGGAACAGCTTGAGCACTTCCTCGAACAGGCGCGCCGACGGGATATCACGCAGCATCGGTGCCAGCGGCCGGATGGGCGTGGCGCTGTGTTTTTCGATGCCGAAATCCAGCTTGGCGGCAAAGCGCACCGCACGCAGCATGCGAACCGGGTCTTCCTTATAGCGTTGCTGCGGGTCGCCGATCAGACGGATCAAGCGATTGCGGATGTCGTGTACGCCGTTGGCATAATCGAGCACGCGCTCGGAAACAGGGTCGTAATACAGGGCGTTGATCGTGAAGTCGCGACGCTGGGCGTCCTCTTCAAGGGTCCCGTACACGTTGTCGCGCAGGATCCGGCCACTCTCGTTGCGCGAAGACTGGTTGCTGTCTTCGTCCTCGTCATCCACGGGATGATTGGCACGGAAGGTGGCGACTTCGATGATTTCGCGGCCGAAGTGAATATGAACCAGCTTGAAGCGCCGGCCGATGATTCGGGCGTTGCGAAACTCAGCGCGAACCTGCTCCGGCGTGGCGCTGGTGGCGACGTCGAAATCCTTGGGTTCGATATTCAGCATCAGGTCCCGCACGCAGCCACCGACCAGATAGGCCTGGTAGCCGGCGTTTTGCAGGCGCTCGACAATGCTCACCGCATAGCGGCTGAACTGGCTGCGCTGCAGCGAGTGTTGGCTGCTGTTGAGCACTTCAGGTGTGCTGCGGATATGTTGCTGCGGTTTACGCAGTGGGGAACGGAATGACTGGAACAGCTTCTTCAGCATGGGATGCACTGTTTGAAGGAATATTCGGCCAAAAACGGAGAATGACCGCATGATGGGCGGGGATTCTAGCATTTAGTCGAGGGATGGTGTAGGAAGCTGCGCGACAGGCTTACAAGAAGGGGTGAAAACGGTGTGTTGCAGAAACTACTGAGGGAGCCGAAGCTCCCCCTAGGTGTATGCTCTTTATTTTTATTGTCTGTTCGGGCTTTTTGTTTTTGTTGAGTGCCCATTCACGAGACTTTCGTCTGTGAACCCTCCCAATCGGGAGTCAAGAGCAAACGGATTGCTTTGGTCGCTGTGCTGCAATGATCCTTCGATCCAACCAGTTCAGGCGCTACCTTAGGGTAGTTTTTGTTGTTCTCGGCCTGGTCGTGGGGCAAGCCCCAAATACAACTCCTCTCCAAAAGAATCAGTTAGCTGCGCCTCCGCCGTGTTGTTTTTATTATGCGTGAGTCGATTCGTATTGTTTTTATTATGGGGTTGCTGCTGCGTATTTTTATTGTTCTTGTACCAGTGATATAGCAGGACCTGTGCCAACTTTCGAGAATCCAGCAAAACCGGGGCTTTCAGCGCGTGGGTGGCTTTTTACTGGCACAAAAAAGCCGGGAATTCGTTACCGTAAGACCCGGCTTCTGTTACGTGCAATTGCTGAGGTAACACCTTGGGGGAGGGCGGTTGTGCGCAGGCCAGAGCCTTGCACGCCCTCCGGGTATCAGGTTTCGCTGGCGACCCCTTTGCGCCGCGGAATACCCAGGCGCTGACGGCGTTCCCACAGGCATTTGCGGCTGACGCCCAATTTGCGCGCCAGTTCGGTTTCGGTCATGTGATCCTGATGCTCCAGGACGAAATGCTGGAAGTAGTCCTCAAGGGACAAGTCTTCCGTGGGTTCGTGGCTGGTTGAGTTGGAGGCATTCTGCTGGGCGGGCAGGCCGATGAAATCCTCATCGTCCAGCTCGCTCAGTTCAATGTCGATGCCCAGCAGCTCGGCGGAGATTTCCGGGCTTTCGCACAGAATGACCGCGCGCTCCACCGCGTTTTCCAGCTCGCGCACGTTACCCGGCCATGTGTAATGGCGAATCGCTTGCTCGGCGTCCGGCGCAAATTTCAGGTCAGTGCGGCCGACCTTGGCGCTTTGTCTGGCCAGAAAGGCCCGGGCGATGTCGAGGACGTCGGATCCGCGTTCACGCAAGGCGGGCAACTTCAGCGCGATGACGTGCAGGCGGTAATAAAGATCTTCACGGAACTGGCCGACTTTGGCCAGGCTTTTCAGGTCCCGGTGAGTGGCGGCGATCAGGCGCACATCGACTTTCTGCGACTGGACAGAGCCAACCCGGCGAATTTCGCCTTCCTGGAGCACGCGCAGCAATCGCGCCTGGGCTTCAAGAGGCAGTTCGCCGATTTCATCCAGGAACAGCGTACCGCCGTCAGCCGCCTCCACCAAACCTGCGCGACCGGCGCTGGCACCGGTAAAGGCGCCTTTCTCGTGGCCGAACAGTTCGGACTCGATAAGGGTTTCCGGAATCGCTGCGCAGTTCACTGAAATCATCGGTGCCTTGGCACGACGGGACAGGTTATGCAGCGCACGGGCTACCAGTTCTTTACCGGTGCCGGATTCACCCTGGATCAAGACGTTGGAGTCGGTGGGCGCGACCTTGCGGATTTTGCTGTAAAGATCCTGCATCGGGGCGCAAGCGCCAATGATGCCAATCTCGCCGTTGCTGTTGTCGACCGCGCTTTTGTCCGCGCCGCCAGCCTTGGCCATGCTGCGTTCGGCCTGCATGCTTTGCACGGTCTGGCGATCACGCAGGATGCGCGCCACGGCCTGGAGCATTTCGTCGTGGTCGAACGGCTTGGCGATGTAATCGACGGCGCCCATTTTCATGGAGTCCACCGCCGAGCGCAGGCTGGCATAGCTGGTCATGATCAGCACCGGCTTGCCTTCGCCCAGCCTGATCAGCTCGGTACCCGGGGCGCCGGGCAAACGCAGATCGCTGACGATCAGATCGAACGACGGGATGCTGAATCGTTCCTGGGCTTCCTGCACCGAACCGGCTTCGCTGACTTGATACTGGTTGCGTTCCAGCAAGCGTCGCAGGGCCGAGCGGATAATGGTTTCGTCTTCGACGATCAGAATATGCGGCATTGATTCGGTTCTCTCGACGGTCTCAGTTCACAGCGGACGTCGCTTCGACATGTCGCGGCAATGTCACCCGAATACGGGTACCGCGCTGATGCTCGGGGTCGGCCGGGCTGTCGATGGTGATTTGTCCATAATGCTCTTCAACGATGGAATAGACCAGTGCGAGGCCCAGTCCGGTACCTTCACCGGGATCTTTGGTGGTGAAGAAGGGTTCGAACAATCGGTCCATGATTGACTTGGGAATCCCGGTGCCTTCGTCTTCCACAATCAGGTCGACTGTGTGTTCCGACGCTTCGCTCCTGACCCGCACCGCACTGCCTGCAGGCGAGGCGTCACGGGCGTTGGAGAGCAGATTGATCAGCACCTGCGCAAGCCGTTGCGGGTCGCCATCGACCCAGTGTTCGGGGTCGCACAGGTTGTAGAAATGCACTTCGAAGTTGCGTCGGTTCAGCGCCAGCAGACCAATGGCATCCTGCGCCACTTCGGCTAGGCATACGGCTTCGTCGCTGTGCTGATGACCGCCCGCATGGGCGAAGCTCATCAACGACTGCACGATGCGTGACACCCGCTTGGTTTGCTCGAGGATCTGGCTGCTGATTTCGGTCAGTTCGCCGTCGTCTTCACGCTCTTCGCGCAGATTCTGCGCCAGACAGGCAATGCCGGTGATCGGGTTGCCGATCTCGTGAGCGACCCCGGCGGCCAGACGGCCGATACTGGCCAGACGTTCGGAGTGCACCAGTTTGTCTTCGAGCATCTGGGTGTCGGTCAAATCCTCGACCAGCAGCACCAGCCCGCTGTTACCGGGCGCCAATGGCTCGTCAATGGCCGCTTTGTGCAGGTTGAGCCAGCGGGTCTGGCCATCGAGTGCCAGGCGGTGTTTGTGCAAGTGCTCGTCGGGAAGGTTGATGAACCCCGATAACAGCTCTCGCCAGGGCTCGGCGATGGTTTCCAGTCGCGAACCGACGACCCGCTGGGCGGCGATGCCGGTCAACTCTTCCATGGCCTTGTTCCACATCAGGATCTCTTGATCCTTGGCCAGCGAGCACACGCCCATGGGCAGCTCTTGCAAGGTCTGTCGATGGTAGCGGCGCAAGGCATCGAGTTCGGCAGCCAGCCCGGTGAGGCGCGAGTGGTAATCCTCAAGACGGCTTTCAATAAAGTGGATGTCTTCGGTGACGTAGTTTTCGCCACCGGATTTGTAGGGCAGGAATGTCTCGACCATGTCCTGAGCCACGCTGGGGCCCATCAGCCCTGACAGATTGGCCTCAATGCGGTCGCGAAGGCGGCGCAACGCATACGGGCGCCGCTCGTCAAAGGGCAGATAGAGATCACGCAGCGCCTGTTCGACTTCCTTCTGCGCGGCCTTGGCGCCCAGCGGTTTGGCCAGTTGCGTGGCGAACTCCTGAGGCGAGGCCGCGTGCAGTTCGCGGCGCTGGGGGCGGCGCACGTTGTCCACCGCGCAGGCTTCGGCGGCACTGGCTTCTTCCGGGCTGGGATTGCTGAACAGGGAAATCAGCGTAAACAGCAGCACGTTGGCCGCCAGTGAGGCGATGGCCGCCATGTGCCAGCTGGTGTCATCCAGCACGTAGATCATGTTCAGCAGTGGGATGTAGAAGCCCTGGAAGTCACCGATCAACGGCAACAGCATGCTGACGGCCCACACCGAGATGCCGGCCAGCAGCCCGGCGATGAAGCCTCGACGATTTGCAGCTGGCCAATACAAGACCGACAGCACGCCCGGCAGAAATTGCAGGGTAGCCACGAACGCGACGATGCCCAGATTGGCCAGATCCTGCTGCGCACCCAGCATCAAGTAGAAGGCGTAGCCGGCCATGATGATCGCAACGATCAGACCGCGACGGGTCCACTTCAGCCAGCGGTAAATATTACCTTCGGCGGGCGGCTGATAAAGCGGCAGCACCAGATGGTTCAGGGCCATGCCCGACAGCGCCAGGGTCGAGACAATGATCAGCCCGCTGGCGGCCGACAACCCGCCAATGTAGGCGAGCAGGGCCAACGCCTTGCTGTTGACTGCAATGCCGATGCCCAGGGTGAAGTATTCCGGGCTGGTCTTGGCACCCAGCTTCAGGCCCGCCCACAGAATCAACGGCACCGCCAGGCTCATCAGTAGCAGGAACAGCGGCAGGCCCCAACTGGCGCTGACCAACGAGCGCGGGCTCAGGTTTTCCGTAAACGTCATGTGATACATGTGCGGCATCACGATGGCCGAGGCGAAGAACACCAGCAGCAACGTGCGCCACGGTCCTTCCTGCAGCGGCGTGTGCAGTGCGGCCAGTGCGCTCTGGTTTTGCAGCAGCCATTGTTCAAGCGCCTGTGGGCCGTCAAAAACACCGTACAGCGCGTACAGGCCGACGCCGCCGATGGCGATGAGCTTGATCACTGATTCAAAGGCGATGGCGAACACCAGGCCTTCGTGTTTTTCCCGGGTGGCGATATGGCGCGAACCAAAGAAAATCGTGAACAGCGTAATTAGTGCACAGAATGCCAGGGCCACGCGGTCCTGCACCGGCTCGCGGGTCAGGATGCCGATAGAGTCGGCAACCGCCTGGATCTGCAGCGCCAGCAGTGGCAGTACGCCGATCAGCATGAAGATCGTGGTCAGTGCCCCCGCCCAGGTGCTGCGAAAGCGAAAGGCGAACAGATCCGCCAGGGATGACAATTGATAGGTGCGGGTGATTTTCAGAATCGGGTACAGCAAGACCGGCGCCAGCAGAAAAGCACCGGAAACCCCGAGGTAACTGGAGAGAAAGCCATAACCATACTGATAGGCCAGCCCCACCGTTCCGTAGAACGCCCACGCACTGGCATAGACCCCCAGCGACAAGGTGTAGGTCAGCGGGTGGCGGATGATCCAGCGGGGAATGACGCCGCGCTCGCTGATCCAGGCCACGCCGAACAGCACTAACAAGTAGGCGGCGCTGACCAGAATCATCTGGGTCAGGCTAAAGCTCATCGGCATCTCGTTGGCTCTGGAGAATAAAAGTCACCACGATCAGGATCAGCCACAGAAGATACGGGCGATACCAGGCGCCAGTGGCGTCGATCCACCAATCCATGATGGCCGGAGAGAACAGGTAAATGCCTACCACCAGCAACAGGACCAATCGGTAGATATACATTTGGCCTCCTTCGCGATTCGTTCGCGTTGCGGCAGATGAGGAGCGGCATGGTAACGGATGGCGAGCAACCTGCAAGTGCCGTTTCGCCGTCCGTCTGCACAACAGGGGATCGACCGCTCTGGCTCAGTGTATGCGGGCTTCATCAAGGGTGCTTGCGCGCGGTATCAATGCGACGTCCCAGCGTTTGATCGCCCACTCAAGGACCTCTTTGGGGGTGCCGTACCTCAATTGCGTATCAACGGGCTGACCCAGCGCACGCAAGGCCCGCAACAGCAACGGCGTGGCCTGATCTGCGGGCAGTGGTGGTGAACGGTAGGATTTGCCCAGTTTGTTGCCATCCGGCTGGGTAATCAGCGGTACATGCAGGTAACGGGGCGGCGCAATGCCCAGCAATTCCTGGAGGTACAACTGGCGCGGCGTGGAGTCGAGCAGGTCGGCACCGCGCACCACGTCGGTGATGCCTTGCCAGGCATCGTCGATGACCACGGCCAGCTGATACGCAAACAGGCCGTCGCGGCGGCGAATCACAAAATCCCCGACCTCGCGTCCCAAATGCTGCTGAAAGTTGCCTTGGACCCGGTCTTCGAACGCGTACTGCAGTTGAGGCACGCGAATGCGGATGGCGGCGTTTTCCCATCCATGACCGGCGTCCCGACAGAGGCCCGGATAAACCCCGCCGAACGGCTCCAGTTGTTTGCGCGAACAGGTGCAGGCGTAGGCCAGCCCTTGGCTGAGCCAGTGGTTGATGACCTGTGCGTAGGCGTCATGGCGCTGGCTTTGGTTGACCCGCTCGCCATCCCATTCGAAGCCGTAGCGCTCAAGGGTGTCGAGAATCGCCGTTTGTGCGCCAGGGACTTCCCTTGGCGGATCGAGGTCTTCCATCCGCATCAGCCATAAACCACCCACCGAGCGCGCATCGAGGTAAGAGGCGAGCGCTGCGACCAGCGAGCCGAAGTGAAGATAGCCACTGGGCGTTGGCGCAAAGCGCCCGATGTAGGAGGGGGATTTCATGGGCGGGATATTACCGCGCGTCTGTCGAACAGCACGTTAACCTCTGATTGTAATGAGATCCGTTGGGGCGAGGCTTGCCCGCGAAGGGGGCGTTTCAGGTGAGAAATACGCCGCATGATATTCCGATTCGCGGGCACGCCTCGCTCCTACAGAATCGGGGATTGTCTTTGAAATCCAGAAACAACAAAGGACGCCGAAGCGCCCCTGGTTCAAGGTTGCGGGTCGTGTTACTTGCCGACCTGCTTTTCCTTGATTTCTGCCAACGTTTTGCAGTCGATGCAAAGGTCGGCGGTTGGACGTGCTTCGAGGCGGCGGATGCCGATCTCTACGCCACACGATTCACACCAGCCGTATTCTTCGTCTTCGATCAGCTGCAGCGTTTTGTCGATCTTCTTGATCAACTTGCGCTCGCGATCACGGGCGCGCAATTCCAGGCTGAATTCTTCTTCCTGACTGGCGCGATCCGCTGGATCGGGAAAGTTGGCAGCCTCATCTTTCATGTGATGCATGGTCCGATCGACCTCTTGCATCAACTGCAACTTCCAGCTGTTGAGAATCTTGGTGAAGTGAGCGCGCATGTCAGCGCTCATGTACTCCTCGCCCTTACTTGCTTCGTAGGGTTTGAAGTCACCAGCCATCTGGTTGGTCTGCTGCTTTTCTTGGGTGGGCATGAATGGACCGCCTCTCACTCTTTAATCCATTGCGCAGGATTTCTTCATTGCCGACACCTGCCGGCCCTGCGGCTGCAAGCGGGCGAACTTACCAGATCGAATCGGAGCGCGCTACTCCCGGTTGTCGAGCATGGGCGTGCGACCACACGGTTGATGATAGCCCCGGCCAAGGCCCTGGGTTTGAAAAGCGCGCAGAATATGAATTTAAGGGCCAGCCTTGCACCCGTTTGGATGCTTTCAACGGTCTGTTGTTCTCGATCGGGTAACTCAACGACGTGGGCCGATTCTGTCTTCATTTAAATTACCGGCCTTCATGAGGTTGGGTAGAATCGGTCGCGCAAGTCTCCCGGCCTGTTTTCCGGTCTCATTCTTCCAGGCTCGGTTTTTTATTTAAGGAGGGCCAATGGCTCAGCCCTACAGTGCGCGCAGTCGCGCTATCGAACCTTTTCATGTCATGGCGTTGCTGGCGCGGGCCAATGAACTGCAGGCGGCGGGCTGTGATGTCATCCACCTGGAAATCGGCGAGCCGGATTTCACCACGGCAGCGCCCATTATCGCTGCCGGTCAGGCCGCGCTGGCGGCGGGTAAAACCCGTTACACCGCGGCCCGTGGTTTGCCGGAGTTACGCGAAGCGATCTCCGGTTTTTATGCCCGACGCTACGGCGTGAGCATTGATCCGGACCGGATTCTGGTGACTCCAGGCGGTTCCGGGGCGCTGCTGCTGGCCAGCAGCTTGCTGGTCGATCCCGGCAAGCATTGGTTGCTGGCGGACCCGGGTTATCCGTGCAATCGGCATTTTCTACGGCTGATAGAAGGCGCGGCGCAATTGATCCCCGTGGGGCCTGATGTGCGCTATCAGCTGACGCCCGAGCTGGTGGCCCGACACTGGAATCAGGACAGCGTCGGCGCGTTGGTCGCCTCGCCGGCCAATCCCACCGGCACGCTGCTGCACCGCGACGAGTTGGCGGCCTTGTCGGCGTCGCTTAAATCACGCAACGGTCATCTTGTGGTGGACGAGATCTACCATGGCCTGACTTATGGCATGGACGCGGCCAGCGTGCTGGAGGTCGACGACGAGGCATTCGTCCTCAATAGTTTTTCGAAATATTTCGGCATGACCGGCTGGCGACTGGGCTGGCTGGTGGCGCCGCCTGATGCAGTGGCCGACCTGGAGAAACTCGCACAGAACCTCTACATCAGCGCGCCGAGCATGGCGCAATACGCGGCTCTGGCCTGTTTCGAGCCTCAGACCCTGGAGATTTTCGAGCAGCGTCGTGCCGAGTTTGGCCGCCGTCGAGACTTTCTGCTGCCCGCGCTGCGTGAGTTGGGGTTCAAGATCGCGGTGGAGCCGGAAGGCGCGTTTTACCTCTATGCCGATATCAGCGCGTTCGGCGGCGATGCCTTTGCGTTTTGCCGACATTTTCTGGAAGTCGAGCACGTAGCGATAACCCCGGGGCTGGACTTTGGCCGTTTTCAGGCGGGTCATCACGTGCGTTTCGCTTACACCCAGAGCCTGCCTCGTCTACAGGAGGCCGTTGAGCGTATCGCTCGCGGATTACGGAGCTGGCAAGGCTGATGCGCTTTTCTCCCGAGCTTGAAGAAGGTGTTCTGCTGCTGCGCTACAAGCGTTTTCTGGCCGATATCGAAACCACCGCCGGTGAACGGCTGACCATTCACTGCCCTAACACCGGCTCGATGTTCAACTGCATGATGCCGGGCGGCCGGGTCTGGTTCAGTCGGTCCAATGACCCTAAACGCAAACTGCCGGGCACCTGGGAAATCAGCGAAACCCCTCAAGGGCGGCTGGCATGTGTCAATACCGGGCGGGCCAATCACTTGGTAGAAGAGGCGTTGCGGGCCGGTGTCATCAGCGAACTCAAGGGTTTCAGCAGCCTCAAGCGCGAAGTAGCGTACGGCCAGGAGAAAAGCCGGGTGGATTTCCGTCTGGATTTTGCCGACGGCCCGGCGTTCGTCGAGGTCAAGAGCGTGACGCTGGGCTTCGACGGTTCTCCCGTTGCTGCTTTTCCCGACGCCGTCACCCTGCGCGGCGCTCGCCACTTGCGCGAGTTGGCGAGCCTGGCGCGTGATGGGGTACGAGCTGTATTGCTGTATTGCGTCAACCTGACCGGGGTCGACGCGGTGAGGCCCGCGCAGGAGATTGATCCCGGGTATGCGGCGGCGTTGCGCGAAGCGGTCGCGGCGGGCGTGGAAGTGCTGGCCTATGGCGTGCAATTGACGGCCGAGGAAATTTTCATCGACCGGCCATTGCAACTGCGGTGGGCGCTTGAGCCTGTTCAGTCGTTCTCGCTGGACGTCATCCAGATGCCGTCCTGATTTTCGTGACAGGCAATCGGCGTCAACGACTGCCCTTCGCAAGGCCCGGCCACACACTCGCCGCTTTCGATGAGAAACAGCGCGCCGTGAGTCGCGCACTGGATCAAACTGGCGCTGGCATCCAGAAACTCGTTTTCCTGCCACTCCAGTGCGACACCGCGATGCGGGCAGCGATTCTTGTAAACATAGACCTGTCCATCGCGACGTATTGCGACCAGTTTGAGACCGTGAAATGCCAGGCCATGGCTCTTTCCTTCCACGATGGCGTCGCTTGCGCAGAGTAATTTCAGAGTGGGTTCCTCGAGCTTTGCCGTAACGGTTTTAGCGAATTGTCTGGCCTCAGTTTCGCAGTTCTTGTGGCATTGAGGCCATCATCAACCGCGCAGAAGGGGTGAGAAATGATGCGTTGTCTGTGTTCAATGCTGGCATTGCTATTGCTGAGTGCTTGCCAAGCGCCACCTCCGTTGTCGAATATACCTCTTTCGCAGAGCCCGGCTGGGCGTGAGGATTTGGATTTAGGCATGATTCATGACACCAAAAGTGGACAGCAACTGACCCCACAGCAGCTTGCTGACCGGCTCGCCCAGGCTTCTCGTGTGCTGGTCGGGGAGCAGCATGACAACCCGGATCACCACGCGTTGGAGCTTTGGCTTTTGCAAGTGCTGGCTGATCGTCGCGGGCAGGGCAGTCTTCTTCTGGAAATGATCAATCCGGATCAGCAGGCATCGGTCGATGCGGTTCGCACCGCCATCGCCCATGGCGATTACCCGCAGGATTTGCCTGCCGCGCTGCAGTGGCAGAAGGGGTGGGACTGGACGCTATACGGCTCCATCGTGCGCTACGCACTGGCCCAGCCGTACCCGCTGATTGCCGCCAATCTGGACAGCGCAGAGGTCATGTCGCTCTACAAACAGCCCCCCGTGCAACAAGGCAAATGGTCATCAGCCCCTGAGGTCCGCGAACAATTGCTTGAGCAGGTTCGGGCATTCCACTGTGGCCTGCTGCCCGAGGATCGGTTGCCCGCCATGGTTGCCATCCAGCAAACGCGTGACCGGAGAATGGCCGAGCGTCTGCTGTCGGCGCCTGTTCCGGCGCTTTTGTTTGCCGGAAGCTGGCATGTCAGCAAGGACGTCGGCGTACCGTTGCACATGGCTGACCTTGGTGCGAAAGAACAGCCAGTGGTGCTCATTCTGGCCGAAGTCGGCGCGACGGTTGACCCTGCCCGGGCGGATTACGTCTGGTATACCCCGGCTGTTCCAGATCAGGATTATTGCGCCCAGATGCGCAAGCCGTCGGCTGAAACCTGATTAGCCGACGCATTTGCTACTACTCGGAAATTTCCTTTTGTTGCGTAGTCCCGCTCCTTGAAGGCCCTGCACCCCGCTTGTGAGGCGGGGGCTCATCTATTGTCTTGCCCTTGAACTTGAAGGATTCGAGGCGAGACATGGGCAGAGACGTACACGCTGATGATGAGCAATTGGCAAGACGAGCCATTGGCCTGTTGGACCTGATGGCGCTCAATGCGCAGGATACCGAGCAACGAATCATAGGCATGTGTCAGCGGGCGTTGACTCCCTTGGGGGCCGTGGCCGCCGTGTGCGTCTATCCGCGATTCGTGCTGCTGGCCCGTACCACCCTTGATCGGCTGCGCACGCCGGACATACGGGTGGTGGCAGCGGTCAACTTTCCCTATGGTTCGGCAAACATTGAATCTGCAGCCTCTGAGACTCGGGCCGCGGTCATGGCCGGCGCGGACGAAATTGACGTGGTGTATCCGTTCCGGACTCAATTGTGCGGCGATCAACAGACCGGAATGGACCTGGTGGCCGCTTGCCGGGAAGCCAGCGGGCCGAACACACGGCTGACCGTGACGCTGGAGACAGGCGACCTGCGTGACCCGCAGATCATTCTGGATGCAAGCCGTAGCGCAATCCTTTCCGGCGCTGATTTCATCAAGACCAGTACGGGCAAGGCCGTGGTCAGCGCGACGCCCCAGGCCGCCCGAATCATGCTGGAAAGCATTGCCGAAGTGGGGGGGCAGGTTGGAGTCAAGTTTGCCGGTGGCATCCGCACCTTCGAGGATGCCAAGGTATTTCTGAGCATGGCGCAGGCGCGCTTCGGCCCTCACTGGGTCACGGCTGATCGCGTACGCCTTGGCGCGTCCAGCCTGTTGGACGACCTGCTGATTCACCTGGGGGTGCTGGCGCCCGGGCCGTATGGGAACAGCTATTGATGACTGTGTCTTTTAACAGGCAAAAAAAGACCCGGCAAAGAGCCGGGTCAAAAACCGTGATTAGCCTGATGAGGAGATAATCTGAGAGTCCGAACCAAGGTCTGTCAGATATCAGCCGGTCTCGCGACCGGATGTGATAATCATAGCGATTCTCATTTGCATGTCAACGGTTTATTTTGGGCGTCTGACTCGCTTAACCCTCTGCTCGAGATGCCGGGCTATTCAATTGGTTATTCAAGGCATTTTTGCGATCAATCGGCAGGTCATTCCAGTGAATATCCAACAGCGCTGCTTCTATGGCATATAACAGCACTTTAGTTGCACGGAACCCTCGTTTTCGAACAGCCTGAAAAGCACCGACCGAACCCACTTTCCGTAAATCCGTAGCGCTGTGAATGCCTACCGCGTGCAACCACTGAGATGAAGTCTTGCCAAGATTTTTAAGATGTTGCAGTTCATCGTTCATCATTGCCTCCATGCGATGCTACGCATCGACACTATGTGACGCGCAGGTGAACGTCCACCTAGTGTAGTTCGCAGCCTGTGGCCACAAGGAGGGGGGACGACTTACGGAGCATCGGGGCGATAGATGGCACAACTGGTTCAGGGCGGCAGATCCCGGCATGCGTTGCACATGCCGGCAGGTGAGCCTTGTTCGTTAGTGAGTGCGATAGCGCATGCGGGTACCGAAGTTGACGGACATCAGGATCTCGTCAGCCGACAGTTCGGCAGGGAAGAATGCACCGGATATCTGCGCATGGGCAATACTGGCGCCCTCCATGGGCGTATTGCTCAAATCAAGACCGCGCAGGTCCGCCGAGCGAAAATAGGCATCGGTAAAGTCGATGCCTGCGGTATCCAGGTTGCGCAGATCCAGGCCACGAAAATCACCTCCAGCCAGATCCACAGTGCCGGTCTTGGGTTTCTGCAGATTGAATCCGGCAATGTCGTCTTTGCGCAGCAGTGCGTACAAAAACGAATCAAGTATCTTCGGCTGGCTCATAGGGGCCTCTTCCGTTGCGTTGGAATTGTGGCGCCAGTATATCGCCACTATTTTCGAGCCGGGAAGTGCTATTTTCCAATCGGCTCGAACATTTTTCAGAGGCCGGGAAGGCGCTGACGGATGTTCTCGATCAGGCTGTCCAGGTCCGAACTTTTATTGGTCTGCACGTGCTTGCTGTGCAGCAATTCTTCGGCACTCAGTGGCTCGCGACTGGCCTGTTGGGCCTCTATCACGTCCAGCGTTGCGTCGGACGGATCATTATTTTCCGCCTGGCGATGAGCCAGCCAGCCCGCGATCACAGCATGGGGGGCTTCGCAGTCCAGAATCAGAAACGGAACGCCAGTGGCTTCTGCGACATGCGCCGCCGCTTTGCGCTGGTCGCTCTTGAGGTAGGTCGCGTCGATAATGACGGGGAATCCGGCGCGCAGGACGACGCCTGCCAACTGATGCAGGCTTTCATAAGTGGCGATGCTGGCTGCTTCGCTGTAAAGCCCGGCGCTCGCATCCCTGGCTGCCAATAAACGCTTGCGCTCAATGTCGGATCGCACGCGGATGGCGCCCAGGGACTCGACCAGGCGCATGGCCACGTGGCTTTTGCCCACGGCCGACACGCCATGGGTGATGGCCAGAAAGAGAGACGGGATCGCGCTGTAGCTTTCGGCCAGATTCGCATAGTTGCGGTATTGGCGAAGCGTGGTACCCCGTTGCACAGGATCGGCATCCGCTGGCAGGCTGAACAGAGCAACCTTGGCACGCACCAGTGCGCGGTACGCTTTGTAGAAATTCAGCAGCTCAAGGCCTTGATAGTCGCCGGTTATTTCCAGGTATTGGCTGATGAGGCGACGTGAAAGGGATTTAAGGCCGCGATCTTCCAGGTCCATGGCCAGAAAGCCGATGTCGGCGTAGACGTCGGTCATGCGGAACGGCTCGTTGAACTCCACGCAGTCGAAGATCACAACCTTGTTGTCAATCAGCGTGATATTGCCCAGGTGGATGTCGCCATGGCATTCACGAATGAAGCCTTCTGCCTTGCGCCGCTCCAGCAAGGGTTTGAGACGGTTGAAACTGGTTTCTGCCCATTCTTGCAAGGCGCCCAGTTGCAACAGATCGGCTTTTTCGCTGATCAGTGGCCGGATCTGCTCAAAGTTCTGCAGCACGGGTGCCATGACGCTGTCCGGCGAACCCAGGTCGTGCTCCGCCGTCACCACGGGAGCCGTGGTATGAAATTTACCGATTTGCCGGGCCATCTCGTCGATGTGTGCAGCGGTCAGCTCGCCATTGGCCTGCAAGGTGCTGAACAGGCCGTTTTGCGGAAACTGACGCATTTTCAGCGCGTACTCGATGACTTCGCCTTCGCCACCCAGCTGTGGCGCGTCTGGCGTGCCGGTAACCGGTATGACGTCCAGGTACAGATCGTCGGTCAGGCGCTGGTTCAGGCGCAACTCTTCGTTACAGAAATGTTGGCGCGCCGACAGAGTCGTGAAGTCCAGAAAGCCGAAATTCACTGGTTTCTTGAATTTATAGGCGAAGGGACCCGTCAGCAGCACCCACGAAATGTGCGTCTCGATAAGCTGGAAGCCTTCGACCGGATGCGGATAAAGAGCAGGGTTTTGCAGGGCTGCAATCAGTGACTGGCTCACGGACGATCCTTCAGAAGTGATAATTGGATTAATGGCTCAAGGCAGCCATTATGGCCGCTTGACGCTAGCCTGCAAACCGCTGGCACGGCCGCCTTTCGAACCCTTGCAAAGTGCGTATAATCCGCCGCCATGACTCGTACTCGCTCTCCCCGTACCCCAAAAAAACCTGCCCCTGGCCGACTTCGCACCTGGATGGGCTGGGCTTTGAAGCTCAGTCTTGTCGGTTTGGTCGTGCTGGCCGGCTTTGCCATCTATCTCGATGCCATCGTTCAGGAAAAGTTCTCCGGCAAGCGCTGGACTATTCCGGCCAAGGTCTACGCAAGGCCACTTGAGCTGTTCGTCGGGCAAAAGCTCACCAAGGACGATTTCCTCATTGAGCTGGATGCCCTGGGCTACCGTCGCGAAAGCGTCGCGAACGGCCCTGGTGCGGCGGCAGTGAATGGCAATACGGTTGAGCTCAATACCCGTGGCTTTCAATTCTATGAAGGCATGGACCCCGCGCAGCAGGTCCGTGTGCGCTTTTCCGGTGACTACGTTGCCGAACTGAGCTCCGCCAATGGCGCAAAGCTTGCCGTGGCCCGTCTTGAACCGCTGATGATCGGTGGGTTGTACCCCAAGAACCTCGAAGACCGGATTCTGATCAAGCTCGATCAGGCGCCGCCGTATTTGCTCGACACCCTGGTGACCGTCGAAGATCGCGATTTTTATCACCACTTCGGCGTCTCGCCCAAGTCCATTCTCCGGGCCGTCTGGGTCAACGCTTCTGCTGGCCAGATGCGTCAGGGGGGCAGTACGCTGACGCAACAATTGGTCAAGAACTTCTACCTGACCAGTGAGCGAACCCTCAGCCGAAAGCTGACTGAGGCCATGATGGCGGTCTTGCTGGAGATTCATTACAGCAAGCAGGAAATTCTGGAGGCGTACCTCAACGAGGTGTTCCTCGGGCAGGACGGCCAGCGCGCCGTGCATGGCTTCGGCCTCGCCAGCCAGTATTTCTTCAGCCAGCCACTTTCAGAGCTCAAGCTGCATCAGGTTGCGCTGCTGGTCGGTCTGGTCAAGGGGCCGTCCTACTACAACCCGCGGCGTAATCCCGAGCGTGCGCTTGAGCGTCGTAACCTGGTTCTGGATCTTCTCGAGCAGCAGGGAGTTGCCACGGCGGACGTTGTTGCCGCCGCGAAGAAAATGCCTTTGGGTGTGACCAAAACCGGCAGTCTGGCGGACAGTTCGTTTCCGGTGTTCCTGGATCTGGTCAAGCGGCAGTTGCGCGAAGACTATCGCGACGAAGACTTGACCGAGGAAGGATTGCGCATATTCACCAGCTTCGATCCGATCCTGCAGATGAAGTCCGAAGCGGCCATGACCGAGACGTTCAAAAAGCTGGGTGGGCGCAAAGGCGTTGACGCAGTGGAAGCGGCCATGGTCGTGACCAATCCGGAAACCGGTGAAGTCCAGGCGCTGATTGGCAGTCGTCAGCCCGGCTATGCCGGGTTCAACCGGGCCATCGATGCGGTTCGCCAGATAGGGTCATTGATCAAGCCGGTCATTTACCTGACCGCTCTGGAGCAACCGAGCAAGTACACCTTGACCAGTTGGGTGGCCGACGAGCCGTTCCAGGTCAAGGGGGCAGACGGTCAGATCTGGAAGCCGCAGAACTACGACCACAAGGCACACGGCAACATCTTCCTGTATCAGGGGCTGGCGCACTCCTACAACTTGTCCAGCGCCAAGATCGGCCTGGAAACAGGCGTGCCGAATGTCCTCAAGACTTTGGGCAAGCTTGGCGTAGAGGCTGACTGGCCGGCCTATCCCTCCATGTTGCTGGGCGCGGGCGCGTTAAGCCCGATGCAGGTAGCAACGATGTATCAGACCATCGCCAATGGCGGCTTCAGCACCCCGATGCGCTCGATTCGCAGCGTTTTGACTGCCGAGGGCGAGCCGCTCAAGCGTTATCCGTTCCAGATCCAGCAGCGCTTCGATCCGGGCGCCATTTATCTGCTGCAGAACGCCATGCAGCGGGTGATGCGCGAAGGTACGGGCAAGGCCGCTTATAACGTATTACCGAGTTCATTGAACCTGGCGGGCAAGTCCGGTACGACTAACGATTCGCGCGACGCCTGGTTTGCAGGCTTCAGCCAGGATCTGCTGGCAGTCGTCTGGATGGGCCGTGATGATAACGGCAAGACGCCATTTACCGGGGCCACCGGGCCGTTGCAGGTATGGACCAGCTTCATGCACAAGGCCGACCCGTTGCCGTTGGACATGCCGTTACCGGATAACGTGGTTCAGGCGTGGGTTAATGCCGGGACAGGGCAGGGTACGGATGCAGGCTGCCCGAACGCCGTCCAGATGCCGTATATTCGCGGCAGCGAACCCGCGCCCGGTCCGACCTGTGGCGCAGCGCCAGCCCCCGCCGATTCCGTCATGGATTGGGTCAAAGGCTGGTTGAATTAAGTAAAGAGGACAACACGTGAACAAATGGTGGATTCCAGCTTTAACAGCTCTGGCTTTGCTCAATGGTTGTGCCAGTGTTGAGCGTGGCTCGATTCCGGTCGTCGATGCCAGCTCGAAAGTGTCAAACGGTGAGCGGGTTGCAGCTTCCCGCAACGGTGCCTATCGGCCGGCTGCCGCGCGAGCGCCTGCCCAGGCCCAGGCTGTTCCGCAGGATTCCGGTGTGGTTGTGGTCATCCCGGACGGCGGTGCCAGTGCTGTGCCATTTAGCACCGGTGCTCCGATTGACACATCGCCGGTCAATCAGGCGCCAATCAATACCGCGCCGATCAGTAACAACAGCTACAGCATGCCTGCAGCCTCCGCGCCCACCGGCATTCCTTCATCAGGCGGCGGTCTCTCCGCTGATGAGCAACTGGACGGTCCAGTGCTGGCTTTGCTGACCACAGCCCAGCAACAGCAAAACGGGGGCGACCTCAATGGCGCTTCTTCGAGTCTGGAGCGAGCGCAGCGTGTTGCGCCTCGTGAGCCGCAAGTGATCTACCGCCTGGCGCAGGTTCGACTCGCCCAGGGCGATGCCGCGCAAGCGGAACAGCTTGCCCGTCGCGGCCTGACCTATGCCAATGGCAGCCCCAGCTTGCAGGCCAGCCTCTGGGAAATCATCGCCCAGGCTCGGGAAAAACAGGGTGACTCGGCGGGTGCTGCCTTGGCGCGTCAAAAAGCCAAGGTGGGCGCGTGATGGACAAACGCTTTCCTGAGGTGGCGGAACACTTGCTGCTGATCGAGCGCGAACTGAGGGTGCTGGGGTGGTGGAGCGACAAGCCTCCCAGCGATGAGGCGTTGTCCAGTGTCGAGCCGTTTTGTGTCGACACCCTGGAATTCGAGCAATGGTTGCAGTGGATTTTCCTGCCACGCATGAAGATCATTCTTGAGGAAAACCTGCCGCTGCCCAATGCGTCCGGGATTCTTGACATGGCCGAAATGGTCTACGCCTCTCGCCCTCAGGAAACCCGATTTCTGCAACAACTGCTGGCGCATTTTGATCGACTGATTACCGAGTTTGCCTAGGCAGCGTTCGCCTCTAGCTGCAAAAGTCGTCGATCGCCTTTTGCGTTTCACTGATACGTGACTGGCGCTCCTCTTCTGACAGGCGCCTCACGCCGCCCTCGACCTCTTCACGCACGCGTGGGTTGATCTTCAACTGGGCGAGGTTCGTGCGCAGGGTTGTACAGTTTTCCTTGCGCCTGGTTTCTTCTGCGGCAACCTGTTTTTTTACCTTGGTATCAATGGCTCGCTGTTGCTTTTCGCCATCAACGTCATCCGTTGGCCTGCCAGAAGCAGGGGCCGGGGGTGGCGTTGCCGTATTGATTTCCTGCGCCGCTTGCCCTGCCGGAGGTTGGGCGTCGAAGTGCGTCACGCCTTGAGCATCGACCCATTTGTAAACCTGCGCGGCCTGGCTGGTGTTGCTGATTGCCAAGGCGAGCAGGACAGGGAAAATCATGCGGTGCATACCGTTTCCTTGGAAGGGTGTTCACTGCGCAAGCTATCACAAGCACCCTTGCGCGGTCCCATCTGGTGGTTTTTCATGCGGTTAGTGATAAGAAAGCTTACGGATTGCTTGACTTGAGAGGGTCGAATCACAACAATCCAAAGTTCGCTGTGGAAGGACTGCCAGAAGCAGACCATCTCGGTAGATCA
Organism: Pseudomonas sp. DWP3-1-2; assembly: GCF_049896285.1. NCBI lineage: Bacteria > Pseudomonadati > Pseudomonadota > Gammaproteobacteria > Pseudomonadales > Pseudomonadaceae > Pseudomonas > Pseudomonas sp. DWP3-1-2. The sequence continues at coordinate 6,411 of NZ_JAFCTZ010000010.1, read as the reverse complement.
TGAGGCGCACACCCGCGCCGACCTGTTACACCCGCAACGCGTTACCTCGCGCTGGGTGGGAAAGCCCCGCAACACTCTGGGGTCATCCCAATACTTGCTCAGTCAGTGCTGACGTAGTCGGCGACCACCGTCGCTCATGCTCTGCTTGGCAGTAAAACCTATTAAGACCCGTCCTCGTTTGTGGGCGGTATTCTGGCGTTTTAGAGGTGAACAACGTGGAGCTTTTATCCGGCGGCGAAATGATCGTCCGCTTTTTGCGTGACGAAGGCGTTAAGCATATCTACGGGTACCCTGGTGGTGCCCTCCTGCATGTCTACGATGCCCTGTTCAAAGAACCTGCCGTGAGTCATATCCTTGTTCGTCACGAACAAGCGGCAACGCACATGGCTGATGGCTACGCTCGCGCGACCGGCAAGGCTGGCGTGGTGCTGGTCACTTCCGGCCCTGGCGCCACCAACGCAATCACCGGTATCGCCACGGCGTACATGGACTCGATTCCGATGGTGATTCTTTCCGGGCAGGTAGCCAGTACTCTGGTGGGTACCGACGCATTTCAGGAAACCGACATGATCGGTATTTCCCGTCCGATCGTTAAGCACAGCTTCATGATCAAGCATGCCTCGGAAATCCCGGAAGTCCTGAAGAAGGCTTTCTACCTGGCGCAGTCCGGTCGTCCAGGGCCGGTGGTGGTCGATATCCCGAAAGATATGACCAACCCGGCCGAGAAATTCGAGTACGTGTTCCCGAAAAAAGCCAAGCTTCGTTCCTACAGCCCGGCGGTTCGTGGTCACTCGGGCCAGATCCGCAAGGCTGTGGAAATGCTGCTTGCGGCCAAGCGTCCCATCATCTACGCCGGCGGCGGCGTGATCCTGGGCAATGGCTCCGGGCAACTGACCGAGCTGGCGCAATCGCTGAACGCTCCGGTGACCAATACCTTGATGGGCCTGGGCGCTTATCCGGGCATGGATCGCCAGTTCCTCGGCATGCTGGGCATGCACGGCAGCTACACCGCCAACCTGGCAATGCACCATGCCGACGTGATCCTGGCCGTGGGCGCGCGTTTCGATGATCGCGTGATCAATGGTGCGGCGAAATTCTGCCCGAACGCCAAGATCATCCACATCGATATCGACCCTGCATCGATTTCCAAGACGATCAAGGCTGACGTACCTATCGTCGGTCCGGTAGAGAGCGTGTTGACCGAAATGGTTACCACCCTCAAGGATATTGGCGAGACGCCGGATAAAGCTTTGGTCGCCAGTTGGTGGAAGCAGATCGAAGAGTGGCGTGGCGATAACGGCATGTTCCCGTACAACCCGGGCGACGGCACCGTTATCAAGCCTCAGAAAGTCATCGAAACGCTGTGTGAAGTCACCAAGGGCGATGCTTACATCACGTCCGACGTTGGTCAGCACCAGATGTTTGCGGCGCAGTACTACCGCTTCAACAAGCCCAATCGCTGGATCAACTCCGGCGGCCTGGGCACCATGGGTTTTGGTTTCCCTGCAGCCATGGGCGTCAAACTCAGCTTTCCGGATGCAGACGTCGCCTGCGTGACGGGTGAAGGCAGTATCCAGATGAACATCCAGGAACTGTCGACCTGCCTGCAATACGATCTGCCGGTGAAGATCATTCTGCTCAACAACGGCGTGCTCGGCATGGTTCGCCAGTGGCAGGACATGAGCTACAGCGGTCGTCACTCGCACTCTTATATGGAGTCGCTGCCTGACTTCGTGAAGCTGGTCGAGGCCTATGGCCACGTCGGCATGCGCATCACCGAGCTGAAGGATTTGAAGCCGATGATGGAAGAGGCCTTCGCCATGAAGGACCGCTTGGTGTTTATCGATATTCAGGTTGATGTCACCGAGCACGTCTACCCGATGCAGATCAAAGACGGCTCCATGCGCGATATGTGGCTGAGCAAGACGGAGCGGACTTAATCATGCGGCACATCATTTCCCTTTTGCTGGAAAACGAACCCGGTGCCTTGTCTCGCGTCGTGGGCCTTTTTTCGCAACGCAATTACAACATCGAAAGCCTGACTGTGGCGCCAACCGAAGACCCGACGCTGTCGCGCCTGACGTTGACCACTGTCGGCCAGGATGAGGTGATCGAGCAGATCACCAAAAACCTTAACAAGCTGGTCGAAGTGGTCAAGCTGGTCGATCTGTCGGAAAGTGCCCACATCGAGCGCGAACTGATGCTGATCAAGATCAAGGCCACCGGCGCACAGCGCGCCGAGATCAAACGCACGACGGATATTTTCCGTGGGCAAATCGTTGACGTTTCAGCCAGTGTCTATACCGTGCAACTGACCGGTACAAGCGACAAGCTGGACAGCTTCATTCAGGCCATTGGCACTGCTGCCATCCTGGAAACAGTACGCAGCGGCGTTACGGGCATTGCCCGCGGCGACAAAGTGCTGAGCATCTAACTTATTTAGCAAATGGCCTGAACGGCCAGGATAACAGGGGAATTTCATGAAAGTTTATTACGACAAAGACTGCGACCTTTCGATCATCCAGGGCAAAAAAGTTGCCATCATCGGTTACGGTTCTCAAGGTCACGCCCAGGCGTGCAACCTGAAAGACTCCGGCGTAGATGTCACTGTTGGCCTGCGTAAAGGTTCGGCGACTGTCGCCAAGGCTGAAGCGCATGGCCTGAAAGTGACTGATGTTGCTTCCGCCGTAGCGGCTGCTGATCTGGTCATGATCCTGACCCCGGACGAATTCCAGTCCGCCCTGTACAAGAACGAAGTCGAGCCGAACCTGAAAAAGGGCGCAACACTGGCCTTCTCCCACGGTTTCGCAATCCACTACAACCAGGTTGTGCCTCGCGCTGACCTGGACGTGATCATGATCGCCCCCAAGGCACCAGGTCACACCGTGCGTACCGAGTTCGTAAAAGGCGGCGGTATTCCTGACCTGATCGCGATCTACCAGGACGCCTCGGGCAATGCCAAGAACGTTGCTCTGTCTTACGCTTCGGGCGTTGGCGGCGGTCGTACCGGCATCATCGAAACCACGTTCAAAGACGAAACCGAAACTGACCTGTTCGGCGAACAAGCCGTGCTGTGCGGCGGTACCGTTGAGTTGGTCAAAGCGGGCTTCGAGACGCTGGTTGAAGCTGGCTACGCTCCGGAAATGGCGTACTTCGAATGCCTGCACGAATTGAAGCTGATTGTTGACCTCATGTACGAAGGCGGTATCGCCAACATGAACTATTCGATCTCCAACAACGCCGAATACGGCGAATACGTGACCGGTCCTGAAGTCATCAACGCTGAATCCCGTCAGGCGATGCGCAATGCTCTGAAGCGCATCCAGGACGGTGAATACGCGAAGATGTTCATCAGCGAAGGCGCCACCGGCTATCCTTCGATGACCGCCAAGCGTCGTAACAACGCTGCGCACGGCATCGAAATCATCGGCGAGCAACTGCGCTCCATGATGCCTTGGATTGCTGCGAACAAAATCGTCGACAAAGACAAGAACTAAGTCTTTTCGATTTGTTCTGCGGTAGAAGAACGCGGCCACTGGGCCGCGTTTTTTTATTTCGGGCCTGTCGTTTTGCGCTGAAACGGCAACAGGCTTCGACGCTTCTGGTATAAAGCTGCATCGTTTGCAGGCGAACCCTCGCCGCAGACATCTGTCGAAACTTTCCACACCGTTGCAAGGTAATGTCCATGAGCGAACGTCCTGAAGAGCCAAGCAAGGCTTCTGACGCCGAAAGCCTGCTGCCGATCGATGAACACATTGAAGAAGGGCATGACGCCGAAGGTCGCAAGGTCCGGCATCGCGGTATCTATCTGCTGCCAAACCTTTTCACTACGGCAAATCTGTTTGCCGGCTTCTACTCCATCATCAGTTCGATGAGCGCCCAGAGTGCCTTGAGCGCGGGTGATGCTGCAGGGGCGAGCAAGTATTTCGCATTTGCCGCCATTGCCATTTTCGTCGCCATGGTTCTCGATGGGCTGGACGGTCGAGTGGCACGCATGACCAACACCCAGAGTGCGTTCGGCGCGGAATATGATTCCTTGTCCGACATGGTTGCCTTCGGCGTTGCGCCTGCATTGCTCGCCTTTGGTTGGGCGCTGGGCGATATGGGCAAAGTGGGCTGGATGGTTGCCTTCATTTATGTCGCGGGCGCAGCGTTGCGTCTGGCGCGCTTCAACACGCAGGTGGGCACAGCCGACAAGCGCTATTTCATTGGGCTTGCAAGTCCGGCTGCGGCAGGCGTCGTTGCCGGTACGGTATGGGCATTCAGTGACTACGGAATCCAGGGGTCCAAGCTTTCGTTTCTGGTGGCCTTGCTGGTAGCGGCCGCAGGCATGCTGATGGTCAGCAACATCAAGTACAACAGCTTCAAGGAGCTGGATCTGAAGGGCCGCGTCCCCTTTGTTGCGATTTTGGCGGTCGTGCTGGTGTTCGCTGTCGTGTTCAGCGATCCGCCGCGCATTCTGCTGCTGATATTCCTCGCCTATGCAGCCTCCGGCCCGGTTCAATATTTGTTACGTCTGCGTCGTAGCCGATCGGCCGAGTGATGTAATTTCCCCCATACTCCGCAGTCTATTGGTGCATCTGTTCCATAGACTGCGGAGTTGTCATGCTAATCAAGCTTCCCTCGTCGTCTGACTGCAAAGAGTCGGACGTCACTCCCGAATCCCTCTATCTCTCCCGTCGCACGCTGCTGGGCAGCTCGCTGGCAGGTCTGGCTGTCGGCGCAATGCCGCGTTGGGCCAGCGCTGCTGATCCTTCCCGTTATGCGGATGTTGAGCCAGGGAGCGCGCCGTCGTGGTTTGCCGAAAAGCTGCCTTCGACCAAATGGCAGGCGGTCAACGTCAAAAATGAGGCCATCACACCTTTCAAGGACGCGACCCACTACAACAACTTCTACGAGTTCGGAACAGGCAAAAGTGATCCTGCGCAAAATGCCGGGTCGCTCAAAACCGAACCCTGGAGTGTGGTCATCGACGGAGAGGTCGGCAAGCCGGGTCGCTATGCCCTTGAAGACTTCATGAAGCCCTACGAGCTGGAAGAGCGGATCTACCGATTGCGCTGTGTCGAGGCATGGTCGATGGTCATCCCTTGGATTGGCTTTCCCATCTCGGCGCTGCTCAAGCAAGTCGAGCCCACCTCCAAGGCAAAATACATCCGCTTCGAAACGCTGCAGGATCCGAAAACCATGCCGGGTCAGCGTTCCAGTTTTGCGCTGATCGACTGGCCCTATGTCGAAGGGTTGCGGCTTGATGAAGCCATGAACCCTTTGGCCATTCTTGCGGTAGGGATGTATGGGCGCGAGTTACCCAACCAGAACGGAGCACCGCTGCGTTTGGTGGTGCCATGGAAGTATGGCTTCAAAAGTGTGAAGTCTATCGTGCGTATCAGTCTGGTCAGTGAGCAGCCGAAAACAACCTGGCAGAGCATTGCGTCCGACGAGTACGGCTTCTACGCCAACGTTAACCCGACGGTTGATCACCCGCGTTGGTCGCAAGCCCGTGAACGACGCTTGCCAAGCGGGCTGTTCAGCCCTAATACCCGTCCGACAGAAATGTTCAACGGTTACGGGGAGGAGGTCGCCTCCTTATACACAGGTCTCGATCTGAGGAAGAACTACTGATGCGTTACCCGTTCTGGCGGCTCGGCGTCTTTTTGGCTGCGTGCGTTGCACCGGTGCTTTGGCTCTATCAAGCCTGGATTTTCGCTTTAGGTCCTGATCCTGGAAAGGTGCTGGTGGATCGGCTCGGCCTGGGCACACTGATTCTGTTGTTGATAACCCTCGCCATGACGCCGCTGCAGCGGATGACGGGGTGGGCTGGCTGGATTTCAGTTCGCAGGCAGCTAGGGCTCTGGTGCTTTGCCTACGTCTTCATGCACATGAGCGCCTATGCGGTATTCATCCTGGGGTTGGACTGGGCGCAGCTGGGCACCGAGCTGGTGGAGCGGCCTTACATTATTGTGGGGAGCCTGGCTTTCCTGTGTTTGCTGGCACTGGCCGTCACTTCGAATCGCTACAGCCAGCGTCGATTGGGAGCAAAGTGGAAGAAGCTTCATCGACTGATCTATGTGATTCTCGGGCTAGGGCTGTTGCATATGCTTTGGATCGTCCGGGCAGATCTCAAAGAGTGGTCGATATACGCTGTGATCGGGGTGGGCCTTCTTATTATGCGGATCCCTATGATCGCCAAGCGAATCCAGCGGGTTAAAGCCAAAAGGAGTGCTGTTGTAACAAAAGCGTAAATAAACGGTTGACGCCTCCTCGAATCTCTCTATAATTCGCACCTCTTCCGGAACAGACGAAACGGAAAACCTCTTGTTAATCAAGTGGTTAGCCAGTTTGGTTGGCGAGGAAGAGGCTTCGATGGGTTGATCGAAAGCGGTGAAAAAAGGCAGTTGACAGCAGGTTGTAACG
>NZ_JAFCTZ010000009.1:0-208578 GCF_049896285.1 Pseudomonas sp. DWP3-1-2 | reverse complement strand
AGCTCGATGGATGGGTCCAGCTCCTCCACCCGGCCATAGCGCACCGGCAGCAGTTGCAGGGTCTGGCTCATCAACGGGCACATCCCGCCGGCATCGGGCGCATCCGCGCTTTTGGAGCAGGCGATCAGGTTGGCCATATGGCCCCGTGGGGTCTGGAAGGGATGAGTCATTGCAGGCTCCTTGCCTTTGAGCGGGCGCTCTCTCTGAGAACCAGGGTCAGATGGGCGCGCGCGACGAGGCACAACCGGATCCCTGAATAAGGGCGGCAGAGTGGCTTATGAGCGGGATGGGCTCAATGCGTCCAAAGGGGTTTGGGAAAAGGCCTACAACAAATGTCGTGTCCGGTCCCGTGGCTGACGGTCAGGCGATGGTTGAGGATTTGCTCAATGCCCAGCAAATCCACTTGTCATTACGCTATAATCCCGCGCTTTAGCTGTTCCTCGCCTGCGGGCGAGAGCACACATTTTTCTCAGGCGCCTGCCGCCTGCATGCAGACTAAAGAGGCTAGACCCTAGTGGCATTGACGATCCTTGGCCTGTCCGGCGCCCTTAGCCATGATCCTTCCGCGGCCTTGTACATCGACGGCAAGCTCGTCGCGGCGGCTGAAGAAGAGCGCTTCGTTCGCGATAAGCATGCAAAGAATCGCATGCCCTACGAGTCGGCGAAGTTCTGCCTGGAGCAGGCGGGCATCAAGCCTTCGGATGTGGATGTGGTGGCGATTCCTTTCGCGCCCATCAGTCTGTTCGGCAAGGCGCGCTGGCACTATGCCAAGCGTTACTGGTACGCCCCGGATCGTGCGCTGGACGCGCTGCTGATGGGCAACCGCCGTTACAAGCGCTACCGCAACAAGATCGTCTGGTGCCTTGAGCAACTGGGTTTCGATCCGAAGAAAATCAAGATCGAGCCGGTCGAGCACCATCTGGCCCACGCTTCCAGCGCTTACCACTGTTCCGGTTTCAAAGAGAAAACCGCGATCATGGGCATCGATGGCAAGGGTGAGTACGCCACGACGTTCTTTGGCTACGGCGAAAACGGCAAGATCCACAAGATCAAAGAGTTTTTCGACCCGGACTCCCTGGGCGGCCTTTATGGCGCGATCACCGAATTCCTTGGTTTCGAGATGCTCGATGGCGAGTTCAAGGTCATGGGCATGGCGCCCTACGGCGACGCCAGCAAATACGATTTCTCGCGTCTTGCGACCTTCGAGAACGGCGAGTTGGTGATCAATACCGAACTGGCCAACGTGATCGGCCTGCGTCGCTATAAAGAGAACGGCAAAGGCTTCTATTTCTCGCCCAAGCTGATCGAGTGGCTGGGTCCCAAGCGTGTGGGCGACGTGGCTGATGAGCCCTACATCCATTACGCCGCCAGCATGCAAGCGCTGTTCGAGAAGCTGGCGTTGCAGATGATGGATCACTACCTGGGCGACATCCTCAAGGAAACCGGCAAGATTGCATTTGCGGGTGGCTGTGCGCTGAACGTCAAGTTGAACCAGAAGATCATTGCACGCCCTGAGGTCAAGGAGCTGTTCGTGCAGCCGGCTTCCGGCGACGCGGGCACGGCGGTGGGCGCGGCGGCTTATGTGTCCCACGCACGCGGCGTGCCGGTGGAGAAGATGGAACACGTCTACCTCGGCCCGTCCTACAGCAACGAAGACGTGATCGCCGCTTGCGCCCGTCATCCGAGCAAACCGGTGTGGCGCCAGATCGAAAACACCCCCGAGCGCATCGCCAGAATCATGGTCGAGGGCAATCCGGTGGCCTGGTTCCAGGGCCGCATGGAGTTCGGCCCGCGTGCGTTGGGCGGTCGTTCGATTATCGGCTGCCCAAGCGTTGCGGGTGTTGCGGATCGCATCAACCATCAGATCAAGTTCCGCGAGCGCTGGAGGCCTTTCTGCCCGTCGATGCTCGACACCGTTGCGCCACAGATGATCAAGATCGATCACCCGGCCCCGTTCATGACCTTCACCTTTGAAGTGGCCGAAGAATGGAAAACCCGCGTGCCGGAAGTCGTCCACGAGGACGGCACTTCTCGCGCCCAGGTGCTCAAGCGCGAATACAACCCGCGTTACTACGACATGATGAAGGCCCTGGAAAACCTGACCGGCAACGGGGTGTCGTTGAACACGTCACTGAACCGTCGCGGCGAACCGATGATCTGCTCGCCTACCGATGCCTTGAACATGTTCTTCGGCTCGGACCTGGAATACCTGATCATGGAAGACATTCTGGTGGTCAAAGACGGCGTGGAAACCTATGACACGCTCGGCTGAGCGTCATGTGCTGCAGTTCTGCCACGGCTATGATGGCCCGTTTCTGGACTGCGCCCGGCAATACGCCAGCCTGTTCGCCGGCAAGGGTTACCGTGTCACCACGGTATTCCTGACCGGCACTGCCGATGCCGAGGTAGCCGAGGGGTGTGCTTCGGATGAGGTGTTGTTTCTGGAGTACAGCTCCAAGGCTATCCGGGGCCTGAAAATCAACGCGATTCGCGATCTGCGCAAGATCGTCGCGTCCCGGGACTTCAGTTTCTGCATCGCTCATCGCTTCAAACCCGTCTACATCGCCCTGCTGGCGACGCGCCTGCCTGTCATCGGCGTGCACCATGCCTTCGGCGACTACCAGCGCCGTAGCCGTAAGCTGTTCGCGCATATTTTCCGCTGGCGTCTGAGCCTGCTCGGTGTGTCCGATGCGGTGCGCGACGACATGCGCAAAAGTTTGCCGAAATGGCCCACCGGGCGTATCCAGACCTTGTACAACCGGATCGATATCGAGCAGCTCCAGGCCAGCCAGTTTTCCGCTGCACAGGCCCGTGAAGAGCTGGGTCTGTCGCCATCGGCCTGGATTGTCGGCAATGTCGGGCGGCTGCACCCGGACAAGGATCAGGCCACGTTGCTGCGCGGGTTCGCCCAGGCGTTGCCTGAGTTGCCGCCGGGGAGCCAGTTGGTGATTCTTGGCAAGGGCCGCCTTGAGCAGGACCTCAAGGAGCTGGCGCTGGAGTTGGGTATTGGCTCCCAGGTGCTGTTTCTCGGGCAGGTTCCGGATGCGCGCCGTTATTACAAGGCTTTCGACGTGTTTGCCCTCAGCTCGGACCACGAACCGTTCGGCATGGTCCTGCTGGAGGCCATGGTCGCTGGCGTGCCGGTGTTGGCAACGTCTTGCGGCGGGGCGAAGGAAGTGGTCGAAGGTGTGGGTGTGCTATTCCCGATGGGGGATGTCGAACGATTGGCTCAGGGGTTGCTTCACTTGTCGGCACTGGATGCCGAACAGCGTCAGGCCTGTGCCGATCTGATGCTGCTGCGCCTGCGCGAGCGTTTCTCCGATCAAGCGGTGCGTGACGTGTTCTGGCGTCTGCCGCAGGTCGCCAGTGTGACGGCGGAGTCTTGATGCTCAACCGATTTCAAGGCTGGCGTGAGCGTGGCTGGAGTCTGATCGATGCCCAGGCTTATCAGCAGGCCTGGCAGCGTTTCGGCGGTAGCGTAGCGACGCACCCTTTGGTGGTTGAGCGCCTTGCCGGGTTGGCTGAAATCCCCGTGCGTTATCTGGCCTGGGAGCAAGACGGCGATATCAAGGCCGCAATCCCGACCTGGGGGCGTTCGCTGGCGCTGTCCAAAGACGTGCTGAAAAGCCGGGGGAAAAAGGGCCTGTTCGATCTGGGTAACGCCGAGCTGATCCTGCCCGTGGCCGCCGATGCACAGGTGCCGGTGCGCCATCGCGGGCGTTATCTGTCGGCCCTAAATGAGGGCCGCGTGACCACCTTCAAACCCCAGGCGGAATCCCTGGCAATGGCGCGTACGCCTGAAGAGCTGTCGAAAAAATTCCGCTACAACCAGCGCCGTGAACTGCGCCTGCTGGAAGAGGCTGGCGGCATCGTTCGTCCGGTCAGCGAATTCAGCAGTGTCGACATGGCGCGCATGTATTGCGACCTTTTCCAGCGGCGTTGGGGGTTTCCCGCCACCGGAGCCGAGAGAATGGGCGAAGTGATTGAACTGCTGCGGGAGTTCCTGACGGGCTCGGTGATCTTCCTCAATGATGCGGCTATCGCTATTCAACTGGTGTATCGCGTTGAAGCGCCCGAGTGGATCAGCGTCGAATACGTCAATGGTGGCGTGGACCCCGAAACGCGCGACTTCAGCCCTGGCAGCGTATTGAGTTTTCTCAATACCCAAAGTGCCTGGGAAGAGGCTCGCACGCTGGGCAAGCCGCTGCGCTTCTCGTTCGGTCGCGCCGATCGCGAGTACAAGGATCGATGGTGTAACTCCGTGCCGGTATTCCAGATTTGAGTCGTAAACAACAGTTGCTCAAGCGCCATCGCCGTAACAAGCGTGTGGCGCTGCTGATCGGCGTGCTCTTGCTGATGACCGTTGGTGTACTGGTAGCGTGGTGGTTGCCATTGCTGCTGGCGCTGCTCGGTTGGATGGCTCACGAAGCATGGTTTGCCGACCATCTGTTTTATTCGCCTAAAGACGACTACCTCTACAATTTTGCGAAAGACGCCGAGGTGTCTGGCGTCAGCCTGGCAGGGGATAGTCTGCGTGTTGATGCGCCCCTGGTCCTGGCGGGCGACGAGACCCTGATTCTGGCGATCACACTCAGCAGCACCTGGCTCGGACGATTTCTGGATCCGGCTGTTGAACTGACGGGGGCTGACGTCGCGGACTGCCAGGCGTTCGAACGTGGTGTAGACGGCGTACGTTATCTGAACCTCAGCGGGCTGGGCGCTTCGCTGGCTGACGGCACCTTGCGGCTCAGGGGACGGTTTTGCCGCCTCAAGGGTTCGCCGCGTCTTTGGGTTTTTCGCCAGCCTGATGCCCGCCAGCAAAAAGTCATGGTCATCGCGCCTCATGCAGACGATGCGGAACTGGCGGCGTTCGGGCTGTACAGTCAGGCGCAGGATGCGTGGATCGTAACCCTGACTGCCGGCGAAATCGAAGCCGAGCACTATCAACAGATGGGGATGGACAAGACCGAGGCTGCCCGCATCAAGGGCCGATTGCGGGCCTGGGACAGCATCGCCGTTCCACGCTGGGGCGGCGTTCCCGAGGCGCAGTGCGTGCAGCTCGGTTATTTTTGTCTGCAACTGCCCGCCATGCAGGCGGCGCCGGATCAACCCATCGCTTCACGCGAGGCTGACCTGAGCGACACCCGTCTGTTTCGCCGATTCAACTCGGTGCAATTACCCGGTGATGCCGACGGCGCGCCAACCTGGAACAACCTGCTGGCTGATCTGCGGGCGCTGCTGTTGCTGGCTCGCCCCCAAGTGCTGGTGATGCCGCATCCGGCTATCGACCCTCACCCTGACCATATTTGCGCCCAGGCTGCGGTGCTCGAAGCGCTGCAAGGGCTGGAGTGGCAGCCGCAGGTGATGCTGGGCTACGCCAATCACCTGCATGACAATGATCGCTGGCCCATGGGTAACGCCTACAGTGGCGTCAGCTTGCCGCCTGTCTTCGACAGCACGCTGGAGCTGACGCCCTATAGCCTGCAATTGTCTGTCTCGCAACAGCGCGATAAAGCCATGGCGCTGGGTATGATGCACGACCTGCAACCCCCCATGCCGCTCAAGCGCAAGTTGCGGCGTTGTTTGCAGCGTTTGCTGGCGGGCCGTCACTGGCCGGCCGAAGGTGAAAACGAATTTTACAGAAAGGCTGTCCGCCGGCATGAGCTGTTCTGGCGCAAGAACAGCTGATACAGCAGGCTGCGGAACTGCAAGGAAAATAATGAAAGTTCTACTTCTGGTCCAGAAAGAACAACGAGCCATTCTGGATCGCCTGTATGAAGGCATCGCCGCGCACTGCGAATGTGATCTGCGCTGGCTGACATCCGCCGAACAGCGAAATCTGCGGGGCTATTTTCGCCGCGAAGTCGACGTCACCCAATACGACCGGATCGTCTTTTTCCTGCGTTTCAAACAGGAAATCCGTCAGGTGAGCTTCATTCGCACGGTGCCCAATCTGGTGATCCTCGAACACGATGCCTACCAGAACTACATTTCCTGCAAGTACACCGGAAAATTCAGCGCCCATTATCGGAAACTGCCGTGGGTACGAATTATCAGCTCCGGGTTTATAGTGAGCGAGCGTTTGCGGGCCGAAGGTTTCGATGCGGTATTCGTCCCCAAAGGCTATGACCAGAGCCTGCTACAGGATCAGGGGCGCGAGCGGGATATCGAACTGGCCTTTGTCGGCAGCACCAACAGCGTGGCCTACAGCGGTCGCAAGGCTCTGCTCGACGAGTTGGGCCAGGTGGAAAATCTGGTGGTGACGCGTACCAAGTCCGGCGAGGAATACTGCGATACCCTCAACCGGATTAAATTTTTCGTCAGTGCCGATGTCGGTATGGGCGAGTACATGATCAAGAATTTCGAGGCCATGGCCTGCGGGTGCGTTTTACTGGCCTATGATCAGGGAGAGGGAGAAAATGCCGCGCTGGGCCTGCGGGATATGGACACCGTAGTGCTTTACAGCAACATCCCGCAGTTACAGGCGAAACTCGCCGTGTTGCGCGGTGACCCGCAATTGGCGGCTCGTATTGCTGCCAACGGCCGTAATCTGGCAATGTCGCAATTCAGTTTTGCAACCATTGGCCAACGTATTGTCAAAGAGCTTGAGCCTGCGCTTCGAGCACCTGCACCTTTGACGTGGCTTGAGCGTTTGCGTGCGACTTTTGGCGTCTGATTTCCATCCTCAGGCGTCGTTTCACGGCCGGTATGCGCCAATAAAAGTGACGCCATGGCGTTATTGAAATTCAAGTGCAGCGTGAAGTCGGCGCTGTGGTTATACCTACTGTTTTCAGGTTTCACTGGATACCCCCTTCGTTCGCCTTGCTTTCTGGCGCATTGCTCACCGGGACAAGTGAATACTGGGCTTACGCTGCCGTTTGGAGTGTGCATTGGTTTTACCAAAGATTGATTGCGTCCGTGCAGACCCTGGCTTTGCTTCGTCGGGGCTTATTGTCCGATGAGCATCATTAATGTGATGTGGGCCAGCGGCTCGCCGTTTTCCTCGGTCCACAAGGTTCATCAGCAGATCGTTTCGCAGATCGATCCGAGCATCGAGATCAAGACCTGGTTTCTTCAGGGAGATATCAATGACTGCTCCGAGCCTGTAAAAGACGCCCGCGAATGGCGTCTATCTTCACGATTACTCAAAGAGCGTCATGTCTGGCGCCTGCTCAAGCCCTGGATGCAGGCGCGGTTACGTAATGCTCTGCTGGAATGTGGCGCAAAAGTGATGTTGCTGGACGGCCTTGGCGTCGCCCGGGTGATGTTGCCTATCCTGAAAAACATACCGGGCGTGCGCGCCGTCGTGGTCTTCCATGGCGCCACGCGCTTGCGCGAGCAGCACCGTTCGCTGTTTCGTCAGTTTCCGGCCGAGCGCCTGACCCTTGCGGCAGTCTCGCAGACCCTCGCGTTGACATTGCAGGACGATCTGCAAATGCCTGTACAGGCATTGCGCAGCGCGCTGGAGCCCGAGGCGTTTGGCACCCGGTTGCTGACCCGCACTCAGGCGCGTCAAGTGCTGGGTCTGCCCTCTGACGGTATTCGCGTGCTTGGCGCGGTGGGTCGGCTGGTCTCGGACAAGGGGTTCGATTATCTGCTGGACGCTTTCGCTCAATCGGCGATGCGCTATCCGGATCTCAATCTGGTGATTATTGGCGAAGGCCCGGATCGAGGGATGCTGGAACGCAAGATCAAGCAATTGGGCCTGACGGGCCGGGCGTTTTTGCCGGGTCACAAACCTGGGCTGGCCAAGCTGTATCGCGGTTTCGACTGGGTGGCGATTCCGTCCCGGGAAGAAGGCCTGGGGCTGGTTTTGCAGGAAGCGGTCATTGCCGGTGTGCCGGTGTTGGTCAGCGATCTGGACGTGTTCCGCGAGCAACTGGGTGATGCTGGCTTTTATGTACCGGTCGCCGATGTCAGCGCCTGGGTCAGCGCTATCGAAACACTGATCGGGCAGGAAGGCGCCAGTGTTTCCGCCTCCCAGTTTCAGGCGCTTGCGCCAGCGGCAGCCTGGGAGCGTTTTTGTGAGGACTCCCGAACCCTGTTGTCGATCAGCTGAACGGTCGGCCCAGGTGTTTCAGGCCGCGAGCAAGGCCCGTTCCAGCGCTTGCAAAGGGAATTCGTCCGCAAGGTTCTCGCGCTTGATATAGCTGGAAAAGTGCTGGAGGTTACGTTTTTTCAGGCGCTCGGAAAGCGGAGCTCTCAGGAAGCGCATATCAGCGACATCAATCAACCCCAGCTTCTCCTCCGGTGTGACGACGATGTTGCCCAGATGCAACGACCTGAAATAAATCCCCGATTGATGCAGACTGCGCACCAGCTCGATAAGCGCCGGGAGGCGTTCTTGCCAACTGAAGCCTGGTTGGCTGGCCAGTTGACGCAGGGTTTGACCGGGCAGTGGCCGATACAGAACCGCTGTCATGCCGGGTTTATCCAGCGTGTAGAAATGCGTCACCTTGAGGGTAGGTACCCCAAGCTTCTCGAGCTTTACCGCGTTGTCGATGAAGCGTTTGGAGTAAGGGCGCAACAGGGCCGACGAAAACCAGCGCTTGCGTCGGAACAGTTTAAGGATTTTGCCATCCTGCAACATGTACACTTTCGCGCCATAGCTGTCGGCCTCCAGCACTTTGGCGCCGACGATCATTTGATTTAAAGCGGCCTTTGAGAGCCGAAAGCATTGCATCAGTAGAAAGCCTTGTGGGAATGCGAGCGGATTGACGCGCAATGATGCCGAAAAGTTGCCGCTTTCACCATGCCGGGCTGGGCTGGTCTGAAAATTAGGAGTCAGGATGTACGCACGCCGTTGGGCACAAGTCTGGTTATCCGCCGGGCTGCTGTGGTTTTTGCTGGCCATTGCTTTCGCTCCCTCCAACAAGATTTACCAACAAGGCCTGGTGGCGTTGGTCTGGCTGCCCGGCCTGGCCCTGGCCTGGTCAGCGCGCGCCCGGTTAGGTGAGTTCTGGCGCCAGCAGCGTCTTTTGTGCGTTTCCCTGTTGCTGCTGGGACTTTGGTCGACCATCAGTCTTTACTGGTCCCACGCCGAAGAGCCCGGGCGAGAATTCAAGCGCATGCTGTACATCGGGCTGTTCGTGCTCTTCTTCCCGATGCTGGCCAATGCCCGGCCGGATCGGGTGATCCGCCTGATGCAATGGGCGGGAATCGGCATGGCGCTGGCTGCGCTGGTATCGATGATCGAATTCTTTGGCATCCGGCATAACCTGTGGCATGCACGTCTGGAGGGGATTGGTGAGCTCTCTCACCCCATTCTGGGCGCTTATGTGGTTGGGCTCGCCGCTGTCTGGATGCTGATGTGGCCGCCGAAAAGACGCCCATTGCAGTTGCTCTGGCTGCTGGCGCTGGGGCTGACGGGCGCGTTTGTCGTGATGTCTCAGAGTCGCGGCGCGGTACTGGCGTTGTTCTTCACCGTTGTAGCAATGCCGATATGGTGTCGAAATCGTCCTGCCTATCTGGTCGCCGCTGCAGCTGTATTATTGGCCGGTGTCGGATTCTGGCTGCTCGAACCGCTGATGCTGGCGCGGGGTTCATCGTACCGGCCCGAAATATTCGTCGCGGCAATCAAGATGATCGCCATACACCCATGGATTGGCCTTGGCCTGGGGACGCCGTACGACGTTGTGGTCGCCGACGGTCTACGCTTTGATCACTCGCACAATCTGTTTACCCATACGGCCATCCAGCTGGGAATCCCCGGCATGTTGCTATGGGCCGTGGCCTGGCTGGCGGTGCTGCGTGAAGCGTGGCGCGGCCGCGATACACCCATGGGGCGCGGCCTGTTGGGCATGTGGCTATTCTCAACGCTTGCCATGCAGTTCGATGCGGCCAGCCTCACCGGCACGCCGCGGGCCGAGTGGTTTATCAGTTGGCTGCCGATTGGTCTTGCCACGGTCATGGTTTGGGCCAGGGCCCAGCGCGAAGCCTGTGATAAAATCGCGCGTTCCTCCACTTCAGCGAGCTTTACGATGAGTGACAAAGCGTCCGATGCCGGACAAAGCTCCAGCCTGAAAATCTATTTCCGACTGTTGAATTACGTCAGGCCCTATATCGGGATCTTCCTGCTCAGCATCATCGGCTTCGTCATTTTTGCCTCCACCCAGCCTATGCTGGCGGGCATCCTGAAGTATTTCGTCGATGGCCTCAGCAACCCGGAAGCGGTGCTGTTTCCCAATGTTCCTTACCTGCGTGACCTGCAACTGTTGCAAGCGGTGCCGCTGCTGATTGTGCTGATTGCCGCCTGGCAAGGGCTGGGTTCGTATCTGGGCAACTATTTCCTGGCCAAGGTTTCCCTGGGGCTGGTGCACGACCTTCGGGTCGAGTTGTTCAACAAGCTGCTGGTGTTGCCCAACCGCTATTTCGACACCCATAACTCGGGGCATCTGATTTCCCGTATCACCTTCAACGTGACCATGGTGACGGGCGCCGCGACCGATGCGATCAAGGTTGTGATCCGCGAAGGTCTGACCATCGTTTTCCTGTTCATTTACCTGCTGTGGATGAACTGGCAACTGACTCTGGTGATGCTGGCAATCCTGCCACTGATCGCCACGATGGTCGGTAGCGCGAGCAAGAAATTCCGCAAACAGAGCAAGAAAATCCAGGTTGCCATGGGTGACGTGACTCACGTGGCTTCCGAGACCATTCAGGGTTATCGCGTGGTTCGCAGCTTCGGTGGCGAAAAATACGAGCAGGACCGCTTTGCCAACGCCAGTCAGAGCAACACCGACAAACAACTGCGCATGACCAAGACCGGCGCTGTTTACACGCCGATGCTGCAACTGGTGATCTACACCGCCATGGCCGTGTTGATGTTCCTGGTGCTGTTTCTGCGTGGGGACGCGACGGCGGGTGATCTGGTGGCCTACATCACGGCCGCTGGCCTTTTGCCCAAGCCGATCCGGCAGTTGTCGGAAGTCAGCTCAACCATTCAAAAAGGTGTAGCTGGTGCGGAAAGCATATTCGAACAGTTGGATGTAGAACCAGAGTTTGACACCGGTTCGGTCGAGCGCGAGCGCGTGACCGGCCATCTGGAAGTCAAAAATCTGAGCTTCACGTATCCCGGCACCGAGCGTCAGGTTCTGGATGACATCAGTTTTGCCGCCGCTCCAGGGCAGATGATTGCGCTGGTAGGGCGCTCGGGCAGCGGCAAGTCGACGCTGGCCAACCTGATTCCGCGTTTCTATCAGCACAGCACCGGGCAGATCCTGCTCGATGGCGTCGAGATCAGCGACTACACCCTGCGAAATCTGCGCCGCCACATTGCGCAGGTGACTCAGAGTGTCACGCTGTTTAACGACAGCGTCGCCAACAATATCGCCTATGGCGACCTGGCCGGCGCGCCACGTGCCGACATTGAAGCGGCGGCGGCAGACGCCTACGCCAAGGAGTTCATCGATCAACTGCCCCAGGGCTTTGATACGCAGGTCGGCGAAAACGGCGTGTTACTTTCCGGCGGTCAGCGCCAGCGTCTGGCAATTGCTCGGGCACTCTTGAAGAACGCTCCTCTCTTGATCCTCGATGAAGCCACGTCGGCGCTGGATACCGAATCCGAGCGTCACATTCAGGCCGCGCTGGACCATGTGATGAAAGGTCGCACCACGCTTGTGATCGCTCACCGGTTGACCACCATCGAACGGGCTGACCTGATCCTGGTGATGGACGCCGGTCGAATCGTCGAGCGGGGCACTCACGCCGAGCTGTTGGCGCAGAACGGCTACTACGCGCGCCTGCACGCCATGGGCCTGGATGAGCCCGCTCCGGTCGGGGCGATCTAGGTATCGGTTAAAAATCTGCAGGCGGCAGGCTCTTTCATGATGGCGATCCGCTTTATTCGGGAGGCGATATTCCCGATAAAGCGGAGCGAATGCCTCGTCAACACGTTGACTCCCGCTGCTCAGACTTACGCCTGCCAAAAAACCCTGTGCTAAGATTCCGCCCCTGTCCATTTAGTCACGGGTTGTTCGATGAAGTTGTCCATGCCGCGTTTCGATCAGGCACCAGTCTTGGTAGTGGGCGATGTCATGCTCGACCGCTATTGGCATGGCGGTACCTCACGGATTTCGCCGGAGGCGCCGGTACCGGTCGTCAGGGTCGAGCAGATCGAGGATCGCCCAGGCGGTGCCGCCAACGTTGCCTTGAACATTGCCGCGCTGGGTGCTCCGGCTTCGCTGGTAGGCGTTACCGGCGAAGACGAGGCTGCCGAAAGCCTGGCCAATAGCCTCAAGGCTGCTGGTGTAGTGGCGCGTTTCCAGCGCATTGCTCATCAGCCGACCATCGTCAAGCTGCGGGTCATGAGCCGTCATCAGCAATTGCTGCGCATTGACTTTGAAGAACCCTTCTCGACCGACGCCCAGGCGCTGAGCGCCGAGGTAGACGGCCTGCTGGAAGGCATCAAAGTGCTGGTGCTGTCCGATTACGGCAAGGGTGCGCTGAAAAACCATCAGGTGTTGATTCAGTCGGCCCGTGCTCGCGGTATTCCGGTGCTCGCGGACCCAAAGGGCAAGGATTTTGCCATCTACCGCGGGGCCAGCGTCATCACGCCTAACCTCAGCGAATTTGAAGCCATCGTCGGCCATTGTGTGGACGAGGCCGAGCTGGTCGCCAAAGGCGCCCAGTTGATGAGCGAGCTGGAACTTGGCGCGTTGCTGGTGACGCGTGGCGAGCACGGCATGACCCTGCTGCGTCCTGATCATCCTGCGCTGCATCTGCCCGCACGCGCCCGTGAAGTGTTCGACGTAACGGGTGCCGGTGATACCGTTATTTCCACGCTTGCGGCGGCTATCGCTGCTGGCGAAGAACTCCCCCACGCGGTTGCCTTGGCTAATCTGGCTGCGGGTATCGTGGTGGGCAAGCTGGGCACGGCGGCCATCAGCGCCCCGGAGTTGCGTCGGGCCATTCAGCGCGAAGAAGGTTCCGAGCGCGGTGTGCTGAGCCTGGACCAGTTGCTGCTGGCCATTGACGATGCGCGTGCCCACAAGGAAAAAATCGTATTCACCAATGGCTGCTTCGACATCCTGCATGCCGGCCACGTGACGTATCTGGAGCAGGCACGGGCCCAGGGTGATCGCTTGATCGTCGCGGTCAACGACGATGCCTCTGTCAGTCGCCTGAAAGGGCCGGGCCGACCGATCAACAGCGTTGACCGGCGCATGGCAGTACTTGCCGGTTTGGGCGCTGTGGACTGGGTAATCAGTTTCCCTGAAGGCACCCCGGAAAACCTGCTGAGCCACGTAAAACCGGACGTGCTGGTCAAAGGCGGTGATTACGGGATCGATCAGGTGGTCGGCGCCGACATCGTTCAGGCGTACGGCGGCACCGTGAAAGTGTTGGGGCTGGTTGAAAACAGCTCAACGACGATGATTGTGGAGAAGATTCGGCGGCAGTAACCGGGTTCGGATTTATCGCGGAACTCGTTGGATCGCCACCCCGGTCGCTCCAACGAGACGCTTGCTCAGCCTTTCAAACCCTTCACCAACCCCAGCAATTGCCGGGCCTTGCCGGTCAGGCGCTTGAGGCCGGTTTTTTTCGGTGGTGGGGTCATTCCCTGCTGGCGCAGCCAGTCTTTCCAGCGAATTCGCTCGTCCCGCACAACCCAACCGTCCTGAGCGGCAAAGCTCTCCGCCAGATAAAGCCCGCGTGTCCCGGCTGGCGTCAGCTTGTCGCGTTTAAGCGTGTAAAGCTCGGGCAACGGCACGCCGTTTTCCAGCGGCATCAGGTAAAGGTCGGGCTTGCTGCGATTCAGGCGTGCCACCAGTTGATCGTTTTCCAGGCATTCATCCACATGGAACAGGCTCAGCGGTCGAGCTTCCTTGGGCACTTCCAGGCGCATGTCGTAGATCAACTGCAAAGACGCCGTGGGCAGGTGCACATAAGCGCGAGGCCGTTCGATCAGCGTCATGCTGCCGCAACGCACCGGCAGGGCAGCTCCGGACAAGGGTGACAGGCGAAAGGGCATCGCTTCCCGGTAGTGCAGCGCTGCCGAGTAGGGCGCTGGCAACCAGGTGTCGTTAAAGCGTCCGCTCAGCCAGCCTTGGGGCGTTTCGATGAGGCATTCTTCGGCGACTTCCTGAATCGCGGTGTGCAGCGGCAGATTCAGCTCGTGAGCCGGAACATAGCCGGAAATCAGTTTGAGGACGATGTCGCCACGGTCCCGTCGACGCTGACGCACCAGCACCCAGTAATCGCGGTTCTGCCAGTTCAGGGTCAGCCGTACCGAAACCCCGAGATTGGCCAGCTCCGTGGCGAAGCGAGAACTGTCCTCCACTTCGATCTTGCGGCGGCGTTGCAGGGTCTGGGAAAAATTCAGAGGCATCCCGATGCTCTGGTAACTCAGGCCTTCGGGAGTGGCTTCGACAAACAACGGCAGGGTCTTGAAATTATTGGGGTTCTTCCGGATCAGGGTTCGCGGCATTTCGGCTCCTTCTTGCGTTGGGGTCGACCGCCTGCATCAGGCCAGGCGGCGAATCACGGCAGCGGCAGTGGCGACGTTATGGGCCAGATGGAGCGGATTAATGGTGCCGACAATAGCACTGGCAACGGCCGGATGCTCAAAGAGCAGCTGAAAACTGGCCTGTACCGGATCAACGCCCGGACTCAGGCACACATGGCCACTGGCAAGCGCCTTCTTGATCAGGATGCCCTTGGAGTGCGCAGTGGCGTAGTCCAGTACTGGCTTTTCGCCCTGCTCGTTGAGGTTGTAGGTGACCATTGCGCAATCGCCTTCGCGCAGCGCCAGCAGGCCTCCTTCCACGGTTTTTCCGGAAAAGCCGAAGCCACGAATCTTGCCCTCGCGTTTGAGCTGCGCCAGGGTCGGATACACTTCGCTGTCGTTGAGAATCGCCAGATCGTTGCCGTCGGAATGCACTAACACCAGGTCGATAAAATCGGTTTCCAGGCGTTTCAGGCTGCGCTCCACGGATCTGCGGGTATGTTCAGCGCTGAAGTCGTGGCTTGATTGCCCGGCGTCAAACTCTTCACCCACCTTGCTGACGATCACCCAGTCCTGACGCTGACCGCGCAGCAGAGGGCCGAGGCGCTCCTCGCTGGTGCCGTAGGCGGGGGCAGTGTCGATGAGGTTGATGCCCATGTCCTTGGCCATGTTCAGCAACATCTGCGCCTGTTGATCGTCGGGGATCGTGAAACCGTTGGGGTACTTGACCCCTTGATCCCGGCCCAGCTTGACCGTGCCCAGGCCCAGCGGCGAGACCATCAGGCCGGTGCTGCCCAGCGGGCGGTGCAGATCGTGCAGCGTTTTGACGGTCATGGCAGCAATTGATCCCAGACTGGAACCGCCATCGGCGGTCGCGGCAGACCCACCAGTGGCGGCTGCGGCGTTGGATGGACTTCATCATGAGACAGTGCGGCCAGTACCCGGTCGGCGAAATCAGGGGCCAGTGCCAGTTTGGTAGGCCAGCCGATCATCAGGCGATCCTGCACGTTGAGGTACGCGTTGTCAGGACGCGTCAGACCAGACTGAGCCGGTTCCGCACGGTCTACGCGCAGCGTTGCCCACTGCGCCTGACTGAGATCAATCCAAGGCAGCAAAGTGCCCAGTTCTTTTTTCACAGCGGCGATTTGTGCGGCAGGCTCCCGGGCGACACCGTCAGCCTCGGCCACGTCACCGCCGACGTACCATACCCATTGACCATCGGCTGCCGGGTGAGTCGTAACGGTCAGGCGCGGCTTGGGCCCGCCGCCCAGGCAATGGGCGTACAAGGGTTTGAGCGTCGCGCCCTTGACCAGCACCATGTGCAGCGCACGGCGTTGCATGGTCGGCTGGGACACGCCGAGTACCTTGAGCAGGTCGGCGTTACCCGCGCCCGCGCTGAGCACCACCCGTTGCGCGATCACATCGCGACCGTCAATGCGCAGGCCGATCAGTTTCTCGCCATCGTGCAGGGGTTCGATGTCCTGCCCGGCCAGCAGACTGTCACCGGCCAGTTCTGAGAGGCGTGTAATCAGGCTCGGCACATCGACCACCAGTTCGGCCAGCCGGTACACCTTGCCTTTGAATTTCGGGTCTTGCAGCGCTGGGGGGAGGTCTTCGCCTTTGACTTGATCCACACGGCCGCGCACGGCCTTGCTGGCGAAGAAGCTGGTGAGATTGCCGGCGAGTGTGCCAGGCGACCACAAGTAATGCGCCTCGGACAGCAGGCGCACGCCGGTCAGGTCTACCTCGCCCTTGCCCGACAGCGCTTCACGCCAGCGGCGCGGCATGTCGGCAATGGCTTCGGAAGCCCCGGACAGCGCGCCATGCAGCGCGTATTTTGCGCCGCCATGAATAATGCCCTGGGACTTCAGGCTTTGCCCGCCTCCCAGTGTCGAACGTTCGACCAGAACGGTGGAGAATCCCTGGCGACGCAGACGGGCATTGAGCCAGAGGCCAGCAACGCCGGCACCGACGATCAGAACGTCAGTGGAAATAGCAGAAGGCATGAGCACCTCAGTGGCCGGAAGAATGCGGCCATTATAGAGGATCGCGTTTTCAATGCCCGGCGGTTTTTGAGAACAGCTGGATGACCACCACGCCCGCGACGATCATCGCCATGCCCAGGATCGCGGGCAGGTCGAGCTTCTGCCCGTAAATGAACAGCGCCGCGACGCTGACCATGACAATCCCCATGCCCGCCCACACGGCATAGGCGACACCGACAGGAATGGTGCGAACCACCAGGATCAGCATCCAGAAGGCAATGGCGTATCCGCAAATGACCAGCAGCAACGGCAGCGGCGTGCTCAGCCCTTTAACGGCCTTCATGGAAACAGTGCCGATGACTTCAGCGCAGATGGCAATGGCCAGCAGGTAATAAGCAGACATGGGATAACTCCTCTTCCAGGCTGTGCATTTTAAGGGGCGCTGAAGTGGGGTAAAGTCATTACCTATCTGTAATGGAGATAGGTAGAGCGCCATGCGATGGAATATCGAGCACATACGCCTGTTTGTCAGCGTGGCCGAGCAGCGTTCGTTTTCGGCGGTTGCCCGGGACATGCGTCGTGCTCAGTCGGCGGTGAGCAGTGCGGTGGCCATGCTTGAGTCCGACCTGGGCGTCAGCCTGTTCGAGCGCAGCAGCGGACGGCAGCCGCGCTTGACCGAAGCGGGCACCGCGCTGCTCGAGGAGGCTCGCGAGTTACTGCGCCAATGCGAACGCCTCGACGGTCGGGCGCTGGCCTTGGCCCGTGGGCAAGAAGCCCGGCTAAGACTGGCCCATGATGAAGCCATGCCCTATCAGCCGGTGCTGGACGGCCTCGAAGAGCTGGCTGATCGCTTTCCCTTGGTCGAAGTCCAACTGGCGTGTACGGCTCAGGGCGAAGTAGCCCGCAGGCTGCTGGAGCGCAGCGCTGATCTGGGCTTGCTGTTTCATCACGAAAAAATGCCCGAGGCCCTGGAACGGCGAGGGCTGGGCAACGTGGAAATGGTCACTGTCTGTGCCGTGGGTCATCCGCTGGCCAATCAGCCAAGAGTGAGTCGTCAGCAGCTTGGCCGCCACCGCCAATTGCTCATCGCGCCCCAGCAAAGCGGTTATCCCGGCGGCGAACAGCTCAGCGCCCAAGTCTGGCGGGCTGACAGTTTCTACGTCATGGCGGAATTACTCATGCGTGGCTTGGGGTGGGCCTGGCTGCCGCGCCATGTGGTGCAGTATCCGGCGTATCAGAATCAGATGGTCGAGCTGGACAGCGAATGGACGCCGCCCCCTTTGGTGGTGGAGATGGTCTGGCGGCGCGACGAGCCCCTTGGCCCGGCCGCGCAGTGTCTGGCCGAAAGTTTTGCCCGTCATTTGCAGGCCATTGGCTGATAAACTCCGCGCCCATGAATAGAACTCTATACACCCTGCTGTTTCATCTCGGCCTGCCGTTGGTGGCCTTGCGACTGTGGCTGCGTGCGCGCAAGGCGCCTGCGTATCGACAACGGATCGGCGAGCGTTTCGCCCTGAGTCTGCCGCCCATGCAGCCGGGGGGGATCTGGGTGCATGCGGTCTCCGTGGGCGAAAGCATCGCGGCCGCGCCAATGATTCGGGCGTTGCTGGCGCGTTATCCTCAACTGCCGATCACCATCACCTGCATGACCCCCACGGGCTCGGAGCGGATCAAGGCGATGTTCGCCAGCGAGCCGCGTATTCAGCATTGTTACCTGCCCTATGATTTGCCTTGGGCGGCCAGCCGCTTTCTTGACCATGTCCGGCCGGTGCTGGGCGTTATCATGGAAACAGAGCTGTGGCCCAATCACATCAATCAGTGCGCCAGGCGCGGCATTCCGGTGGTGTTGGCCAACGCTCGATTGTCGGAGCGTTCAGCGCGGGGCTACGGGAAATTCGCCGGACTGACCCGACCCATGCTGGCGCAAATGAGCTGGATCGCGGTGCAGACCGAAGCCGAGGCCCAGCGCTTTCGGGATTTGGGCGCACGCCCCGAATGCGTGGCGGTGACCGGCTCGATCAAGTTTGATTTGAGTATTGACCCGCAGTTGCTCCGGGACGCGGCCAGCCTGCGCGAACAATGGCAGGCTACCCGGCGCCCCATCTGGATCGCCGCCAGCACCCATGCCGGGGAAGACGAAAGTGTGTTGTCGGCTCATCGGCAGCTGTTGATTGGCCATCCTGACGCGCTGCTGATCCTCGTGCCGCGTCATCCCGAGCGGTTTGCCAGCGTGCATGAGTTGTGTGTGCAGCAAGGTTTCGTGACGGTACGGCGCTCGTCGAAACAGGCGGTCAGCCCGCAAACGGCGGTGTTGCTCGGCGATACCATGGGCGAATTGTTGTTTCTCTACGCGCTGGCCGACATCGCATTTGTCGGCGGCAGCCTAGTGCCCAATGGCGGCCATAACCTGCTGGAGCCTGCCGCACTGGCCAAACCGGTGCTGAGCGGGCCGCACCTGTTCAACTTTCTGGAAATCGCCGCGCTGCTGCGGGCTGCCGGGGCGCTGTCGGAAATCACTGACGCCCCGAGCCTTTCAGCCGCCGTGCAGCACCTGATAGACCAGCCGCAACAAGCGAGCACCATGGCCAATGCCGGGTTGCAGGTGATGAAGGCCAATCAAGGGGCCTTGCAGCGGTTGTTGGACGGGATTGAACGGTTGGTTAAATAACGATTCCGTTGGAGCGAGGCTTGCCCGCTCGCTCCAATAGGGACAGGCAGCGATTATCGCTGCGCGGGCCTTTCAAAATTCTTGCGCGCTGCTTCAGCCAGGTCTGGCGGCAGGAAGTCTTTGTCCGGGTTGTAGTCCGGTTTCAAGTAACGCGACAGGTCTTGCAAGTCCGCAGGGCTCAAGGTTCCAGCGGCCTGCTTCAAGCGCAGGTTGTCCAGGATGTAGTCGTATCGGGTGTTGTTGTAGTCCCGCACCGACGCATACAACTGGCGCTGCGCATCCAGCACGTCGACGATATTGCGGGTGCCCACCTGATAGCCGATTTCCGTGGCTTCCAGCGCACTCTGGTTGGAAATGATCGACTGCTTGCGTGCCTGTACCTGCTCGACATCGGTGTTCACCGCACGGTGCAGATTACGAGTGTTTTCCACCACCTGACGCCGCAGGCTTTCGCGGTTTTGCTCGCTTTGAGTGAGACGCGAATAGGCCTCGCGAACCTGTGAGCTGGTCAGGCCGCCGCTGTAGATCGGAATATTCAGCTGTACGCCAATGCTGCGTTGCTCCACATCGCCCCTGTAGTTCTGCCCGGTGTAGTTGGGGTTAGTGAAGCCCAGCGAATCGTTGTCACCCCGCTGGTAGGTAGCCACCGCATCGAGGGTTGGCGCATGCCCGGCCTTGCGCTGGCGCAGGGTTTCTTCGGCCGCGCTCACCGCGTAGTTGCTCGCCAGCAGATTCAGGTTCTGCCGCGCGGCGGTATCGACCCAGGCCTTGGCATCATTGGGTGTCGGTGCCAGCACGGGCAAGGTGTGGACGATGCCTTCGATGGCGTTGTATTCCCGATTGGTCAGCGTTACCAGGGTCTGAAACGCATCGTCCACCTGACGCGCAGCGATGATGCGATTGGCCCGCGCCGTGTCATAGCTGGCCTGGGCCTGCAGCACGTCGGTTTTGTCCGAGAGCCCGACGTCAAAGCGCTCGTTGGCTTGATCCAGCTGTCGCTTGAGCGCGGCTTCTTCGGCCTTGGTCGAGGCCAGGTTGTCCTGGGCGCGCAGCACCGTGAAATAGTCCTGGGCACTTTGCAGAATCAGGTTCTGTTCGGTGGCCGAGAGTTCCAGCGCGGCTTGTTCGTTGACGGCTTCAGCGGCCTGCAACTGGTACCAGCGGTCGGCGCGGAAGATCGGCTGACTGAGCGTTGCCTGATACACCGTGCCGCTGCGGGTTGCGGTGATATTGGGCTGGTTGATGCTGGTACGGGTGTTGTTCACATCGGCACCGGCCGACAAGTTGGGCAGCAACCCGGCACGCGCCTGAGGCACGACTTCCTTGCGGGCCTCGTAGTCAGCGCGGGAGGCCGCCAGGTCGGCGTTGTTGTCGACCGCTTGCTGATAAACGTTGACCAATCCGGTTTTGGTCGCGAGAGGCAAGTCCGCTGCCCAGGCCATGGCGTTACACGTACACGACACGGCGATGGCCAATGAAAATTTGCGCAGCATGGTGCATTCCCTGTTGGAGTGATGGTGCTGGTTCGCGAGTCAAAACCAGCTTGCGAGTGTAGAGGTTGGCCCGGTTTGCAACAATCCGGTATATCGGCCATTTATCGAGCGCCTGAAAACGGGCTTGGTAATCCGGGCGCGTCCCGACTAGACTGGCAATGTTCTTGTCGGGGTGCCTTGCTAAGAGGCTGAGATCGGTTAATCCGGATCCCGTTGAACCTGATCAGGTTAGCGCCTGCGTAGGGAACAAGATTTCT
Source organism: Pseudomonas sp. DWP3-1-2 (assembly GCF_049896285.1). Lineage (NCBI taxonomy): Bacteria > Pseudomonadati > Pseudomonadota > Gammaproteobacteria > Pseudomonadales > Pseudomonadaceae > Pseudomonas > Pseudomonas sp. DWP3-1-2. The sequence continues at coordinate 187,732 of NZ_JAFCTZ010000009.1, read as the reverse complement.
CGTCTCCCGGCGAGTCCTCTTGAGTGTCGTCCGGGGTCGTTGGTTCATTAATGAGCCGCACTACCTTCGCTCGACATTCAGCACCGCGTCAGGTGCGTCTTCTTCGTTTTCAGGTTCGCTCCGACAATCAATCCGCCGCTGGATGATGTCTGGAGAGCCTGTGATGAGTACAACTACAAAAAACGCCGCCAATCTGAGTGAATCCGCCCAGGTCGATTCCGGATCGGTGCAGCCGTTTACCCGCTCGCAAAAAATCTACGTTCAGGGCTCACGCCCGGACATTCGCGTGCCCATGCGTGAAGTCCATCTGGATGTAACACCGACGGACTTCGGTGGCGAAATCAATGCCCCGGTGACGGTCTACGACACGTCCGGCCCGTACACCGACCCCAACGTGATCATCGACGTGCGCAAGGGCCTGGCCGACATTCGCTCGCCATGGATCGACTCGCGCAATGACACCGAGCGCTTGCCGGGCCTGAGTTCGAATTTCGGCCAGCAGCGCCTCGGCGATGCCGAACTGACCCGCCTGCGCTTTGCCCATGTGCGCAATCCGCGTCGGGCCAAGGCGGGTGCCAATGTCAGCCAGATGCACTATGCCCGTCAGGGCATCATTACTGCCGAGATGGAATACGTCGCCATCCGCGAAAACATGAAGCTGCAGGAGGCCCGCAGCGCTGGTCTGCTGGCTCAGCAACATCCCGGCCACAGTTTTGGCGCGAGTATTCCCAAGGAAATCACCGCCGAATTCGTCCGCGAAGAAATCGCCCGCGGCCGGGCGATCATCCCGGCCAACATCAACCACACCGAACTTGAGCCGATGATCATCGGCCGTAACTTTCTGGTGAAGATCAACGGCAACATTGGCAACAGCGCGCTGGGGTCTTCCATCGAAGAAGAAGTCGCCAAGCTGACCTGGGGGATTCGCTGGGGTTCGGACACGGTCATGGACTTGTCCACCGGCAAGCATATTCACGAAACCCGCGAATGGATCATTCGCAATTCGCCGGTGCCGATCGGGACTGTGCCGATCTATCAGGCCCTGGAAAAAGTCGGTGGCGCTGCAGAAGACCTGACGTGGGAGCTGTTCCGCGACACGCTGATCGAACAGGCCGAGCAAGGCGTGGATTACTTCACCATTCACGCGGGCGTGCTGCTGCGCTATGTGCCGCTGACGGCCAAGCGCGTGACCGGCATCGTCAGTCGCGGCGGTTCGATCATGGCCAAGTGGTGCCTGGCGCATCATCAGGAAAACTTCCTGTACACCCATTTCGAAGACATCTGCGAAATCATGAAGGCCTACGACGTCAGCTTCTCCCTGGGCGACGGCTTGCGTCCCGGTTCCATTGCCGACGCCAACGATGCCGCGCAATTCGGTGAGCTGGAAACCCTGGGCGAGCTGACCAAGATCGCCTGGAAGCACGACGTGCAGACCATGATCGAAGGCCCGGGCCACGTGCCGATGCAGCTGATCAAGGAGAACATGGACAAGCAACTGGAATGCTGTGACGAGGCACCGTTTTACACCCTCGGTCCGCTGACCACCGACATTGCACCGGGTTACGACCACATCACGTCGGGCATCGGCGCTGCCATGATCGGTTGGTTCGGTTGCGCCATGCTGTGTTACGTCACGCCCAAGGAACACCTGGGCCTGCCGAACAAGGATGACGTGAAGACCGGCATCATCACTTACAAGATCGCCGCTCACGCAGCCGACCTTGCCAAAGGCCACCCCGGCGCACAGATCCGCGATAACGCGCTGAGCAAGGCGCGGTTCGAGTTCCGCTGGGAAGACCAGTTCAACCTCGGCCTGGACCCGGACACCGCGCGCTCTTACCACGACGAAACCCTGCCCAAGGACTCGGCCAAAGTCGCGCATTTCTGCTCCATGTGCGGCCCGAAATTCTGCTCGATGAAAATCACCCAGGAAGTTCGTGAATACGCGGCCAACCAGAAAATCGACGCTGTCGATCTGGACGTGCAGGAAGGTCTGCGCGAACAGGCCGAGCGCTTCAAGCAGGAAGGCAGCCAGTTGTACAAGAAGGTTTAAAAACAATAACCAACCTGTTGGAGCGAGCGCACGGCGCTTCCGACTTGCCCGCGAATGAAGCAACACGGTTTGTCGGATAGACCGTGTCGTGGCCTTCGCGGGCAAGCCTCGCTCCAACGGAGCATTGCGAGACCACACCATGAACACCCCCGGCACCTATTCACCCGATACCCCCGTCCCCCAAGGCAAACGTGTCTTCGGCGGGCGTGACTTGTTTTCCCTGTGGTTCTCCCTTGGCATCGGCCTGATGGTCCTGCAAACCGGGGCCTTGCTGGCGCCGGGGCTGGGCATGTCCGGCTCGATGCTGGCGATTTTTCTGGGCACGCTGGTCGGCGTCCTGTTGCTGGCGGCGGTGGGGGTGATCGGCAGCGACACCGGCCTGTCGTCCATGGCGGCCCTCAAGCTCAGCCTGGGCAGCAAGGGCGCGTCGTTGCCGGCAGTGCTCAACCTGCTGCAACTGGTGGGTTGGGGCTCGTTCGAGATTATCGTCATGCGTGACGCCGCCAGTCTGCTGGGCACACGGGCCTTCGGTGAGGACAGTTTCTGGAACAGTCCGTTGTTGTGGACGTTATTCTTCGGCGCGCTGGCGACCCTGCTCGCCGTGAGCGGCCCGTTGACGTTCGTGCGTCAGGTGTTGCGCAAATGGGGGATCTGGTTGCTGCTGGCGTCCTGCGTCTGGCTGACCTGGAACCTGTTTGCCAAGGCTGATCTGTCGGCGCTCTGGTCCCGGGCGGGGGATGGCTCGCTGCCGTTCGCGCTGGGATTCGACATTGCTATCGCCATGCCGCTGTCGTGGCTGCCACTGATTGCCGACTATTCGCGCTTCGGCAAACGCGCGAAAAGCGTGTTTGGCGGCACGGCGCTGGGTTTCTTTATCGGTAACTTCTGGCTGATGAGCCTGGGCGTGGCCTACACCCTGGCGTTTGCGCCCAGTGGCGAGGTCAACGCGCTGTTGTTGGCATTGGCCGGGGCTGGCCTGGGGATTCCGCTGTTACTGATTTTGCTCGACGAGTCGGAAAACGCCTTTGCGGACATTCACTCGGCGGCGGTCTCCAGCGGGATGCTGCTGCGCTTGAAAGTCGAACATCTGGCCTTGGCCATTGGCGTGGTCTGCACGCTGATCGCCTGTTTCGCCCCGCTGGCGCAGTACCAGAACTTTCTATTACTGATTGGCTCGGTGTTCGCGCCGCTGTTTGGCGTGGTGCTGGTGGATCACTTCATTCTGCGAGGGCGCAGCAGCCAGGTATCGACGTCGGGCTTTCGCTGGCTGACGTTACTGGCCTGGCTGGGCGGGGTCAGCACGTATCACTTGCTGGCTAATCTGTATCCGGATGTGGGTGCAACACTGCCAGCGCTCATCGTCGCTGGCGTATTGCAATTGCTGTTGGGGAAAACCCTCAACCGCGACCGGGAAACAGTTCCGGCTTGAGAATCCCATTGAGCTGCGGATAAGGAATCTTCAGCTCGATGTGGCCCATGGAGTAGGGCGCGATGGTCGTCACCGGATACTTGAGGATCACTGCGCCGTAGGTCAGGGCAATATTCGGCGTTTTCTTGAACGGCCAGGTCTGCATGAACTCGGCGTCCTGGTTCATCTTGGTCGACAACAACCAGCCTTGATGAGCCAGTTCGGCTTTCTGCCAGAACTCGTTTTCCTTGCCGGGAATAACCATGTCGGCCAGGGTCAACACCCGCTGCTGGGGCCGCGAATAGTTGATGAACGCACGGCCCGGTTCGCCGTGGGCGCCGCCACCGTCGAGATAGCTCGACAGTTCGATCACCACGATACCGTCATGCTGCTCGCGTACCTTGGCCTGCAAATAGCTGGCGCTGCGGCCTTGGGCGTCGCGCAGGAATTGCTCCTGATACGCTTTGAGCGTGGGTGCCACGGGGCCGCCGGAATCGGTGCGCGTCAGTTGCAGCAGCGTTTTCTGCACGATGGCATCGAGTTTGGGCTCGTCCGCGAAATGCACGGTATCGATGTTGACCAGTGGGCAATCAGCCGTGGTGCAGCCGGGCTTGATCAGTTCCGAAGCATCGCGCTGGACTTGCAGCGGAGCACGGTAGTTCGGTTGGAACAGACTCTGGCAAGCGCCCAGCATCAGGGCCAGGCAGGCCAGAGAAGCGATCCTCAGTAACGACATGTTGATCCTTTTCAGTGGCAATTAAGGCAATTACGTTGTTCGTATGCAGGCTGGTTGGACTGCAAACAGGCGCGTCGGTTCGCCGCCTGGCGGATTAGAGTTTGTTTCGCTATCGCCCGTCTACCCTGCATATTCAAGACCGCATCAACGTGGCTTGTGCTCAGGCGGCAACAGACTCTAGGATGACGCGAAGCCAAGATGTCCCGAAGCGAGAAATGTATGACTGAATCGACCCGATCAACCCCGACAGCTTATGAAATCACACAGCGCGAAAAGTGCTTCCAGGGTTTTTATCGCCTGGACAAACTGCACCTTCGCCATGAGCTGTTCGCTGGCGGCATGGGTAAGGAAATCAGTCGCGAGCTTTTCGTGCGTCACGATGCCGTTTGCGTCTTGCCTTATGACCCCAAGCGCGACGAAGTGGTCTTGATCGAGCAGTTCCGGGTGGGCGCCGTCGAGAAAACCCCGAATCCCTGGCTGATCGAACTGGTGGCCGGCCTGATCGACAAGGATGAGCAGCCGGAAGAAGTTGCCCACCGCGAGGCGCAAGAGGAAGCCGGGCTGGTATTCAGCGCACTGTGGCCCATCACTAAATACTTTCCTTCCCCCGGTGGCAGCAACGAGTTCGTGCACCTTTATATGGGGCGTTGCGAAAGTGAGGCCGCGGGAGGGTTGCACGGGCTGGAAGAAGAGGGCGAAGATATTCGTGTCACGGTCTGGGCGTTTGACGATGCACTGCAAGCCGTGCGCGACGGGAAAATTCTCAATGCACCGACGATCATTGCATTGCAATGGCTGGCGCTGAACCGTGCCGAAGTCAGGGGGTTATGGTCGTGAATCTGATGCGCGAGCGCTACCGAGTTGACCTTGCCGGGCTGCAAGCCGCCTGCGAGGCCAACTACGCGCGCTTGATGCGTTTGCTACCGGACATGCGCAACGAGCAACGCTCACGGCGCGTGGCCGTGACCCAGGGCGACCAGATGCTGGGCGTACTGGCGGTTGAAGTGCTGCTCGATTGCCCGTACACCACGACCTTGCAGGTGCGTCAGGAACACAGCCTGCCGTGGTTGCCGGTGCCGAAACTCGAAGTACAGGTCTACCACGACGCCCGCATGGCCGAAGTCATCGGCGCCGAACACGCCCGACGCTTTCGTGGCATCTATCCCTACCCCAACGCCGACATGCACCAACCCGACGAAAAAGCCCAGCTCAACCTGTTTCTGGGTGAATGGCTAAGCCATTGCCTGGCGTGTGGGCATGAGTTTGAAGCGGTACGTTGAGCGATGCCTGCACATTTGTGATTCAGGCCCGTCTTTCGGGTTTACCCGCCCCCCGAGTCGCCACCATAATCTCGCTGAACCCGCCCCAAGGAGACGGTCCCATTGCCGCGCTCAACCGATAACAGTTCTTCGGTCCTGATGGTCCAGCTGTCCGACAGCCATTTGTTCGCCTCGGCCCAGGGCACATTGCTGGGCATGAACACCCGTGACAGTCTGCAAAAAGTCATTGAATGCGTATTGGCTGAACAGCCTCATGTTGATTTGCTGGTTGCCAGTGGCGATGTCTCGCAGGATGGCAGCGTTGAGTCCTACGAGGCGTTTCGCCAATTAAGCGGGCAGATTCAGGCTTCCCAGCGTTGGTTTCCCGGCAACCACGATGAATCGCTGGAGATGAGGCAGGCCGCGCAACATAGCGATTTGCTTGATCCGGTCATTGATGTCGGTGCCTGGCGTGTCACGTTGCTGGATTCGTCGGTGCAGGGCTCGGTGCCCGGTTTCTTGCGCGACAGCCAATTGCAGTTGCTGGAGCAGTCCTTGAGCGCAGCTCCCGACCGGCATCATCTGATTTGCCTGCATCACAACCCGGTGCCCATCGGCTGCGCCTGGATGGATCCGATCGGTCTGCGCAATCCGGACGCGTTGTTTGCGGTGCTGGAGCGCTTCCCCTGGGCGCGTGCCGTGCTCTGGGGGCACGTGCATCAGGAGTACGATCAACAGCGTGGTGATGTGCGGTTGTTGGCTTCACCGTCAACCTGTATCCAGTTCGCGCCGGGCAGCACGGATTTCAAGGTGGACAGTGCCTTGCCGGGTTATCGCTGGTTACGTCTGCACGACGATGGACGACTTGAAACCGGGGTTTCCCGTGTGGTCGGCATGGCCTTCGAGGTGGACTACGGGGGCGAGGGTTATTGATGATTTCATCCGCACACATCTGTGGGCGAGTCTTCTGGCGTCAGTCCCTGTAAACTGCACGGCTTTGCACGGGCCAGTGTTCCGGGAGGGGACGACGTGAGCAGCGAAAAACCCACACTGTTGTACATCCACGGCCTGAACAGTTCGGCCCAGTCGAAGAAAGCCAGCCAATTGATCGGCCTGATGCACTCTCTTGGGCTTAGCGAGCAGCTGCGCGTTCCCGAACTGCACCATCACCCGCGTGAAGCCATGCTCCAGCTGGAATCCGCCGTTGAAGCGCTGGGGCGGCCGCTGCTGGTCGGCAGCTCGCTCGGCGGCTACTATGCGACTCACCTGGCGCAGCGCCATGGCCTGAAAGCGGTGCTGATCAACCCGGCGGTCAATCCACACCAGCTGTTCGACGGGTTTCTCGGCACTCAGCAGAACCTGTATACCGGCGAGACCTGGGAGTTGACTCACGATCACGTGCTGGCCTTGGGCGAACTGGAAGTTCCGGCGCCTCGGGATCCGCAGCGTATTCAGGTATGGCTGCAAACGGGCGATGAAACCCTGGATTATCGCCGTGCCGAGTCATTCTATCGGGCTTGCGCGTTGCGCATTCAGGCCGGTGGCGACCACAGTTATCAGGGGTTTTCCACACAGTTGCCAGCGTTGTTGAGTTTTGCCGGGTTCGCGCCTGAATTGCTGCAGGCGATTGATGTTTCGATGCTGTGACCGGATTCATGACTTTACCGTGGGACCGGCTTCAGCCGGGAAGGCTGTGTTCCAGGCACTGCTGTTACAGGGATATGACGGCCTCTTCCCGACTAAAGCCGGTTCCACAGCGACCGAAATTTAATGCACAACTGATGACGAGACCCCATGGCCACTCCCAGCGCTAGCTCTTATAACGCCGACGCCATCGAAGTCCTCTCGGGCCTCGACCCGGTTCGCAAGCGACCGGGCATGTACACCGATACCTCGCGGCCGAACCACCTCGCCCAGGAAGTTATCGACAACAGTGTCGACGAAGCCCTGGCGGGTCATGCCAAGTCGGTGCAGGTCATCCTGCACGCCGATAACTCGCTGGAAGTGTCCGATGACGGACGCGGCATGCCGGTGGACATTCACCCGGAAGAGGGCGTGTCCGGTGTCGAACTGATCCTCACCAAGCTTCACGCGGGCGGCAAGTTTTCCAACAAGAACTACCAGTTCTCCGGCGGCCTGCACGGCGTGGGTATTTCAGTGGTCAACGCGCTGTCGACCTTGGTCAAGGTTCGGGTCAAGCGTGATGGCAACGAATACGAAATGACCTTTGCCGACGGCTATAAAGCGTCGGAACTGGCCGTGGTCGGCACTGTTGGCAAGCGTAACACCGGCACCAGCGTGTATTTCTCGCCGGACCCCAAGTATTTCGACACGCCAAAATTCTCGGTCAGTCGCCTCAAGCATGTGCTCAAGGCCAAGGCCGTGCTGTGCCCGGGCCTGCTGGTCAGCTTCGAAGACAAAGCCACCGGCGAGAAAGTCGAATGGCATTACGAAGACGGCTTGCGTTCCTACCTGCAGGATTCGGTCAGCGATTTCCTGCGTCTGCCGGACGAGCCGTTCTGCGGCAGTTTTGCCGGTAATAAAGAAGCCGTCGACTGGGCCTTGCTGTGGTTGCCCGAAGGTGGCGACAGCGTTCAGGAAAGCTACGTCAACCTGATCCCGACGCAACAGGGCGGTACGCACGTCAACGGCTTGCGTCAGGGCCTGCTGGATGCGATGCGCGAGTTCTGCGAATACCGCAACTTGCTGCCGCGCGGCGTAAAGCTGGCCCCGGAAGACGTCTGGGAGCGTATCGCGTTCGTGCTGTCGATGAAGATGCAGGAGCCGCAATTCTCCGGCCAGACCAAGGAGCGGCTGTCTTCCCGTGAGGCGGCGGCGTTTGTCTCCGGTGTGGTCAAGGATGCGTTCAGCCTGTGGCTCAACGCCAACTCCGAGCTGGGTGTGCAACTGGCCGAGCTGGCGATCAACAACGCCGGCCGCCGTCTCAAGGCCAGCAAGAAGGTTGAACGCAAACGCATTACCCAGGGGCCGGCGCTGCCGGGCAAGCTGGCGGACTGCGCCGGGCAGGACCCGATGCGATCCGAGCTGTTCCTGGTGGAAGGTGACTCCGCAGGCGGTTCGGCCAAGCAGGCGCGGGACAAGGAATTTCAGGCAATTCTGCCGTTGCGCGGCAAGATTCTGAACACCTGGGAAGTGGACGGCGGCGAAGTGCTGGCCAGCCAGGAAGTGCATAACATTGCCGTCGCCATCGGTGTCGATCCGGGGGCGGCGGACATGAGCCAGTTGCGCTACGGCAAGATCTGCATCCTCGCCGATGCCGACTCCGACGGTCTGCACATCGCCACCTTGCTTTGCGCGCTGTTCGTCCAGCACTTCCGGCCGCTGGTGGATGCGGGTCACGTGTACGTGGCCATGCCGCCGCTGTACCGCATCGACCTGGGCAAGGACATTTATTACGCGCTGGATGAAGCCGAGCGTGACGGGATTCTGGATCGTCTGGTTGCCGAGAAAAAACGCGGCAAGCCGCAGGTCACGCGATTCAAAGGCCTGGGTGAAATGAACCCGCCACAGTTGCGCGAAACCACCATGGACCCGAACACCCGCCGTCTGGTCCAGTTGACGCTGGATGATTTCGAAGCGACCTCGGAAATGATGGACATGCTGCTGGCCAAGAAGCGCGCCGGTGACCGCAAGTCCTGGCTCGAATCCAAAGGGAATCTGGCTGAGGTGCTGACTTGATGCGAGGCTGGCTCGCCGGCCTGCTGTTGGTCGCTGCACCGGCTTTTTCGGCCCCGCAGGAAGAGCTGACGCTGGTTTCCGAGCATCCGGTCGATGGCATGGTCGGCGGTAACCTGTCCGGTCTGGCGTTTTGTGGCGACCGGTTGTGGACGGTTTCCGATCGCGATGATGACGTGCTGTACAGCCTGGATACCTCCGACACCGTCTGGAAAGCTCAAGCGAATGCGATCCGGGTTCCACCGCTGCCGGAAAGCTACTTGCCGGAAAAACTGCAATCACTGGCCAGGTTGTCCGGGCTGGTCCGCGGCGGCAATCTGGACTTCGAAGGCGTGAGCTGTGACGCGGCGGGCAATCGCTATGTGGTCAGCGAAGCCTTTGCCCTGGTCCTCAAAGTGCCGGTGGAGGGCGCGCCCGTCTGGCTGGATTTACCGGCTGCGCTGGTGGAACAGGCTCGCGCCAAGGGCATGCTGCAACACTTCAATGGCATCTTCGAGGGCATTGCGATCAATCCTGCTGGCGACCGTTTGTGGTTGGCTGCGGAGCGTGAGCAGCGCGGTTTGCTGGTGGTCAGTCGTCAAGGTGACACCTGGCAATGCCAGGGCAGTTGCGTGTTACGCGCCGAACCGGGCAGGGAAGCACTCCCGAAACAAGTCGGCGGCAAGTCGGTTTTCCGGGACTTTTCCGATCTGTCACTGTTCGACGGCAAGCTGTATGCGCTGGAGCGATCAGCGTATCGGATATGTCGACGCGCGCTGGAAACCGGCAAGACCGAGCGCTGCTGGTCGTTTGCCAGGGAAGCGCTGCAACCCAACCGTCTTTATCGTCAGAGTTACGGCCTGACCGAAGCGTTGGTGGTGGATGAAACCGGCGCGTGGGTCGGCACGGACAACAATTTTGGCGAGCGTGCCGATGGCGAAAAACGACCGGTGGTCTGGCGATTCGCTGCCCCCCAAGGCGGCTGGGGCGTGAAGCCGTGAGCGATCAACCGCCCGGCAAGCGTGCGGGCAAGGTGCTGATGCTGCTGGCGTGGGGCGCGGGACTGTTTTTGGCGACCCGTTATTTTGGCGAGTGGGAACAGCGTCAGGAAAATCCTAACGTGGTGGTCACTTCGCAACACGGTGACGGTTATATCGAAGTGCTGCTGGTGGGCAATCGCCAGGGGCATTTCGTCAGCACGGGCATGATAAATGGTCGTACCGTGCAGTTCTTGCTGGATACCGGCGCCACGGATGTCGCCATTCCCGGTGAGGTGGCCGATACCTTGCAACTGTCACGAGGCGCGCCGGTTGTGGTGAGTACCGCAAACGGGCGCACCGAGGGCTATCGAACTTCGCTGGAACGCCTGCAGATTGGCGATATCGTTCTGCACAACGTGCGCGCCCTGGTGGTGCCCGGGCTGGACGGTCAACAGGTGCTGCTGGGCATGAGCGCTATGAAACAACTCGAATTCACCCAGCGTGGCGGCAACATGCTGCTGCGCCAGACGACGAAATAATGAGGCACGCATGAGCGATTCCCTTGACCTCAGCCTGGATGGCGTAGAACGCCGATCACTGGCTGACTTCACCGAACAGGCCTACCTCAACTACTCCATGTACGTGATCATGGACCGCGCTTTGCCGCATATCGGCGACGGCCTCAAGCCTGTACAGCGGCGCATCATCTACGCCATGAGCGAGCTGGGCCTGGACGCTGACTCCAAGCACAAGAAGTCCGCGCGTACCGTGGGTGACGTGCTCGGCAAGTTCCACCCTCACGGCGACTCGGCCTGCTATGAAGCCATGGTGCTGATGGCCCAGCCGTTCAGCTATCGCTACACGCTGGTGGACGGGCAGGGTAACTGGGGTGCGCCGGATGATCCCAAGTCCTTTGCCGCGATGCGTTACACCGAAGCGCGGCTGTCGCGCTATTCCGAAGTGCTGCTCAGTGAACTGGGCCAGGGCACGGCGGACTGGGTGCCGAACTTCGACGGCACCTTGAACGAGCCAGCGGTGTTGCCGGCCCGTTTGCCGAATATTCTGCTCAACGGCACCACCGGCATCGCGGTCGGCATGGCCACCGACGTGCCGCCGCATAACCTGCGGGAAGTCGCCACCGCCTGCGTGCGTTTGCTGGATGAGCCCAAGGCGACAGTGGCCGAGCTGTGCGAGCACATTCTTGGCCCGGATTATCCGACCGAGGCGGAAATCATCACGCCCCGCGCCGACTTGCTGAAGATGTATGAAACCGGCAAAGGCTCGGTGCGCATGCGCGCCGTTTACCACATTGAAGATGGCGACATCGTCGTCACGTCGCTGCCCCACCAGGTGTCGGGCGCCAAGGTTATCGAGCAGATCGCCGGGCTGATGCAGGCCAAGCCCTCCAAGGCACCTCAGGTTGCCGACCTGCGGGACGAGTCCGATCACGAAAACCCGTGCCGCCTGGTGATCATCCCGGTCAACAGCCGCGTGGACCATGAAGCGCTGATGCAGCACCTGTTTGCCACCACGGATCTGGAATCCAGCTACCGGGTCAACATCAACATCATTGGCCTGGACGGCAAGCCACAGCTGAAAAACCTGCGTGCCCTGCTGGTGGAATGGCTGGAGTTCCGCACCAATACCGTCCGCCGCCGCCTGCAGTTCCGCCTCGACAAGGTCGATCGTCGCCTGCACCTGTTGGACGGTTTGCTGATTGCTTACCTCAATCTGGATGAAGTGATTCATATCATCCGCACGGAGGAACACCCCCGTGCCCGCTTGATCGAGCGCTTCGAACTCAGCGAAATCCAGGCCGATTACATCCTCGATACCCGCTTGCGTCAGTTGGCACGCCTCGAAGAAATGAAGCTGCGCAACGAGCAGGATGAGTTGAACAAGGAGCGCACCAAGCTGATGGCGTTGCTGGGCAGCGAAGCCAAGCTCAAGAAGCTGGTGCGCAGTGAGCTGATCAAGGACGCCGAAACCTATGGCGACGACCGTCGCTCGCCGATTGTCGAGCGTGCCGAAGCCAAGGCATTGACCGAGCACGACTTGCTGCCCAACGAGAAAGTGACCGTAGTCCTGTCGGAAAAAGGCTGGGTGCGTTCGGCCAAGGGCCATGACATTGATGCCACCGGACTTTCCTACAAGGCCGGAGATGGATTCCTGACTGCCGCCGCAGGCCGTTCCAATCAGTACGCGGTATTTATCGACTCCACCGGGCGCAGCTATTCCCTCCCGGCTCATACGTTGCCGTCGGCGCGGGGTCAGGGCGAGCCGTTGACCGGCAAGCTGCAGCCGCCGCCGGGCGCGACATTCGAGTGTGTATTGCTGCCCGAAGATGACGCGCTGTATGTGATCGCCTCGGATGCCGGTTACGGTTTCGTGGTGAAGGGTGAGGATCTGCAGGCCAAGAACAAGGCAGGCAAGGCGCTGCTGAGTCTGCCTGCCGGCGCGAAAGTCATCCTGCCGCGTCCGGTGCCGGATCGTGAGCACAACCTGCTGGCCGCCGTGACCACCGAGGGGCGACTGCTGATCTTCAAGATCAGCGATTTGCCACAGCTGGGCAAAGGCAAGGGCAACAAGATCATTGGTATTCCGGGCGACCGGGTCGCCAGTCGCGAAGAGTACGTGACCGATCTGGCGGTGATTGCGCAAGGTGCCACGCTGGTGTTGCAGGCGGGTAAACGCACGCTTTCCCTCAAACCTGACGATCTTGAACATTACAAGGGCGAGCGCGGGCGCAGGGGTAATAAGCTGCCAAGGGGCTTCCAGCGCGTCGATGCGTTATTGGTGGAAAACGCCGGATAATCCTGGTTTAGAGCTATTGGCGTTCGTTTTGCCATAAAGATCGCCGCATAATCGCTGGAGTCATGGCGCATATTCACGGATGATATGACGTCTTGTGGCATCGGCGTGGCTGAATGCCTTCATGATTTTTGTGAGTACTGCACTGTGGTGCGCCTGACGGCCGCCACCTGGATGGGACGATGAATTTTTTACGCCTTCCCTTTGTTTTATTGATGACCGGCGTTTTGGGTCTGGCGGGTTGCAGTACGCATCAGCCGACCGCGCTGTATCAACTGGACAGTGGTACACCTGGACAACCTACCCGCAGCACTGGACTGGCTGTTTTGCTGGGCCCAGTGACAGTAGCCGATTATCTGCAACGCGAAACGCTGTTGCAGCGTCAGCCCGACGGCAGCCTGACGGCGTCTCGGGATGGACGCTGGGCTGGCAGTCTGTCTTCGGACATTGATCAACTGTTGCTGCGCCAATTGGCCTGGAAACTGGACAGTCAGCGCGTTTTACTCGCGCCAGCGGTGGCCGACTTCACGCCTGACGTTCAGGTGGTGCTGTCTATCACCCGTCTGGACTCCGGTGCCGAGCAACCCGCAATCCTGGATGCCCAATGGCGCTTGCTGGACCGCAAAGGACAGGTTCGCGACAGCCGGATCGTCCATTTGCAGGAATTGCATGCCGGGACCTCGGCGGATCAGGTCCGGGCGCAGGGTGTTCTGTTGCAGCGTCTGGCCGATCAGTTGAGTTCGGCGATGAAACCTATTGCCTGGCAGCCGGTTGCACCGCCCAAGAAAGCCCCGGTTGCCCGCGCCAAAGAGCCTGAAAAACCCAAGATGCCCATGGCATTGCCAATCCGTACCGATCTGGAAGTGTTCCGCTTCTGATCGGTGGAATAAAAAAACCCGCAGAAATGCGGGTTTTTTTATGCTTTCGATTTGATGTCGGACTTGGTCGGAATGGTCGACCCCGTTGGAGCGAGGCTTGCCCGCGAAGGCGTCATCTCAGGCGATAACGCAGGCAAGCCTCGTCCCGACGAACCCCTCCGTCAGGCCTTGCGGGTCTCGTGCATGCGTGACAGTTGGCGTTCAAGCATGGACGGGTAGGGCTCCATCAGACGTTCAACGCAGCATGCGCCTTCCGGGCTGGCAATCGGGCGGATGCGGGCGCGTTGGCGGATCAGGGCGTCGTCGTTGATCTTGCGTTCAACCAGCAGCAGGTTACGGCTGTGCTGGGAAAGCGCCAGGGCATCCTGTGCTGTTTCAGTGAGCAGCAGATCAATCTGGCTCAAGCCGGACAAGCCTTCACCCAGGGTCAGGCCCAGTTGCAATTGCAAGGTGATGCCGCTGTCTGCGACTTCGATCTGCAAGGCATGACTCAAGGCGCGCAGCAACTCGCCACAGCAAATGGCGTTGGTGAGGTAGTCGTCGCCGCTTTCTTCGCTGTGGAACAGCATCAGCGTGCTGCCGTCATTGAGCGTGTGCAACTCGCCTTCATACAGCGAGGAGGCTTGATCGAGGCAGTCGCGGTAGCGTTGCAGCAGATCGGTCAGACGCGCCCGTGGCAGACGACGCAGTTGATCCTGGGAACCCAGTTGCACGGCCAGCACGGCACTTGGCTGCGGGGTGCTCGCGGGGGCCGAAACCCTGGTGGTCGCAGGCGCGGTACTGTCGCGCAGGTCGGCAAAAGGATCGTCTTCATCCTCTTCATCTTCCTCGGCGACCAGTCGGCGCTGCAAGGGCGGAGCGGGCAGGCGGGGTTTTGGCGTTTCATCGAAGCCGGGTTCACTCAGATTACGGACCTTCAAGGCAGGCTCGCTTTCTTCGTCCTGCTCCAGATCGGGTTCGTCTTCTTCATGGGCGTATTCGGGTTCGGGCTCAGGCTCGGGTTCCGGCATGGGGGGCGCGAACGAGGTACGTAGCTGGCGCGCCAGATCGCCGACTTCGTCCTGGCGTTCTACCGCCGGGGTGTACGGATCGATGTCCCGCAGCCAGACGCGCAATTGCAGCAGTGGCGTGGAAATGTTGCGACCCAGGCGCAAGCTCAAGGCCAGTGCCAGGGCCAGCAGGATCCCGGCAAGAATACCCATGCTTTGCAGGCTGATGGTCATGGGCTGCCGGAACTGGCTCATGTCCAGGCTGAGGCGCAAATGCCCGGCCATCACGTCCTGAAAGGTGATCTTGATTTCATACAGGCCTTCGGCTTCGCCCAGCAACCCGTTTTTCGGGCGTTGGCCGGCTTCGGCAAGGATGCGGTTGTCTACGCTGTAGATGGCGGCATGGGCCACAAGCGGGTTCTTCACCAGATTACCCAGCAGCACGTTGAGGCTGAGGATGTCGTTGGACACCAGCAGCTCAGTGGCGGACGTTGCCGTTTGGGTGATAAGCGCCTGACCAAGCGCATCGGCCTGCTCATGCATGGCCTGCTTGAATTGCAAACCCATCACGCCGGCGTAAATCACCAGCGCCAAGGCGACGAGGATCACGTTATGGCTGGCAATACGCAAAGCTATCGGGACACGGCGGTGGCGCAGTGCACGGAAGATAAGCAGGAAGAAATTATCGGATTTAACAGGCGTGGGCCGGTTCACAGAGCACGGCTCTTTCGGTGAAGTTGCCGCGCAGTATAACGACCGACCCAACAGCGGCAAAGCGTTGCCTGTGCCCGATGGTCACTGAAAGTGGTTAGAATGCGGTTTTTTTCCACTGCTGGGGTGCGCCTTGCGCGAAATCGTCCTGATTAACATCACAGGTGAAGACCGTCCGGGTCTCACGGCTGCCATCACCGGCGTGCTCGCCCAAGGCGGGGTGAACATTCTCGATATCGGTCAGGCGGTGATCCACGACACGCTGTCGTTCGGCATCCTGGTCGAGATTCCCGGCACCGGGCAAGGTTCTTCGGTGCTCAAGGACATCCTGTTCACGGCTTACAAGCTTGATCAGCAGGTACGCTTCACGGCCGTGTCCGAAGAGGATTACCAGCACTGGGTCGACGGGCAGGGCAAGGCGCGGCATATCGTGACGCTGCTGACCCGTAAGGTCACCGCCGAGCAATTGCAGCGCGTCAGCGCCATCACCGCCAAATACGGATTGAACATCGACCAGATCGATCGCCTCTCCGGTCGCATGCCTCTGGACACCCCGGCCGACAAGGGCAAGGGCTGCATCGAGTTTTCGGTGCGTGGCGAGCCGGCCGATCCGAAGGCGATGCAGGCTGAGTTCCTCAGCGTTGCCCAGGATCTGAATGTTGATATCGCCTTCCAGCAGGATTCCCTGTTCCGACGCAATCGGCGTCTGGCGGTGTTCGATATGGATTCGACCCTGATCGAAGCCGAAGTCATCGACGAACTGGCCAAGGCCCACGGCGTGGGTGAGCAGGTGTCGGAAATCACTGAGCGCGCCATGCGTGGCGAACTGGATTTCCGCGCCAGCTTCAAGGAACGTCTGGCCCTGCTCAAAGGGCTGGATGTCAGTGTACTGGATGAGATCGGCGCGTCGTTGCGTCTGACCGAGGGGGCTGAAACCCTGTTCGCGGAACTCAAGCGCCTGGGCTACAAGACGGCCATTCTGTCCGGCGGCTTCACCTACTTCGCCCGGCAACTGCAAGCGAAGCTGGGCATCGACTACGTGTTCGCCAACGAGCTGGAAGTGGTTGACGGCAAATGCACCGGCAATGCCATAGAGCCCATTGTCGATGCGCAGCGCAAGGCCGACCTGCTGCGTGAGCTGGCGATCAAGGAAGGCTTGAGCCTGGAGCAGACGATTGCCGTGGGCGACGGTGCCAATGATTTGCCGATGCTGGCCATTGCTGGCCTCGGGGTGGCGTTCCGCGCCAAGCCGTTGGTCAAGCAGTCAGCCAAACAGGCGATTTCAACGCTGGGCCTGGACGGGATTCTGTACCTGCTGGGTTTCCGGGATCGGGATGGGCGTAACTGAAACCTTTTAGAGGCGAGCGCTAATCTCATTGGCGCGGGCGGGCAGCGTTCCGGCTTGCCCGCGAATCAGTCGCCTCGGTGGTTCAGTTCCACGGCGTTATCGTTTTTCGCGGGCAAGCCTCGCTCCTACAGGTTTTTGCTCGCGGGCCTACAGCGACGACCACAACGAATCGAATTCCTGGTCCGGTTTGGGCTTGTCGTCTTCGGTCTGCGTCGGTGCCTCGAAGGTCTCGTATTCGAACTGGTTGTAGCTGCCGCTGCTGGCGCGTCGGTTATTGAGGATGCCGCCACGTTCCTTGCCTGCAATATTGATCATGACGCTGTGCCCTTCCTGAAAAGGCAGGCGCGGCGCCAGGATCGTCGCGGGCTGTTCGACGGCGCGTACTTCCGGCAGCAGTAACGAACGCATATAAGGGCTGTTCTGGCCGGGTCGGGTCACCTGCAAGCCGCAGGGCTGCGCGAAGGGCGCGATCAGTTCTATCCCCATTTGCGTACCACCGCTGCGCACCTGCCTCACCCAGCGCACGACCGCGATGCTCCAGCCCTGGCAAGCGTCGTCCTGAATACCCACCAATTCGCCGGCCTGTAATTGCGGCGGGACCTCTTTGGGCCACGCCAGGCAGTAGCCGCCAGGGCTGTGATTGACGATTTGCAGGTCGTAGGTCGGGAACGTCTGCTGCGAATTGGACGCTGCTTCGCCGCCCTCGGCTTCGCTTTGCTGATATTGGATTTCTTCGAAAGGCAGCAGCACCGACGAGGTGTTGCCGCGCTGAGTGTCAAAAGCGCTGGCCCATGGATCGTCAGATTTATCGTTGGCCAGTTCCAGCTTGAATTCCGCCGCTTTGCTTACGACAGGCAGCTGCAACATTTCGCTGAACGAGCGCTGGCCGCCCAGGTAATAGTGCAGCGCACTCATGCCGATGCACAGATTGAGTGTTCCCTGGCCCGGCGTGCGCTGGAACGTGCGCTCAGCCACATCACCCCACGCAGCCGCCAGATGCTGCATCAGATCGGTGGTGAAGCCATGGGGAACCAGCAGGGGCAGCTTCGAGCGCTGTTCGGCAGGCGTTTCCAGGTAGCGGGTGATCATGGCCGCCAGCGCCTGGGTGTGTACGCCCACCAGTTGCGCAAGCTGTTGTTCGGTGAACAGCGAGGTGTAGAGCGGCGGCCGGTCCTGATCGGGAGCCAGTGCGAACAAGCTGTTCTCGTCAGACGGAACCTGCAGGCGGACCAGCGAGCTCCAGGCATCCAGGACCTCGGCGAGGCGTCCGATATTGAGCTGGCGCATCTGGTTGCAGCGCGAACAACCCATCAACAGGGCGACGATGTAGGTTTGCTCGACGCTTAACGTTTTAACGTTGATGCCCAGGTCATCGCTCACGGGGATCAGATGCAACTGATGCTCGCGGGCAATCTGATAGATCCTGTGCATCTCCAGCCACAGACCTTCCTGAACCGGGCAGTACAACTGGCTGGCGCGAATCAGTGGGCCATTAAGGCAATGCAGTGCCCGTTGCAGCGCAGTGCTCAGCAGCGGGATGCGATCCTTGGTCAGCCGCGTCGCCACGCGCTGGATGATCAGCTTGTAACCGACGGCGAGATGGTTTTGCAGGGCCTGGCAGAGGTTGGCGACCTTGCGCGGACGCTCGTCGAGGACAATCGCCTGATTGAGGAAGTGCCGCTCCAGGTGCTTGCAGACGAAAAACACCTCGGGCCGCAGCAATTCGAGCATCTGCAGGCGGTTTTCGCTGGGGGTCAGTAATTGATTGAGTTCGCTCAGCCCCTGATAAAGCTGGCGCGCCATCTCGCCCAGATTGGCTTTGGGGAGGGTGGCGATCCAGCGCTTCAGATCGCGAGGGGTTGCTTCACAGAACGTCAGGCTCGACTGCGTCGGCGTGGGAACACGCAACAACACCGGGAGGCTCGAAATACTCATGTGACAGGCAAACTCCAACTGCTTACTGGCCCGAACGGCGGCATTTGACTCACGCAGAAATAACACTTGCTGACGAACGTTGTGCTGTTTGCATCAATAAAGGCGAAGTTTTCTGCAGCGCCGCAACAACGACTTTACCCGCATCGGTCCCCTCCAGTCCCGGCCCGCGCCCTACGAATGTGAAAAAAAGCAGAGCCGCTTCCCTTCGCCACCGTTCAGTACGGGCCGCGCTTTCATGCTCAGGCCTGGACAGGTGATGCCAGCATTTCACCCATTTTGACGGGTGATCCCGCAGCGAGTTCCTCGGCCCATTTGACCTGGTGGGGACCAAACAGAACGATAGCCGTGGACCCCAGTTTGAAGCGGCCCATTTCTGCGCCTTTTTCCAGGTGGATCGGCGCGCGAGCGGCTTCATCGTAGCGCACCGTCTTCAGCTCGCGCTTGGGCGGTGTGACCAGCCCGGCCCATACGGTTTCGATCGACGCGACGATCATTGCGCCAACCAGCACCAGCGCCATCGGTCCGCGCTCGGTGTCGAACAGGCAGACAACGCGCTCATTGCGGGCAAACAGTTCAGGGACGTTCTCGGCGGTGGTCTGGTTGACCGAGAAGATCCTGCCCGGCACGTAAACCATTTCGCGCAATGTGCCAGCCAACGGCATGTGGACCCGGTGATAATCCTTGGGCGACAGGTAAACGGTCGCGAACTCGCCACCCATGAAGGGCGCGGACAGGCGGGCATCGCCACCCAGCAGTTCAAGCACGCTGAAGCTGTGGCCCTTGGCCTGGAAGATCCGGCCGTGATCAATCGGCCCCAGCTGGCTGATCGCACCGTCGGCCGGGCAAAGAATCGCGTCCGGTGTGGCGTCCAGCGGGCGGGCGTCGGGCTTCAATGCGCGAGTGAAGAACGCGTTGAAGTGCTCGTAAGCCGTGAGATCTTCCACCTGCGCCTGAGACATGTCGACCTGATAGCGGCGGGCAAACCACGCCGTAAACGCATTCTTGAACCAGCGCACGCGACATTCGGCGACGCAGCCAGCCAGGCGGGACAGCAAGTGGTGGGGCAATAAATACTGGCTGAAAATAAACAGACGCTTTTTCATTGAAATTCCTAAAACGATAAATGTGTGCTGAGCGTCATCGTGAAGACTGTCTCGCTGTCAGCGTTCCACCGGGGTGTCCGGGTGGTTGCCCCATTCGCCCCATGAGCCGGCATAGCCTTTGACTCGCGGATAACCCAGCGCCTTGGCCACCAGATAGGTGAAGCCGGAGCGGTGGTGGGTCTGGCAGTGGGTGATGACTTCTTTGTCGGCGGTGATACCCAGGCTGTCGAGGATGTCGGCAATGTCCTCGCGGATGCGCAGATTGCGTGCGGGGTCCATGCCTGCGGTCCACTCGAAATTGATGGCACCGGGGATATGGCCAGCCTTGGCTGCCAGGACTTTTTCACCCGAGTACTCCGTGGACCCGCGAGCATCCCAGATGGCCAGATCGGCCGCGCCGAGCCGGCTTTGCAGGTATTCGCGGGTAGCGGTCGGTTCGTCGTGCAGGGTCAGGGGAACGGGTTGGCCAGCAGAAGGCGGGACGTCGGTTGAAAGCCGCAAGCCATCAGCCTGCCAGGCGAGAAGGCCACCGTTGAGGTAGTGATAGCGAGTGTGGCCGATTACATCCAGTAACCAAATAAACCGGCCGGCCCAGCCACCGCCTTCGTCGTCATAGACCACGTAGACCGCATCCGGGTTATGGCCCAACTCGCCGAACAGCGCCTGGAGTTGCGCGTGTTCCGGCAACAGGCCCGGAGCCGGAGGCTGGCCCAGTTGCGTGCGCTTGGGGTCGACAAAGCGTGCGCCGGGGAGGTGTCCGGCGTCGTACCGGGCACTGCTGGTCAGGTCGACGAGGATCAGCTCGGGCGCGTCGAGGCGTGCCAGCAGGTCGCTGGGCTCGATGACCAGGGGCAGGCTAGAGAAGACAGACATGTGCAGCCTCCAGTGTCGAAAAAGAGGCGAATTGTAGCCCAGCTGTCAGGCTTTGCGACTACTAAAGCTGGTCATCGCCCGCTCGATGCATTGGCAGGTTTTTCCAAAGGCTTGGACGGATATCTCCGAAAGCGGCCCGCCGCCCTGATCCGCGAAGACCAGCATCACGACTTTGCCGTTACTGCTCAGGGAGCGAATCAGCCAGTGCTGGCCGTTGAACAGGCCTTTTATGCTGCCCGGCAGCAAGGCAGAAAACTGATCAATGTTGGCCGGAGTCATGCGCAATTGCGTCGGTTGCGCGAGCAGGCGTTGCAGCACCGTGCTTTCTTTTATATAGAGCACGGTCCCGGCGGCTTCCTTCTGGAGGCCGCCGATCTGATGAACCCGCAGCATGGTGGCGGTCTTGTCCGTCATCATCAGCATGACACGCTGCATCCCGCAGGACAGCAAGGCGTCACGGGCCGCCGTGGTCAGGTGCATGGCGTTATTGAACGGGCTGGGCTCGATCAGCAGCTCGGCACATTGTTTGCGCCACACCTGCAGGGCCTCGGTGGACGGTGGCGCGGCAGGCAGTGTGCCGCGATGGACGCGTCGGGCATCCCACGGCCAGAGTAACGCTTCGGCCGGATGCCATATTTCCGGTGCGGCGTGGTGGCGGGCGCTGGTGACGGCGTTCTGGTGTACCTGCTGTTGAACGCTGGACAGGGGTTGCTGCAAGTACAAGCTGGTCAGGAGTTCCCAGCGCAGGCAATGCGGGCTGTCCCAGGCGTGTTGAGCCGACAGCGCCAGGCCGTTGCCCAGCAGCACCGTATTGGCCGGTTGATTCAGCCAGCGATGCAAATGCACGTCTGCGTCCATGAGTTGCTGCTGAAGCAGCGGGTCATCGTTTTTACGCGCAATGCGCATGGCTTTGACCAACTGGCGTCGATCCTTGATCAACAGCCGATAACCCAGCGTGACCCACAACGGCAGATTCCACAGTTCAGCCAGGGCGGTGCACAACTCCAGCAAACTGACACCGAACAGCTGCTTTTCAACCTCGCGGGAAGACTCGCCCTGATGAATGACGCGCATTTCCCACTCATCGAGCAGCTTGGGATGAGCGAGCGCCATCGGCCATAACGGTGACAAAAACAGCAGGCTGCCCAAATGAATGTCATGCCATAGACGCGCCAGGCGCCCGGCGAATAGACCGTTGGCCTGTTGGGTGGCGTGCAGGCTGACCAACAGCAACTGGCGAAAGGCTGTCGGGATTTCAGCGGCTTCCAGCGTGGGCAGGCGGTTGAGCAGCACTTCCGTGCGCGCCAGGCCGAGACGGCTGATCGCCACTTCAAGACTTTCGGCGGGCTCGGTGAGTCGGGAGGTCGGGTGGTTGGCTTCGCGCATGACACTGAGTACCAGCGTCGGGCTGTCCTGAATCATATCGGCGATGTCGCGCAACGAGCGACGACTGTCGTTGAGCGCCGCCCGGACTTGCTTATGGTTGGCCGCAGGCACTGGCAGTACGACGCCATCAAGCTGCTTGACCCAGGCGTCGAGGGTCTTGGGAACGGGGAGCGGTGTCGAAATTTCTGGAGGCATGTATCAGGCCTGTACGACTGGATATTTTAGGCAGTATGGACTGCGATATTTAAGGATTGGACAATTGCGCTGTAGACCACCGTTCACGGCCCGACTGGCTTTTCGTCATGGTGGGCTATAGTCTGGCTCACATAGGCCGATAAGTAGAAGAAGAGTTTCAAGAACTTGCGCTCCATGCCCCTGAATCCGACTTGGTAAGTAGTTTCTACCTATGGCTAAAATTATCGGCATCATTGTCGTTTTCGCGAGCGTGCTCAGCGGATACGTGCTGTCCCACGGCCAGATTGCCGCACTGATCCAACCTTTCGAGGTCCTGATCATCGGCGGTGCTGCTTTTGGTGCATTCCTGCAGGCCAACCCTGGCTACATGACCATGCACGTGATCAAGAAGTCGCTGAAGATGTTCGGCACGCGCTTCACTCACGCCTACTACCTTGAAGTCCTGGGCCTGGTGTACGAGATCCTCAACAAGAGCCGTCGCGAAGGGATGATGGCGATTGAGGGGGATATCGAGGACGCCGCGGCCAGCCCGATCTTCGCCAAATACCCTGGCATACTCAAAGATGAACGCATGACGGCGTACATCTGTGATTATCTGCGCATCATGTCGTCCGGCAACATGGCTCCCCACGAGCTGGAAGGCTTGTTCGACATGGAACTGCAAAGCATCAAGGAAGAGCTGGGCCATCCTTCTCACGCCATTACGGGTATTGCCGACGGTATGCCCGGTTTCGGTATCGTCGCGGCGGTACTGGGCATCGTGGTCACCATGGCTTCGTTGGGCGACGGCGACAACGCTGCCATCGGCAAACACGTAGGTGCGGCACTGGTGGGTACATTCTTCGGTATTCTCGCCGCGTACGGTTTCTTCGGCCCTTTGGCGACGTCCCTGGCCCATGATGCCAAGGAAGAACTGAACGTCTACGAAGCCATCAAGGCGTCCCTCGTGGCTTCCGCCTCCGGCATGCCACCGTCGCTGGCCGTCGAGTTCGGGCGCAAGGTGCTGTACCCGGCGCACCGGCCCAGCTTCAGTGAGCTGGAGCAAGCGGTTCGCGGTCGCTAAGCCATGGAAAACAATCAGCCGATAATCATCAAGCGCGTCAAGCGCTATGAAGGCGGACACCACGGTGGGGCATGGAAAATCGCCTTCGCCGACTTCGCCACCGCGATGATGGCGTTCTTTCTGGTATTGTGGTTGATGACGACCGCGACGCCGGAGCAGCTTCTGGCCGTTGCGGGTTACTTCAAGGACCCGGTCGGGTTCTCTGAAAGTGGTTCGCCCTACGTGATTGATCTGGGCGGTTCGCCGGAGATGTCGCCGGACCGCACGCTTAACCCCGAGGTCAAATCCACGCCAACCCCTGACACAGTGCCGATTGAATCCGACACGGCTGAAGCCAAGGACGATGCGCTGGAGCAGGAGCGTCTGGAGTTGCTGCTGCAAGAGTTGCAGAACAAGGTCAACGAAAATCCGCAATTGCAGAAATTCAAGGATCAGATCCATTTCGAGATCACGCAGGACGGCTTGCGCATCCAGATCACGGATGCCGAGAATCGGCCCATGTTCGATCTGGGCAGTGCGCGCCTGAAGCCTTATTTCGAAGACATCCTGCTGGCCATGGCGGACACCATCAAGGCGGTACCCAACAGGATCAGCATCAGCGGTCACACCGACGCGAAGCCTTTTGCGGGCAGTGGCGACTTCGGCAACTGGGAGCTTTCGGCGAATCGGGCCAACGCGGCGCGTCGTGCGCTGACGGCGGGTGGGTACCCTGAGAACCAGGTTGCCCGGGTTGTCGGTTATGCGTCATCGGCCTTGTACGACCGCGATAATCCGCAAAACCCGATCAATCGCCGCATCGACATCATCGTGATGACTAAAAAGGCCCAACAGCGTCTTGAAGGCAGCGATGGTTCAGGAGGGGGGAATCCTCCAGCGGCTCCCGATAGCAAAGCTCGACCTGCTGCTGCGCCTGCTGCTCCAACTCCAACTCCAACTCCAACTCCAACTCCAACTCCAACTCCAACTCCAGCTGCGGTGCCGGGTGCGTCAGCCGTGCCACCGCCTACGCCCGCTCCCCAGACTTACGTCCAGCCTCGTGAGCTGCGGCAGAAGCTGAACATTTTTGAAAATGGCACGCTGAAGCTGGACGAGACGACTAACTAGCGAATGCAAGGGGCAAGCGGTGCGCCGCTTGCTCCTATTCCACGCATTGACGCGGGTATCACCGAATCAGTAGCTGCTTTCAGGCAGGCTGGCGATGATCGAGCGATAGCTGTTCATGCGCTGCTGCTGTACGCGGCCTTCTTCCAGGGCGATAAGCAGGGCGCAGCCCGGCTCGCGGTCGTGCTTGCAGTCGCGAAAGCGGCACGTGCCAATCAATTGATTGAACTCGATAAAGCCCGCTTCGACATCGGCGCGACTTACGTGGCCCAGGCCAAACTCGCGAATCCCCGGGGAGTCGATCAAGTCGCCGCCACGCGGGAAGTGGAACAGACGCGCGGTGGTGGTGGTGTGCGTGCCCTGGCCGGACAGCTCGGACAATGGCCCGACGCGGGTGTCGACTTCCGGCAGCAGGCTGTTGACCAGGGAAGACTTGCCCACGCCCGACTGGCCGACAAACACGCTGATGTGCCCGTCCAGTTGGGTTTGCAGCTGTTGCATGCCATCGCCTTGATGCGCCGACACTTCCAGCACCGGGTAACCCAGCGTGCGGTAAACCTCCAGCAGCGCATTCAGCGCGGGCGCGTTCTGCTCGTCGATGAGGTCGAATTTGTTCAGCAGCAACAGCGGACGAATACCCGCGTGCTCGGCTGCGACCAGATAACGGTCGATCAGGTTGGCATGGGGTTCGGGCATGGGCGCAAACACAATCACGATCAAATCGACGTTGGCCGCCACAGGCTTGAGCTGCCCGCGGCTGTCTGGACGGCACAGCTCGGTGGTGCGGGGGAGCTGGGCAACGATAACGCCAATGCCCTGATTGCCGGCACGCCAGACGACGCGGTCGCCGGTCACCAGTGCAGGCAGGTTGGCGCGCAAATGACAGCGGAAGACTTGTCCGCTCAGATCGCCTTCCTGCGCTTCGACTTCAACCTGAATGCCGAAGTGCGCGATCACCAGACCGGTCTGCTCGGGGCCTAAATCGCCGCCCTCAAGGGTTTCCAGGGTCAGTGACTCACGTTTGGCGACGCGTGCAGCGCGCTCGCCCTGAATTTTTTCGATGCGCCAGTTCTGACGACGATTGAGTTGGCGTTTGGCCATGGGTGTTCCGAGTAGATAAAGCAGCTGAAAGATAAAGGCGTTGGAGTCTAGCATGCCGCTGTGAGCTAAACTGCGCGCCTATGCTGAGGAGCCGACATATGCAGAACAAGCAAAACCTGATCTGGATCGATCTGGAAATGACCGGTCTGGACCCGGACACCGACGTCATCATTGAAATGGCCACCATCATCACGGACAGCCAGCTCAATACCCTGGCTGAAGGCCCGGTCATCGCTGTGCACCAGAGTGACGAAACCCTCGCCAGAATGGACGAATGGAACACCCGTCAGCATGGTGGTTCAGGCCTGACCCAGCGGGTCCGCGAGAGCGTCATCAGCATGGCTGAAGCCGAAGCCCAAACGCTGGAATTCATCAAGCTGTGGGTGCCGGAACGCAGCTCGCCCATCTGTGGCAACAGCATTTGCCAGGATCGCCGCTTCCTTTATCGCCACATGCCGACACTGGAAAGCTACTTCCACTACCGCAATCTCGACGTTTCAACGCTAAAGGAGCTGGCCGCGCGCTGGTCGCCTGAGTTGAAGTTCAGCAAAGGCAGCACGCACCTGGCCCTGGACGATATTCGTGAGTCCATCGCCGAGCTGCGTTTCTATCGTGAGCATTTCATCAAGGCTTGAGAGTCTACTCCTTGACTGGATCGTGGGGCCGGCGTTAGCCGGAAAGGGTCGGTACATCCGCTGCATCTTCGTCGGCAGAGATGCGCCTTCCCGGCCAAAGCCGGTCCCACAGAGCGCGGCGCTGAGCGCCGGCTTTGCCCTCTTTTGGTACACTGCGCGGCTTCTTCGCAGGGACCGCCGCCATGTTGCTGATGCTCTATCTGATTGCTATTACCGCCGAGGCCATGACCGGCGCCCTGTCGGCTGGCCGGCGTGGCATGGACTGGTTCGGTGTGGTGCTGATCGCTTGCGTGACGGCGCTGGGTGGCGGTTCAGTGCGTGACGTGTTGCTCGGTCACTACCCGTTGACGTGGGTCAAGCACCCTGAATACCTGGTCCTGACCAGTGTCGCAGCCCTGCTGACCATTTTTATCGCGCCCTTGATGCGACACCTGCGCTCACTGTTTCTGGTGCTCGATGCGCTGGGGCTGGTGGCCTTCACCCTGATCGGCTGCATGACGGCGCTGGAGGTCGGCACCGGTATGCTTGTGGCGTCGGTGTGCGGCGTGATTACAGGGGTGTTTGGCGGAATCCTGCGGGACATCTTCTGTAACGACATCCCCTTGGTATTCCGTCGTGAGCTCTACGCCAGCGTGTCCTTTCTGGCTGCCTGGTGCTTTCTGTTGTGCCAGCATTTTCAGCTTCCGTCCGAGCAAAGCGTGCTGATTACCTTGTTTGGCGGCTTGCTTTTGCGGCTACTGGCGATTCGCTTCAACTGGAACATGCCGAAGTTTGTCTATAAAGATGGGCACTAGCGCGTAAGTGCTCTGTTGTAAGGGGCGGAATCGCAGGTAAATCCCGCTGCTTACATCCAATCCGAAAGGCGCCGCCAGCAATAACGACGCCTTCGCGGGCATGCCTCGCTCCAACAGATCAGCAGCCGTGCTGCTTTAGCGCCCACTCCACATGTTCTTTCACCAGCTCCGACGGGTATTCCCGGCGGGCTTCGAGCGCCTGTACTACCGGAATCGTCGATGGCGCGTTACCCAAGCCTACGGCCAGGTTGCGCAGCCAGCGCTCATAGCCGGCCCGACGCAGGGGCGAGCCTTCGGTGTTGCGCAGAAAGGTCTCCTCATCCCACATGAACAGCTCGGCCAGCCCGGCATTGTCCAGGTTGTGGCGCGGCTGAAAGTCGCTCTGGTCCGTAGGCCGGGCAAAGCGGTTCCACGGACACACGATCTGGCAGTCATCGCAGCCAAACACCCGATTGCCAATCAGTGGCCTCAGCTCGTGTGGGATCGCCGTTTTCAGCTCGATGGTCAGGTACGAGATGCAGCGCCGCGCATCCAGTACGTAAGGCCCCACAAACGCGGCGGTGGGGCAAATGTCCAGGCACGCCGTGCAGCGCCCGCAGTGTTCGGTGGCGTGGGGCGGGTCAACCGGCAGCGGCAAGTCGACGAACAACTCGCTCAAAAAGAAAAAACTGCCGGCCTTGCGATTGAGGATCAGCGTGTTCTTGCCGATCCAGCCCAGTCCGGCCTGCTCGGCGATGGCTTTCTCCAGAACGGGGGCGCTGTCGACGAAGGCGCGATAACCGAATGGCCCGATGTCCTGCTGAATACGCTCGGCCAGTTGCTGCACGCGTTTGCGGATCAGCTTGTGATAGTCGCGGCCCAGGGCATAACGCGACACGTAGGCTTTTGCAGGTTCTGCCAGGCGCTGGGCCATTTCGCTGTCACCGGGTAGATAATCCATGCGCAACGAAACCACGCGCAATGTTCCCGGCACCAGTTCGTCCGGGTGCGAACGTTTGCTGCCATGAGCTGCCATATAGTCCATCTCGCCGTGGTATCCCGCGTCGAGCCAGCGTTGCAGGTGCTGCTCATGCTCGCCCAGGTCCAGTCCGGAGATGCCGACTTGCTGGAAACCCAGCTCGCGGCCCCACGCCTTGATCGACTGGGCGAGTGTGGCCAGGTTGGCAGTATTGAGTGGATCAACAGTAATAGCAGGCATGCGCAGAGAGAAACCGGGCGGAGGTGCGTATAATTCTGCCAGACATCGGAGCCCAGAGACGTATGGTCGACACTAAACCGCAAATACCCGACGCACTGTATGACGCTGCACAGGTCCGTGACCTTGATGCCCGGCTGATCAGCGCGGGCACGTCCGGCATGGAATTGATGCAGCGCGCCGCCCACGCCACCTGGCGTGCGGTGCGCCGTCGCTGGCCCGATGCGGGCGTGCTGACCGTCGTGGCCGGGCGCGGTAATAACGCCGGGGATGGCTATCTGGTTGCTGTCTTGGCGCTCAAGGCCGGTTGGCAGGTTCAGGTGTTGGCGGTAGGTGACACCGAGGCGCTGACGGGCGATGCGGCCAGCGCTCATGCTGAAGGTGTTTCGGTGGGTGTCGCCATCGAGCGCTGGTCAGGTCAGCCACTGACCGGTGTCGTGCTGGATGCGCTGCTCGGCACCGGGTTGAGTGGTGACGTGCGCCAACCCTATCTGGAAGCCATCGAGGCCATGAATGCCTGCAATGCCCCGGTGGCCGCCGTTGATATTCCGTCCGGGCTCAGCGCCGATACCGGGCGAATCCTTGGCATTGCCGTGCGTGCTGATCTGACCGTGACGTTTATCGGCCTGAAACTCGGGCTTTTCACGGGCGACGCTGCGGATGTGGTGGGCGCACTGGTGTTTGATGATCTGCAAGCCGACCCAGCCATCGTCGCGCAAACCAGCGTCAGCGCAATACGGCTAAACAGCTTTAACTTGCCGCACCTGTCGCCACGCCCGCGCATCGCGCACAAGGGGCAGTACGGCCGGGTACTGGTGATCGGCGGGGACCACGGTTTTGGCGGTGCTGCTCTGTTGTCAGCCGAAAGCGCCCTGCGCAGCGGCGCGGGCATGGTCACTCTGGCGACCCGCGCCGAGCATGTGCCCGCTGCCTTGAGCCGCTTCCCTGAAGTGATGAGTGCCGGCATAACGTCAGCCAATCAACTGCGTGCCCTGATCGAGCCCGCCAGCGTGCTGGTGGTCGGCCCCGGCCTGGGCAAAGCCAGTTGGGGGCGCAGTCTGCTTTCGGCCGCCGCGAGCGCCGAGCTGCCGCAAGTCTGGGATGCCGATGCCCTCAATCTGTTGGCTGATGGACTGGCAGTCTTGCCCCCAGACAGCGTAATCACGCCGCACCCCGGTGAAGCGGCGCGTTTGCTGGGTATCAAAACGAGCGATGTGCAGGCGGATCGTCCCGCGGCGGCTCGCGCGCTGGCGAAAAAATTCTCGGCTGTCTGCGTCCTCAAAGGCAGCGGCAGCCTCATTGCGGATGCCGATGGCAGGCTTTCCCTGTGCGATCACGGGCATCCGGCCATGGCCACGGGCGGGCTGGGTGACGTATTGGCTGGCCTGATCGGTGCCCTGATGGCGCAACACATGAAACCGTTCGACGCCGCCTGCCTGGGCGTATGGCTGCATGCCTGCGCTGGCGAACACGTCGGCAAAAGCGGCCGTGGGCTGGCGGCCAGTGATGTTATTCCAGCCATTCGTCTGTTATTGGAGGAGCAACAACCGTGTCTGCACTAACGCTCAATGTGGCAGGCGAAGCGGCCATGACCGAACTTGGCGGGGCCATTGCCAGGGTTACGCAAGGTGCGGGGCTGATCTTTCTGGAGGGTGATCTCGGGGCCGGGAAAACCACCCTGTCACGGGGCATCATCCGTGGGCTCGGGCATGTGGGCGCAGTAAAGAGTCCTACCTTTACTCTGGTGGAGCCCTACGAGATCGGTTCAATACGTGCTTTTCACTTCGACCTCTATCGACTGGTCGATCCTGAGGAGCTGGAGTACCTGGGAATCCGTGATTACTTCGAAGATGATGCCCTTTGTCTGATCGAATGGCCCCAACTCGGTGCAGGCTTTTTGCCAAAGCCTGACCTGACCATTACCATTACCTCGCATGCGGAAGGTCGATCGTTGACTTTGAGCCCTGGTGGCTCGCGTGGCGAGACCTGGTGTGCCGCTTTGGCTTTGGAATTCAAATAGATGGGGTTAGGTATGCGCATGCGCGCGCTGGTTACTGTAGTGGGTCTGCTGTTGACGGCCTTGGCTGTCAATGCACTGGCCGAGACACAAGTACGAAGTGTGCGCTTATGGCGTGCACCGGATAACACACGGCTGGTTTTTGATCTTTCCGGGCCTGTCCAGCACAGCGTTTTTACCCTGACATCCCCTGATCGTCTGGTGATCGACATCAATGGCGCGACCCTCGGCGGGCCGCTCAATGTGCCGATGGCGAACACGCCGATCACCAGCATGCGTTCTGCCCAGCGGACCCCTACGGATTTGCGGGTGGTCATTGATCTCAAGAAAGCAGTGACGCCCAAGAGCTTTACCCTTGCGCCCAACCAGCAATATGGCAATCGTCTGGTGGTCGATCTGTTTGATGAAGCGGTGGATGCCAATCCGACCCCATCGATTGCTACCACGGCGGCCAACACGGCGCCCGCTGTACCGGTCAGCCCTGCAAAGCCTGAAATCAAGCTGACTCCGGTGCCCAACGGCAAGCGTGACATCGTCATCGTCATCGACGCCGGTCATGGCGGTGAAGACCCCGGTGCATCGGGTGGCAGGGGGCAGCAGGAGAAAAACGTCGTTCTGTCCATCGCCAAAGAGCTGCAACGCCAGATCAATGGCGAAAAAGGCTACCGTGCGGAGCTGACCCGTACAGGTGACTACTTTATTCCGTTGCGCAAACGGACCGAGATTGCCCGCGCCAAAGGCGCTGACTTGTTCGTGTCGATTCACGCGGATGCCGCGCCGTCCAAGGCTGCGTTTGGTGCGTCGGTATTCGCGCTTTCCGAGCGAGGTGCAACCTCTGAAACCGCTCGCTGGCTGGCCGACAGTGAAAACCGCTCCGACTTGATCGGGGGCGCTGGTGCCGTGAGCCTGGACGACAAGGACCGTATGCTGGCGGGCGTGCTGCTCGACCTGTCCATGACCGCGTCGCTGTCATCGAGCCTGAACGTGGGGCAAAAAGTCCTGACGAATATCGGTCGGGTCACTTCCCTGCACAAGGCGCGGGTCGAACAAGCGGGCTTCATGGTGCTTAAATCACCGGATATTCCGTCGATTCTGGTGGAAACCGGCTTTATTTCCAACGACGCCGAAGCGGCCAAGCTTTCAGGCTCGCCGCATCAACAGGCACTGGCCCGTTCCATCAGTTCCGGGGTCAAGCAGTTCTTCCAGCAGAACCCGCCGCAAGGCACGTACATCGCCTGGCTGCGTGATAACGGCAAGTTGGCTCAAGGGCCGCGTAATCACGTCGTCCGTGCAGGCGAAACCATGGCAATGCTGGCGGCCCGCTATGACATGAGCCCGGCGGCGCTGCGCAGTGCCAATAACTTGAGTTCCGATGCGCTGCGGATCGGCCAGAATCTGAAAATTCCGAACGCAGAGGTCGCCACTCAGCCATGACCGACCTTCTCGTCGATAGCATTGACGCGCATGTCAGCACCGAAACCGGCAGCGCCTTGCCCAATGCGGCACGCATCGAGCTGCTCAGCCCGCGTCTGGCCAACCAGATCGCGGCGGGCGAGGTGGTCGAGCGACCGGCGTCGGTCATCAAGGAACTGCTGGAAAACAGCCTGGACTCCGGCGCCAAACGCATTGATGTTGACGTCGAGCAGGCCGGAATCAAGTTGCTGCGCGTGCGTGACGACGGTAGCGGCATTTCTTCCGATGATCTGCCGTTGGCCCTGGCGCGACACGCCACCAGCAAGATTCGGGACCTGGAAGACCTTGAGCGCGTCATGAGCCTTGGCTTTCGCGGCGAAGCGTTGGCGTCCATCAGTTCGGTCGCCCGTCTGACGCTGACCTCCCGGACGCGCGACGCCGATCAAGCCTGGCAGGTTGAAACCGAAGGCCGCGACATGGCGTCCCGGGTTCAGCCTGCGGCCCATCCAGTGGGCACCTCGGTTGAAGTCCGGGATTTATTTTTCAACACCCCGGCGCGCCGCAAGTTTCTCAAAGCCGAGAAAACCGAATTCGATCACCTGCAGGAAGTCATCAAGCGCATGGCGCTGGCCCGCTTTGACGTGGCTTTTCACCTGCGGCACAACGGCAAGACGATCCTCAGCCTGCATGAAGCCAATGACGACAACGCACGTGCCCGTCGCGTAGCCGCGATCTGCGGTCCGGGTTTTCTGGAGCAGGCGCTGCCCATCGAGATCGAGCGCAACGGTTTGCATCTGTGGGGCTGGGTCGGCTTGCCGACCTTCTCTCGCAGTCAGGCCGATTTGCAGTATTTCTACGTGAATGGCCGTGCAGTGCGCGACAAACTGGTCGCCCATGCGGTGCGTCAGGCCTATCGCGATGTGTTGTTCAATGGCCGTCATCCCACATTCGTGCTGTTTTTTGAAGTCGATCCGGCGGTCGTGGACGTCAACGTGCATCCGACCAAACATGAAGTCCGTTTCCGTGACGGGCGTATGGTTCACGACTTCCTGTATGGCACGTTGCACCGTGCGTTGGGCGATGTGCGGCCCGAGGATCAACTGGCCGGTTCCGTCCCGGTGACAGCGGTGGAGCGTCCGTCGGGGCCTGAGGCCGGCGAGTTCGGGCCGCAGGGCGAAATGCGCCTGGCCAGTAACCTGCTGGAACAGCCGCAAGCCGAGCCTTATGCGCGGCCTGCCGGCTCCGGCGCTGGCGCGGGTTATCAGTATCAATACACGCCAAGGCCAACCGCGACCCTGCCCGCAGCGGAAGCGCAAAGTGCCTATCGTGAGTTTTTCGCGCCGCTGCCGGGCGCTGCCACCGTGTCGTTGCCGGACACCCAGGGCGATATTCCGCCGCTGGGTTACGCCCTGGCGCAGCTCAAGGGGATTTATATCCTGGCCGAGAATGCCCTCGGGCTGGTGCTGGTGGACATGCATGCCGCTCACGAACGCATCATGTACGAACGCCTGAAAATCGCCATGGCCAGCGAAGGCCTGAGCGGGCAACCGTTGCTGGTCCCGGAATCCATCGCCGTCAGCCAGCGCGAAGCGGATTGTGCCGAAGAGCACATCGAGACCTTTCAGCGTCTGGGCTTTGAATTGCAGCGCCTTGGGCCGGAAACCCTGGCGATCCGGCAAATCCCGGCCCTGCTCAAGCAAGCTGAGGCCAATCGACTGGTCAGCGACGTATTGGCGGACTTGATGGAATACGGCACCAGTGACCGTGTTCAGGCCCACATGAATGAGCTGCTGGGCACCATGGCCTGTCATGGAGCCATTCGCGCCAATCGACGTCTGGCGATCCCCGAAATGAACGGCTTGCTGCGGGACATGGAAAACACCGAGCGCAGCGGCCAATGCAACCATGGCCGACCGACCTGGACCCAAATGGGGCTGGACGATCTGGACAAACTTTTCTTGCGCGGTCGTTGAATGAGCGCATTGCCTCCCGCCATCTTTCTGATGGGCCCCACTGCTGCGGGCAAGACCGATCTGGCGATCGAGCTCACCAAGGCCCTGCCTTGCGAGCTGATCAGCGTCGATTCGGCGCTGGTTTACCGCGGCATGGACATCGGCACGGCCAAGCCTTCCAAAGCGCTGCTGGCCGAATTTCCCCACCGTCTGGTGGATATTCTCGATCCGGCGCAAAGCTATTCAGCGGCGGACTTCCGCACGGATGCGCTGGCTGCCATGGCTGAAATCACTGCCCGAGGGAATATTCCCCTGCTGGTGGGTGGCACGATGTTGTATTTCAAGGCTCTATTGGACGGGCTGGCTGACATGCCGGCGGCCGATGCCGGGGTTCGTGCGCAACTTGAAGCCCAGGCGGCGGCCCATGGCTGGCAGGCATTGCATGATGAATTGGCCCTCGTGGACCCGGTGTCGGCAGCCCGTATCCATCCCAATGATCCTCAGCGATTGATACGTGCGCTGGAAGTTTATCGGGTCAGTGGTTCGAGCATGACCGCGCACCGTGAGCAACAAACTGCGCAAAGTACTGATGCTGCGGCTTCGGGGCGCCAGCAATTGCCCTATACTGTCGCAAATCTGGCCATTGCACCGACAGATCGCAAGGTGCTGCACGATCGGATTGCGTTACGTTTTTCACAGATGCTGGACCAGGGGTTTCTGGATGAAGTACTGGCATTACGCTCAAGAGGCGACCTGCATGCCGGGTTGCCGTCGATCAGAGCCGTTGGTTATCGCCAGGTCTGGGATCATCTGGATGGAAAGCTGACATGGTCTGAAATGCAGGAGCGGGGCATCATTGCCACGCGTCAACTGGCCAAGCGGCAGTTCACCTGGTTACGCAGTTGGGAAGATTTACACTGGTTGGACAGCCTGGCTTGCGACAATCTGCCGCGTGCCTTGAAATACCTGGGGTCGGTCTCCATATTGAGCTGAGTCCTTGCAATAGCCGTCTATCCTTGGGGGGTGGCGGTTCAAGCCCATTGAATTCGAATTATTATTGATCCTTAAAGGAGTGCGGCACATGTCAAAAGGGCATTCGCTACAAGACCCTTACCTGAACACTTTACGTAAAGAAAAGGTTGGGGTTTCGATCTATCTGGTAAACGGTATCAAGCTGCAAGGCACGATCGAGTCTTTCGACCAGTTCGTTATTTTGCTGAAAAACACTGTCAGCCAAATGGTTTACAAGCACGCCATCTCTACCGTCGTACCGGTTCGTCCAATTCGTTTGCCTAGCGCTGCCGAGTCCGAGCAGGGCGACGCTGAGCCAGGTAACGCCTGATAGGAGTCTGCTTTGTTCTTTGAGCGCCACAGTGGTGGTGAGCGGGCAATCCTCGTTCATTTGGATAATCAAGACCCTGAGGCGCGCGAAGACCCGCAGGAGTTTCAGGAGCTGGCCATATCGGCTGGCGCCGATACCGTCGCGTTCGTAAACGTGCCGCGTCATCGGCCATCGGCCAAATATCTGATTGGCAGCGGCAAGGTCGAGGAGCTTCGCGACCAGGTCAAAGCCGAAAAAATAGATATCGTCATCTTCAATCACATCCTTACGCCCAGTCAGGAGCGCAACCTCGAAAAAGTCTTCGAGTGTCGCGTGCTTGATCGCACGGGATTGATTCTGGACATCTTCGCCCAGCGCGCACGGACTCATGAAGGCAAATTGCAGGTCGAGCTGGCACAGCTCGAGCACATGAGTACGCGTCTGGTTCGAGGCTGGACTCACCTTGAGCGGCAGGGCGGCGGCATCGGTATGCGCGGCCCGGGTGAAACCCAGCTGGAAACCGACCGGCGATTGCTGCGGGTTCGTCTGCGGCAAATCAAAAGTCGTCTGGAAAAGGTTCGCAGCCAGCGTGAACAGGCTCGTCGCGGGCGTAAGCGCGCCGACATCCCTTCGGTGTCACTGGTGGGCTATACCAACGCCGGGAAGTCCACGCTGTTCAATGCGGTCACCGATTCCGACGTTTTCGCCGCTGATCAGCTGTTTGCGACCCTTGACCCAACCCTGCGTCGTCTGCAACTCGACGACCTGGGGCCCATCGTGCTGGCCGATACCGTGGGATTCATTCGCCACTTGCCACACAAGCTGGTCGAGGCGTTTCGTGCCACTCTTGAAGAATCAAGCAACTCTGACCTGCTGTTGCACGTCATCGATTCCCATGAGCCTGAGCGCATGGCGCAGATTGAGCAGGTGATGGCGGTGCTGGGCGAGATCGGGGCCGAGGACTTGCCGATACTCGAGGTGTATAACAAACTCGATCTGCTCGAAGGGGTAGAGCCCCAGATACAGCGCGATGCCGATGGCAAGCCGCAACGTGTCTGGTTATCCGCCCGTGATGGTCGAGGGCTGGACCTGCTCAAGCAGGCCGTAGCCGAACTGCTGGGTGACGATTTGTTTGTCGGTACCTTGCGCTTGCCTCAGCGTTTTGCTCGACTGCGGGCGCAATTCTTTGAATTGGGCGCGGTACAGAGTGAAGAGCATGACGATGAGGGCGGCAGTTTGTTAGCCGTACGTTTACCGCGAGTTGAATTCAATCGTCTGGTGAGTCGCGAAGGACTGCAGCCGCTGGAATTCATCGAGCAACACACTTTGCAATAAAAGCGTGGGAAAGCCGTTGTACGGGTTTCCCGGGCATTCTGTAGCATTGGTCGGCGCGCCGCGGGCGCGTCTTTGCTTTATCAGATGGAGAGCGCTATGGCTTGGAATGAGCCGGGTGGCAACTCGAATAATCAGGATCCTTGGGGTGGTAAACGCAAGAATGGCGACCGCAAGGGGCCACCGGATCTCGACGAGGCCTTCCGTAAGCTGCAGGAAAGCCTGAATGGGTTGTTCGGTGGTAAGAAACGTAGTGGTGGCGGTGGTGAGGGTGGCGGCAGTTCGGGCAAGGGCGGGGGCTGGGGCTTACTTGGCATCGGCCTGGTCGTGCTGGTCGCGGTCTGGCTCTACAGCGCGATCTATGTGGTGGATGAGCAGGAACAAGCCGTGGTGCTTCGTTTTGGCCAGTACTACGAAACCGTAGGGCCGGGTCTGAACATCTATTTCCCGCCGTTCGATCGCAAGTACATGGAAAACGTGACACGTGAACGTGCCTACTCCAAGCAAGGCCAGATGCTGACCGAAGACGAGAACATCGTCGAAGTGCCGCTGACGGTCCAATACAAGATCTCCAATCTGCGAGACTTTGTGTTGAACGTCGATCAGCCTGAGATCAGCCTGCAACACGCCACAGAAAGCGCCTTGCGTCATGTCGTGGGTTCCACGGCGATGGATCAGGTGCTCACTGAAGGTCGTGAGTTGATGGCCAGCGAAATCAAGGAACGCCTGCAACGCTTCCTCGACACGTATCGCACCGGCATCACGGTCACTCAGGTGAACGTGCAAAGTGCTGCTGCACCGCGTGAAGTTCAGGAAGCGTTCGATGACGTGATCCGCGCCCGTGAAGACGAGCAGCGTGCACGTAACCAGGCTGAGACGTATGCCAACGGTGTGATCCCGGAAGCGCGTGGTCAGGCCCAGCGTATTCTTGAAGAGGCCAACGGTTACCGCGATGAAGTGGTTTCTCGCGCCAAGGGTGAGGCCGATCGCTTTACCAAACTGGTTGCCGAATACCGTAAAGCGCCGGAGGTCACTCGTGAGCGTCTTTATCTGGACACCATGCAGGAAGTGTTCAGCAAAACCAGCAAGGTTCTCGTGACCGGCGACAAAGGGCAGAACAATCTGCTTTATCTGCCGCTGGACAAGATGATCGAAAGTGGGCGCAGCGGCACTGCCTCGACTGCCGGTGCCGCAACCGCGGTAACTGACGTTGGTACGCGTACTGCCGAGCCGCAGCAGCGCGAAGTGCGTACAAGGGAGAGTCGCTGATGAGCAACAAATCACTGATCGCCCTGGTTGTTGGTGTGGTGCTGGCGTTGGTTGCCTGGAACAGCTTCTACATCGTGTCCCAGACTGAACGTGCAGTCATGCTGCAATTCGGGCGTGTGGTCGAGCCGGATGTCCAGCCAGGCCTGCACGTGAAGATTCCTTACGTCAATCAGGTGCGCAAGTTCGATGGTCGCCTGTTGACGCTGGATGCTCCAACGCAGCGCTTCCTGACACTGGAAAAGAAAGCGGTCATGGTTGACGCGTATGCCAAATGGCGAGTCAAGAACGCGGAGGTCTACTACACGGCGACTTCCGGCTTGAAGCAGATCGCTGATGAGCGTCTGTCCCGTCGTCTGGAGTCCGGTCTGCGTGACCAGTT
Organism: Pseudomonas sp. DWP3-1-2; assembly: GCF_049896285.1. Classification (NCBI taxonomy): domain Bacteria; kingdom Pseudomonadati; phylum Pseudomonadota; class Gammaproteobacteria; order Pseudomonadales; family Pseudomonadaceae; genus Pseudomonas; species Pseudomonas sp. DWP3-1-2. Next base: position 149,820 of record NZ_JAFCTZ010000009.1, on the reverse strand, counting down.
CGGTAAGCGTACCCTGCACGAAGCTGTGTCGGGTGAGCGTGACGCATTGATGGCGGACATCACTGCATCGCTGAACACCATGGCCACCAAAGAGCTGGGCATCGAAGTGGTTGATGTCCGGGTCAAGGCCATCGACCTGCCGAAGGAAGTCAACCGCAGCGTGTTCGAGCGGATGAGTACCGAGCGTGAACGTGAGGCCCGCGAGCACCGCGCCAAGGGTAACGAGCTGGCGGAAGGCATTCGTGCCGACGCTGATCGTCAGCGTCGTGTGTTGCTGGCAGAAGCCTATCGTGAGTCTGAAGAGGCTCGTGGTGATGGTGATGCCCAGGCTGCCGCGATCTACTCCAAGGCATACGGTCAGGATCAGGAGTTCTACGCGTTCTACCGTAGCCTGCGGGCCTATCGTGAAAGCTTCGCGAGCAAAAGTGACGTGATGGTTCTGGACCCAGGCAGCGAGTTCTTCCGCTACCTGGAAAAATCCAAGCCGTGATCCATTCACCCGCCGGGCGGTAAAACCGTCTGGCGGGGTGATCACTTGGTAAAACGTGTGTATGATGCGGCAGCCGGGAAATTCCCGGCTTTTTTGCGTCTGTATGGTTGATTGACAAGCCAGGTGCGCACGACAAGTGGGCATGACCGAGCGCAGCCACTTTTCGCTTGAAGCCTGGCGTGCGGCAAGATTTTTCGAGGGCAGTGGTCTCCAGGGCCATTCTCGGGCGCTCGTCGTGCCCGCAAGAATGAGCACAGGACCTGACCACTGTCTGCTTTACTCAAGGCTCGCCTTACGGCTTGCCGCCCGGATTATAGGGGAATGGCGTAATGGCAACGGTTGACCGCTGGCTGCTACCAGATGGCATCGAAGAAGTACTGCCACCGGAAGCGGCGCGTATAGAAGTAGCGCGCCGTCAGGTGTTGGATCTGTTCCAGAGCTGGGGCTACGAATTTGTAGTCACCCCTCATATCGAATACCTCGAATCCCTGCTCACCGGCGCGGGCTCGGACCTGGATTTGCGCACCTTCAAGGTGATCGATCCGCAGTCGGGGCGGCAGATGGGTTTCCGTGCTGACATCACGCCGCAAGTGGCGCGCATTGATGCGCACACCCTGCGCCGCGAAGGCCCGAGCCGTCTTTGCTACGCAGGCAGCGTGCTGCATGCGCAACCGCGCGCCCTGTCATCCTCCCGCAGCCCGATCCAGTTGGGGGCCGAGCTCTACGGCGACGCCAGCCCGAGCAGCGACGTTGAAGTCATCAGTCTGATGCTGGCCACGCTGCAACTGACCGATGTGCCGGACGTGCACATGGATCTGGGGCATGTGGGTATCTATCGTGGCCTGGCGCGCGCCGCTGGTTTGTCCGGCGAGGTCGAGCAGCAGTTGTTCGACGCGCTGCAGCGTAAAGCCATCGACGAAGTCATTGTTCTGACCGAAAACCTGCCGAGCGATCTGGCGACCATGCTGCGTGCGCTGGTGGATCTGTGTGGTGGTCGTGAAGTGCTGGCGGCAGCCCGCGATCGCCTGGCCAATGCACCGGCACCGGTGCTTGCTGCGCTTGATGATCTGCTGACGATTGCCGAGCGTCTCGCGGCCCGCTTCCCTGAGCTACCGTTGTATTTCGATCTGGGCGAGTTGCGCGGTTATCACTACCACACGGGCGTAGTCTTTGCGGTGTTCGTCCCGGGTGTCGGCCAATCTATCGCTCAAGGCGGTCGCTACGACGACATTGGTGCGGATTTCGGGCGGGCTCGTCCCGCGACGGGCTTCTCTACGGATTTGAAAACACTGGTGACGCTGGGTCGCACGGAAATCCAGTTGCCCACCGGCGGTATCTGGATGCCTGACAGCACCGATGCGGCGCTTTGGCAGCAAGTCTGTCAGTTGCGTGGTGAAGGTCAGCGTGTGGTTCAGGGTTTGCCTGGCCAGCAAGTGAGTGCAGCGCGTGAGGCCGATTGTGATCGGCAATTGATTCAGCATGGCGAGCGTTGGCAGGTAGTACCGCTGGCCTCTTGAGTTTCCCTGCCGGCCGCCGCCGGCACCAAGTTTGCGTGAATGAGGACAAGTGTTATGGGTAAGAATGTCGTAGTCCTGGGCACCCAGTGGGGTGATGAGGGCAAAGGCAAGATCGTTGATCTGCTGACCGAACATGCTACCGCCGTAGTTCGTTATCAGGGTGGCCACAACGCCGGTCACACCCTGGTGATCGATGGCGAAAAAACCGTATTGCACCTGATCCCGTCCGGTGTGTTGCGCGAAGGCGTGCAGTGCCTGATCGGTAACGGTGTCGTGGTTGCGCCTGACGCACTCATGCGCGAAATCATCAAGCTGGAAGAGAAAGGCATTCCGGTGCGTGAGCGTCTGCGCATCAGTCCGTCCTGCCCGCTGATCCTGTCGTATCACGTGGCGCTGGATCAGGCTCGTGAAAAGGCTCGCGGCGAGCTGAAGATCGGGACTACCGGTCGCGGCATCGGCCCGGCCTATGAAGACAAGGTTGCACGTCGCGGCCTGCGCATCGGTGATCTGTTTCATCGTGAGCGCTTTGCGGCCAAGCTGGGCGAGTTGCTCGACTATCACAACTTTGTGCTGGTCAACTACTACAAAGAGCCGGCAATCGACTTCCAGAAGACACTCGACGAGTGCATGGAATACGCCGAGCTGCTCAAGCCTTTGATGATGGACGTGACGGCCGCGCTGCACGACATGCGTCGCGCTGGCAAGGACATCATGTTCGAAGGCGCCCAGGGTTCGTTGCTGGATATCGACCACGGTACCTATCCGTACGTCACCAGCTCGAACACTACTGCGGGCGGCATCGCCACCGGTTCGGGTTTCGGTCCGATGTACCTGGACTACATTCTGGGCATCACCAAGGCCTACACCACTCGCGTCGGTTCGGGTCCTTTCCCGACTGAGCTGTTCGACGACATCGGTGCATTCCTGGCCAAGCGTGGTCATGAATTTGGCGCTACCACCGGTCGTGCTCGCCGTTGTGGCTGGTTCGATGCGGTCATCCTGCGTCGCGCTATCGAAATCAACAGCATTTCCGGTATCTGCCTGACCAAGCTTGACGTGCTCGACGGCCTCGAAACCATCAACATCTGCATCGGTTACGAGAACGAAAATGGTGCAGTGATCGATGCGCCGACCGACGCTGACAGCTATATCGGCCTCACGCCGGTGTACGAGCAAGTGCCGGGCTGGTCCGAATCGACGCTGGGGGCCAAGACCCTTGAAGAGCTTCCTGCCAATGCCCGCGCTTACATCAAGCGTCTGGAAGAGCTGGTAGGTGCGCCCATCGACATTATTTCGACGGGTCCTGATCGCAACGAGACCATCGTTTTGCGTCATCCGTTCGCCTGATAAGTCGTTGAAACAAAACAAAGGGTCGCTTCTGCGGCCCTTTGTTTTTTTTGATGTGACATCAGTCATAAAGACGGCATGGTGATTGCTGTAGAAACGTCAGAAAAGGTGCCATCATTTTAATGGCGCCCATGGTGGAGGGAATCCCCTGTGTCAGCTGTCCTTTCTTTATTGCGCAGTCGCCTGCTTCGGCCTGTATTCATTGCGCTTGGCGTTGCCCTTTTGGTGCAGGTGCTGGTTGCTGTTGCTCTGACCCGGAGCACAGTCACCGCGCTTGAAGCTGATCTCGCTGCTCGCCTGGGTGTAGATTCGCAACACTTGTCCGGCGAACTTGAGCAGGCAAGTCGCGAAGTGACCTCCAGTCTGGACGCTTTGGCCTCCAATACGCGTCAGCGCCTGAGTGCCGGATTGTCCGTGCGCTTGAAGGATGAGCAGGCGCAATTACGTGGCACGCTGGAAAAAAACCTCAAGGACTCTGCCAGCGACATGGCCGAGTTGCTCGCGGCGGTTGCGCCCCGTGCCATGTGGGACGGTGATACGCCCACGCTTTCCGAATTTGCCCGTCGGGCGCAGCGCAATCCCAATGTCCTGTTTGTTGTCTACGACGATGCGGCAGGCGAACACCTCACGCGTTATCTGAATCGCGAAAACCCGCTGATCAAAGCCCTGCTGGCAAAAGGCGAGGGCGAGCGGGCCATGGATAAAGTGCTGAATGCGGCGAAAAACGATTCAACGGTCTACTACGTTGAGGCGTCTATCAGCCCCAATGGCGTTGAAATCGGCAAAGTGCGCATGGGCGTGTCCACGGCCAGCGTCGAAGAAAATCTGGTGGCGCTGGATAAGCGCTTCGCAACCTTGATTACCAGTGGTGAGCAATTGGTCTCCGACAGTCTCGGGAGCGCGGCCAAGGAAAGCTCGGCCGCGTTGCGCAGTCGTCTGGGCTCAGCAGAGGCCGCGGCTACGGCCATGAGTAGCAACACCACTGCAGCGGTTCAGGAGGCGGCAGAGACATTGCGCTGGAGGATCGGCCTGGGCCTGGCTTTGGTGGGGTTGGCGGTGTTACTGCTGGTGGCGGTGGTGTTGGGTCGTCGGGTGGTCAGCAAATTGCTGTTGCTGATTGCTGCGCTGGATGATCTGGCGGCGGGCGAGGGCGACCTGACCAAGCGCGTCAAACTCGACAGTAACGATGAAATCGGCGACATGGCTTCGGCGGTCAATCGGTTTGTCGCCAAGTTGCAGCCGATCGTCCGTGAGGCGGGCGACGTTGCACAGCGCACCGGGGTCGAAATCAACGCCATGAGCGTGCGCAACGCCGGCGCCGATGCGGCCGCCGAATTGCAGCGTGATGAAGTTGCGGCCAGCCTTGTCGCGCTGGCGCAAATGGCGGACGAAGCGCAGGCCGAAAGCCATGCCATGCAGGCTGCCCTGAAGCAGGTGATGGATATTCGTCTGGCAACCGACGAAAACACCCGCACGTCCAATCAGGTAGGCGGTTTGATCGAGGCGTTGGCGGGTCAGGTCGATACCGGGGCGAAAGTCATTGAGCGGCTGGCTCAGCAGAGTCAGCAGATCGAGGTGGTGCTGACAGTGATCCACGGTATCGCCGAGCAAACCAACCTGTTGGCCTTGAACGCGGCCATCGAAGCGGCCCGTGCGGGTGAGACCGGGCGTGGTTTTGCGGTGGTTGCCGACGAAGTTCGCGCGCTGGCCAGCAAGACTCAAAGCTCCACTGGCGACATCCAGGAGCATATCGTGGCATTGCAACGGGGCGCCAAGGAGGCGGTAGAAGCTATTGGCGTGGCGGGGCGTCAGGCCAAGGAAGGGCTTGCGGTGCTGCGTGACAGCGCGAAGTCCCAGCAGATCGTTCAGGAGTCCGTCGAGCAGGTGCATGCGGCCATTGGTCTGGCGACCCAGGCGGCGGCCCATCAGGCCGAAGGCGCGCAAGCGGTGCGTGGGCGCGTGGAGGTCATTCACGCCCAGGCCCAGCGTGCGGCGCAGGTCGTGGTAGAGACCACCGCCAGCGGCAAGGTGCTCGACAAACTGGCAGCACAGTTGAAGGCCAGCCTGGGGCAGTTCAGGGCCTGACCGCCAAAAAGTTGGACACCTGCCTATACGTTGGGGTGTCTTTTACACCGTGGGACCGGCTTTAGCCGGGAAGGGGTATTTCAGGCGATGCAGGTGCAGGAGCGCCCTGGCCTCTTCCCGGCTGAAGCCGGTCCTACAGGCTTCAGCCGGCGATCCGCGATCGCAAATCCAAACCCCGGAAAGCACAAAACCGAGCACGAGGCTCGGTTTTGTTTGAATTGGTGCCCAGAAGAAGACTCGAACTTCCACGACCTTGCGGTCACCAGCACCTGAAGCTGGCGTGTCTACCAATTTCACCATCTGGGCAGTATCAGCAGCAATGTTCGCCGTTGATGGGGCGCACTATACGGAGCGCGTTTTAATCTGTAAACCCCTGTTTTGGTTTTGATAAATGCTTTTCGCGCTTCTGGAAATAAAAAAGCAGTAAACCAAAACCCGAAATGCAAAAACCCGCTTTCGCGGGTTTTTGTGAGGTTCAGAAGATTGTTGTAATCTCTGACTCGAAATTGGTGCCCAGAAGAAGACTCGAACTTCCACGACCTTGCGGTCACCAGCACCTGAAGCTGGCGTGTCTACCAATTTCACCATCTGGGCATACCGAGTACGTCGCCGTATCGATGGCGCGCACTATACGGAGGGTGTTTTGGGCTGTAAAGCCCCTGCGGTCGAAATTTTCGGAAAAACTTCGCAAGGGCCATTTTCTGGTTTTTTCAGGCCTCCCCCGGGGCTTTCTAGCGTTGTCTGAGTCTGAAATTTCCCGTTTCAATACGCGTATGCCAAACTAACCACATATAGACAAGGTGAAAACTCTCTAATGGCCGATTGGCAGTCCCTCGATCCCGAGGCCGCTCGTGAAGCGGAAAAATATGAAAACCCTATTCCCAGCCGTGAGCTGATTCTCAAGCATCTCGCCGATCGCGGTTCTCCCGCGAGTCGCGAGCAGCTCGTAGAAGAGTTTGCTCTCACTACTGAAGATCAATTCGAAGCCCTGCGCCGCCGCCTGCGTGCAATGGAACGCGATGCGCAATTGATCTACACCCGGCGTGGTACGTATGCACCGGTGGACAAGCTGGATCTGATCCTGGGTCGTATCAGTGGGCACCGTGATGGCTTCGGCTTCCTGGTCCCGGATGACGGCACCGATGACCTGTTCATGAGCCCGGCGCAGATGCGTCTGGTGTTCGACGGTGACCGCGCGCTGGCGCGAGTGTCGGGTCTTGATCGTCGCGGTCGCCGCGAAGGTGTGATCGTCGAGGTTATTTCCCGTGCTCACGAGACCGTGGTCGGCCGCTATTTCGAAGAAAGCGGCATCGGCTTCGTGATCCCGGATAACCCGAAGATCCAGCAGGAAGTGCTGGTCACGCCCGGGCGCAACAATAATGCGCAGATCGGTCAGTTCGTCGAAGTGAAAATCACTCACTGGCCGACGCCGCGCTTCCAGCCTCAAGGTGACATTGTTGAAGTGGTGGGCAACTACATGGCGCCCGGCATGGAGATCGATGTTGCGCTGCGCACCTACGATATTCCCCACGTCTGGCCTGAAGCTGTCCTCAAGGAAGCGGCGAAGCTCAAGCCGGAAGTCGAAGATAAAGACAAAGAGAATCGCGTCGATCTGCGCCATCTGCCGTTCGTCACCATTGACGGTGAAGATGCCCGCGACTTCGACGATGCGGTTTATTGCGAAGCCAAGCCGGGCAAACTGCGTTTGTTCTCCGGTGGCTGGAAGCTCTACGTGGCCATTGCCGACGTGTCGAGCTACGTGAAGATCGGTTCGGCCCTCGACGCAGAGTCGCAAGTACGCGGCAACTCGGTGTATTTCCCTGAGCGCGTGGTGCCGATGCTGCCTGAGCAGTTGTCCAACGGCCTGTGCTCGCTCAATCCTCATGTTGACCGTCTGGCCATGGTCTGCGAGATGACCATCTCCAAGACCGGCGAAATGACCGACTACGTGTTCTACGAAGCCGTCATTCACTCCCACGCACGCCTGACCTACAACAAGGTCAGTTCGATGCTGGAGCAGCCGAAAACCACCGAAGCCCGTCAGCTTCGTGGCGAATACCCTGACGTGTTGCCGCACCTCAAGCAGCTCTATGCGCTGTACAAGGTCTTGCTGGCGGCGCGTCATGTGCGGGGAGCGATTGATTTCGAAACCCAGGAAACCCGAATCATCTTCGGGACCGAACGCAAGATCGCGGAGATTCGTCCGACGACCCGCAATGATGCTCACAAACTGATCGAGGAATGCATGCTGGCGGCCAACGTGGCCACTGCCGAATTCCTCAAGAAGCATGAGATTCCTGCGTTGTATCGGGTGCACGACGGTCCACCGCCGGAGCGTCTGGAAAAACTTCGCGCTTTCCTGGGTGAGCTGGGTCTGTCGCTGCACAAGGGCAAGGACGGTCCTTCGCCGAAGGATTACCAGGCCTTGTTGGAAACCGTTCGCGGACGTCCGGACTATCACCTGATCCAGACGGTCATGCTGCGCTCCCTGAGTCAGGCGGTTTACAGCTCGGACAACCACGGTCACTTCGGTCTGAACTACGAGGCGTATACGCACTTCACCTCGCCGATCCGTCGTTACCCGGACCTGCTCACCCATCGTGCGATTCGCAGCGTGATCCGCTCCAAACAAGACACGCCGCACGTGCGTCGTGCCGGTGCGATGACCATTCCGAAAGCGCGTATCTATCCATACGACGAAGCCGCGCTGGAGCAGTTGGGCGAACAATGCTCCATGAGCGAACGTCGCGCCGACGAAGCGACTCGCGACGTTGTGAACTGGCTCAAGTGCGAGTTCATGAAGGATCGCGTGGGTGAGTCGTTCCCGGGCGTGATTACGGCGGTGACGGGTTTTGGCCTGTTCGTCGAGCTGACCGATATCTACGTCGAAGGGCTGGTACACGTCACGGCGTTGCCGGGCGATTACTACCACTTTGACCCTGTGCATCACCGCCTGGCGGGTGAGCGCACTGGCCGTAGCTTCCGTCTTGGCGATACCGTCGAAGTTCGCGTCATGCGCGTTGATCTTGACGAGCGCAAGATCGACTTCGAAATGGCCGAGAAAACCCTGACGGCACCGATCGGTCGCAAACGTCGTGGCACGGAAGCGACAGCGGCACCGGCCGAGAAGGCATCCGCTGCGCCGTCCAAGGCACCGAGCAAGCGTCCTGCCAAGGCTAAAGCCAAGGATGAGCCTGAAGCTTATCGCCCAAGCGACGCCGCCGCGAAAAACGCCGAGGTGCGCAAAAGCCGTGAACTGAAGCAGGCCCTGTTGGCAGAAGCGAAAGGCGGTAGCAAGGCATCGTCGGGAAAGTCGAGTAACTCGGGTACCGCCCCGAGTACTTCCGGCAAGCCCGCCAAACCGAGTAAACACCGTAAAGGCCCGCCCAAGGCGGGTTCTGCTCCGGCTGCCAAAAGCGGCGGAGTGCGTAAACCTAAGGCCAAGCCATGAGTCAGCTGGAAAAAATCTACGGCGTGCACGCGGTAGAAGCGCTGTTGCGTCATCACCCGAAGCGGGTCAAGCAAGTCTGGCTGGCCGAAGGTCGCAGCGATCCTCGCGTTCAGGTTCTGCTGGAGCTGGCGAATCAGAACCGTGTGTCTGTCGGTCAGGCAGAGCGTCGCGAGATGGACGTCTGGGTTGAGGGCGTGCATCAGGGCGTCGTGGCTGAAGTAAGTCCGAGCCAGGTCTGGGGCGAGGCGATGCTCGACGAACTGCTTGATCGTACCGAAGGCGCACCGCTGATTCTGGTGCTCGACGGCGTGACCGATCCGCACAACCTCGGCGCATGCCTGCGCACGGCTGATGCGGCAGGCGCGCTGGCGGTGCTGGTGCCCAAGGACAAGTCAGCAACCCTGACGCCGGTCGTGCGCAAGGTCGCATGCGGCGCCGCAGAGGTGATTCCTCTGGTCGCGGTTACCAACCTGGCGCGCACCCTGGAAAAACTCCAGCAGCGCGGGCTTTGGGTGGTCGGTACGGCGGGGGAGGCCGAGCAGGAGTTGTATCAGCAAGACCTGACGGGCCCGACCATCCTGATCATGGGTGCCGAAGGCAAAGGCATGCGCCGTCTGACGCGGGAGCATTGTGATTATCTGGTGCGATTGCCCATGGCAGGCAGCGTCAGCAGTCTGAATGTTTCAGTGGCTACTGGTGTTTGCCTGTTTGAAGCCCTGCGTCAGCGCAGCGTAAAGGCAGCCAGCAAGAAATAAGCGCCTGGCGCATGCAGGAGGGGCCGGAGTTGCGACGGCCGCGACGCGGTGTTTCAGGCGAGCCGCGATCGCAGGCCTGGTCACTCCGGGCAGCTCCTGCAGGTGCTTTGCGGCAATTGCTCAAATATTCACCAATTGCCTTGCACCCCTGCATCCCCTTCTCTACAATTGCGCCCCTTGCTGTCACGGCAGGCGCTCATGTGCCTGACCCTGAGCAAGACTAACAGTGTCATTCACTCCTTGTCTGACCGCTAATGGCGGCAGGCTACAACCCGTAAGGAGCATTCATGCGTCATTACGAAATCATCTTTTTGGTCCACCCGGATCAAAGCGAGCAAGTCGGCGGCATGGTTGAGCGTTATACCAAGCTGATCGAAGAAGACGGCGGCAAAATCCACCGTCTGGAAGATTGGGGCCGTCGTCAACTGGCCTATGCAATCAACAATGTTCACAAGGCTCACTACGTGATGCTGAACGTTGAATGCACCGGTAAGGCCTTGGCTGAACTGGAAGACAACTTCCGTTACAACGATGCCGTGATCCGTAACCTGGTCATCCGTCGCGACGAAGCCGTAACCGGTCAGTCCGAGATGCTCAAGGCAGAAGAAAACCGCAGCGAGCGCCGTGAGCGTCGTGACCGTCCTGAGCACTCCGACAGCGCCGATGGCGATGACGGCGACAACAGTGACAACAGCGATAACGCTGACGAGTAATCCACGGACCTTTTGAGGAGCCAATTACATGGCACGTTTCTTCCGTCGTCGTAAATTCTGCCGCTTCACCGCTGAAGACGTGAAAGAGATCGATTACAAAGATCTCAACACTTTGAAAGCATACGTATCCGAGACCGGCAAAATTGTTCCAAGCCGTATCACCGGTACCAAAGCACGTTATCAGCGTCAGCTGGCCACCGCTATCAAGCGCGCCCGCTTCCTGGCCCTGCTGGCCTACACCGACAGCCACGGCCGCTGAGACCGGGCAGTCGACAAAGAGCTAAAGGATAGAACGCATGCGCGCCATCGCTGAATTCATCATGCGTGGCCGCGTGCAGGCCACTCTTGTAGTGGTTGGTTGTGCGGCATTGCCGTTGTTGTTCTGGTTGAGTGCTGCCGCAGGTTGCTTTGTGCTTCTGCGGCGCGGGTTCAGAGACGCTTTTGGCGTCCTGGCCTGGGCTCTGCTGCCGGCCTTGGTCTGGTGGTATCTCGGGGAACCTCGCACCTTTATGGTGTTGGCAGGTTCTTTGGGGCTGGCGATGATTCTTCGCGCCAGCGAGTCCTGGGTCCGCGTGCTGCTGGTCAGCGTGGCACTGGGTCTGTTGTATGCAGTGATTCTGGGCGCGGCTTTCCGCGAACCCATTGAGGCCATGTCGCAGGAGTTGCAGAAACACCTGCCGGCGATGCTCTCGGGTCTCTACGAACAGATGTCCGTAGAAGAGCGAGCGCGCCTGGGATCATTGATTGCACCGGTCCTGAACGGCCTGATAGCGGCCTTGTTGCAAATCGTCAGTGTGTTGAGCCTGATTATCGGGCGTTACTGGCAAGCGTTGTTGTACAACCCAGGAGGTTTCGGGCGCGAGTTTCGCGCTGTGAGACTCCCGCTGGTACCCGCGTTGATGCTGTTGGTGTGCATGCTTGTAGGACCGAATTTCGGTACCCAGGCCGCGATGTTGACACCGCTGTGCAGCGTACCGCTGGTATTCGCCGGGCTGGCCCTGATGCACGGGTTGGTGGCTGAAAAGCGACTGGCCAGGTTCTGGCTGGTAGGGATGTACATAACGCTGCTGGTGTTCATGCAGCTGATCTATCCGTTGCTCGTGGTGTTAGCCATTGTCGACAGCCTGATTGATTTTCGCGGACGCCTGGCGTCGAAAGACGCCGGTAATGGCCCTGCGAACGGTGAAGGTTAAAAGTTAAGAGGATTTTCACATGCAACTGATCCTTCTGGAAAAAGTCGCCAACCTGGGCAACCTGGGCGACAAAGTGAATGTTAAGGCCGGTTACGGTCGTAACTTCCTGCTGCCATACGGTAAAGCTACCGCCGCGACCGCTGCCAACATTGCAGCGTTCGAAGAGCGTCGTGCCGAGCTGGAAAAACTGGCCGCAGACAAAAAAGCTTCTGCCGAAACTCGCGCTGCCCAACTGGCTGAGCTGGAAGTGACTATCACTGCCACTGCCGGTGACGAAGGCAAGCTGTTCGGTTCGATCGGCACCCACGACATCGCTGATGCACTGACCGCCTCTGGCGTTGAAGTTGCAAAAAGCGAAGTTCGTCTGCCGAACGGCACTATCCGCAACGTTGGCGAATTCGACGTGGCCGTGCACCTGCACAGCGACGTAGAAGCAACCGTACGCGTTGTTGTGGTGGCTGCTTAAGCAGTACGTGATCGTCTGGCGACTTGCTCGCCAGAGGATTAACATCGGGCACGACCTGTTTTCAGGTCGTGCCCTTTGTCTTTCTGTACCCTGGTTTTTCACAACCCCTGATTCTGAGTGGTCATGAACGATATCTCCGCCCCTGAGCAATACGATCTGCAAACCGCAGCCCTGAAGGTGCCACCGCACTCCATCGAGGCCGAACAGGCTGTGCTCGGTGGCTTGATGCTGGACAACAACGCCTGGGAGCGCGTGCTCGATCAAGTGTCGGATGGTGACTTCTATCGACATGACCACCGTTTGATTTTCCGGGCCATTGCGCGTCTGGCTGATCAGAACATGCCCATTGACGTGGTCACCCTGGCCGAGCAGCTGGACAAGGAAGGTCAGACCTCCCAGGTCGGTGGCCTGGGTTACCTCAGTGAGCTGGCAAAAAACATTCCGTCGGTCGCCAACATCAAGGCTTATGCCCAGATCGTTCGCGAGCGGGCGACCCTGCGGCAGTTGATCAGCATCAGCACGGAAATTGCTGACAGCGCCTTCAACCCGGAAGGTCGCAACGCGGCCGAGATTCTTGACGAGGCCGAGCGGCAGATCTTCCAGATTGCCGAAGCACGCCCCAAGACGGGTGGGCCGGTCAGCGTCACCGACCTGCTGACCAAGGCCATCGACCGCATCGACACCTTGTTCAACACCGATAACGCCATCACCGGGCTGTCCACCGGTTACACCGACCTGGATGGCATGACCAGTGGTTTGCAGCCGTCTGACCTGATCATCGTCGCCGGCCGTCCGTCCATGGGTAAGACCACGTTCGCCATGAACCTTGTGGAAAACGCGGTGCTACGCAGCGACAAGGCCGTGTTGGTCTACTCGCTGGAGATGCCAGGCGAATCACTCATCATGCGTATGTTGTCGTCCCTTGGCCGCATCGACCAGACCAAGGTCCGCGCCGGTCGCCTGGAAGACGACGACTGGCCGCGCCTGACCTCGGCGGTCAACCTGCTGAACGACCGCAAGCTGTTCATCGACGATACGGCCGGCATCAGCCCCTCGGAAATGCGCGCGCGGACGCGACGGCTGGTGCGTGAGCACGGCGATATCGCCCTGATCATGATCGACTACCTGCAATTGATGCAGATCCCCGGCTCCGGCGGCGACAACCGCACCAACGAGATTTCCGAAATCTCCCGCTCGTTGAAAGCACTGGCCAAGGAATTCAACTGCCCTGTGGTTGCCTTGTCCCAGCTCAACCGCTCCCTGGAGCAACGCCCGAACAAACGCCCGATCAACTCCGACTTGCGGGAATCCGGAGCGATCGAGCAGGATGCCGACGTCATCATGTTCGTCTATCGGGACGAGGTTTATCACCCGGAGACCGAGCACAAAGGCATCGCCGAAATCATCATCGGCAAGCAGCGTAACGGGCCTATCGGCACCACGCGCCTGGCCTTCATCGGCAAGTACACCCGCTTCGAGAACCTGGCGCCGGGTAGTTACAACTTCGACGACGAGTAGTCTCGTCCGTTGGGGCGAGGCTTGCCCGCGAAAGCTTTGTCCGGCGGCAGATAATAAGTAGTGGCGGTTCCGGCTCATTCGCGGGCAAGCCTCGCTCCAACAAAGCTTGATAACCGCCAGCCAGCTGTACTATTGGTGCAGGGTCAACACCCATTTCCGACCGCCATCGTCGGACTTGATCAAATTTTGTGCTATATTCCGCGACCGCGATTTTTGCGAATGCAGATCGCCTCCCTGAACACCAACACCGGTCATCGACATGCAAGCAGCCAAGCCATTATTTGACTATCCCAAGTACTGGGCCGAATGTTTCGGGCCAGCGCCTTTCCTGCCGATGAGCCGGGAAGAAATGGATCAACTTGGCTGGGATTCCTGCGACATCATCATCGTCACCGGTGACGCTTATGTGGATCACCCGTCGTTTGGCATGGCGATCATTGGCCGGCTGCTGGAGTCCCAGGGCTTCCGCGTCGGGATCATTGCCCAGCCGAACTGGCAGTCCAAAGACGATTTCATGAAGCTTGGCGAGCCGAACCTGTTTTTCGGTGTCGCTGCGGGCAATATGGACTCGATGATCAACCGCTACACCGCGGACAAGAAAATCCGCTCCGACGACGCCTACACGCCCGGCGGCATGGCCGGCAAGCGTCCGGACCGTGCGAGCCTGGTTTACAGCCAGCGTTGCAAGGAAGCCTACAAGCACGTACCGATTGTTCTTGGTGGCATCGAGGCATCCCTTCGTCGCATCGCGCATTACGATTACTGGCAGGACAAGGTCCGCAACTCGATCCTGATCGACGCCTGCGCCGACATCCTGCTCTACGGCAACGCCGAACGGGCGATTGTCGAAGTTGCCCAGCGATTGTCCTGGGGCCACAAGATCGAAGACATCACGGATGTGCGCGGCACCGCGTTCATTCGTCGTGACACGCCTGCGGGCTGGTATGAAGTGGATTCCACGCGAATCGACCGTCCGGGCAAGGTCGACAAGATCATCAACCCCTACGTCAACACTCAGGACACCGAAGCCTGCGCCATCGAGCAGGAAAAGGCACCGGTTGAAGATCCCAACGAGCCCAAGGTTGTGCAGATTCTTGCCAGCCCCCGGATGACACGCGACAAGACGGTGATTCGTCTGCCGTCCATGGAAAAAGTCCGTGGCGATGCCGTGCTCTATGCCCACGCCAACCGCGTATTGCACCTTGAAACCAATCCCGGCAACGCCCGGGCGTTGGTGCAGAAACATGGCGAAGTGGACGTCTGGTTCAACCCGCCACCGATTCCGATGACCACCGAAGAAATGGACTATGTGTTTGGCATGCCTTACGCCCGTGTCCCGCATCCTGCGTATGGCAAGGAAAAGATCCCGGCCTACGACATGATCCGCTTCTCGGTGAACATCATGCGCGGCTGCTTCGGCGGCTGTACCTTCTGCTCGATCACCGAGCACGAAGGTCGCATTATCCAGAACCGTTCCGAAGAGTCGATCATTCGGGAAATCGAAGAAATCCGCGACAAGGTGCCAGGTTTTACCGGTGTCATCTCCGACCTGGGTGGTCCGACCGCGAACATGTATCGCATCGCCTGCAAAAGCCCGGAAATCGAATCCGCGTGCCGCAAGCCGTCCTGCGTGTTTCCCGGCATTTGCCCGAACCTGAATACCGACCATTCGTCGCTGATCCAGTTGTACCGCAGCGCACGTGCCTTGCCGGGCGTGAAGAAAATCCTGATTGCGTCCGGTCTGCGCTATGACCTTGCGGTCGAGTCGCCGGAATACGTCAAGGAACTGGTCACTCACCACGTGGGTGGCTACCTGAAGATCGCCCCGGAACACACCGAGGAAGGTCCGCTCAACCAGATGATGAAACCGGGCATCGGCAGCTATGACAAGTTCAAGCGCATGTTCGAGAAGTACACCAAGGAAGCGGGCAAGGAGCAGTACCTGATTCCGTACTTCATCGCGGCCCATCCGGGCACCACCGATGAAGACATGATGAATCTGGCCTTGTGGCTCAAGGGCAATGGTTTCCGCGCTGATCAGGTGCAGGCGTTCTATCCGTCGCCCATGGCGACGGCAACCGCCATGTATCACTCGGGCAAGAACCCGCTGCGCAAAGTGACCTACAAGAGCGATTCGGTCACCATCGTCAAGAGCGAGGAACAGCGCCGGTTGCACAAGGCGTTCCTGCGTTATCACGATCCGAAAGGCTGGCCGATGTTGCGCGAAGCGTTGATCCGCATGGGGCGTGCCGACCTGATCGGCTCGGGCAAGGACCAGTTGATTCCGGCGCACCAGCCTGCCACCGAGGGTTATCAGAGCGCACGCCGCAAGAACTCGACCCCGGCCGGCAGTCACAAGGTCGCCAAGACCACGCTGATCCAGACCCAGCACACCGGGCTTCCGCCCCGTGGCAGCGACGGCAGCAAGCCGTGGGACAAGCGCGAAGAAGCCAAGGCGGCGGCCATGGCCCGTAACAAGCAGGCGACCAAGGATCGGATGGATGCCGCGAAGGGCAAAGGCCCTAAGCCGCCGAAGCGCAAGCCAGCCGTTCCGCGCTGACAGTGTTTACTTGAGTGCATGACGCCAACCTCCGGGTTGGCGTTATGCGTTTCAGCGCACGGGTTTTACGTTCTGACGAATGTCCCTGATTCTTTGTTCGATCAGCGCTTTTTGCTGTTGTCGAGGCCGTTCATGGCGCGCCTTGTCAGCCAGACGCCAAGAGCAAAAGAGAAATTTCACACGCGATGACGGCGCGCTTCCGGCTTCCACCAGGGCGATGAATCCCTAGGCTCGTTTTCTCATTGAAAGCGGGAGAGTCGCCGTGGTCATCATTAACACTCATTACAATCCAGTAAGCGCTCAGCCTGTTGCCACCCCTGCCGGTGGTAAACCTCAGGCCTCAGCACTCGCGAATGCTGAAGAAAACCATACGAGCCAAACGCCTTCCCACGGCTCTGTTTCAGTGTTGGCCCGGCAGCTCGGCGCCGCTGCGGCCCAGGCGCAGATCAGGGATGCAGCGCTTGACCCGCAATCCCTTGGCCAGAAAGCGTCACAAGTGTTAACCGAGCTGTCGGGTGGTGTGGGCGGCGTGGACAGTCGCTCGTTTGAAGGTATGCCTCGCGATCAACTTGCGCTGATGACTTATGCTGAGCACGGCGAGTTCACTGTTGAAGAGCGTGTGTCAGCCTGGCAGGAAACCGCCAGACAGGAGCAGCTCTGGCGGCAAGGTGCGGCTTCGCGGGCGCTGGACGAGTACGACTCGACGGGCAAAATGACTGGATTCCTCGGCGAAGCGCTTGCTCACTTCAAGTCGCTCCCCGTTATCGAGCAAGCTCAGTATCCGACTGGTTACGCAGATGATCTCTTGCGCAGAATCGCTCTCGATTCAAGCGATGCGCCAATCACAGAGGTACAGGCGGCGAGTCCTATGGAGAGGGTTCGAGGATTGCTGCCTGAAACGGCTTTTACCGGGTTATCCACATCGCATGATTCGACGACCGTTGCGCGTTCGTCCCAGGCTGACTTGTCCGTCGTTAACAACAGCACCGATGACCGTGGCCGCCAGATAATGCTGGATCGTTTGTTCGGTGGGCGTGAGCCGCCAATCATGGACGGTGCGGAAGGTATGTTGTTCAAGAACGTCGGTCGTAGCAGCTTGGAGTACCTCACGAAACAGGATAGGCAACTGCTTTCTGATATCTATGCCTATGTTCAGGATAAAAATGTTGATATGACTTACGTTGATACCCTCGCTGGGGATCTTGGCGACTACAGGCAGTGTGATAATGGCCGTATTGTGGGGAGCTTCAATAATGGCCATCAATATAACAGTCAAGGTTGGCAGCTGAGCGTCGATTTTACTGAAAAAGACTCTGCCACCGCATCACGAATGCTGCAAGGCTCAGCAATAGCCAGTACTCGACTCGATCAAGGGTTCTTGAGATATACGCTGGATCCGGGGCACGCACTGGGTAATTGGGTAGATTTCGATTTTCTGGAGCATGTCGT
Source organism: Pseudomonas sp. DWP3-1-2 (assembly GCF_049896285.1). Classification (NCBI taxonomy): domain Bacteria; kingdom Pseudomonadati; phylum Pseudomonadota; class Gammaproteobacteria; order Pseudomonadales; family Pseudomonadaceae; genus Pseudomonas; species Pseudomonas sp. DWP3-1-2. Next base: position 132,276 of record NZ_JAFCTZ010000009.1, on the reverse strand, counting down.
GACGAGGTTTTCTGCTGAGGCCCATACGGCTACTTCTCCGGACAATCAGTTCTCTACTTATGTATGGAAAAATAATAATTACGTGATGACAACGTCAAGTACGGTAAGACTCCAACGACCCGATCCGGATTTCATTACTGAAAACGGAGTGACTCGCCTCACTGAAAAGGGGCGAGCCCTGGGTTATATGTTGGAGGAAATTACCGGAGAGGCGGTTCGCCCTCACCTTGAGCTGATGCGAGCAAAAAACGGTCTGGAAATATTACGACAATGGCACGGTAATGAGCGTCATCCCGAGGTGCCGGGCTGGCTTGGCAGCCTTTGGGAACGTCTAGAGAAAATGTAAGACCTGCATCGCCAGGCCAGAGCGCGATTCTGGTGTCGCGCCTGCACAGCAATAACAGCATTCTGGATTGTGCTATGCAGCGATTGGGGGGCGTGCAGTGAAAATTGCTAAGGGCTCAAGAATTTTTATCATACGTATATATGTATGTTGTACTGCTCAAACGGTTGATTAAGCTGCGGGTCATCAACCACAAAAATTAAGGAATGACCCATGAAAAAAACGCTAGTCATTACGTTTGCTCTTTTATCCGCTAATAGCTTTGCTGCAGATAACATCATTAGTAAGTCTGCAGTGCCGACTCGAATTGTAGTTGCCAAAGATGGTGTTGGTCTGGGGCAGTTTCCAATGATGAGTTTTGACTTTCCACGCTCACATCGTTTTGCTCCGAAGAAGCTAAAGAGCATCAGTTGGAGAACGACCTATTATCCTGAAAACATGAATGAAACGGTTCAGATTTGCTACACCAAACCGAGTGGGTCTGGTTATGATGATTGTCGTGATATTTTGCCGAACTCTTCGGGTGATACGGACCATTTCAATCAATATAGTTTTGATAAATATGCGAGCTTCACCTTTCGACATCAGGTCAAAGGCGGAAAAAATCAGGGAGCTCCCGCAGGTGAAGACTCAATTGTCGTTCACTACAGCTATTGAACAGGCGGTGTGATCTGATCGGGCACCCCATGCATGGGGGATTCCAGGTTTGCCTGCCAATGGGTAACGGCTGTGTCCCTCTTTAGACGCGAACGTGTTCGCGAGATGTTGTGCCTGGCACTGCCTCGCCCACACGTTGGCTCCTCCCGACCCACGCTGACCTGCTCCCTCTCCTGAAAATTTTCCCTCCCCCGCGCCTTATTTCTGTGCAACGCTTGCACCGCGGGGCAGGGCAAGCGCTTTAATGGTGCTTCGGTCTGCCATTTTTTTGCGCAACCACCGTATTTGCCCGGATGGCATAAGTCTTGCGCGGTTGCAGTACCGTTCAGGCTCGCAGGAGGCACGCCGTGTCGATTCATATTGCCTTGCATCACGTCACGCACTACCGCTATGACAGAGCGGTCGAGCTGGGGCCGCAGATTGTTCGTCTGCGTCCGGCAGCCCACAGCCGCACCCGGGTTTTGTCCTATTCCCTGAAAGTCTTGCCTGAAAACCATTTCATCAACTGGCAGCAAGACCCCCAGGGCAATTATCTGGCGCGTCTGGTTTTCCCGGAGAAGACCCAGGAATTGCGGGTTGAAGTGGATCTGGTCGCCGAAATGGCGGTGTTCAACCCGTTCGACTTTTTCCTTGAGCCTTACGCAGAGAAGATTCCGTTTCTCTACGCCAGTGATGAGCAGCGCGAACTTGCGCCTTATCTCGAAACATTGCCGCTGACGCCCCGGTTTGCCGCTTATCTGGCGAGCATCGACCGCACGCCGCTGCCGGCCATCGACTTTCTGGTGGGCCTGAACCAGCGCCTGAGCCAGGACATCGATTACCTGATCCGGATGGAGCCGGGTGTGCAGACCCCGGAATTCACCCTTGAGAACGCCTCCGGCTCCTGCCGAGACTCGGCCTGGTTGCTGGTGCAACTGCTGCGTCATCTGGGCATGGCGGCACGGTTTGTGTCGGGCTATCTCATTCAACTCAAGGCCGACGTCGAAGCCCTCGACGGTCCGTCCGGCACCGACGTCGACTTCACTGACCTGCACGCCTGGTGCGAGGTGTATTTGCCCGGCGCAGGCTGGGTAGGGCTTGATGCAACGTCCGGACTGTTCGCGGGCGAAGGCCATATTCCATTGGCGTGCAGCCCGGAGCCTTCTTCCGCCGCGCCGATCAGCGGCATGGTGGAGCCGTGCGAAACCGAGTTCATGCACGAGATGTCGGTGGAGCGCATCTGGGAAGCGCCACGGGTCACCAAGCCCTACAGCGAAGACCAATGGCTGGCGATTCAGGCCTTGGGTCGCCAGATCGACAATGATCTGATTCGCGACGACGTGCGCCTGACCATGGGCGGCGAACCGACGTTTGTGTCCATCGACGACCGTGATGGGGATGAATGGAACACCGCGGCGCTGGGTCCGAAAAAGCGTGAGCTGTCGGCCGAATTGTTCCAGCGCATGCGCAAGCATTACGCACCGCTGGGCATCGTGCATTTTGGCCAGGGCAAATGGTATCCGGGCGAGCAACTGCCGCGCTGGTCGCTCAACTGTTTCTGGCGCAAGGACGGTCAGCCGGTGTGGCATAACAACGCCTTGATCGCCGATGAAACCGAAGATTACGGCGCGACCGGTGAACTGGCTGGCCGGTTTCTCGCCAGCGTCGCCGAGCGCCTGAAGCTGCCTGCGCGCTTTGTGTTCCCGGCTTACGAAGACAATTTCTATTACCTGTGGCGCGAAGGTGCGCTGCCGGTGAACGTCAGCGCCGAAGATTCGCGGCTGGGTGACGAGCTGGAGCGTGCGCGACTGCGCAAAGTTTTCGCCCAGGGCCTGGACAAGATCATCGGTCAGGTACTGCCATTGGCGCGCAACGCCGCCGGGGATCGCTGGCAGAGCGGGCGCTGGTACTTGCGCGACAACCACTGCCGTCTGGTGCCGGGCGATTCTGCCTTGGGCTATCGCCTGCCTTTGGCCTCCCAGCCGTGGGTCAAGGCGGCGGAGTATCCGTTTATCCACCCCACTGATCACAACCAGGATTTTCCTGAGTTGCCGGGCAGCGCTCAGGTTCAGTCGCAACTCGGCGGCCTGACGGAGCAACCGGACGCCAACGCCGAACGCATGCCGAAGATCGACGAGTCCGCCGATTGGCTGACCCGCACGGCGCTCTGCGCCGAAGCGCGGGACGGGCGGCTGTATGTGTTCATGCCGCCGCTTGAGAAGCTTGAGGATTATCTGGAACTGGTGGCCGCTGTCGAGGCCAGCGCTGAAGAACTGCGCTGTCCGGTGCTGCTGGAAGGTTACGAGCCGCCCAGCGATCCGCGTCTGGCCAACTTCCGTATCACGCCCGATCCGGGCGTCATTGAAGTCAACGTGCAGCCGTCTGCGACCTGGGATGAGTTGGTCGAGCGCACCGAGTTTCTTTATGAACAGGCCCGTCTTACGCGCCTGACCACTGAAAAATTCATGATCGATGGGCGTCACACCGGCACCGGCGGCGGCAACCACTTCGTGATGGGCGGCGCGACGCCAGCGGATTCGCCGTTCCTGCGGCGACCGGATGTATTGCGCAGCCTGCTCAGCTACTGGCACAACCATCCCTCGCTGTCATACCTGTTTTCCGGGCTGTTCATCGGCCCGACGTCTCAGGCACCACGGGTCGACGAAGCGCGCAACGACTCACTGTACGAGATGGAAATTGCCTTCGCGCAAATGCCCAAGCCGGGTGAGGAAGTGGCGCCGTGGCTGGTGGATCGGCTGCTGCGTAACCTGCTGATCGACGTTACGGGCAACACGCACCGCGCCGAGTTCTGCGTCGACAAGCTGTATTCGCCCGATGGCGCCACTGGCCGGCTGGGCTTGCTGGAACTGCGCGCCTTCGAAATGCCACCCCATGCGCGCATGAGTCTGGCCCAGCAACTGCTGTTGCGCGCCCTGGTGGCGCGCTTCTGGCGCGAGCCTTATGCACCGGCCAAGCTGGCGCGCTGGGGCACGCAGTTGCATGACCGCTTCATGCTGCCGCATTTTATCGAACAGGATTTCGCTGACGTCATTGTCGAACTGAATGCCGCCGGTTACCCGTTGCGCTCCGAATGGTTTGCGGCGCATCTGGAGTTCCGTTTCCCGAAAGTCGGCGATTACGCGGTGAGCGGCATTGAGCTGGAACTGCGTCAGGCCCTTGAGCCCTGGCACGTACTGGGTGAAGAGGGCGCTGCGGGTGGTGCGGTGCGTTATGTGGATTCGTCCCTTGAGCGCTTGCAGGTCAAACTCAATGGCCTGCCGCCGCAGCGTTACATGCTGACCTGCAACGGCATCCCTGTGCCATTGCAGCCCACCGGTCGGGTCGGCGAGTTCGTCGCGGGCGTGCGTTATCGCGCCTGGCAGCCCGCCAACTGCCTGCAGCCCACCATTCCCGTGCACGCACCACTGGTATTTGACCTGGTGGATACATGGATGCAGCGCTCACTGGGCGGCTGCGAGTATCATGTCGCCCATCCTGGGGGACGCAACTACGAAACACTGCCGGTAAACGCCAACGAAGCGGAAAGCCGACGTCTGGCGCGATTCTTCAGGATCGGCCATACCCCAGGCAAGCTGGACGTGCCACTGTTGACCATCAACGACGAATTACCCATGACGCTGGATATGCGTTTGCACTAAAAGTGTTATTGCCAGCGCGGCGGCCTCCGGATGGCGGTGTTCATCCGGATGTCGCCTGCCTGCGCTAATCTGAATTCTTTAGTCTCTGCCGAGCCTTCCATGCCTGATTTGCTTGACCGCTATCCGCTTTCTGCGGGTACTTATCATGAAATGCTCGAGGCCGACGGGGCCGTGCGCCCTCATTGGCAACGTTTGTATGAGCATCTGCAACGCAGCACCCCCGCGCAACTGATCCAGCGCCAGGCAATGCTGGCTCGGCAGATTCAGGAAAACGGCGTGACCTACAACGTCTACGCCGACCCCAAGGGTGCAGACCGGCCGTGGGAGCTGGACCTGCTGCCGCATCTGATTCCCGCCGAAGAATGGCAGCACGTCGCCGCCGGTATCGCCCAGCGCGCGCGACTGCTCAACGCGGTGCTGGCTGATCTGTACGGCCCGCAAACGCTGATCGCCAATGGTCTGTTGCCCGCCGAACTGGTGTTCGGGCACAACAATTTTCTTTGGGCGTGCCAGGGCGTACTGCCGCCCGAAGGCACCTTCCTGCATATGTATGCCGTGGATCTGGCGCGCACGCCGGATGGCCGTTGGTGGGTGACGGCCGATCGGACCCAGGCGCCATCAGGTGCCGGTTATGCACTGGAGAACCGGCAGATCGTTTCCCGGGCTTTTCCGGAAATCTACCGCGACTTGCAGGTGCAGCACCTTTCAGGCTTCTTCCGCGCCCTGCAGGACACCCTTGTGCGGCAGGCACCGTCCAGCAACGAAGCGCCCCTGGTCGTGGTATTGACCCCCGGCCGGTTCAACGAAAGTTATTTCGAACACTTGTACCTTGCGCGCCAGTTGGGCTACCCGTTGGTGGAAGGCGGCGACCTCACGGTGCGCGATGCCACGGTTTACCTGAAAACCCTCAGTGGCCTGCGCCGGGTTCACGCGATCATGCGCCGCCTGGACGATGACTTCTGCGATCCACTGGAGCTGCGAACCGATTCGGCGCTGGGCGTGCCGGGCTTGCTGGAAGCGGTTCGCCAGGGGCGAGTGGTGGTGGCCAATGCGCTGGGCAGTGGCGTGCTCGAATCGCCGGGTTTGCTGGGCTTTCTACCGAAAATTTGTGAACACTTGTTTGGCGAAGAACTGATCCTGCCGTCGGTGGCGACCTGGTGGTGCGGCGAGCCGCCCGTCCTGGCCCAGGCCTTGGAGAAAATACCCGAGCTGTTGATCAAGCCCGCGTTCCCTTCTCAAAGTTTCTCGTCAGTCTTCGGCCGCGACCTGACCCCCGAACAGCGCCAGACTTTGGCGCTGCGCATGCAGGCGCGGCCCTATGCTTACGTGGCTCAGGAGCTGGCGCAGTTGTCTCAGGCGCCCGTCTGGCAGCCTGATGGCGAACAACTGCAACCCCGGGCCATCGGCATGCGGGTTTACGCCGTGGCCACTGCGCAGGGGTATCGCGTCCTGCCCGGCGGTCTGACCCGTGTGGCGGCCGAGGCTGACGCCGATGTGGTGTCAATGCAGCGCGGCGGCGCAAGTAAGGACACCTGGGTGTTGGGCGACCGGTCCAGCGGTGGCGAGCCCTGGAAAAGCCAGCGCACCCTGGGCGTGCATGACCTGATCCGGCGCGATCCTTACCTGCCGTCGCGGGTGGTGGAAAACCTGTTCTGGTTCGGGCGCTATTGCGAACGTTGCGACGACAGTGCACGACTTCTGCGCATCATCCTGGCGCGGTATGTGGACGGCGACGACCCTGTGGCCCTTGAGGCTGCCGTGGCGCTGGGCGAGAGCCTTGGCCTGGTGCCTACGGAGGAAGACGGCGGCGAGCTGCACGAACGCCTGCTGGCGGCCTTGGTGGGTGACGACTGGCCCTTCAGCCTGCGTTCCAATCTGCAACGTTTGCAATGGGCTGCTTCGCAAGTGCGCGGCAAGCTGTCCCGAGAGAACTGGCAAGCACTGGTGGAGTTGCAACGTGAGGCCATGAGCCTGGAAAGCGAAGAGCCGGATTTTGGCGAACTGCTGGATTTCCTCAACCGCCTGGTGATGTCGCTGGCGGCGCTGTCCGGTTTTGCGCTGGACGACATGACCCGCGACGAAGGCTGGCGCTTTTTGATGATGGGGCGGCGGATCGAACGGTTGAAGTTTCTCAGCAATAGCCTGGCCGGCTTTCTGCGCGGTGTCGCGGTGTCCGATCAGGAGGGCCTTGAGTGGTTGCTGGAGCTGGGTAACAGCAGCATCACCTACCGGTCGCGCTACCTCGCCGTGCCGCAATTGATCCCTGTGCTTGACCTGTTGTTGCTCGACGAACAGAACCCCCATGCGGTGCTGTTCCAGCTCAAGCTGGTGTCACGCTCGTTGAATCGCTTGAATGAAGACTTCGGCGCGGCACGGGATGCCAGCCTGGGAACTCTGGTGCGGCGTCTGTCGAGTATCGATCTGGGCTGTCTGGAGAATCCATTGTTCGGTGAAAGCAGTGTGCAGGCGGTGCTCGAAGGGCTGGCGGATCTGCTGCAAAGCATTGGCGAGGCGAGCGGGCAAGTGTCTGATCGGCTGGCGTTGCGCCATTTCGCCCATGTCGATGATGTCAGCCAACGCACGGTGTCCGTCTGATGAGCGCTCATTACCAGATCCTTCACGATACCCATTACAAATACGACAGCCCGGTTTCCCTGGCTCAGCAGCTTGCGCACCTGTGGCCGCGCCGCAGTCCGTGGCAGCGCTGCACCGAGCAACAATTGCTGATCAGTCCGATCCCAACGATACGTCGCGACGAACTCGATGTGTTCGGCAACCCGCTGACACGTCTGGCCTTCGAGCGGCCTCATGACGAGTTGCAGGTCAATGCGCGTCTGCGGGTGGAAGTGTTGCAGCGTCCGCATCTGGACTTTTATCAGTCTCCCGCCTGGGAATCGACCCGCAGCGCGATGACCTACAGCGCCAAGCCGATGTCGCCGGACATCCTCGAAGCTTGCCGCTATCGCTTCGAATCGCCTTACGTGCACCTCAAGCAATCGTTCGCGGACTTCTCTGCCGTGTGTTTCCCGCTGGGCGCGCCGTTGATGCTTTGCGTGCAGGCCTTGATGGAAAAGATCTTCCGGGAATTCACCTTCGACGACGAAGCGACCCAGGTTGCGACGCCTTTGGTGGAAGTCCTGGAAAGCCGTCGGGGTGTCTGCCAGGACTTCGCACACCTGATGCTGGCGTGCCTGCGTTCCCGAGGATTATCGGCGCGCTATGTCAGCGGGTATCTGCTGACCCAGCCGCCACCGGGCCAGCCACGCCTGATTGGGGCTGATGCGTCCCATGCGTGGGTGTCGGTGTTTTGTCCGGTGTTGGGCTGGGTCGATTTTGATCCCACCAACAACGTCCAGCCCGCGCTGGAACATATCAGTCTGGCGTGGGGGCGGGACTTTTCGGATGTGTCACCGTTGCGCGGGGTTATTCTCGGCGGCGGCACCCATGACCCGGAAGTGCGGGTGACGGTGATGCCCATCAGCGGTTGAGGGAGATAGCGAACAGCGAGGAGGGCGCCTGGGTCTGCCGCATAGGCGGCAGACTTGGGCCTGGCTTGTCAGATAACCAAGCCTGTGACGATCAGTTGGCGGGTTTGTCTTCAGCGGTGGTTTCGGACACCGGCGCTTCTTCACCAGGCTCCTGGCCTTCAACGACTTCGCCTTCAGCGGCGGTTTCGGCCAGCGCAGCATTTTTCTTCTGCAGCTTTTCCTCTTTCTTCTGCTCTTTGGCCAGATCTCTCTGACGTTTGGCGAAGGAGTAATTAGGTTTAGCCATGGGCGATCCTCTGTTTCAGGCGGGAAATGCCGCCATTCTGCCTGAGAACGGCAGCCGGCACACGGCGTTGTGCACTCAGCGGTCCAAAGATCGCTGCCGGTCGGGCTCCCGTCCGCTATTTTTTCCGGCGCTCAAAGGTGCTCGGCGGGAGAGTGAGCGGTGCAACTGCCCGTGGCACCACAGGCGTATGCGGCGAAGACACTACGAAACAGACTCGAAAGTAGCATGGTGATGGGCTCCTGCATCAGTAACGATGCGCCATCCTCGCTCGTTTCACTTACCGTGACTGTTAGATTGTTTCGATGGATCCGATAGGTGGCCTATGGATATGAGTGCCCTTGATCCAGATCATTTGAACCCTTTGCTATATAGGGCAATCTTTACAGAAATAACCAGAACACCCTGCCTTGGAGATTCACCATGATTCGCAAACTTGTTGCTGCATCGTTGTTGACCCTGATAAGTGGTCATGTGTTGGCGGCTGAATGCAAGGTCACTGTCGACTCCACCGATCAGATGTCTTACGACACCAAAGCCATCGAGATCGACAAATCCTGCAAGACATTCACCGTCGAGCTCAAGCACTCCGGCAGCTTGCCGAAAAACGTCATGGGCCATAACTGGGTGTTGAGCAAAGAAGCCGACGCACAGCCGATTGCCACCGACGGTCTGGCTGCCGGTATCGACAAGAACTACCTGAAAGAAGGCGACGCGCGCGTGATTGCTCACACCAAAGTGATCGGCGCGGGTGAAACAGACTCGGTAACGTTCGACGTGTCCAAGCTCGATCCGGCTGAAAAGTATCAGTTCTTCTGCTCGTTCCCAGGCCACATCAGCATGATGAAAGGTGCTGTGACGCTGAAGTAAGGGCGTTGCGTTATGAAAAACCCGGCACTTGCCGGGTTTTTTGCGTCTGGATGGCGAGCTGCTGCGGCTGGCCCACGAAGAACGATGACGCGGTATGTCTGGTCCACCGAATCGACTGATTCGCGGGCAAGCCTCGCTCCAACAGCGTGTACACGCGGGTGTGGTGTGTTCCGGGCGGATAACTGACGGCCGGATGATGAACCCTGGCTGATGATAGTCCGTTGGAGCGAGCGGGCGCCGTTCATTGAATTGAAATGCGAGTCGTTGGAGCGAGGCTTGCCCGCGAATTGCACTTCTGTTCAACACATTTCTCGCCTGAAATTACGCCTTCGCGGGCAAGTCGGAACGCCGCCCGCTCGCTCCTACGGACTGTCTGCGCTCAGCCTTTGGACTCGGTCATCTTGAAAATGCCCTGAGCGTTGCTGCTGTCGAAATTCAAATCCATCCGGCCTGTTTCGGGGTCTATCTTGCGCTGAATGAACTCCACAAACGAACCCGGCACCTGATGCGCCTGCAATCGGCCTTCACGGTCGATCAGGCTGCGTTGAACGGTGCAGGCCCGATAAGCCGTCTGCATGACGCGCCCTGACGTCGAGACTTCGATGGTGGCTTTCATGGGCCTGTCGATGCGGTTCTGCTCGGCGACCACCGCCTCCAGATCCACGACTCGATCAGTCAGGTGATTGAAGCTGTTGCCCTCGGTGGCGATCCAGGCCATTTCCGCGCTTTCGTTCAGCAGTTGCTGATAGTCGGCCTGCTGCACCACGCCGTGCTGGCGGTCGAACGCCCGGTACAGTGCGGGCAACAATTCGGCGGCTTCCTGCAGGCTGCAATGCCGTGTCAGGCGCAGGCGCTTGAGGATGCTCAGGTGTTGGGCTTGCAGCGGATCGCGGCTGGAGCTGACGACGCGCGTTACGGCATTCTGAAAGTGTTCGCTGAAGCGACCGGGGTGTAGCTCGGACACGAAGAATTGTGCGATGTCTTCCGGCAAGTCTTGCTGGCGGTAAGCCCAGCCGGTCATGTTCAGCCTGGTCAGCGGATAGGTGCGCACATCGGTGAAGCCCAGGGGTTCCAGCACGCGCGCGAATGCCTGACGCCCCCGAGGCAGTTCGCCGTTCTCCGGCCAGTCCACCGTGCGGATGGCGCCGTGATCGAACACGACTTTACGACCTTGCACGACCTGCTCATCCACGTACTGACGACCGGCGGGCACCGCTTCGGCCAGCTTGTACAGCAGGCACAGGTTCAACGCTTCTGCCAGCCAGGCGCGATGCAGGGCTGTTTCGCTCCACGCAAAGGCGTGCAAACCTTCTGGGACTTCAACATGGCGTTCAAGCCAGTCGGCAGCAGGCTGGCCAACGGTACCAGCGACGAGAGAGAAGAGACCTTCGAACGAGGACATGGGCGGCGGCTCTGGCGGTGAAAGTGAGGACGCTATAAAAGCGCCAATGCCAAAGCCGGACAAGCGAAAAAAAACGACGGGGTCATTCCGTTTTCTATTGTGGGGAGCTTGTCGCACTGCTCTCCCCAGGACCGGCGGCCCCGGCCGGTCCTGTCTGTCGGAGGACGTTGCTTCCCGTCATCGCCTCAAGGTGCGTACGGCAGTTCCCGTTTGTGCTGGGTTTTCCTGTACGTGTCGCAGATGATCTTGAACGCTTCCTCACGCACCGGCTCGCCATGCAGGAAGGCGTCGATCTCGGCGTAGGTCACGCCGTGGGACGCTTCATCCGGTTTGCCGGGCACCAGGTCTTCCAGGTCGGCCGTCGGGACTTTATCGACCAGCGATTGCGGCGCGCCGAAGTGACGGGCAATGGCTCGAACCTGATTTTTTACCAGGCCACTGAGCGGCGCCAGGTCGCAGGCACCGTCACCGAACTTGGTGAAGAACCCCATGACAGCCTCGGCGGCATGATCGGTCCCGATCACCAGCCCCTGATGGGCACCGGCGATGGTGTACTGCGCGACCATGCGCATGCGGGCCTTGGTGTTTCCCACCACGAAGTCCACGGCGCTGGCATGTTGGCCTTCAAACGCTTTGATCTCTGCCGACAGCGCCTTGACGGCCGACCCGATATTCACGGTATGCCGCTCATCCGGGTTGATGAAATCAAGCGCCGCCTGGGCTTCGTGCTCATCGTGCTGCACCTGATACGGCAAACGCACCGCGATGAACCGATAGTTGTCATCGCCCGTGGTGGTGCGCAACTCCGCGACGGCGCGTTGGGCGAGCAAACCCGCCGTGAGGGAGTCCACGCCGCCACTGATGCCCAGCACCAGGGTCTTGAGCCCCGCACTCTGCAGGCAATCCTGAATGAAGACGATGCGCCGAGCGACCTCTGCCTGAAGCGCGTTTTCGTCGGCGAAAGGGGGTTGGACCTTGAGTTGTTCAGCGATCTGGAGCTGTACGCCTTGCATGATTCACTCCTGAATAGGTGGAGAACGGTGATTGGAGCGTGACTAAGCGGGCACTTTGAACACATGTCGCAGGTAAGCGACGAAGTTCGGGTCCTTGCACTGCGTCTTGCCTGGCTCATCGGAAATCTTGGCGACCGGCTGACCTGCGCAGGCGGTCATTTTAAGCACAATGCTCAGGGGCTCGACGCCCGGGATATCAGCGGTCAGGTTTGTGCCAATGCCAAAGCTGACATTGATGCGACCGCGCAAAGCGCGAAATATTTCCAGCGCCTTGGGTAAAGTCAGTCCATCGGAGAACACCAGCGTCTTGGTCATGGGGTCGATGCCCAGGTTTCGGTAATGAGTGATGCATTTTTCGGCCCACTTTACCGGGTCGCCGGAGTCATGGCGCAAGCCATCGAACAACTTGGCGAAGTACAGATCAAAGTCCTCCAGAAAAGCGTCGGTGGTGATGCAGTCGGTCAGGGCGATTCCCAGCAAGCCCCGGTATTCGTGAACCCAGCAATCGAGGGCCGCAATCTGGCTGTCGATCAGTCGCGGGCCGAGTTGCTGGTGCGCCATGATCCATTCGTGAGCCATGGTACCCAACGGCTTGAGGTCCATCCTGCGCGCCAGCTCGACATTGCTGGTGCCCACGAACTGGCCGGGGAAATCACGCTTGAGCACGCTGACCACTTCTTCCTGGACGCGGTATGAGAAGCGGCGGCGTGTGCCGAAGTCGGCCACTTTCAATTCGGCCAACTCATCGGCCTGGGCATTGGCCGTCAGCCAGTCGAACTTGCGATGTAGCTGGTCCGTGGCCTGGCTGAGAAGAATCTGCGGGTGGCGGTGACGGTTTCGCACTTCGCTGACAATCGCCAGGATCGGCACTTCAAACAGAATCACATGCAGCCACGGCCCTTGCAGTCGAATGCACAACTGATCGTCTTCGATGCTGCATTTGATGTAGCGGGTATTGAAGCGGAACAGGCCGAGAAACCTCAGGAAGTCCGGTTTCATGAAGTTGATGCGCTCCAGGAAACCCAGCTCCTCGGCACCCAGTGACAACTCGCACAGGCGCTCGACCTGATGCTGGATCTCGCCCAGATAAGGCCGCAAATCCTCGCCATTGCGGCAGCGAAACTCCCACTCGACATCGACGTTGGGGTAGTTATGCAGAACGGCCTGCATCATGGACAGCTTGTAGAGATCGGTGTCGAGCAAGTTTTGCACGATGCGATTGGAGAATGCGCTCTCGCTCATGGGGTCGCTCCAGCAGGACCGGCCGCCAGACGCGGCCTAAACGAATCTGAATCAATGTTGTTTTGACAGTGGCGGACATAATGCCAGTGGCGGCGATAGAGGGGGGAATGAATTAGCTGGCTTTATCTGTTGGAGCGAGGCTTGCCCGCGAAGGCTCTGGTACATTCACCCGATTTTCCGCGCCTGTAACAACCCCTTCGCTATCACCCCGACTGCTCCACCATCCACTTCACAAAGTCCCGAATCTTTGGCACGTCGGCGGCGTGTTCGGGGTAGGCCATGTAGTAAGCATCGGTGCTGGGCAGGGCATATTGCCAGGGGATGACCAGTTTGCCGTCCGCCAGTTCTTCTTCCACCAGAAAGCGCGGCAGCAGCGCGACGCCGCAGCCCACCTGTGCGGCGCGGATGCACATGTAAAAGGTTTCAAAGCGCGGGCCGTGGTAGCTGTGTTCGGTGTGGTAGCCCTGGCTTTCGAACCAGTCATGCCAGCCTTGGGGGCGCGAAGCGCTTTGCAGCAGTACCAGATCAGTCAGTTGGGTTGGATCGGTGAAGGGCTGTTCCGGCAGGCAGCCCGGGGCGCACACCGGAATCAGTTCCTCGCCGAACAATTTCATGCTTTCCGCGCCGGGCCGCGAACCCTGGCCGAAGTAGAACGCCAGGTCGCAGCGGCTTTGCGCCAGATCGTCGGTTTCCTGTTCGTTGACCAGGTCCAGATGGATATGCGGATGCCGCAACCGCCAGCCCTTGAGGCGCGGCACCAGCCAGCGGGCGCCGAAGGTGGGCGGCGTCGAGACCCGCAGTACCTCGGTTTCACCGCCATAGGAGCGCAGGAACAGCGTCGACATTTCCACCTGGCTGAGAATCTTGCGCACTTCACCCAGGTAAAGCGCGCCAGCCGGAGTGAGTTGCAGGCGGCGACGCACCCGGCGAAACAGCAAGTGCTGCACCAGTTCTTCGAGCTGCGCCACTTGCTTGCTCACGGCGCTTTGGGTCAGGTTCATCTCCTCGGCGGCGCGGGTAAAGCTCAGGTGCCGGGTGACGGCTTCAAAGCATTGCAAGGCGGTGATCGACGGTAGATGGCGTTTGTTCAGCATGTTCGGGCCTTTTTGCCTGTTCCGGTGCGCAGCATGAATAAACGGAATGATATCTCGCCTAATGGTCGTTTGTTGAGGCGCGTTTACCCAGCTATTACTAGAGGCTGACGATTTACCGCACTTTCAGCATTCCCGAAATCAGGAGAGAACATGCTTACCGACTTGCTAACCCGTCTCGGTGTCGACCCCGCGCTGTATCAGAAGGGCGATCAGCCTGTTCACACCCCTATCGACGGCAGCCGCATCGGCGCTGTGCACTGGGAAGGCGCTGCTGAAGTCGAGCAGCAAGTCAGCCGTGCCGACGTGGCATTCGATGCCTGGCGCAAGGTTCCGGCGCCGCGCCGTGGCGAGCTGATCCGCTTGTTCGGCGAGGCCCTGCGTAAGCACAAGGCTGATCTGGGCGAGCTGGTGTCCTGGGAAGCGGGCAAGATCACTCAGGAAGGTCTGGGCGAAGTGCAGGAAATGATCGACATCTGCGATTTCGCCGTTGGGCTGTCCCGCCAGTTGTATGGCTTGACCATCGCCTCCGAGCGTCCAGGCCACCACATGCGCGAAACCTGGCATCCGCTGGGCGTCGTGGGTGTGATCAGTGCGTTCAACTTCCCGGTGGCGGTCTGGGCCTGGAATACCACGCTGGCGCTGGTGTGTGGTAATTCGGTGCTGTGGAAACCCTCGGAAAAAACCCCGTTGACCGGTCTGGCGTGTCAGGCGCTGTTCGACAACGTCGCCAAGGACTTCGCCGATGCGCCGAAGTACCTGGCTCAGGTGATTATTGGCGGCCGTGATGCCGGTGAAGCGTTGGTTGATGATCCTCGCGTGGCGTTGATCAGTGCCACGGGCAGCACCCGCATGGGCCGTGAAGTCGCGCCGAAAGTCGCGGCACGTTTCGCCCGCAGCATACTGGAACTGGGCGGCAACAACGCCATGATCCTCAGCCCGAGCGCTGATCTGGATCTGGCCGTGCGCGCCATTCTGTTCAGCGCCGTCGGCACCGCCGGGCAGCGCTGCACCAGCCTGCGTCGACTGATTGCCCATGAATCGGTGAAGGCCGAGATCGTTTCGCGCCTGAAAACCGCCTACGAGAAAATCCGCATCGGCCACCCGCTGGAAGGCAACCTGATCGGTCCGCTGATCGACAAACACAGCTTCGAAAATATGCAGGACGCGCTGGAACAGGCGCTGAGCGAAGGCGGCAAGGTCTTCGGCGGCAAGCGTCAACTGGCAGATAAATTCCCCAATGCTTACTACGTTTCGCCCGCCATCGTGGAAATGCCTGAGCAGAGCGATGTGGTTTGCACCGAAACCTTCGCGCCTATCCTGTATGTGGTCGGTTATGAAGACTTCAACGAGGCGCTGCGCCTGAACAACGCGGTTCCGCAAGGCCTGTCGTCATGCATTTTCACCACTGATGTGCGTGAGGCCGAGCAGTTCATGTCGGCGCTGGGCAGCGACTGCGGCATCGCCAACGTCAATATCGGCCCGAGCGGCGCAGAGATCGGCGGCGCGTTCGGTGGCGAGAAAGAAACCGGTGGCGGCCGTGAGTCCGGTTCCGATTCGTGGCGCGCTTACATGCGTCGCCAGACCGCGACCGTGAACTACTCGCTGGAGCTGCCGTTGGCGCAGGGGATTACGTTCGATTGAAGTGATGCGATATGCCTGACATACCGCGTCGACTGATTCGCGGGCAAGCCTCGCTCCTACAGTTTCCATCCGTTGGAGCGAGGCTTGCCCGCGAAGGTGTCGGATCGGGCGACGTATTTTCGAGGTCTGAATCATAGTTTCCGGGGTGTTGCGATGCCGCTACGCGAAGAATGTCTGTGGGAAACGCTGACACCTCAACGCCCTGACGCTCAGGCGTTGCGGGCCGAATTGACGGTTGATGTGTGCGTCATTGGTGCAGGCATCACCGGCTTGTCGGCGGCGATTCACGTGCTCGAACAAGGCAAGCGGGTTGCCGTGCTGGAAGCCCATCGCACCGGGCATGGAGGTTCGGGGCGCAATGTGGGGCTGGTCAATGCGGGCCTGTGGATCCCGCCGGATGAAATCGAAGCCGGATTTGGCAGGGCCATTGGCAGCCAGTTGAACCGGATGCTCGGCGCTGCGCCAGCGTTGGTGTTCAGCCTGATCGACAAGTACGGGATCGACTGTCAATTGCGCCGCGAAGGGACGCTGCACATGGCCCACAACGCCAAGGGTGTCGCGGACCTGCGCAGTCGCGAGCAACAGTGGCAACGTCGCGACGCCCCTGTCGAACTGTTGACCGGCAAGGCGTGCGAGCAAGCGACCGGTACGACGAAGATCACCGCCGCCCTGCTGGATCGTCGCGCCGGTACGATCAATCCGATGGCGTATACCTGCGGGCTGGCGAGTGCGGTGGGGCGTCTGGGTGGTCAGTTGTTTGATCACTCACCAGTGACGCGGCTTGAGCGTCAGGGTGATAAATGGTGTGTGATCACCGAAAACGGAGCCGTGCTGGCCGAGAAGGTGGTGATTGCCTCCAATGCTTACACCGAAGGCCAATGGACTGAATTGCGCCGCACGTTCTTCCCCGGTTACTACTATCAGGTTGCGTCAGCGCCCATGAATGATGAGGCCGCTCAGCAGGTGCTGCCGTTCGGCCAGGGTTCCTGGGACACGCGTCAGGTATTGAGCAGCATTCGGCGCGATGCCGACGGTCGCTTGTTGTTGGGCAGCCTGGGCAATGGCAATCAGAAACCGGGCTGGTTTCTTAAAGCCTGGGCCGATCGTGTTCAACAGCACTATTACCCCTACCTGAAAAATGTCGAGTGGGAGTTCACCTGGACCGGCTGCATCTCGTTTACGCCCGATCACCTGTTACGCCTGTTCGAACCTGCCCCAGGTCTGGTCGCGGTAACGGGTTACAACGGTCGCGGGAATACCACGGGCACGGTAGTGGGCAAGGCTTTCGCGGATTACGTGTGCACGGGCGATGTCAGCGTGCTGCCGATCCCTTTTGCGCCCATGAAGCCGCTGCCCGGCGCCGGTTTGCGCAGTGCGTGCTACGAAGCAGGCTTTTCCCTTTATCACGCCGGCCAGTGTCTGCGGGTGGTGATCTGACTAAAACCGCAGCTTTATCAGGCGCTTTGCGCCATATCCACTAACCTCAAATGGTGCGTCTCGTAGCGCAAGCGCACCGGCGGTGTGCACTTCGGTGACGCATGCTGTTACAGCAAGGTTGTACGTGGGTTGCCGGGTGGGTTGCGATAGTTGCCCGGTCAGGTTGCGCTTTTTTAAAGTAGGGTTGCACTGCCTGCATTCCAGACGGTTGCACGCCCTGCGGGGAAGGCTCTAAACAAACCTGCATCAACAAATCCGCGAGTTTTTACAGAATAAAAAACGAATGGCACGCCACTTGCTCAGAGCAATCTCCGTAGTTGCAGTGCTAATCAAAAAAAAACCTCAGGAGCACCACTCATGTCGCAGACGTTTTACAGGAAAGGCTTTCTGGCAATTGCAGTCGCTACTGCATTGGGCGTGTCTTCGTTTGCTCAGGCTGATATCAAGATCGGCGTTGCTGGCCCGATGACCGGCGCCAACGCGTCGTTTGGCGAGCAATACATGAAAGGCGCTCAAGCGGCTGCGGACGCCATCAACGCTGCAGGCGGGGTCAACGGCGAGAAAATCGCGTTGACGGCGTATGACGACGCTTGCGAACCCAAACAAGCCGTTGCCGTCGCCAACAAGGCGGCTTCGGACAAAGTGGCGGGTGTTGTCGGTCACTTCTGTTCGTCTTCGACAATTCCCGCATCGGAAGTGTATGACGAGGCGGGCATCATCGCGATTACTCCTGGGTCTACCAACCCGACCGTTACCGAGCGTGGCTTGAGCGCGATGTTCCGCATGTGCGGTCGTGATGACCAGCAAGGCATCGTTGCAGGCAACTACATCGTCGATGTGCTCAAGAGCAAGAAAGTCGCAGTCATCAATGACAAGGACACTTACGGCAAAGGCCTGGCTGACGCTACCGCCAAGCAGTTGACCAGTCGTGGCGTCAAGCCAGTGCTGGAAGAAGGCCTGACCCGTGGTGAGAAAGACTTCAGCGCCCTGGTGACCAAGATCCGTTCTGTGGGCGCGGACGTTGTTTACTTCGGCGGCCTGCACCCGGAAGCCGGTCCTCTGGTTCGTCAGATGCGTGAGCAGGGCTTGAAAGATGTCCAGTTCATGTCTGATGACGGCATTGTGACCGACGAACTGGTGACCACCGCGGGTGGGGCGCAGTACGTTGATGGCGTCTACATGACCTTCGGTGCCGACCCGCGCATGCTGCCTGATAGCAAGGCCGTAGTTGATCAGTTCCGCAAATCCGGTTACGAGCCTGAAGGATACACCCTGTATGCCTACGCTTCGGTTCAGGCCTTGGCCGCTGGCTTCAACGGGGCGAAGTCAAACAAGGGTGAAGATGCAGCCAAGTTCTTGAAAGCGCACGCTGTAAAAACCGTCATGGGCGAGAAAACCTGGGACGCCAAAGGCGACTTGAAGGTTTCCGACTACGTGGTTTATCAGTGGGATAAAGACGGTAAATACCATCAGCTCGAAAAGCAGAAGTGAGATAGACGCATAGCCGCACTGGTGTTCAAGGACATCGGTTCGTCTTCGTAATGGGGCGAGCGCTTCGCCTGCCCTGAGTTCTTCTGTTGCCGCATGATGTCGGCCCGGTGCACCTCACGAGGGGGTATTCGGGCCGCATCAGGATGGCCTTTCAAGATTCGTGAGCGTGCGTGATGGACGGTATTTTCCTGCAGCAAATGGTCAACGGTCTGACCCTTGGGTCGGTTTACGGCTTGATCGCCATCGGTTACACGATGGTCTACGGCATCATTGGCATGATCAACTTCGCCCACGGCGACGTTTATATGATCTCCGCTTACCTGGCCGCCATCGGCCTGGCTGTCCTGTCTTTCTTCGGGGTTCAGTCCTTCCCGTTCCTTATTCTCGGCACACTGGTGTTCACCATCGTGGTGACGGGCGTGTACGGCTTTGTCATTGAGCGTGTGGCGTATAAACCGCTGCGCAACTCGACCCGGCTGGCACCGCTGATCAGTGCCATTGGTATTTCCCTGATCCTGCAGAACTATGCGCAAATCGCCCAGGGGCCCCGCCAGCAAGGCGTGCCGACGCTGCTCGAAGGCGCGTGGCGCTTTGAAATTGGCACAGGCTTTGTACAGATCACCTACACGAAGATTTTCATCCTGATCGCCGCTTTCGTCGGCATGGGCGTACTGACCTACATCATCCAGTACACCAAGCTGGGCCGGATGTGCCGCGCGACCCAACAGGATCGCAAGATGGCGTCCATCCTCGGCATCAATACCGACCGGGTCATTTCCTACGTGTTTATCATCGGTGCGGCCATGGCGGCGCTGGCCGGTGTACTGATCACCATGAACTACGGCACGTTTGACTTCTATGCCGGCTTTATTATCGGGATCAAAGCGTTTACCGCTGCGGTATTGGGTGGCATTGGCTCGCTGCCGGGGGCGATGCTCGGCGGGTTGATCCTGGGGGTTGCCGAGTCGCAGTTCTCCGGTCTGATCAATTCCGACTACAAAGACGTGTTCAGTTTCGGCCTGCTGGTGGTGATTCTGATTTTCCGTCCTCAAGGCCTGTTGGGTCGCCCACTCGTGGCGAAGGTATAACTATGTCTGCCCCTACAAAACCCATCGATATCAAACAAAGCCTGATCGACGCAGTCATTGCCGGACTGTTGGCGCTCATCGTCTTCGGCCCGATTGTGGGCGTGGTGCTCGACGGTTACGGCTTCAATCTGGAACCAACGCGAGTGGCTGTCCTGGTCGGCGTCGTGATGGTTGGCCGTCTGCTGTTGAGCCTGTTCATGCAGACCCCGAAAGGCGTCACCATCGCGCAGAGTTTCGAAAGCTCAAGCTCCGGCGTGCATGTGTTGGCACCGGACTACAAGTCGCGTCTGCGCTACATCATTCCGGCGATGGTTGTCATTGCCATCGTCTTCCCGGTGTTTGCGGACAAGTACGTGCTGACTGTGGTGATTCTCGGTCTGATCTATGTACTGCTTGGCCTTGGCCTTAACATCGTGGTTGGTCTGGCGGGTCTGCTCGATCTGGGTTACGTGGCGTTCTATGCGATTGGCGCTTACGGTCTGGCATTGGGTTATCAATACCTCGGCCTGGGCTTCTGGTCGGCACTGCCTTTGGCGGCGATTGCAGCCGCGTTGGCCGGCTGCATACTGGGCTTCCCGGTGTTGCGCATGCACGGTGACTATCTGGCCATCGTGACGCTGGGCTTTGGCGAGATCATTCGTCTGGTGCTGAACAACTGGCTGTCGTTCACCGGTGGACCCAACGGCGTACCGGTGCCATCGCCGACGTTTTTCGGCCTGGAGTTCGGTCGTCGTGCCAAAGAGGGCGGTGTCCCGATCCACGAGTTCTTCGGCTTCGATTACAACCCGAACCTGAAATTCATCTTCATCTATGCGGTGCTATTCCTTGTCGTGCTGGCGGTGCTGTATATCAAACATCGCCTGACTCGCATGCCGGTCGGTCGCGCCTGGGAAGCCCTGCGCGAAGATGAAATCGCTTGCCGAGCCATGGGGCTGAATCACGTATTGGTCAAACTGTCTGCCTTCACCATCGGCGCGTCTACCGCGGGGCTGGCGGGTGTGTTTTTTGCCAGTTATCAGGGCTTCATTAACCCGACCTCGTTTACCTTCTTCGAATCAGCGTTGATCCTCGCCATCGTAGTATTAGGTGGCATGGGCTCAACGGTGGGCGTGGTCATCGCAGCCTTTGTGTTGACTGTGGCTCCTGAGCTACTGCGCGGCTTTGCTGAATACCGCGTCCTGCTGTTCGGCATCCTGATGGTGTTGATGATGATCTGGCGTCCACGTGGCCTGATCCGCATCAGCCGCACCGGCGTTCGCCCACGCAAGGGGGTGCTGGTTGATGGTACTGCCGCTGCGAAACAGGGAGTTACGCCATGAGCAGCGAAATCATTCTCTCCGTCGAACACCTGATGATGCACTTCGGCGGCATCAAGGCGCTCAGCGACGTCAGCATCAACGTCCGTAAAAACTCGATCTTCGCCCTGATCGGACCGAATGGCGCAGGCAAGACCACGGTGTTCAACTGCCTCACCGGCTTCTACAAGGCCACTGGCGGGCGTATCGAACTGCACACACGCGGCGCCACCACCAACGTGATCAAGCTGCTGGGCGAGCCATTCAAGGCGACGGACTTCGTTTCGCCCAAAAGCTTTCTCAGCCGCCTGTACTACAAGATGTTCGGCGGCACGCATCTGGTCAACCGGGCGGGGCTGGCGCGTACGTTCCAGAACATTCGTCTGTTCAAGGAAATGTCCGTGCTGGAAAACCTGCTGGTGGCCCAGCACATGTGGGTCAACCGCAGCATGATCGCGGGCATCCTCAACACCAAGGGCTACCGCAAGGCCGAAGAGGACGCGATCAACACCGCGTTCTACTGGCTGGAAGTGGTGGATCTGGTGGACTGCGCCAACCGTCTGGCGGGAGAGCTCTCCTACGGCCAACAGCGCCGCCTGGAAATCGCCCGGGCCATGTGCACGCGGCCCCAGGTGATCTGCCTCGACGAACCGGCGGCGGGCCTGAACCCCCAGGAAACCGAAGCGTTGAGCGGCATGATTCGCCTGTTGCGCGACGAACACGACATGACCGTCGTACTGATCGAACACGACATGGGCATGGTCATGGGAATTTCCGACGACATTGTGGTGCTCGACCACGGCAACGTGATTGCCGCCGGTGGGCCCGAACAGATCCGTAACGATCCGAAAGTGATCGCCGCGTACCTGGGCGCTGATGAAGAGGAGTTGGTATGAGTAAGCCGATCCTCGAATTGAAAGAGATCGATGTGTTCTACGGGCCGATCCAGGCCCTGAAAAAAGTCTCGCTGCACATCAATGAAGGCGAAACCGTGAGCCTGATCGGCTCCAACGGCGCGGGCAAGTCCACGCTGCTGATGTCGATTTTCGGTCAGCCGCGTGCGGCAAGCGGCCAAATCATCTATCAGGGCACCGACATCACCCAGAAGTCGTCCCACTACATCGCGTCTCATGGCATTGCGCAGTCCCCGGAAGGGCGGCGGGTATTTCCCGACATGTCCGTAGAAGAAAACCTGATGATGGGCACCATCCCCATTGGCGACAAACACTCGGCTGAAGACATGCAGCGCATGTTCGAGCTGTTTCCGCGCCTCAAGGAGCGCCGTAACCAGCGCGCCATGACCATGTCCGGCGGCGAGCAGCAAATGCTCGCCATCGCTCGCGCCCTGATGAGCCGGCCCAAGCTGCTATTGCTCGACGAACCGAGCCTGGGGCTGGCACCCATCATCGTCAAACAGATCTTCTCGACCCTGCGCGAGCTGGCAGCCACCGGCATGACGATTTTCCTTGTCGAGCAGAACGCCAACCACGCGCTGAAGCTTTCTGACCGGGCCTACGTCATGGTCAACGGCGAAATCCGCCTGACCGGCACCGGCAAGGAACTGCTGGTCAATGAAGAGGTGAGGAATGCTTATCTGGGTGGGCATTGATGTGCTGAAACTGCGGTGAACGAAAGAGGCTTCGGCCTCTTTTTTTATGCGCAAAGAACCGACGCTGACACATAGCCATTGGACTGAAATGCGATTCGTTGGAGCGAGGCTTGCCCGCGAATCGTTATTCCAGTCGACCCGATTTTATCGTCTGAATTGACGCCTTCGCGGGCAAGCCTCGCTCCAACGGATTCAGGAGGCTGATTGTGGGTTTCGCCAATTGTGGAAAACATTTTCGATAACCCCCCAAACCGCGACATAAAGCCGCTGCAAATAGTTGTTTTGTCACGGTTTTGACTTGTTCAGGTTTACTGTGGAGGTGCCTGTGAATAACGTGGGAGTAGCTGGCTGAAGGCCTTTGATTACAAGGGCTGCAGCTGGTTGGTTGATTTTTGATCAGTGGATTTTCAGGTCGCTTTGCAAGGTTTTGTCAACGATTTAAAGACTGTTTTTTCATACAGGTCTCAAGGGGCCTCAAGCTGTGGATAAGTCTGTGGGCAAGCGTTGGAAAGACTCGGCAAATGGCCGGTTGGTCTGGCTTGCAGAGTGGTCGGGTAATTTTCGAGTCCAAACCTGTTTCATCGCGTTTACAGATGCCATGTCCCGCGTCAAGGGAAAAACTTCAAGGACGGGCCTGCAGGCCGCGAATTCCCACGCTTTTACCGTTTTGCAGTTGCCCCCAGAGATTGTGGGTGTGGCTGTGGATAAGGTGGGTAAAACTGCGTGCAGCCCATGTAACGACTGGCGCGGGCAATGTTGGTTGTTTTTTGTACAGAGTGATGAATGTTTTATCCACAGACTTGCCCGAAACCTGGCTGGGCGGGCATTCTGCTGGCCTTGTTCGGTTTATTGCTTCCAGGGGCAGCACTGCCTCGTGCCACTTCAGGAGAACGAAATGACGTCCACTGTATTCATTACCGGCGCTACGTCCGGATTTGGCGAAGCCTGCGCCCGCCGTTTCGCTGAGGCCGGATGGTCGCTGGTGCTGACCGGTCGCCGCGAAGAGCGCCTCAACGCCCTGAGCGCCGAATTATCGGAGCAGACCAACGTCCACACGCTGGTGCTGGACGTGCGTGATCGCGCTGCCATGGAGGCCGCTATCGAGGGCCTGCCTGCCGAATTCGCCACGATCACCGGCCTGATCAACAACGCCGGTCTGGCGTTGGGCATTGATCCCGCGCCCAAGTGCGATCTGGATGATTGGGACACCATGATCGACACCAACATCAAGGGCCTGGTCTACAGCACGCGCTTGCTGCTGCCGCGCCTGATCGCCCATGGTCGCGGGGCGAGCATCGTCAACCTGGGGTCTGTGGCGGGCAACTATCCGTATCCCGGCGGCAATGTGTATGGCGGCACCAAAGCCTTTGTGGGCCAGTTCTCGCTGAACCTGCGCAACGACCTGATCGGCACGGGCGTACGCGTGACCAACCTGGAACCGGGCCTGTGCGAAAGCGAGTTCTCGCTGGTGCGTTTCGGTGGGGATCAGAGCAAATACGACGCCACGTATGCGGGCGCCGAGCCGATTCAGCCTCAGGACATTGCCGAGACGATCTTCTGGATCATGAACACTCCGGCGCACGTGAACATCAACAGTCTGGAACTGATGCCCGTAAGCCAGACCTGGGCCGGGTTTGCGATTGATCGTAATCGCGGCTGAGGGGCTACGCCGCGATCACCGCAGGATGGGCTTTGGCCGGGAGAACACGTTCGCCGCCAAGGCCGTTCCTGTTGGGTGACATCAACCGCGGAAATACGCCGCCAGCCCGATATAGCAGGTCGCCAGATGGTAAGGGGTGGTCGACGGCATGTCGTCACGGCTGACGTTGCCGGCGCTGTCCAGGCATTCGTTCCAGCCCGTGACGTGCAGAAAACGCGTTTTGAGCGCATTCAACTGACGGCCCAATGCCGCGTCGCTGTTTGGCCGTAGCGCCAGTGCCCGCAGGTATTCGGCCTGGGCCCAGATGCGCTGTGTGCCATCGCGGACCGTGCCATCCACTTCCAGCATCGCCACCACCGCACCGGTCTGCGGATCGACGCCGTGGACTTCGGCATGCCCGAACGCTTGCGTCAGCGAGGCATGCAATGGGCTGCCCTGCAGGCGTGCAGACGAATCCAGCAGGAAAAACCATTCGAACTGATGGCCGGGTTCGTACCAGTTATCCACAGCGCCCAGCGGTTTCTCCAGCATCACACCGTGAGCAATATCCACGAAGTGCTCCTGCATGCCGCGGACCAGGTCGTCCAGGGCGCCAACCGTGGCAGCGTCTTCCCGTACCGCGAGGGTCGCCAGAAAGGCCTCGGCCAAGTGCATGAGCGGGTTTTGCAGCGCCCCGGTGTTTAGCGAGGACCAGTCTTCGTCGAGCATCGCTTCGTACAGGCCCGTACCGTCCGCGAAGCGCTCAGCCACGACCGTGAGCGCGGCATTGAAAACCGACTCCACCAGCGGCTCGCGGACTTTGGCCCAATAGTGGGCGCAGGCAAAAATAATGAACGCGTGCGTGTAGAGGTCCTTGCGGCGATCCAGCGGCGCGCCTTGCGCATCAATGCTGTAGAACCAGCCGCCGTGTTCGGCATCGTGAAAGTGGCTTTGCAGCGAACGAAACAACGCCGCAGCGCGGCTCGCGGCGTCAGGCACCGATGGATGGTCGATCAGGCTGGAAAAGACAAACAACTGCCGGGCACAGGCCATGGCCCGATAACGCTGGGGGGGCAACGGACGATGACTGGCATCCACGGCTTCGTAGGGTAACGCCAGATCAGCATTCCAGCCCGGCCCTAGCCAGAGCGGCACGATCACCCGCAGGAAATGTTCCTCAAGGGTGGCGAACACAGCGTTCGAGTCGGAAGTGGCGGCGGAGCTGAAAACATCGGGCATCGGCGGGCGTCACGGCAAGGGCGAATTGCGCGACATGGTAGCAGGGAGCGGTATGGCAGGGGAGGCGGAATATAGGCGCGTACTCGCAGGCAGACCGCGAGCACTATCGAGTGTAGGCGCTCACGCGCAACGCGAGGCAGCGATGGCGGTCTGCCTGACACACCGCCATCGCGGCCGTCGTAACCTCCGAGCGCTCCTACGGAGGTCGGCCAGCATGCGTGTAGGCGCTCACGCGCAACGCGAGGCAGCGATGGCGGTCTGCCTGACACATCGCCATCGCGGCCGTCGTAACCTCCGAGCGCTCCTACGGAGGTCGGCCAGCATGCGTGCAGGCGCTCACAAGCGACGCGCGGCAGCGATAGCGGTCTGCCTGACACACCGCCATCGCGGCCGTCGTAACCTCCGAGCGCTCCTACAGGTCAGGTCAGGCCGCCAACAGCCAAACCCCCGCAGCCGCAGAGGCTGCCCCGGCGATGCGCACCAGGGGCGCAGCGGCCGTCGGCAGGAAGCGCACCACGGCATAACCGACCGCGTGCAGCGCGGCCGTGGCGACGACGAAGCCGGCCGCATAGGCCCAAGGGCTGGACATCTCTGGCAGCTCAAGACCGTGAGCGACGCCGTGGAACAGCGCGAACAACGCAGTGGCGGCAGCGGCCATGAACAATGGCGGGCGCACGGCCAACGCTACGGCCAGGCCAAGGGCGAATACCGATGCGGCAATCCCGCTTTCCAGTGCGGGCAGGCTGAGGCCTTCAAAGCCCAGCAAACCGCCAATCAGCAGGGTGCCGACGAAGGTGCACGGCAGTGCCCAGCGGGCGGCCCCTTTTTGCTGCGCGGCCCACAAGCCCACTGCGACCATCGCCAGCAGGTGATCCAGACCGCCGATGGGGTGACTGATCCCTGCCATCAGGCCATTTTCGCCGTGTCCAGGGTGAGCGAAGGCGATGGCCGGTGCCAGCAACAGGGCGAGCGCACCGAAGGCTTTTGTGTAATTCATTGACAGGCTTCCTTGATGAGGTGGATTCAGGCGGCTTCGGTCAGCAGACCCTGGCGTTCGATAAAGGCGATGATCTCTTCCAGACCCTGGCCGGTTTTCTGATTGCTGAATACGAACGGCTTGTCGCCGCGCATCTTTTTGGTGTCGCGATCCATCATTTCCAGCGATGCGCCTACCAGCGGGGCCAGGTCGATCTTGTTGATCACCAGCAGATCGGACTTGCAGATGCCGGGGCCGCCTTTGCGCGGCAGCTTGTCGCCCGCCGAAACATCGATCACGTAGAGGGTCAGGTCCGACAGCTCCGGGCTGAATGTCGCCGAAAGGTTGTCACCACCGGACTCGACAATAATTAGGTCCAGACCGGGAAAGCGGCGGTTCAACTGGTCCACCGCTTCCAGGTTGATCGAGGCATCTTCGCGGATGGCCGTGTGCGGGCAGCCGCCGGTCTCCACACCAATGATCCGCTCGGGTGCCAGGGCTTCATTGCGCACCAGAAAATCAGCGTCTTCGCGGGTGTAAATATCGTTGGTGACCACGGCCAGGTTGTAGCGCTCGCGCAAGGCCAGGCACAACGCCAGAGTCAGTGCCGTCTTGCCGGACCCGACCGGGCCACCGATGCCGACGCGCAGAGGTTGGCTGTTCATTGAGTTCTCCGTTGGGCTCTATTGCGTGAGCTCTGTCAGGTAAAAAAATCAGGACCGAAACAGTCGGCTGTATTGCCGTTCATGGGCCATGCTGGCCAGCGCCACGCCAAACGGCGCGCTGCCGATGTGCTGTAAATCAACCTGACTGGCGTGTTGCTGCGCCTGTTGCAGCAATGGCAGCAGCTCGCTGGTCAGGCGCTGGGCCGCCTGCTGACCCAATGGCAGCGTCTTCATCAGTACGGCCAGCTGGTTTTCCAGCCAGCTCCAGAGCCAGGCGGCCAAGGCATCTTGCGGGGTGATCCGCCAGGCGCGGGCGGCCAGCGCCCAACCCAGGGCCAGGTGCGGCTCGTCTGTTTGTGCCAGAAAATTTCGTGCGCAGGGGTCCAGTTCGGGCAAGCCGTTCAGCAATTGCTGCAAGGAATAGCCCATTTGCCGACTTTCCTGATGCAGCTCCCGGGTTTCCCGGCTGGCGCGATGTTCGTGACTCAATTGCAGCAGTTGGCCCCAGTCGCTCTCGGCGGCAGCGGTGCAATGTGCCAACAGCAGCGGCGCTTCAAAGCGGGCAAGGTTGAGCAGCAACTGGTCGCTGATCCAGCGGCGAGCGTCGGGGGCGTCACTGACGATCCCTTGCTCCACCGCCATTTCCAGGCCTTGGGAATAGCTGTAGCCGCCAATCGGCAATTGCGGACTGGCCAGACGCAGCAGCGCCCAGGCGCTGTTCACGTGCGCACGCCAAACTGGTGCAGGCGCGGTGGATAGTTGAAGTCTTCTTCGCCCGCGCGGGAATGGTGATGACCACCGCCATACGCCCCATGTTCGGGCGAGAACGGTGCTTCAATGGATTGCGTGGTGGCGCCCAGTTGATCGAGCATGGCCTTGAGCACGTAGTCATCAAGCAGGCGCAGCCAGCCGTCACCCACTTGCAGCGCCACGTGGCGGTTACCCAGATGGTAGGCGGCGCGGGTCAACTCGAAGGCGCTGCTGCACGTCACGTGCATCAGTTGCTCCGGGCGTGCGCAGACGCGAACAATGCGGCCGTCCTCTGCCTGTAGGTATTCACCATCACGCAGGGGCGGCTGCCCGCGCTCAAGGAACAAACCGACATCTTCGCCTTCGGCGCTGTAGCAGCGCAGGCGACTCTTGCTGCGCGCCTCGAAATTCAAATGCAGCTCGGCGGCCCATTCGGCTTGAGGTTCGATTCTGCGATGGATGACCAGCATGTTGAGGCTTCCCGCCTATTACGATGCTTCAAAGCAGAGCAAGGGGCTTGCCAACAGTGCATGGCGTGGGAAATTGCCTACAGATAGGGAGCAGTGTTCGCCCTGAGAAAGTATTCGTGATTCGTTTTGGTGCGCGAGAGGAATTGTGCGTCAGGGTGGTGCGCTGCTATAGGGGTAAGCGGTGTACCCGGAAATTCGTCACTCCATACTCCCCAGACCTTTCCAATGCCGAGCCCCGATAAAAATGAAGCGCAGTTGCTGGGTAATCTTGGCTTGTGGCGTCAGGTGGGGTGCCAGGGTAGCGGCTGGAGGGTCGATGAGTTCCGGGAGCATGGCGAACACGCTCTTGACGACCAGATCGGAAATCACCGACAACGAGGCAGGGTCCAGGTGCTGCCATTTGCGCATGGTGCCCAGGTCCGCCGCGAGATCGGCGCTGATGCCTTCGCGCAGTGCGCCCAAGGCCTGGCGAACCCGTTGCGAGCCGCCGTATTGCTCCCGTGCCAGGAATAGAAACTGCGAACGCTTGGCGGCCACGACTTCCAGAAAGATTCGCACCGAGGCATCAATGATGCCGCCCATGACCATTTCGTTGTGCCGCACCAGGCGGATGGTTTCCCGGAAGGTCTGGCCGACTTCGCTGACCAACGCCAGACCCAGTTGATCCATATCGTCAAAGTGTCGATAGAACCCGGTGGGTACAATCCCGGCGGTGCGCGCCACTTCTCTGAGGCTCAGGCTGCCGAAGCCGCGCCCGCTTTCCATCAGGCTGCGCGCGGCGTCCAGCAAGGCGTGTCGGGTTTGTTGTTTCTGTTCGGCGCGGGGCAACATGGTGCGGGCTGAATTCTGCAAAAGAGACGGTCCGGCACTTTACCAAATGCGTTGACGACGTGTGGAGCCGAATGCAGCCAGGATCGCTTCTTTTTTAGCCTTCAAACGCGCTGATATTGCTGGATCAGGCGCTCTGGGCCGTGCTCGGCAACCTGCAGATATTGCCGGTTCAGACGCGATCGAGCGTCTTGTGCCAGCGTTTTGTGCACAGCCTCGGACCCCATTTTCACTTCGCCGCTCGGTTGTTGCTCGGCCACGGGCATGGCCCAGGCATTGGCCGTCAGGAGCGAAAAGGTCAGGGTGAGCAGCAGTGGGCGTTTCATGATGTGTGTCTCGGGTCGGGTACGGCGCTAATATGCCGCTCCCTCTGTCCAGAAAGAACTTCATACGGCTAATGGTGGTAATCAGCAAAAATGATGGTGGCGCAATCCTGCCGCTCATAATGGGCAGTAATTTCGAGCGCCAACCAAACCCTCACGACTTTTATCAGTCGAAACGCAAAGTCGTACGCAATGCGCCCGCAAGGGTGGTTGTCATCTGGAGAGTCGTGCAATGACGCGCAGTCGTAAAGTTTTTGCCTGGACCGGTGCTGTCCTGTTACTGGTCCTGGCCGTATTGGTCATTGTGATCGCCACCTTCGACTGGAACCGGATCAAGCCGACCCTCAACGAAAAAGTCAGCGAAGCGCTGCACCGACCGTTCGCGATCAACGGCAATCTGGCGGTGTCGTGGCAGCGTGAGCCGGAACTGGGTGGCTGGCGCGCCTGGGTGCCCGGGCCGCATTTCGTCGCAGAAGAGTTGAGCCTGGGTAATCCCGAGTGGTCGAAAACCGCGCAAATGGTCACCCTCAAGCGCGTCGAGTTTCGCCTGTCGCCCTTGCCGTTGATCCTGCAGCACGTGGTGATTTCACGCATCGACCTGACCGGCCCAGAGGCGAAGCTCGAACGTCTGGCCGATGGCCGCGCCAACTGGACGTTTGACCTGCCCAAATCCGACCCTGATGCCGAGCCGTCGAACTGGGTACTGGATATTGGCGCGATCAAGTTCGACAAGGGGTTGGTCAGCTTGAACGATCAGACCTTGAAAACTCAGCTGGATGTGGTCATCGATCCCCTGGGCAAGCCCATTCCATTCAGCGACATTGTCGGCAGCGGTGAGGCGAAAAAAGCCCGGGACAAGGGTATCAACCCGCAGGATTATGCGTTCGACCTCACCTACAAAGGCCAGTATCACGGGCAGAAACTCAATGGCACCGGCAAAATGGGCGGTCTGCTGGCGCTCAAGGATGCTGCGCAGCCTTTCCCGGTGCAGGCCGACGTCACGATAGGCGACACGCACGTCGCCGTGGCCGGCACGCTGACGGACCCGCAGAATCTGGGCGCGCTGGACCTGCGGCTGAAACTGTCCGGCAGTAGCCTGGGCAACCTGTATCCGCTGACGGGCGTGACCTTGCCCGATTCGCCTGCCTACTCCACGGACGGACATCTGATTGCCCGCTTGCATGATCCGGCGGGTGCAACCTTTCGCTATGAAGGCTTCAACGGCAAGATTGGCAACAGCGATATCCATGGCGATCTGGGCTTCGTCAACGGTCAGCCGCGTCCGAAACTGACCGGCGCGCTGGTCTCCAATCAGCTCTTGTTCAGCGACCTTGCGCCATTGATTGGTGCTGATTCCAACGCCGCGCAGAAAAAGCGTGGGGGCGACAGCAAGCAGCCTGCGGGCAAGGTGCTGCCTGTTGAAGGGTTTCAGACCGATCGCTGGCGCGCCATGGACGCCGACGTGGAGCTGACCGGCAAGAAAATCGTACAGAGCCCGGATTTGCCCTTCTCCGATCTGTACACCCATGTGGTGCTGGACGATGGCAAGCTCAGCCTGCAACCCCTGCGTTTCGGTGTGGCGGGCGGCAAACTCGATGCTGATGTGCGTCTGGATGGCAGCGGCCAACCCTTGCAAGGGCGGGCCAAAATCTCGGCGCGCCACCTCAAGCTCAAGCAGCTGTTCCCGACCTTTGAACCCATGAAAACCAGTTTCGGCGAGCTCAATGGGGATGCGGACATCAGCGGGCGGGGCAATTCCGTCGCGGCATTGTTGGGAAGTGCCAACGGTGACCTGAAGATGCTGGTCAACGACGGTGCCATCAGCCGCAGCCTGATGGAAATCGCCGGGCTTAACATGGGTAATTACGTGATCGGCAAGTTGTTTGGTGACCAGGACGTGAAGATCAACTGTGCAGCGTCGGACATGGGCATCAAGGACGGCCTGCTGAGTACGCGGCTGTTCGTGTTCGATACCGTGAACTCCACGGTCTATGTCGATGGCACCGCGAACTTCAAGACTGAGCAACTGGACCTGACGATCAAGCCGGAATCCAAAGGTTTTCGCGTGCTGTCGCTGCGCTCTCCACTCTATGTACGCGGGTCATTCGCCAATCCGCGTGCTGGCGTGGAGACCGGGCCATTGTTGCTGCGCGGCGCCGGGATGGTGCTGCTGGGTGCTGCGATAGGGCCTGCGGCGGGTCTGTTGGCGCTGATTGCGCCCAGCAGCGGCGACGAACCTAACCAATGCGCGGGGCTGCTTCAGCAGATGCGTGAAGGCAAGGCGCCGAAGACGGTGCAGTAAAGGGTGGGACCGGGTTGCGTACCGACGTTGGCTTACAAGTCTTTCAGGATGTCCGCCATGTGAGTCGCGGGCCATGCAAAAAGCCTTATGCCCAAAAACAATTCGGGAGATTAGTCATCTCAACGAAACGAGCATGACGCACTGCGGTCCCAACCTTGAGACGAAAAATCACCGGAGATACACAATGCTCAAGTTTCTAGGCAGCACCATCGGCATCATCTTCTTGATCGGCCTGGTCGTGGTCATCGCCCTGTTCAAGCTGGTTTTCTAAGCGCCCACTCAAACGCGACGCAAGAAAAAGCCCGAGGCCAATGGCCTCGGGCTTTTTCGTTTCAGGCTGACCGGGCTTACAGAGCGCGCTCGTTGGCTTCTCGCTGTTCGCAGGTCATGAAACCTTTGTTATCCACACGGCCGTTCGCATCGAAGCTCACGTGGAACACCTGCTCGTGTCCGTCTTTGCTCAGCACGTAGTTGTTGCAGGTGCCTGGTTTAACCTTGCGCTGCACGCGACTCGATGGCGTGCCGCCAATGGTCAGAACCTGGGTTTGAGTCATGCCGTTTTCGACTTGCTTGACCAGAGGTTGGTCACGATAGGTCATGAAATCCACGGGATTCTGCACCGTCGTGTTAGCACAACCGGTCACTGCTGCCAGTACGAACATTGCTGCCAGGCTCTTCTTGAACATGAAAGTCACTCCAGATGACAGAGCCATTGTTGGCCCGATGCAGGTTGGAGCCGTCAAGGTGCTCCAGAGTTCGATTATTTGATGGCCTTCAGGCATTACTCACTGCAATCGCCTGGTTATCATGCCGGGGCGACAGTCTGAAGCGGCTCTTTGGTCAATTGCCGCTATGGTTCAAGCATTCAACAGTTACACAGGGAGCTTAATCATGACGCAAGAACAGGCGACGCGTTATCCGCTGGTGCTGGTCCCCGGTATGCTGGGTTTCGTGCGATTGGTGTTCTATCCCTATTGGTACGGAATCGTGAAGGCGTTGCGTCGTGATGGATCAACGGTGATTCCGGTCATGGTCTCGGCGGTCAACTCGTCTGAGGTTCGAGGCGAGCAGTTGATCGACCGCATCAAGGAGATTCTGGCGGAGACCGGGGCCGAGAAGGTTAATCTGTTCGGCCACAGTCAGGGCTCGTTGACGATTCGCTATGTCGCCGCCAAACACCCGGAATGGGTCGCCTCGGTGACGTCCGTCGCAGGCCCGAACCACGGCTCTGAACTGGCTGACGCTCTGGAAAAGAACTTTCCGGCCGGTACCCTGCGCGGTCTGCTGCTCAACGTTGCGATACGGCTGATGGTGTGGATCATGGCGGTGCTGGACACCGGGTATCGCGGCACCCGTTTCCCCACGGATGTCGATGCCGCGCATCACTCGCTGACGTCCGACGGTGTCGCGCTGTTCAACCGCCAGTATCCCCAGGGCCTGCCTGAAACCTGGGGCGGGCAGGGCCCGGAGCAGGTCAACGGCGTGCGCTATTACTCGTGGTCCGGGACCTTGCAAGCCGGGTTCAGTGACAAGGGCGGTAATCGATTCGATGGCACCAACGTCACGTGCCGAATATTCGCTCGCACGTTCACAAAAGAGCGAGGTCAATGTGATGGCATGGTCGGGCGTTTCAGTTCCCACCTAGGGACTGTCATCGGGGATAACTATCCTCTCGACCATTTCGACATCGTCAACCAGACCTTCGGGCTGGTTGGCAAGGGTGTTGATCCCGTTGGGTTGTTTGTTGAACATGCCGCGCGCCTCAAAGCCGCCGGTCTTTAGCTCGTTTTGAGCCGTGGTTCGTAGTCTGCCGACTCTAAGTGGTCGGCAATGGAGTGATGCGATGAGCGACAAAGAACACTATGAAATCGAATACACCCTGGCAGGTGAGCACCATGTGGATGTGATCGAGAATCTGGATGTCCCGATCATTGAAGTCGTTCAGGAACTGGCGCTGAAACACCACGTTTCCCTGGACGAGGATCTGAATGAGATCAGTGAAACCTATACCGGAATGCCCCATGCCATGGGCATCACCGACGTATCGATTCACAGTGTCGAGAACGACGAAGCGGCCAGCCCTTCCTAGTTGATTCACGTCGGTGTCTTGTCTTGCGCAAGACACCGCTGCAATCACCTTCGTTTGACTACACTTCCAGGCAGGTCGTACTCATCAGTGCGCCGGTCCGGGAGAAGATCAATGAAATATCTGCGTGTCCCCTTACTGCTTGCAAGTTTATTGATGTGTGCCCAAGGGTTTGCCGCCACGGCGCAGCAAAACAAAATGACCACTTGCAACGCCGAAGCCTCGTCGCAGTCGCTCAAGGGCGATGAGCGCAAAGCGTTCATGAGTTCATGCCTCAAGGCATCCCCGCCTGCTACCCAGCAAGAAAAAATGAAAACCTGTAACGCCACGGCCAGCGCTCAGGCGCTTAAAGGCGACGCGCGCAAAGCCTTCATGAGCGACTGTCTCAAGAAGAAATGATTTTCCTGTGCCCCCTCGCACTGAAAATCGCCATCAAATGCGATAAATCCTGAGGTTGCGGCTTATGCTGTCGGCCGCAATCACAGCGTCACTCTGTTCGGCCCCAGGATCACTGGTTCTGGACTCGGAACGCTGGCAGACTGCCCCCCTCTTTGCGCTGCTCGTTTTGAGGCTATATGCCAACGTTTTCTGCACGACAAGTTTTGTTGGCCAGCTGGGTTCTGGTATTCGGCGGCCTGCTGATGGTGCTGCCGTTCAAACTCTTACCGAGTCTGTTGGCCGGGTTATTGGTTTACGAGCTGGTCAACATGCTCACCCCTCAACTGCAACGGCTCATTGCCGGCGAGCGCGCGCGCTGGGTCGCGGTGGCGTTGCTGGGCACACTGGTGGTCAGCGTACTGGCATTGATTTTTGCCGGTGCGATCAGCTTCCTGCTGCACGAGGCCGAAAATCCCGGGGCGTCCCTGGACAAGTTCATGGTGCTGGTGGAGCGGGCGCGTGGCCAGCTGCCGCCCTTTATCGACAGCTACCTGCCTGCCAGTGCGGCGGAATTTCGGATTTCTTTGGGGGAGTGGATACACAAGCACCTGGGCGAATTGCAGATGGTCGGCAAAGGCGCTGCGCACATGTTTGTGACCTTGCTGATCGGCATGGTGCTGGGCGCGATCATCGCCTTGCAGCAGATCACCGATGTGCACAAGCGCAAGCCGTTGGCGGCAGCGCTGTTTGACCGCTTGAGCCAACTGAGCCGCGCGTTTCGTAATATCGTCTTCGCCCAGATCAAGATTTCCCTGCTCAATACAGCGTTCACTTCGATCTTTCTGGTGGTGGTCCTGCCACTGTGCGGCATTCACCTGCCGCTGACCAAAACCCTGATCATCCTGACCTTCCTGCTCGGCCTGTTGCCGGTGGTGGGCAATCTGATATCCAACACGCTGATCTTCATCGTCGGCATGTCGCTGTCGATTTGGGTGGCGCTGACCGCGCTGGGATATCTGATCGTCATCCACAAGGTCGAGTATTTCCTCAACGCCCGCATCGTCGGTGGCCAGATCAATGCCAAGTCGTGGGAATTGCTCATGGCGATGCTGATTTTCGAAGCAGCGTTCGGCTTGCCGGGCGTGGTGGCCGGACCGATTTATTACGCGTATTTGAAGAGCGAGCTGCAGAAGGAAGGGTTGGTTTGACGATCAACTAACATCGTTGGAGCGAGGCTTGCCCGCGAAGAGGCCGGTACATTCACCGGCTTTTTCGAACCTGAAACATTGCCTTCGAGGGCAAGCCTCGCTCCAACGGAGTTCAGCTTCTAGCCGTACCGCTTCTTCGCTTCAATCGCCAAGCCACTGCCGATGCTGCCAAAGATGTTGCCTTCTACATGGCGCGCATTGGGCAGCATGGCCGAGATGCTGTTGCGCAGCGCTGGTATGCCGCTGGAGCCGCCGGTGAAGAACACCGTATCCACCTGATCAACGCGCGCTCCGGCCTTGGTCAGCAGTTCGGAAACGCTGTTGCGCACGCGTTCCAGTTGCGAGTCGATGGCCGCTTCGAACATGACCCGGCTCAGGTCCACGCTCAAGCCCGGCTCAATGCGGTCCATCGCCAGATGGCGGTTGTCGGTGTGGGTCAGCTGGATCTTGGTTTCTTCCACTTCCATGGCCAGCCAGTGGCCTGCGCGCTGTTCGATGAGCTTGAACAGACGATCGATGCCCTGGGTGTCTTCGATGTCATAGCGCATGCTGCCCAGCGCCAACTGAGACTTCTGGGAGTAGACCGAGTTGATGGTGTGCCAGGTCGCCAGGTTCATGTGATGGCTGGTGGGCATGTAGGCCTGGCTTTTCATCCGGCTGCCATAGCCAAACAGCGGCATGACGCCCTGAATGCTCAGTTGCTTGTCGAAATCGGTCCCGCCGATATGCACGCCGCCGGTGGCCAGGATGTCTTCGTGGCGATCATCGTAGAAACGGCGGTCCGGTGACAGGCGCACCAGCGAGAAGTCGGATGTACCACCGCCAATATCGACGATCAGCACCAGCTCTTCGCGGGTAATGGTGGACTCGTAGTCAAACGCGGCGGCAATCGGTTCGTACTGGAACGAGACTTCCTTGAAGCCAATCTTGCGGGCGACTTCGGCCAGCGTGTCTTCGGCTTCCTGGTCGGCACCTATGTCGTCATCGACGAAATGCACCGGGCGACCCAGCACGACTTCCTCGAATTCACGGCCAGCGGTGGTTTCGGCGCGTTTTTTCAGCTCGCCAATGAACAGCGCCAGAAGGTCCTTGAACGGCATGGCTGTGCCCAGCACGCTGGTGTCGTGCTTGATCAGCTTGGAACCCAGCAGGCTCTTGAGCGAGCGCATCAGGCGGCCTTCGTAGCCTTCCAGGTACTCGTGCAGCGCGAGGCGGCCATACACCGGGCGGCGCTCCTCCATGTTGAAGAACACCACCGACGGCAGGGTGATCTTGTCGTCCTCCAGCGCAATCAGCGATTCCATGCCCGGTCGCAGCCAGCCGACCGTGGAATTGGACGTGCCAAAGTCGATACCACAGGCACGGGCTGGGGATTGGTCATTCATGTCTTTTACGTTCCAGTCAAAAAACGGCCGCGCAGTGTATGTCAGTGTACGGCGGATGCGTAGCGCGAAACGTCGGTTATGCTCAGTTATCTGCGGGCACCGACTTGAACTGTGACCGCTTGCCCCCAATCTTCAGGGAATTGTTATCAACACGGGCCCTCGAACGTTTCAGGTTTCAAGTCATCCTGTTCGGCGGCCGATATATCAAGACGTTAATTGATCCAGATGCCTCGAATGAGAGGATGCTGTGCGCAAAATAAGGTGCACCTGGCAGCGCTGGATAACAGGGGACGACCATTAGATGGACTTCAAAGACTATTACAAGATTCTTGGCGTGGAGCCGACGGCGGATGACAAGGCGATCAAAGCCTCCTACCGCAAGTTGGCGCGCAAGTATCACCCGGACGTCAGCAAAGAAGCGGGCGCCGAAGAGAAATTCAAAGAGGCCAACGAAGCTTACGAGGTGCTGAAAAGCCCGGAGAAGCGCGCTGAATATGACGAGCTGCGCAAATACGGGCAGCAAGGCCGGCCGTTTCAGCCGCCGCCTGGCTGGCAGAGCCGTGCAGGCGCGGGTGCGGGCGCCGGTGGGTTCGGCGGCGAGGACATGGGCGATTTTTCCGATTTTTTCAGTTCGATCTTTGGTGGTCGTGCGCAGCAGGGTGGTCGTGCGCGCAGCACTGGCCGCCGAGGACAGGATGTGGAGATGGAACTCGCGATTTTCCTGGAAGAAACACTGGCCACCGAATCCAAGCAGGTCAGCTTCAAGGTGCCGCAGTACAACCCCGCTGGTCAGCGGATGGCGGACATCACCAAAACCCTGAACGTGAAGATTCCGGCCGGTGTCGTCGATGGCGAGCGTATTCGTCTCAAAGGGCAGGGCGCACCCGGGGTTGCAGGCGGTGAGAATGGTGATCTATACCTGATTATCAGGCTGGCACCGCATCCCCAATTCGATGTGGAAGGCCATGACCTGATTATCACCGTGCCGCTGGCCCCTTGGGAAGCCGCGCTGGGTGCCAAGGTTGCCGTGCCGACGTTGACGGGCAAGATCAACCTGACCATCCGTCCTGACAGCCAGACCGGTCAGCGGTTGCGTGTCAAAGGCAACGGTCTGTTGGACAAGAAAGGGCAGCGCGGTGATTTGTACGCCCAGATCAAGGTCGTCATGCCGTCGTCCACCGACGAGGCCACCAAGGCACTCTGGCAGGCGCTGGCCGATAAGGCGGCGTTCGATCCTCGGGCCCAATGGAGTAAGTGATCATGAGCCACACCCTGATCGTAGAACTGGATATGAAGCAATTCTGTCAGGTGGCCAATATGCCGGCCGCCTACGTGATCGAAATCGTCGAACACGGCATTCTCGAACCTCAGGGTCGAAAGCCTGATGAATGGGTGTTTGATGATCAGGCTCTTTTCGTTGCCAGGCGCGCGGTCAAGCTGCGGCGGGAGCTGGAACTGGAGTGGGAAGGTGTTGCGCTGGCGCTGAATCTGCTTGATGAACTGGAGCATGTACGTGCGGAAAACCGCATGCTCCGGCAGCAGTTAGGGCGGTTTTTGCAGGACTAGGCGGGCCGCTCTCAAGCAGCCCGCGATCCATCACACGCTTTTAGGCAACACCACCGTAAACGTCGTCCCGTCATTCACATTGGAGGTGACGGTGATGCTGCCGCCATGGGCGTTGACCACTTCCTTGACGATGAACAACCCGAGGCCGAGGCTGGTCGTGGGGCCTTTTGAGGGGTGTTCGGCGGTGTTGCTGCGCACCAGCGGGTCAAAAATACTGCCGATGGCATCTTCTGCGATCGGGTTGCCCAGGTTGTGCACAACCAGTTCGACGTTGTTTTCCTCGCCGGTGATGCGGATGGTGATTTCCCGGCTGGCCGCACCGTGCTGCAAGGCGTTGCCAATCAGGTTTTGCAGCAACTGGTTGATGCGACCCCGATCCCACATACCGGTGGTATCACCTTGCACGCTCAACACCGGATAGGTGCCGGGATGACCGGCGGAGGCTTCGTCGATGGCCTCGCGACAGGCCTCCCCGAAATCCATGCGCTTGCGCTCCACAGGCAGACTGGCGCCGAGCCGGCTGCGCACGAATTCCAGCAGGTCGCTGACCATCGAGCCCATATGCTGCGTTCCCATCCTGATCCGTGCCAGGTGAGCGCGGCAAGGCTCGTCCAGTTTGGCCTTGAGCGCCAACAGATCGGTGGACATGCTCACGGCCTGCAGCGGGGCGCGCAGATCGTGGCCCAGGATCGCCAGGAAAATGTCTCGCGAGCGGGTAACCTGATCGGCATAGGCCGCGGTAGATTCGGCCAGGGCTTCGTCGATGGCTTCGTTGAAGCGAATCATGTCGGTGAAATACGCCAGGTCCGGGGTCTTCAGGTTGTCCACCCAGAGCCGGATCACGCTGGCGCGTAAATGCCGAAACTCAGACGTCATCTGCACCAGATCAAAACCGACAATGTGCCGCAATTCGCCGTGACTGGCGGCGGCTTCATCAAGGCTGGGGGTTTTCTTCAGATCCTCGCCCTTGGCCTTCGCCGCCTGCTCACTCTTGGTCTGAGCGGTATTCATGTCGCGCGCGGCACCCAGCAGAATCGCTTTGGCGTGGTCACGCAGCTCCGTGCTGCTCATTGAGTCCGCGGCCGGTTTGATGGTTTTGGCGAAGCTCTCCCACTCATCGACGATGCGGTCCACATGAGCAACGATGAATTCCGAAAGGCGCATGGCCGGGTACCTTGCTGCGGGAGCGGTGAGAAGAGATGACGCGCATCTTACCGCCTTTGACGGGGCCGACAAACAGCCGTTTCTCGTTCCGACCACAAGGCACTGTCATTTATGACAGGTAGACGCAGTCTTTGGGCAGTTGTAGGTTTATTGAGGGCGTTTGATCGCAGACAGGGAGGTTCATCATGTTGGAAACCGAATTCAAGGCGCTCATCGAAGAGCGGATAAACCATGCAGCGCAAAGAATAACCAGCAGCAAAAACGCGAAATTCGACGACGTCGCCTTCGGCAAACTCGGGTTTTACCTGTCGCTGCGTCGCGTCATCAACGGTACCAGTTCGGCCCAAGACATCGGCTTGTTCGATGCCATCAATGACACGCTGCAGGCTTTGAAGCTGCTCGACAGCGATGAGACCTTTCTCGCGGGCGTTTTGTAGCTCAGCCCCCTTGACCAAGGGGGCAAGCGCCCTGTGCCATGAAGCCCCTGTTCGCTCTAAAACAGAAAATAGCGTTGCGCCATTGGCAGAACGTCCGCCGGTTCGCACCAGAGTAAAACGCCATCGGCCTTGACCTGATACGTCTGCGGGTCGACGTCGATGTTCGGCAAGTAATCGTTGTGAATCAGGTCTTTCTTCTGCACGTTGCGGCAGCCCTTGACCACGCTGATGGTCTTTTTCAAACCCAGTGATTCGGGAATGCCGGCGTCGAATGCGGCCTGGCTGATGAAGGTCAGGCTGGTGGCGTGCAACGAGCTGCCGTAGCTGGCGAACATCGGACGGTAATGCACCGGTTGCGGCGTCGGGATCGAGGCGTTGGCATCGCCCATCAGGCTGGCGGCAATGGCGCCACCCTTGAGGATCAGGCTCGGCTTTACGCCGAAGAAGGCCGGACGCCACAGCACCAGGTCCGCCCATTTACCCACTTCAATGGAGCCCACTTCATGGCTGATGCCATGGGTGATCGCCGGGTTGATGGTGTATTTGGCGATGTAACGCTTGGCGCGGAAATTGTCGTTGCCTTCGCCATCTCCTGGCAGCGGCCCGCGTTGTTTCTTCATTTTGTCGGCGGTTTGCCAGGTGCGCATGATCACTTCGCCGACGCGGCCCATGGCCTGGCTGTCGGAGCTGAGCATCGAGAACGCGCCCAGGTCGTGAAGGATGTCCTCGGCTGCAATGGTTTCCCGGCGGATGCGGCTTTCGGCGAAGGCCACGTCTTCGGCAATGCTGGGGTCCAGGTGATGGCAGACCATCAGCATGTCCAGGTGCTCGTCGATGGTATTGCGGGTAAACGGCCGGGTCGGGTTGGTGGAGCTGGGCAGCACGTTGGGGAAGCCGCACGCCTTGATGATGTCCGGCGCGTGGCCGCCGCCCGCGCCTTCGGTGTGGTACGTGTGGATCGTGCGATTCTTGAACGCCGCCAGTGTGGTTTCGACGAAGCCGGACTCATTCAGCGTGTCGGTGTGAATGGCCACCTGCACGTCGTAATCATCGGCAACACTCAGGCAGTTGTCGATGGCCGCAGGCGTGGTGCCCCAGTCTTCATGCAGCTTCAGGCCGATGGCTCCGGCCTTGACCTGCTCGATCAATGGACCTGGCAGGCTGACGTTGCCCTTGCCGGTGAAACCGATGTTCATCGGGAACGAATCGGCGGCCTGAAGCATGCGCGCCAGGTGCCATGGGCCAGGGGTGACCGTGGTCGCATTGGTGCCCGTCGCCGGGCCGGTGCCGCCGCCGATCATGGTGGTGACGCCGCTCATCAGGGCTTCTTCGATTTGCTGCGGACAGATGAAGTGAATGTGGGTATCGACCCCGCCAGCGGTAAGAATCATGCCTTCGCCAGCGATGATTTCGGTGGCAGCGCCGATGGCAATGGTCACATCGGGTTGAATGTCCGGGTTGCCGGCTTTGCCGATGGCGGCGATCCGGCCATTCTTGATGCCGACGTCGGCCTTGACGATGCCCCAGTGATCGACGATCAGCGCGTTGGTGATCAGCGTGTCGACCACGTCTTCAGCCATCAGTTGGCCCTGACCCATGCCGTCTCGAATGACCTTGCCGCCGCCGAACTTCACTTCTTCACCATAGGTGGTGAAGTCTTTTTCCACCTCGATCCACAGTTCGGTATCGGCTAACCGAACGCGGTCGCCAACGGTCGGGCCGAACATGTCGGCGTAGGCTTCACGGCTGATCTTCATAGCGGTTCCTGGAATTCAAAAATAGGTCTGAGCGCGATCTGTTCAGGCGTGTGCTGGCGCGCGATAAGGTCGCAACGATTTCGCTGCGATGCTGTGTTCATTGCTGTTGCGGCTGCTTCGCACCCGATCGCGAGCAAGCTCACTCCTACAGAGGGCATTATCTGGAATCAAAGATCCCCCATCACGCGCCCGGCAAAGCCGAACACCCGGCGATGGCCTGCCAGATCCACAAGTTCCACGTCTCGCGACTGACCCGGTTCGAAGCGCACGGCAGTGCCCGCCGGGATGTTCAGGCGCATGCCTCGGCTGGCGGCACGGTCGAAAGTCAGGGCGTCGTTGGTTTCGAAAAAGTGAAAGTGCGAGCCCACCTGAATCGGTCGGTCGCCGCTG
The DNA here is from genome assembly GCF_049896285.1 of Pseudomonas sp. DWP3-1-2. Lineage (NCBI taxonomy): Bacteria > Pseudomonadati > Pseudomonadota > Gammaproteobacteria > Pseudomonadales > Pseudomonadaceae > Pseudomonas > Pseudomonas sp. DWP3-1-2. The sequence goes on along the minus strand of NZ_JAFCTZ010000009.1, from coordinate 90,122 downwards.
TTGGCGACGTTCAGGCTGAGGGTGCGGCGCCCGGCGTTGATTTCGATCTCACCGGGTTGAATCTGATATTGGCCAGGAATCATGCAGGTTGTCCCAGAGTCTTGAAATAGATGGCGGTCGGCGTGTAACGACCGTCCGGGCTTTGGCAGTAATTGGGTAATTCACCGACCCGGACGTAGCCCAGGGAACGATAAAACGCTTCGGCGGCCGAGCCGGCTTCCGTGTCCAGATGCAGCAGGCCGCGCTGATACTGCACGGCTGCTTTCTCCACCGCCTGCATCAATTGCTGTCCCAACCCGCGCCGTCGCGCACCATTGAGCACCAGCAGTTTCTGCACTTCGGCGCGGTTCAGCCCGTTGGGCTTCTGACACAACGACAACTGCGCACTGGCCAGGACTCTTTCGTCCTGAACCACCACCCAGAGCAACAGGCTGTTGCGTTCCAGATCGGTTTTCAGACCGTCGCACCAGGCATAGGCCTGCTCGACGTCCAGGTCCGCCATGAAGCCCACCGACGCGCCGTTTTTCACCGCGTCCAATAGCAACTCGACCAAACCATGGCGGTAGTGTGCAAAGCTTTCGGCGTTGACGCGTCGTAACTGGGCCGGATTCATGAGCGCCTCTCTAGTTCTGCATTGTCGGGGCTTGGGAAGGGGGCGCCGAAGCACCCGGTGTGATATCCAGTTGCATGAAGGTCAGGTCGAGCCAACGGCCGAACTTGGTGCCTACTTGCGGCATATGGCCAGATACGATGAAGCCTAGTCGCTGATGCAGGCGCACGGAGGCGGCATTGCCACTTTCGATGGCGGCCACCATTACGTGTTTGTTGCAGGCTTGCGCGCGCTCGATCAAGGCTTTCATCAGCAGCGGGCCGAGCCCGTTGCCGCGTTGGTCGGCCCGGACGTACACCGAATGTTCCACCGTATGGCGAAAGCCTTCAAACGGGCGCCAGTCTCCAAAGGCCGCGTAGCCCAACACTTCGCGGTTGGCGTCGGCGGCGATCAGGATCGGATAACCCTGGGCCCGGCGCGCATCGAACCATGCCTGGCGGTTGGCCAGGTCCACGGGTTGTTCATTCCAGATCGCCGTGGTGTTGAGCACCGCGTCGTTGTAGATGGCCAGGATGCCGGGAAGATCGGTTGCCAGTGCGTCTCGAATCAAATCAGTCATGTTCGCTTCCACAAAGCCTTGAAGGATCAGGCAATCGGTTGATGGACAGTCACCAGTTTTGTGCCGTCAGGAAACGTCGCTTCAACCTGGATTTCCGGGATCATTTCGGGAATGCCTTCCATCACTTGCTCGCGGGTCAGCAGCGTCGTGCCGTAGTGCATCAGGTCCGCCACGGTCTGGCCGTCGCGCGCGCCTTCGAGCAGCGCGGCGGAGATATATGCCATGGCTTCCGGATAGTTGAGCTTTACGCCACGGGCCAGGCGCCGTTCAGCAACCAGGCCGGCGGTGAAAATCAGCATTTTGTCTTTTTCGCGGGGTGTCAGGTCCATTTTTTTTCCGTTTGAAAGTGGTGGGTTCGTTCGAGGCCCGTTGGAGCGAGGCTTGCCCGCGAATGCCGTCGTTGGGTCGTGCAAGCGTTATCGGATGTACTGGCCTCTTCGCGAGCAAGCTCGCTCCTACAGAAGAACGAAAAGGTGTCAGGTACTCCATATCCTCGGTGCCAACGCCTCGCGGCCTAACAGTGCCGGGCGCAGCCGTTTCCACAGTTCGATCATCCAGGCCCGGGCATGCAGGGCTTCATCGGCCAGGCAACGCGCCACCAAAAGGCCGGGCAATTGGGTCAGGTCGCCCCGCACCGGGTGATCAAGTGAGCGGCAGGCCTCCAGCAACTCACTGTCCACTTCGCCGGTGATCAGCAGCGTGGCGAACACGGTTTTGCCATCCAGGCCAATCGGTGAATCCAGCAAACCGTCGCCACCGATGATGCGTTGCCGCTCATGCCAGAGCAATCGGCCATCGCGGCGGATGTCCAGATGTGATTGAAAATGCCCGCGAGTAAAGCGCTCGCCGCTCGCCGGTCGACCCAGCGCCACGACGTCCCAATACAGCAGTTTCGCGTCGCCTTTCAGCTCGATGCGTGTGGTGAGTTCCGCCTGGGCGGCGCTGAAGACGATGGTTTCCTGGGGCAACCATTCAAGCGTCGCGCCGGCCTCAACCGTCAGCTCCAGTTGCTGATAGGCCGGTCCGGCGGCGCGATACCATTTGGCCGCGCCAGGGCTGGTCAGTTGCGCCCAGGCATCAGGCCCGACATGGGCGCTGATATCCAGTCGGTCGCCCCCGGCAATCCCGCCGGGGGGATGCACAATGATGTGCTGACAGACGTGCGGGCCTTCGGGATACAGATGTTTCTGTACCCGCAGCGGACCTTTGTGCCGACGCTGGACCGGGCGCGTGCTGTCGCCAAAACGCCCATAGCCCAACTCCAGCTCGGCATGCCAGCTGGGGGTGAACAACGCGGTGTGGGCGGGAAGATTCATGGGGTCTTTATCGCAAAGTCGTGGGCCTGCACCTTAACGGAATGCAGGTCAGATGGTCACCAGGCCGCGTACACCTTCGGCCTCCATGTTTTCGCCGCGCCCCTGCTGGACGATCTCGCCACGGGACATCACCAGATACTGATCGGCCAACTCTGCCGCAAAGTCATAAAACTGTTCCACCAACAGAATTGCCATGTCACCCCGCGCGGAAAGCTTCTTGATCACCGCGCCGATTTCCTTGATCACCGACGGCTGAATGCCTTCGGTGGGTTCGTCGAGGATCAGCAAGCGGGGCCGACTGGCCAGGGCGCGGCCAATGGCCAACTGCTGTTGCTGACCCCCGGACAAATCCCCGCCGCGTCGATGCTTCATCTGCAACAGCACCGGGAACAGTTCGTAGATGAAGGCCGGAACCTCCTTGGCCTCCGAACCGGGAAAGCGTGACAAGCCCATGAGCAGGTTTTCTTCCACCGTCAGGCGCCCGAAAATTTCCCGCCCCTGGGGCACGTAGGCAATGCCCGCGTGAACCCGCTGATGGGGCTTGAACCCGGTGATGGCTTTGCCTTCCCACTGCACTGCGCCTTCTTTGGCCGGCAGCAGGCCCATGAGCACTTTCAGCAGCGTGGTCTTGCCCACGCCGTTGCGCCCCAGCAGGCAGGTGACTTCACCGACTTTTACGTCGAAGGACAGGCCACGCAGAATATGACTGCCGCCGTAGTATTGGTGAAGCTTTTCGACCTGGAGCATGGCTGGTTTCTCACGTGTTGTTGGAGCGAGTGGGCGGCGTTCCGACTTGCCCGCGAAGAACGATAACGCGGTTTGTCTGACCCGCCGATGTGCCTGGTTCGCGGGCAAGCCTCGCTCCAACAGATATCATTTCAGGGGCGCTTTAGCGCCCGAGGTAAACCTCAATCACCCTTTCATCGGCCTGCACATCAACCAGTGAGCCCTCGGCCAGAACACTGCCCTGATGCAGAACGGTGACGTGATCGGCAATCGAGCCGACAAAACCCATGTCGTGTTCCACCACCATCAACGAGTGCTTGCCCGCCAGGCTCTTGAACAGCTCGGCGGTGAATTCGGTTTCGGCGTCGGTCATGCCCGCGACCGGTTCGTCCAGCAGCAGCAATTGCGGGTCCTGGACCAGCAGCATGCCGATTTCCAGAAACTGCTTTTGCCCGTGTGACAGCAGACCCGCCGGCCGCTGCATGGACGAGGTCAGGCGAATGGTTTCCAGCACTTCATCGATACGGTCGCGCTGTTCGCCGTTGAGTCTGGCCCGCAGGCTGGCCCACACCGATTTGTCGGTCTTCTGCGCCAGCTCCAGGTTTTCGAACACGCTCAAGGCTTCGAACACCGTGGGTTTCTGGAACTTACGGCCAATCCCCGCCTGGGCAATCTGCACTTCGCTCATCTGCGTCAGGTCCAGGGTTTCACCGAACCACGCTTTGCCATGGCTGGGCCGGGTCTTGCCGGTGATGACGTCCATCAGCGTGGTCTTGCCCGCACCGTTGGGGCCGATGATGCAGCGCAGTTCGCCCACGCTGATGTACAGATTCAGGTCGTTGAGCGCCTTGAAACCATCGAAGCTGACGCTGATGTCTTCCAGCGTCAGGATCGTACCGTGCCGGGTATTCAGCCCGGTTCCGGCCGCCTGCCCAACACCCAGGGCATCGCGGCTGGTGCCGATATCGGAGTTGGGGTTGAGGATCGGTTCAAGCATGAACGCGGGCGTCGGGGTGGTTTTCATTGCTCGCTCCTTTTCTTGAGCAGGCCGATCACGCCTTTGGGCAGATACAGCGTGACAATGATGAACAGCGCGCCAAGGAAAAACAGCCAGTATTCAGGGAAGGCCACGGTAAACCAGCTCTTCATGCCATTGACCAGACCCGCGCCCAGCAAGGGGCCGATCAACGTGCCGCGCCCACCCAGCGCGACCCAGACGGCGGCTTCGATAGAGTTGGTCGGCGACATTTCGCTGGGGTTGATAATCCCCACTTGCGGCACATACAGCGCACCGGCCAGACCGCACAACACGGCGCTCAACACCCAGACGAACAGCTTGAAGCCACGCGGATCGTAGCCACAGAACATCAAACGGTTTTCCGCATCACGCACGGCGGTCAGCACCCGGCCAAACTTGCTCTGCGCCAGACGCCAGCCCACATACAGGCTCGCCACCAGCAACACCACCGTGGCCAGAAACAGCGTGGCCCTCGTGCCTTGAGAGCTGATGCTGAACCCCAGAATGCTGCGAAAGTTGGTAAAGCCGTTGTTGCCGCCGAAGCCGGTCTCGTTGCGGAAAAACAACAGCATCCCGGCGAAAGTCAGGGCCTGGGTCATGATCGAGAAATACACGCCCTTGATCCGCGAGCGGAAGGCGAAAAAGCCGAACACCAATGCCAGTAAACCGGGCGCAAGCACCACCAGGCACATGGCCCAGAGGAAGTTGTCCGTCCCGGTCCAGTACCACGGCAGCTCAGTCCACGACAGGAAGGTCATGAACGCAGGCAACCCGTCGCCCGCCGCTTCGCGCATCAGGTACATGCCCATGGCGTAGCCACCGAGGGCGAAGAACAGGCCGTGGCCCAGCGACAGAAGCCCGGCGTAACCCCAGACCAGATCCAGCGCCAGTGCGACGATGGCGTAGCACAGAATCTTGCCCACCAGCGTCAGCGTATAAGCCGACACCTGAAAGCCGTTATCGGCAGGCAACAGCGAAAGCAGCGGCAGCGCCAACAGCACCGCCAGTACCAGCACGCCCACGGCAACGGTGCCCTTGGGGCCGATTTTTTGTGCGGCAGTGACCATCAATGGTTGGTTCATCAGTCGATCACCCGTCCTTTGAGCGCGAAGAGGCCTTGCGGACGTTTCTGGATAAACAGAATGATCAGCGCCAGGATCAGAATCTTGCCCAGTACGGCGCCGATTTGCGGTTCGAGAATCTTGTTGGCGATGCCCAGCCCGAAGGCCGCCATCACGCTGCCGGCCAGTTGCCCGACGCCGCCCAGCACCACCACCAGGAACGAGTCGATGATGTAGCTCTGGCCCAGATCCGGGCCGACGTTGCCGATCTGGCTCAGCGCCACGCCGCCCAGCCCGGCAATGCCGGAGCCGAGCCCGAAGGCCATCATGTCGATGCGCCCGGTGGGCACGCCGCAGCAGGCGGCCATGTTGCGGTTCTGGGTCACGGCTCGTACGTTCAGGCCCAGGCGTGTCTTGTTCAGCAGCAGCCAGGTCAGCACCACCACGAACAGCGCGAAGGCGATGATGGCGATGCGGTTGTAAGGCAGCACCAGATTGGGCAACACCTGAATCCCGCCGGACAGCCATTGCGGGTTGGCGACTTCGACATTCTGCGCACCGAATGCCAGGCGCACGGCCTGGATCAGCATCAGGCTGATACCCCAGGTGGCAAGCAGGGTTTCCAGCGGACGGCCATAGAGGTGGCGAATCACAGTGCGTTCCAGAACCATGCCGATCACGGCGGTGACAAAAAAGGCCACCGGCAGGGCAATCAGCGGGTAGTACTCGATGGCGCCGGGCGCATAGCGCTGGAACATCAGTTGCACGACGTACGTGGAGTAAGCCCCGAGCATCAACATTTCGCCGTGGGCCATGTTGATCACGCCCAGCAGCCCGAAGGTAATCGCCAGCCCCAGCGCCGCCAGCAGCAGAATCGAACCCAAAGACATGCCGCTGAAGGCCTGGCCGAGCATCTCGCCAACCATCAGCTTGCGCTTCACCTGCGCCAGACTGGTTTGCGCTGCCATGCGCACGCTGGCATCGGTCTCGACGCCGGGGGTTAACAAGGTTTCAAGGCGAGTTCGGGCCAACGGATCGCCGGTTTCCCCCAGCAGACGCACGGCCGCAAGGCGCACGGTCGGGCTGGAGTCCACCAGTTGCAGATTGGCCAGCGCCAGCGTCAGCGCAATGTGTACGGCGTCGTCCTGTTCGGCGGCGACTTGCTCGGTGAGAAAGGCCAGTTGCGCGGGACGTGCGCTTTTCTGCAGTTGCAATGCGGCGGTCAGACGCAGTTTTTCGTCAACCGTCAGCAGTTGGTGACTGGCCAGCGCGGTATCGACCAACCCGCGCAGGCGATTGTTCAGGCGCAATTTGCGCGGTTCATCAGGGGCTGTCGCATCCGGTGCGGCGGGGGCGTCGGCATCCACCGCCACGTACTTGTCGCCGGTTTCGATGTAAGCACGCTTGCTGCTGTCCACCGCCACGCGGCCATCTTGCAAAGCGTTGATCAACGCAAGGCGTTCGGGCACCGGTTTGGCAGCCCAGGCTTCCAGCAGCTCGGCTTGCTGGCTGGAACTGGCCGCCACGAAATCACCCGCATCGCTGGCGTGTGCCGCCATGGGCAGCAGCAGGGCGAGGGTGACGATGAAACGGTGCAGAAAATGGGGCATATCGTGGGTCCTGAAAAACGACCAGCCGTGGGGCGTGGTGCCCTTGTGGGGAGCCCCGGGTTTGCGTGGGACCGGCTTTAGCCGGGAAAACGGTATGCCAGACGACGCAGATGCGGCGAATATACCGATGTCTTCCCGGCTAAAGCCGGTCCCACGGACTTTCACAGAAGCTCCCCAGGGGAGGCGTCGGACTTAGTTACTCTTCACCGCATGATCCGGCTTCTTGTCGTTGCCAGGGATGTACGGGCTCCAAGGCTGGGCGCGGATCGGTTCCTTGGTTTGCCAGACGACGTTGAACTGACCGTCATCCTGGATCTCGCCGATCATCACCGGCTTGTGCAGGTGGTGGTTGGTCTTGTCCATGGTCAGGGTGTAGCCCGACGGCGCAGCGAAGGTCTGGCCAGCCATGGCTTCGCGGACTTTATCCACATCCGTGGACTTGGCTTTCTCCACGGCCTGCGCCCACATGTGGATGCCCACGTAGGTGGCTTCCATCGGGTCGTTGGTTACGGCCTTGTCTGCGCCCGGCAGGTTTTTCTTCTTGGCGTAGGCTTTCCAGTCTGCTACGAATTTCTTGTTGACCGGGTTTTCCAGCGACTGGAAGTAGTTCCAGGCGGCCAGGTTGCCGACCAAGGGTTTGGTGTCGATGCCACGCAGTTCTTCTTCGCCCACCGAGAAGGCCACGACCGGCACATCGGTGGCTTTCAGGCCCTGGTTGGCCAGCTCTTTATAGAACGGCACGTTGGAGTCGCCGTTGACGGTGGAGATCACGGCGGTCTTGCCACCGGCCGAGAACTTCTTGATGTTGGCGACGATGGTTTGATAGTCCGCATGACCGAACGGGGTGTAGACCTCTTCGATGTCCTTGTCCGCTACGCCTTTGGAATGCAGGAAGGAACGCAGAATCTTGTTGGTGGTGCGCGGGTAGACGTAGTCGGTGCCCAGCAGGAAGAAACGCTTGGCGGCGCCGCCGTCTTCACTCATCAAATACTCGACCGCCGGAATCGCCTGCTGGTTAGGCGCTGCACCGGTGTAGAACACGTTCGGCGACATCTCTTCGCCTTCGTACTGAACCGGGTAGAACAACAGGCCATTGAGCTCTTCGAACACCGGCAAGACCGACTTACGCGACACCGAAGTCCAGCAGCCGAACACCACGGCGACTTTATCCTGGGTCAACAACTGACGGCCCTTTTCCGCAAACAGCGGCCAGTTCGACGCCGGGTCAACCACCACCGGCTCCAGCATCTTGCCGTTGACGCCGCCCTTGGCGTTGATTTCGTCGATGGTCATCAACGCCATGTCTTTGAGTGAGGTTTCGGAGATCGCCATCGTCCCGGACAACGAGTGCAGGATGCCGACCTTGATCGTCTCGGCTGCCTGAACGGTCCATGTCAGGCCCATGGCGGCGATTGATGCGGACAGGGTGAAAGCTTTGATCAAACTGCGACGCTTCATTGGGCTAGCTCCATTCACTTGGTTTTTTTAGAAGGGCGGGTCATTGCCTGAAAGCTTCTAAGCAAAGGCTATGCCCAGCCGGCCAAGTGGAGCTAAAGCGCGATCCAGAGCGGCTACTGCCTGGACATTTGCACTGCAATGGCGCTTTTAAAAAGCGGTGGTGCGGTGGGTGGTCGTAATTGGTGCGCGGGAGTCGGGCGTGAGCTTGCTTGAGCAACGGCCGAAGCGATTTTCCAGATGGGCCTCGGCTTGTTGGAGCGAGCGGGCGGCACTCCAACGGAACCGAAGAGACTGGCAGGTGAATTAGCACCGCAAATGCCGAATATTCACACCAAACCCACTACCAAAAAGCGGGAGGATCAAGCCGGCACGGTCTGTTTCCCGATCCGCGACAACACCAGCCAATCCACCAGATAAACCCCCACCAGCGAAGCCCCCACCAGCGGAAACGCCACGGCCAGTACAAACATGATCACCATGGCCGATTTCCAGCGGGGCAGGTCGTGGCGCAGTGGCGGGACGCCCAATTTGCCTTGAGGACGGCGTTTCCACCAGATCACCAGCCCGCTGATCGACCCCAGCAGGATCATCAGGCAGACCATCAGGATCAGCAGTTGATTGACCCAGCCAAAAAACTTGCCCTCATGCAGCATCACACTCAGCTCGGTGGCTTTGGACACCGGGCTGTAATCCTTCCAGCGCACATCGGCCAGCACCTTGCCGCTGTATTGATCGATATGCAGGGTCGCGTCGTTGCGCGGGTCGTCGGCGAAGACCGACACGGTGAACACGCCATCGGCGGTTTTCGGTTGAGTGATGCTGTAACCCGGTTCGATGCCGCGTTCGGTGGCGATGTCCACCACCTGTTGCAGCGACACGTTCGGTGCGGCAGGCGCGCTCGACATACCCGCGTGGTTCATGTGTTCGGCATGTTCGCCGGAGGGCATGGGCATCGATTTGGGCATCGGCGTGTTTTCCAGTGCCCAGGGCACGGTCTGCACGGTGGCGGTATTGAGCTCGCCAGCTTGCTTGTCAGACTTGGGCACTTCGTTCCACATGGCCGCCGGAAAGGTGTTCCACAGGTCAGCGTACTGCTTGCCCCACAGGCCGGTCCAGGCCATGCCGCTGATCAGCATGAACAGCAAAAACGCCGATCCCCAGAAACCCGTGACCGCGTGCAGGTCGCGCCACATCACCCGACCCCGCTTGCTCAGTCGCGGCCAGAGCACGCCCGCACCGGAACTGCCCCGTGGCCACCACAGGTAAAGCCCCGACACCACCAGCATGATCCCCCACCCGGCCGCCAGTTCGACGAGTCGGTCGCCCAGCGTGCCGATCATCAATTCGCCGTGCAGGGCGCGGGCGATGGCTTGCAGGTTTTGCTTGGCATCCTGAGTGCCGAGAATCTCGCCGCCATAGGGATTGATGAACACATTCACGTCACGACCGGCTTCCTGCACAACGAATTGCGCGCTGCCTTGCGCACTGGTCGGCGGGAAGTATTTGCCGATTTTCGCTTGGGGGAAGCTGCTCAGGACGCGCTGCTGCAACTGGTCGGCGCTGAGTTGATGGTGGGTCGGTGTAACGGTCAGCAAGTCCCGGTACATCAGGTTGTCCAGCTGCGGCTTGAACAGGTAGATGATGCCGGTCAGCGACAGCAGAATCATGAACGGCGCGACAAACAATCCGGCATAAAAATGCCAGCGCCAGGCGAGGTTATAAAAGGACACGGTCGGTTTGGAGCCAGTCTGTAGGGACATTTTTGCAGCGCTCTTGTCAGGCACAACACACGACGCAGCCCGCTCAAGCCGGCGTGGGCTTGAGCGGGTACGTAATCAAAGGGATTTATCGCGTGGCGAGCAGAGGCGGGGCGCGGCTTCGGGCGTTGGGGAAGGTGCTGCTTTGCGCGTGTCCGTGTTGGGTGGCCGCGCTGAAAAAATCAGCCGGGCGGGGCGGTGCCAAGGCCGTGACGGCAAGGGTCTGGGTGATCGCCGGGCAACTGAACAGCAACGTGCAGTAGCCGCATTTGGCCCACAGCACATGATCGACGCTGGCTTTCTCGGTGGTTGCATCCGCTTGATGGTGAGCCCCGTGCCCGGCGGACATATCCATGGACGCCGGCATCGACATGCTCATGCCCGCGTGCTGATCCATCGGCACCGCCTGGGAAACCAGCGGGCCGATGAAAATCATCAGCATGGCAAACAGGCTCAGCCAGGCGCCCCGGGATTTCCGAGGCTGCCTGGTGGCGCGATTGCGTGACGGGCGCGGGAGGTTCAACTCAGAGGTTCATCAATGATTGTGCATGCCTTGCATGGGTGCCTGTTTGAGCACCACAACCTGGACGGTGATATTGCCTGACTTTTCGAAGTGCAGCGTCAGCGGAAACTGCGCGCCTTCGATCAACGAGGATTTGTCCTTCAAATCAAGCATCATCACGTGATAGCCCATGGGCGCGAACGTCGCATCCGCCCCGGGCGGAATGTCCACGGCCGGCACTTGCTGCATTTTCATCAGGCCGTTGGCGTGCACATGCTCGTGCAGTTCGGCGGTGGCGGCAATGGGGGTGTCGACGCTGACCAGACGATCAGGCTGCTGGCCACTGTTGTGGATGACAAAATAGGCCGCCGCAGCGGGCGCATTTGGGGGTAATTCCATGGACCATGGCTGAGCGATGGTCAGCTCCCCGACCTTGTATTGATCGGCTTGGGCGAAACTGACTGGCAGCAGCAAAGCGGCCAGAATAAGCAGGTTTTTTAACATCATGATGTCTCCTGTACGTTGATCCAGCGTTTGGCGAACGAAGATCAGACCTGCGGAGACGCTCGGGGGTTGGCGCTTGGCCATTGCACGCGTGGCGAGGCATGAATCAGCACAATGGCCGGGCTGAACCGCTGGGGTTTCAGATGAGCAAAAAAGCCGTGACTGAAACCGGAAGGGATCACCACCACCATCGAACCCGAACAGCACCCGCAATGCTGCATGGCGCTGTGTTCATCGTGTCGTGAAGCGTCTTGATCGACCGACCCCAGAGACATTGCCACCAATCGGCTGCCGCTGCCCGAGCAGAAACTGCCCCACAGCACTTGCTCGCTCTGCGCGGGTGGCGCATTGGGCGAGAGCGGCATGACGAGCAGGCTGAAGAGCACTGCGAAGCAGGCGATCCAGACCGATGTCGTCCGTCGTTGGGACATGGCAGGTTCCATTCTTATTGGAGTCAATGCCGCTATTTAGCCTGAATGGTCGGCAGATGTAAAAAATCCGGGCCGCGGCGGGATGTCGCGGTCAAGTTGGAGCGACGGCTGCTCGCACCAGCGCAACTCAACGGTCAAGAGCGTTGAGCAGTTGCTCCACCGACTCAAATTCCCGGCCCACACTGGGCAATACCGGTCTCTTCAAAATCAGTACCGGTACCCGCAGCTCCCGCGCCACCTCAAGCTTGGCCTCGGTCGCGCTGCCGCCGCTGTTCTTGCTGATCAGCACGTCAATCTTGCGTTGTACAAAAAGTGAGCGTTCGTCTTCCAGCAGGAAGGGCCCCCGTGCGCCGATGACTTCGCAGCGTTCGTGGCGGGGCAGGTCGCGCAGGGTGTTTTCCAGGGCGCGCAAGGTCCAGAACTGATGAGCGGGGATTTCGTCCAGATGTTGCAACGGTTCGCGGCCCAGGGTGAACAGCGGTCGCTGAAACGGGGCGAGGGCCTGAATCAATTCGGCCCAGCCGCTGACCTCCCGCCAGTCGTCCTCCGGCCCGGCCTGCCACGCGGGTCGGCGCAAGGCCCAGCACGGGGTGCCGCTCAGTTGTGCGGCGAGGGCGGCGTTATGACTGATCTGCGCGGCGTAAGGGTGGGTTGCGTCCAGCAGCAGGTCGATGCCTTGTTCGACAATGAATTGCGCCAGACCTTCAGCGCCACCGTAGCCACCGACGCGTACCTGGCAGGTCAAATCAGTCGGCACACGCCCCACACCCGCCAGGCTGTAGATATGCTGCGGGCCCAAGGTACGGGCAATCGCCAACGCGTCGGTGACACCGCCGAGGAGCAAGATGCGTTTCATGGTTGAACGCCCGCCGTACCCACGATGCCGCCCTGACGATCAATCGCGAACACTTCAACCTGTACCTGCTCCGGCACCACGCTGCGGGCAAAATCCAGCGCGTGCTGACACACCACATCGCCCAAAGGAATGCCAAGGGCGGCGCTCATGGCCAGCGCTTGTTGACTGGTGTTGGCCTCGCGGATCGCCTGTTGCAGCGCGTCATCGGCCCCCACGTCGGCGGCCCAGCGCGCCAGCTGCGGCAGGTCGATGCTGGAGTGGCGGCTGTGCAGGTCCATATGGCGTGCGGCAAGTTTGCTGATCTTGCCAAAGCCGCCGCAGATGCTGAGTTTGCTGACGGGAGCCTTGCGCAGGTGCTTGAGCACGGCGCCGACGAAGTCGCCCATCTCGATCAGGGCAATGTCGGGCATTTGATAAACGCGGCGCATGGTGTCTTCGCTGGCGTTGCCGGTGCAGGCGGCAATGTGCGAATAGCCGTTGGTTTTGGCGACGTCGATGCCCTGATGAATCGACGCGATGTAGGCCGCGCAGGAAAAAGGCCGCACGATGCCGCTGGTGCCCAGAATCGACAGGCCACCGATAATGCCTAGACGCGGGTTCATGGTTTTCAGCGCGAGCGCTTCGCCGCCTTCGACACCCACGGTGACTTCGAAACCACCGACGTAACCGGTTTCGTTCGCCAGCACTTGCAGGTGCTCGATCATCATGCGGCGGGGCACCGGATTGATCGCCGGTTCGCCGACATTCAGCACGAGGCCGGGGCGCGTCACCGTGCCGACGCCTGGGCCGGCGACGAACCTGACCGTGGGGATGTCCAGCAATCGCACCCTGGCATAGACCAGTGCGCCGTGGGTCACGTCCGGGTCATCGCCTGCGTCCTTGAGGGTTCCAGCCTCGGCACCCTCAGGGCACAGGCGACAGAACTCCAGGCGCATCTGCACCTGCTTGCCCTTGGGCAGGACGATATGCACCGCATCACTGACCGCGCCACCCAGCAGCAGCCGTGCCGCCGCGAGGCTGGTGGCGGTGGCGCAACTGCCGGTGGTCAAGCCACTGCGCAGCGGCGCGGGTTGCTCGGCGGTTTCGTCACGCATTAGGGTTTGACCACGTCCAGAAGGGTGATCGGCAGCGCTTGCCGCCAGGTATCGAAGTCACCCAGGGGCTTGGCGTGGGCGAGGTGAATGCGGGTCAGCTCACCGCCGTGCTGCCCACGCCAGGCCATCAGTGTTGCTTCGCTTTGCAGGGTGACGGCATTGGCGACCAGCCGTCCGCCGGATCGTAACTGTTGCCAGCAGGTGTCGAGTACGCCGGGCCGTGTGACGCCGCCACCGATAAAAATCGCGTCAGGGCGCTCAAGACCCGCCAAGGCCGTGGGCGCAGTGCCGCGCACTAACTGCAAGCCCGGCACGCCCAGCGCATCGCGGTTGAACTCGATCAATTGCTGACGGCCTTCATCGACCTCAATCGCCAGGGCGCGGCAGCTCGGGTGGGCGCGCATCCACTCGATGCCGATAGAGCCGCAGCCTGCGCCGACGTCCCACAGCAATGCACCGGGCACGGGTGCCAGACGCGCCAACGTCATCGCCCGCACATCGCGCTTGGTCAGTTGACCATCGTGCTCGAAGGCTTCGTCCGGCAGACCGGCCACGGGCGAAAGGCGCAACGCATCGGGGGCGATGCGGCAGTCGATGGCGACCAGATTCAGCGCGGCGATTTCGGGGTTCGCCCATTCGCTGGCGAGCCCTTCAATGCGCCGCTCGGCGGTACCGCCCAAATGTTCCAGCACCGTCATGCGACTGGGGCCAAAGCCACGTTCGCGCAGCAGGCCGGCAATGGCGGCGGGGCTGCTGCCGTCATTGCTGAGGATCAACAGTCGCACGCCGTGATGGAAGTGAGCGTTGAGGGCCGCCAACGGACGCGCCACCACCGACAGCAGAACGACTTCCTGCAGAGGCCAGCCCAGCCGTGCCGCTGCCAGGGAATAAGACGAGGGCGCGGGCAGGATCAGCATTTCACGGATATCGACCACCCGAGCCAGGCTCGCACCGACGCCGAACAGCATCGGGTCGCCGCTGGCCAGCACGCACACCTCAGCGCCGCGTTGCTCCAGCACCGGGTTCAGGGAGAAGGGGCTGGGCCAGGCGCGGCGTTCGGCCTGGATGCACGCAGGCAGCAATTCCAGCTGGCGAGGGCCGCCGAACACCTGATGGGCACGCAGCAAGGCGTGCCGAGCGTTCTTGCCCAGCCCTTTATAGCCGTCTTCACCGATTCCCACGACAGTCAGCCAAGGCGACATTTAATTCCCTCAATCCAGTCTTCCGACAGAGCGGCTTTTCATGCTTGCGGACAAAGCAGGCATAATACCGCGCCCAAGCGGCACAAGTGGCCTATTCACGTGCAGTCCAGTTCCAGCCATGGTGATCCATTGACCGAGCCGACGCCCGCTCGCCCGCCTTCGATACCTCTACGCCCCTCGGCCTGTCCGGGGTTGCTGCGTATCGTCCCGGCGCTGGATGGCGGTATCTGCCGCATCAAGCTGGCCGGCGGCTCGATCACTTCTTGTCAGGCGCTGGCCATTGCCGAGGCTGCGCAACGGTACGCCCATGGCGTGATCGAGGCGACCAATCGCGGCAATCTGCAAATTCGCGGCATTGGCGATCAGCAGGACGCGTTGATCCAGACGCTGCTGGCGGCGGGCCTGGGGCCGAAGAATCTTCACAGCGACGACGTGCGCAATCTGATGCTCAGCCCCAGCGCCGGGCTTGATCCCGACATGCTCCTGGACACGCGCCCGCTGGCGGCACAGATCCTCGCCGCACTGGAAAACAACCCGCGCTTTCACGACCTGTCGCCCAAGTTCGCCCTGTCGCTGGATGGTGGCGAAAGCCTGGCGATGCTTGAACATCCCCACGACCTGTGGCTTTCGGCATTGCAGATGGACGGCGAAACGCTCCTGGGCTTTGGCTTTGCCGGTTGTCCCGCGCAGGATTCGCCCGTGGCTGCCGTTCCCGTCGCCAAGGGTCTGGAACTGGTGCTGGCCGTGCTCGAGCTGTTTCTGGAGACGGCGCGGCCCGATCAGGTGCGCATGCGTCAGTTGTTGGCTGAAAGGCCTGTTGAACAGCTGCTTGAGCAGTTGGCGACCCGCTTGGGATCGATCCTGCGTCGGGGCCCGCACATCACGAGTTGGCGACGTCCGTCTGTTCAAGCTGATCGGCACATCGGCATTTATCCACAGCATCAAGCGGGCAGCGTGTGCGTGGGGGGCGTGGCGCCACTGGGACGACTCGACCCCCAGATGCTCACCGCCATTGCGCAATTGGCCGCTGAAGCCGGAGACGGCAGCCTGCGCCTGACGCCCTGGCAAAGTGTGCTGTTGCCCAACATCCCGGTCGAGCGTGGGCAAGCTGTATTGTCGAGCCTTCAGGCAGCGGGACTGCTGTGTAACGCCGAGCACGCGTTGGCCCGGATGATCGCCTGCACAGGTTCGACCGACTGCGCCAAAGGCCTGGCCGACACCAAGGGCGATGCCCGAATCCTGGCCGCCCGATTGCAACGTAATGGCATCAGCCGCGCCGTGCATCTGTCGGCGTGCAAGCGTTCCTGTGCGGCGGCCCATCGCGCGCCGGTGACCTTGCTGGCGGTCTCCGCTGGCCATTACGACCTTTATTTTCGCGATGCAGCACAACCGGGTTTCGGTGTGCTGCAAGCGCGTGACCTCACTATTGAAGCAGCCGGCGCGTTGTTGATCGCCGACTCACGGAGCAGCACCCATGATTAATTACATCCGCGATGGTCAGGAGATATATCGCAACTCCTTCGCCATTATCCGTGCGGAGGCGCGCCTGGACACGATCCCGGCGGATCTGGAAAAACTCGCCGTGCGCGTGATTCATGCCTGCGGCATGGTCGAGGTCATCGAAGACCTGCGCTTCTCGCCCGGTGCGGGCAAGGCCGGGCGCGATGCGCTGTTGGCCGGTGCGCCAATCCTGTGCGATGCGCGCATGGTGTCTGAAGGCATCACCCGCACCCGCCTGCCCGCCAACAATCAGATCATCTGCACGCTCCACGATGAAGGCGTGCGGGAAATGGCCCTGGAGCGGGGCAATACACGCTCCGCGGTGGCGCTGGAGCTGTGGCGTCCGTATCTGGAAGGCAGCGTCGTGGTCATCGGCAACGCGCCGACCGCGCTGTTCTATTTGCTGGAAATGCTCGACGCGGGCGCCCCCAAACCGGCATTGATCCTCGGTTTTCCGGTCGGCTTCGTGGGCGCTGCCGAATCCAAGGCGATGCTGGCCGCCGACAGCCGTGGCGTGCCGTTCGTCATCATGCAAGGGCGACGGGGCGGCAGCGCCATGGCGGTTGCCGCCGTCAACGCACTGGCCACGGAGATCGAATGATGCAGGCTCGCGGTCGATTGATTGGTCTGGGCGTCGGCCCCGGCGACCCGGAGCTGATTACCGTCAAGGCGCTGCGCCTGCTGCGTGAGTCGCCGGTGGTTGCCTACTTCGTCGCCAAGGGCAAGAAAGGCAACGCCTTCGGCATCATCGAAGGCCATTTGCAGGCTGCCCAGACGCTGATGCCACTGGTTTATCCAGTCACCACCGAAGCGCTGCCCGCGCCGATGTCCTACGAACAAGTGATCAGCGATTTCTACGATGCCTCCAGCGCCGACGTGGCCGCGCACCTGGATGCGGGGCGTGATGTCGCCGTTATCTGCGAAGGCGATCCGTTCTTCTATGGCTCCTACATGTACCTGCACGACCGTCTGGCCGACCGTTACGAAGCCGAGGTCATACCGGGCGTGTGCTCGATGCTGGGCGGCGCTTCGGTGCTGGGTGCGCCGCTGGTGTACCGCAATCAAAGCCTGTCGGTGCTGTCCGGCGTGCTGTCCCATGAAGAGCTCAAGCGCAAGCTGGCCGACACCGACGCGGCAGTGATCATGAAACTGGGGCGCAATTTCCCGAAAGTCCGCCTGGTGCTGGAAGAACTTGGTCTGGCCGAGCGTGCGCTGTATGTCGAACGCGCCACCATGGCTAACCAAAAGATTGTGCCGCTGGATCAGGTCGAACCCATGTCCTCGCCGTACTTCTCGCTGATTATCGTGCCCGGCGAAAGGTGGCAAGGCTGATGGCCCATAACACGCCCGCCATTGTCATTCTGGGCAAAGGCAGCCTCGCCACGGCGCGGCGCATTCAGCAGCTTTACCCCGAGGCATTGATTTACGGCCTTGTGGGGCGGGTCGACGGTGCGGACCGAACCTACAGCGAATTCGGCGCCACGTTGCGTAAGCTCTATCAGCAGGACACGCCGATCATTGCCTTGTGCGCCGCGGGCATCGTCATTCGTACGCTTGCGCCGTTGTTGCTTGAAAAAGGTGCCGAACCTGCCGTTCTGGCCGTGGCTGAAGACGGCAGCGCAGTTGTGCCGCTACTGGGCGGCCTGGGCGGCGTGAACGTCATGGCGCGAAAAATGGCTGCCGGGCTGGGCATCTCGCCAGCGATCACCACCAGCGGCGAACTGCGCTTTGGCACCTGCCTGCTCGACCCGCCCGCCGGTTATTCTCTGGGCGATCTGGAACTGGGCAAGCGCTTCGTCTCTGACCTGCTGTGCGGTGAAAGCGTGCGCATCGAAGGTTCCGCGCCGTGGCTGGTCAAGGCCAGACTGCCGGAAGACGAACAGGCGCGGCTGGCGATTCATGTGGGGTGCGCCGAGCGAGTACCGTCGGAGCATGAACTGCTGATTTATCCCCGTAGCGTCGCCGTGGCCGTGAGCGCGGTTCATCCCGAACTGGCAACCCGTGTCCGTGCAGCGCTGCATGAGGCCGGGATCGCCGTGCAATCCCTGGCGTGCCTGTTGGCACCCGACTCGCAGATGGCCGAACCACTGCTGCATCAGGCTGCCGCAGAACTGGCGGTGCCGGTGCGTTTCGTTCCCGCTGCGAGCGCAAGCGAAATGGCGACACACGCCGTGCCGCAACGGCTGCCGCCGATCAACGTCAACGACGACCTGGCCATCGTGGTTGCCCCGCAGCCGCTGGAGGTTCCGCTCATTGGCCGCACTCGGGGCCGGCTCGCCGTCATCGGGCTTGGCCCCGGCGCAGCGGAGTTGAGGGTGCCAGCGGTCACGTCTGAACTGGCCCACGCCAACGACGTGCTGGGCTACGAAACCTATGTGCGCATGGCCGGGCCGTTCCGCCCTGATCAAGTGCTGCACTGCACCGACAACCGAGAAGAAATGCAGCGCGCCCGTCATGCCTTCGAACTGGCTGCATCAGGGCGTCGCGTGGTGGTGGTGTCTTCGGGGGATCCGGGCGTGTTCGCCATGGCCTCGGCGGTGCTGGAGGCTTTACACGAATCCACTAACACCGATTGGCATACGGTCGATCTGGAAATCCTGCCGGGGGTCTCAGCCTCGCTTGCGACGGCCGCTCAGGCGGGCGCACCGTTGGGTCATGATTTCTGCGTGATGTCCCTGTCGGACAACCTCAAGCCCTGGGACGTGATCGAACAGCGTCTCGATCTGGCCTCCCGGGCCGATCTGGCGCTGGCCTTCTACAACCCCATCTCCCGCTCGCGGCCCTGGCAATTGGGTCGCGCACTGGAGATCGTCCGTCAGCATCGCGCGCCTGAAACGCCCGTGACTCTGGGGCGGGACATCGGCCGGCCGGGGCAGACGTTGCGCATCATCACCTTGGGCGAACTGACGCCGGAGCAGGTGGACATGCGCACGATGGTGTTGATCGGGTCTTCGACAACCTGCACCTTCCCGCGGCCGGATGGCAGGCAGTGGGTCTACACACCGCGTTGGTACGGGGAAAAGCCCCGCAGTTGATAACGGCCTGATCAATGCGGTCTTACACGCACACGTTGGCAGAGTCATTGACTGCCAACGTGTGGGCGATTCTTCATTGGCGCAAGTAAGAAGCGTCTTTATTATCGGTGATGCCATGGTCGGAAGTGCTTTGATTAGTTAGCTTGACTGCTCACTTGATCTACAAGGAGAGTAGATATGAATAACCTGAAATCTGATTCAACTCATTTCAATGCTGTTATTTCCGGTAATCACCTGATTTCTTTTCCAGAGCTGTCAGAGACTCAAAGGCAGGACGTTATCGACCTGATGATGTATGCCGACTTTTATGCCAGCCAAACCTGGCGCCGGGAAGAACAGTGGACGAGCTGGATGCAGTATTACCAGAAACAACTGCTCGCCTCGGGTTGTCAGTTGGTCAGCAACATTGTCAAAGAGCCCATATACATCACCGATGCCAGCGAACTGGATCATATCGGTTTTGGTGTGACCGGCACGGCGCGGGTTGGGAAACTGCTGGAACTTGCTCAGCGGTCCTTCAAGGCCGCTCGGGTCAGTCACTATGCCCGGCATTTTTTTGAGTTCGGTTCGGCGGCAGGATCCCTCAGCGCTTTCCAGGTGGTGCCCTGCGAACCTGTGGATGGGGATACCGTAAGGATTCTGATCTGCGGTTTAAATGCCAGTGCAACGGTTGTCTCGGACGATCGGGGCGGGGACTGGCGGGTCAATCGGGAAATGGTGATCCGTCTCTCGGGCGGCATTTACTCATTGAGCCAGAAGGACTACACGGCTCACAGGGATCGAATTCGCACGCGCCTGCTTCAAGTGTCTCGTTACAATCTTCGGGGAGTCAACATCTGAACGTGGCAGCCTGCTGGTGCGTAATGTGATTTGGAAGTTGTAGGAATAATCATCTAATCGCCAGGGTTTTGTTTGTTGTCCTTGTGCTGAAAGCCGGTTTTGGCGAGAGGTAATGTTCAAGCTGTTGTCGGAGGGTTGATTTTCTAATAGCAGCGTTTTGCCTGTTTCAATAGCCTCGCCTAGCGTTTGTTGGGTTTAGTGAGTTTTTTACATGAGTTGCCCTCTCTAGGAATAAGAGTTCTAATGTTTTATCGAGGCGGCAGTTTTCAATATCGCAGGTGTTGCAGTAGTCGGCAGGCTGCGCTAGTTTGAAAGCGTCCATGAGGGACGCTATTAATCAAAAAGGAATTGAAGCCCGTGAATATTATTGAGTTTGATAAAGCCGTTAATGAAAGTCGTGCAGCCCTGGAAAACTGCGAGCTCGGCAGCTGTGTACCTCCAGCACAGTTGAATGGCGCACTTGCGGCACTCACCGTGGATCAAAAGAAGCCTGAAGCCGCTGTTGCCAACGATGTGGTTCTTTCCATCGTCGCTGGCATGAGCAAGGAAAAAAAAGAAATCATCAAGGACTGTGTCCTGTTTGCCTCGCTGGCGGCTACCAAAGCGTCTCCAACGGAGGGTGTTGCCTGGTACAACACGTTCAAACAGGTCATGGCCTATTGTGGCTGGCCTTCCCAAACCGCCGGGTTGAGTGACTACACGGCGAGCAACAGCAAGTTCACCATGGAGCAGGAAGGTCTCAAGATTCTGTCTTCCGCCATCGCCACCATCGGAACCGGTGGCGCTGCGGGTGCGATCATGTTGAAACTTGCCAAGGACACCTTTGCTGTTCTGCAGGCAAGTGACAAGCCGCTGAGGCTGTTCGAAAACTCCAGCCGCAAACACAATGGCGGACGCTTCGCCATTGCGTCCGGCGTCGAGTCTGAAGACGGCGAAGTGATCATGGCGATGGGGGCGGTGGATTTTTCCACCTCCCTGAATGTAACAAACGTGTTGTTCTGGGAATGGAACAGCTCGGAAGTAAAAATCAAACGCGCCGAAAATCACATGATCCTGAATCAGCGCCATTTCCAGAGTGTCAGCGACGTCATTCGCGAAAAGCTCACCGGTAATGCCCGGGAAGCCCTTGAGTCGTTTGATATTTGACCCATCCGGAGTCGCGGTTCGCCGCGACTCTTTCTTCTTAAACAGTGAGCAAACGATATGTGCAAAGGATTGCCATTGCGTTATGTAAATGCCAATAGCCTGTTCTTTTTCTCCGGCCAGTCCAGTGCTGCATTTCAGGCTGATGTACTGACCTGCAGCCTGTATTCCCACCTCGCCGCCTCAAAGAAGTATTCCGCGTTCGATCAGGTCATCGACTGGCGCCGCCAGTATTTTGATGTCCTGACGGGCTTCCGATGCCTGATCCCCCACAGAGAAAACCACACGTTATCCCTCGAAGCGGGTGAGACCCCCTGGCGCTGTTTGGTCAGGGAATTGGGCGCTCGGGTTTCTCCAGCATTGCGGGAGACGGCTGAAAACACCTTCATCCAGCTGTCGAGCGATACCCAGAGTCCCGCGCTGAAGCTGCTTGAAGCACAAAGCATACGGACGCTATCCGATGAGCCCGGGACGTATGACGTGTCCCTGCAGATAGGCTTTTGCGATGACGCACCTGCGGTGACATTGGGATTTCTTTCATTCAAAACCACCTCGCCGGTTGCCGGACTGCCACTGGCGGCCTTGCTCACTGAAGGTCACATTTCGGAAGCACTGGAGCTGTCGATCATTTCGTTCGAAGTGGACGAACACGATTTCGGCTACTTCCGCCAGGCGCTGATTGAACGACTGGGCTCAAGGCGTGACGAACTGATTGTGAAGATTCCGGAGGTCCAGGTATGAACACCCATTCGTCCAGATCGCTCCTGTTGCGATCAAACCTGGTGTCGTTTATTCCTGGCGTACCGAGCGAGAGCAGGGCAGATATTCTGGATGTCCTGTTGCTTGCTGAGCTAAGCGCGTCTGAACTTCACAAGCGCGAAGCCAAGTGGGAGCCATGGCTCGAGGCTTACACAAGGGTGCTGCTTGATTCAGGCATCGTGCGCCGCAGCTCGTTGACCCCAAAACCGGTAAAAGTGAGCAATGAAAGCGGTTTCCGCCGCGAAACCGCCAAATTGATCAGAACCATACGCCCTGCGCAGCTTGCGAATGTCGCGCAGGCAGGGTTGGCCGACATGTTCAGTAGTGAGCATGCTCGTCATTTCTTCAGCAGTTGGTTCAGCTTCAACTCGGGTCGGTCAGACAGCTTTCAGATAGTGCCCTGTGAGCGCGCAGTGTCAGGGGAGATCCATATTGCCTTGTGTGGATTACAGATGCGTACCCGCACGAGGGTAAAGCCCCCAAATTTCTTTTTCCCCCATTGGCCGCTCGATTACGAAATGACCCTGACGCTCAGAGGGGGCGGGCTTGTTTTTGACAGCTCGGCCTATGAGCAACACCGGGAACGCGTGCAACGGGAATTGTTCGACAGGGGCGGCGAAGGTATCAAGCCTATCGAGTTTTAATATCCGGCAATGCGGGTTATGGCAGCAGATAGCCTCGCACTCCAGTAAAAATAATCTGCGCGGCCAGCGCGCACACGAACAACCCCATCAAGCGGCTGACGATCTGCAGGCCCTGATCACCCAGGACCCGTTCGATGTGATTGGACAGATAAAGCACCACACCAACGGTCAGGCTGGCCAGGGCAATGCTGAGGATGGCGGTGAGTTTGTCGTCCCAATGTGGCTGGCTGACCCCCATGACCAACAGCGCGCCGATAGTGCCGGGGCCGACGGTGAGCGGAATGGTCAGCGGGACGATGGTCATGTCCTGCTGCACATTGTCGGTCTGCACGACTGATTTGCCCTGGGCCATGCCCAGCGCCGAAATGAACAACACGCTGCCGGCACCAATGCGGAAGGCGTCGACGGTAATGCCGAACACCGTGAAAATCATCCGGCCGAACAAGTAGAGCAACACGCTGGAAATGAGCGTCGCCAAGGCCACTTTCCAGGCCAGGCGCCGTTGTTCCTTGCGTGAATGGCCTCGGGTCAGGCTGATGAAACAGGACAGGACGAAGAAGGGGCTATAGAGCACCAGCATCTTCAGATAAACGCTGAACAACACGTGGAGCATGGTTTGGGCTCGCGGCAGCAGAACAAGAACGAAGGGAGTCTATCAGGCGGCAGGCGCCACCTTTATATGGATTGTCAATTTTGCTGATAAACGTCTTCAGTTGGTGTCAGCGCGTGAGCCGTGGTGCGATGTTCGACCCAGAACTCGACCAGTTCGCGCAGTTGAGACAACTCGACGGGTTTGGCCATGTGGCCGTCCATGCCCGCCTGACGTGCGCGATCCTTATGCTCGGTCAGGATGTGCGCGGTCAGCGCCACGACCGGAGTCCGGACTCGCTGATTGCCGACTTCCCAGGCGCGCAATTGCTCAGTGGCAGAGAAACCGTCGAGAATCGGCATTTCGCAGTCCATCAGAACCAGGTCATAACGCTGAGCCTTCATCGCCCGTAGCGCTTCCTCGCCGTTGCTGGCGGTATCAGGGTGCAGGTTGAGCTTGCCGAGCATGCCGCGAATCACCTTGGTCGAGATGCTGTTGTCTTCTGCCACCAATATGCGGAAGTCGCTGGGTACGCTGATCGGCGTGTTAAGCGCGGCTGCAACATTCAGCGGGGGCGCGCCTTTGTTGCGCTGGGTGAGTTCGTCGGCCAGGGTCGTCTTGAGGGTGTAGCCGGCCACGGGTTTGGCGAGGATGCGCTTGATCCCGGCGTTGCGTGCGATGATTTTGCTCGGTGCGTTGCTGATACCGGTCAGCATGATGAGCAGAATATCGTTGTTGAGGCTGGGGTCTTCCTTGATCTTGGCCGCCAGTTGCATGCCTGTCATGCCGGGCATGTTCTGGTCGAGCAGGACCACATCGAAATAATCGCGCAAGTGCGCTTTGGTGCGCAGCAGCGCCAACGCTTCCTTGCCGGATGTCACGGCGCTGACGTTCAGGCTCCATGCCGTGCATTGCTGCACCAGGACCTTGCGGCAGGTGTCGTTGTCGTCGACCACCAGCACGCGCGCGCCTTTGAGCGGGCTGTCCAGGTCCAATGGCGGTTGCTCCAGGCGATCAGCGTCCAGCGGCAGGCTCAGCCACAGGGTGCTGCCCTGGCTGCTGCCGGTCTGTATGCCGAATTCACCGTCCATCAGCAGGATCAGCTGGCGCGCAATGACCAGCCCCAGGTGACCGCCCAGCTTGCTCGTGGCCAGGAAGTTCTTGCTGTGCAGCTCTGCATGGAGGAGGGCGTCACGTTCGCTCGGCGCCAGCGGCTCGCCGCTGTCCTGCACGGCGATGCGCAGGCGCGGCTTGCCCGCGCGGGAGTCGAGTGCGACCACCACCAGGATCTCGCCCTCGTCGGTCTTTTTCAGGGCGTTTTCCAGCAGGCTCAAAACGGTTTGACGCAGGCGGGTCGGATCACCGCTGATAACCCTGGGCACTTGAGGCTGGATCAGGCTGATCAGTTCGACGTTCTGCTGTTCGGCCTTGGCCCTGAAAATGTTCATGCAGTCTTCGATCAGCGCGCTGAGATCGAACTGCACGTCATCCAGCTCGATCTGGCCGGACTCCAGCTTGGTGATGTCGAGAATCTCGTTGATCAGCGTCAGCAGCTCATTGCCGGCACTGTGGACCGTCTGCACGTAATCGCGTTGCTTGACCGACAGGGGCGTGCCGAGCAGCAGTTCAGTCATGCCCAGGACGCCGTTCATGGGCGTGCGGATTTCGTGGCTGATCTTGGCCAGGAACTCGGCTTTTGCATTGATTTCCGCTGCGCTGGCGGCTTGATCCCGACTGATGCTGAACTTGTCTTCGGCGATGCTGCGATGGCGTTCGCTGAGGGCGATGCTCATGAGCAAGCCACTGAAGCAGAACACGCCGAGCAGGGTGAGGATCAGCCATTGCGGAGAAATCAGGGTCAGCCACAGCAACGCGGGCAGGATGATCAGGCAGCCAATGTTAAACGTGATCATCGAGACGACGAATAACCGTGCTGGCCAATACCCTTTCTGCCAGTGATACGCCGATACAAAAAGGATGCTCAGGGTCGTCAGGCTCACCAGCCCGAACGTCAGCAAGTTCACGGGCAAGGTGTCGACAAACAGAATCATCAGGGCGCCAAGGGTGACCACCAGCATGCTGCCCATCAACCAGCGGTCGAGCTTTACGACCTTGCGGTGAGAGAAGAAACAGTAGGTGTACATCAGCCCTGTTGCGGCCGCGAGCAGCAGCGTCAGGTGGGCGCTGGGTGTTTGAGCAATGTGCCAGGTGTTGAGCCAGGGCGAGGGGAGGTTGAGCAGTAACACCACACTCAACGCCAGGAAAGCTTCGCACGCCGCCAGCCACAGGTTACTGCGTGAGCGAGTATGGGCGTAACGGGTGAAGTTCTGCAGGATCAGCATGGCCAGGGACCCGAGCAATAACCCGAACAGAAAGGGTTCGCGTTCGTCGGCGGCGCTGTCGATGGCAGGTTGCAGCGTGATGTCGGGGCGCAACTGCTGGGTTGAGACCAGGCGCAGGTAGATATCGAGGGCAGCGTCGCTCTGCGGCAGCGGCAGCATGAAGTCTCTGGAACGAGGCGCCTGGCCTTGCGGCGGGACATTATTGCCGGTACGCGAATGGGTAATCAGTTGATCGCCCTTTAGAACGTACATGTCCAAGCTCGCCAGATCCGGCGCGAAGATACGCAGCAATTGTTCGTGTTCACGGGGCTGCAGGCGGTAATGCAACCACAGCGCGCTGTCGCGATCGGCGGCAGTGACCTTGGCCAGCTCGACAGGGCTGAAAGCGTTGTCGAAGCGTGCCGAGCGGATATCGCTCAGTTGCAGGTCGGCTTTGCTGTCGAGCAAGGTTGACCAGCCTGCACTTTGCTCGGCTTGCGCGGTGAGCATGAAGAGCAGGGTCAGCACCCCAATGGTTAGTCTTTTGGCAATCCTGAGCCAGCGCACGGCGAAATCCCTTCGTAGATGTATGCCTGATAACCCTGCGCGGTGCTGAAATAACCAGA
Source organism: Pseudomonas sp. DWP3-1-2 (assembly GCF_049896285.1). Classification (NCBI taxonomy): domain Bacteria; kingdom Pseudomonadati; phylum Pseudomonadota; class Gammaproteobacteria; order Pseudomonadales; family Pseudomonadaceae; genus Pseudomonas; species Pseudomonas sp. DWP3-1-2. The sequence continues at coordinate 63,961 of NZ_JAFCTZ010000009.1, read as the reverse complement.
AAACCCCGGACAGCTGGATGAATGACGGGGGCGAGTCATCTGTCTCACCCCCTGGAATTCAGGCTGGCTCTGGTTGCCCGACACCTTTATTCCAACTCTTGACCGCACTCGCGTGCAATGGCGCGATAGCCAATGTCACTGCGATAGAAACAACCTTCCCAATCAATCTTTGCAGCCAGAGCGTAGGCGTTTTTTTGCGCATCGCCAACGCTGTCGCCCATCGCTGTCGCGCACAATACGCGACCGCCACTGGTGACCACCTGGCCTTCCTGCAAGGCCGTTCCCGCATGAAACACTTTGCCTGGCAGTTGCGCGGCCTCTTCAAGGCCCTTGATCGCCGCACCCTTGGCGTAGTCGCCAGGATAGCCGCCAGCGGCCAGGACGATGCCCAGGCTGGGGCGCGGGTCCCATTGTGCTTCAACTTTGTCCAGTGCCTGCGCCAGTGCTGCTTCGACCAGCAACACGAGGCTGGACTGCAGGCGCAGCATTACAGGTTGGGTTTCCGGATCGCCAAAGCGGCAATTGAACTCAATCACCTTCGGGTTGCCCGCCTTGTCGATCATCAAACCAGCATAGAGGAAGCCGGTGTAAACATTACCTTCGTCGGCCATGCCTCGGACGGTCGGCCATATGACCAGGTCCATCACGCGCTGGTGAACGTCTGCCGTAACCACTGGAGCCGGAGAGTACGCGCCCATGCCGCCGGTGTTCGGACCGCTGTCGCCGTCGCCGACGCGCTTGTGGTCCTGGCTGGTGGCCATTGGCAATACATTCTTGCCGTCAACCATGACAATAAAGCTGGCTTCTTCGCCATCAAGGAACTCTTCGATGACGACACGCGAGCCTGCTTCACCAAAGGCATTGCCGGCCAGCATGTCACGTACGGCGTCTTCCGCTTCGGCCAGGGTCATGGCCACGATGACGCCCTTGCCTGCAGCTAGACCGTCGGCCTTGATCACAATCGGTGCGCCCTTCTCGCGAAGATAGGCCAGAGCCGGCTCGATTTCAGTGAAGTTCTGATAATCGGCGGTAGGAATCTTGTGGCGGGCCAGGAAATCCTTGGTGAACGCCTTGGAGCCTTCCAGCTGGGCGGCGCCCGCGGTCGGTCCGAAGCAATCCAGGCCACGGCTGCGGAACAGGTCGACAACGCCCGCAACCAGTGGCACTTCCGGACCAACGATGGTCAATGAAACGTTCTTTTGCGCGAAGTCCGCCAGTTGCTCAAGGGCGAGGACGTCGATGGCGACGTTTTCGCACTTGGCTTCAATGGCCGTCCCGGCATTGCCTGGAGCGACGAAAACCTTGACGACGCGGGGGTCCTGGGCAACTTTCCAGGCCAGGGCGTGTTCACGTCCGCCGCTGCCAATGATCAGTACTTTCATTTCAAAAAACCTCTATCTCGACAACGCGTAGCATCCGAAGGCAACCACCGTGGGACCGGCTTTAGCCGGGAAGAGGGAGGTACATTCGACACACTTGTTGTGTCAGTCATGCAGCCTTCCCGGCTAAAGCCGGTCCCACAGGTGTCATGCGGTGCGTTATTTATCAGTGACGGAAATGTCGCATCCCGGTGAACACCATCGCAATGCCCGCTTCATCAGCCGCCGCGATCACTTCATTGTCGCGCATGGAGCCGCCTGGCTGGATCACGGCAGTGATGCCCACCTTGGCGGCATTGTCGATGCCGTCGCGGAACGGGAAGAATGCATCGGAGGCCATCACGGCACCCTGCACCTGCAAACCGGCATGCTCAGCCTTGATCGCTGCGATACGGGCCGAGTTCACGCGGCTCATCTGGCCTGCGCCGACGCCGATGGTCTGGCGATTGCGGGCATAGACAATCGCGTTGGACTTGACGTATTTGGCCACTTTCCAGGCGAAGATCAGGTCGTGAACTTCCTGTTCGGTCGGTGCGCGTTTGGTCACAATCTTCAGGTCGTCGGCACCGATCATGCCAATATCGCGACTCTGCACCAGCAGACCGCCGTTGACACGCTTGTAGTCCCAGGCGGCTGCGCGTTCCGCAGCCCATTGGCCCGTGCTCAGCAGTCTCACGTTGGCTTTGGCGGCCACGACGGCCTTGGCTTCGGCACTCACGCTTGGGGCAATGATGACTTCGACGAACTGACGCTCGACGATGGCCTTGGCGGTTTCGGCGTCCAGCTCGCGGTTGAAGGCGATGATGCCGCCGAACGCGGATTCGGTGTCGGTGGCGTAGGCGAGTTCGTAAGCCTGACGGATGCCGCCTTCAGCGTCCGGGCACACCGCAACACCGCACGGGTTGGCGTGCTTGACGATGACACAGGCTGGCTTGACGAAGCCTTTCACGCATTCCAGTGCCGCATCGGTGTCGGCCACGTTGTTGAACGACAGCTCCTTGCCTTGCAGTTGGGTCGCGGTGGCGATGCCCACTTCGGCCGGGTTGGCTTCGACGTAGAACGCCGCACTTTGGTGCGGGTTCTCGCCATAGCGCATTTCCTGCGCCTTGATGAACTGGCTGTTGAACGTGCGCGGAAACTCGCTGCGGCCAGAGGTCGACAGGGTTTCAGCGGTCTGGTCGATGCTGCCCAGGTAGTTGGCGATCATGCCGTCGTAGGCGGCAGTGTGCTCGAAAGCCTTGAGCATCAGGTCAAAGCGCTGTGCGTAAGTCAGGCCGCCAGCCTTGAGGCTTTCCAGTACCTGGCTGTAATCGCTGGCGTTGACCACGATGGCAACGTCTTTGTGGTTCTTGGCAGCCGAACGCACCATGGTCGGGCCGCCGATATCGATATTCTCGATGGCGGTCGGCAGGTCGCAGCCCGGCTTGGCAACCGTGGCCTGGAAGGGATAGAGATTGACCGCGACCAGATCGATCGGCTTGATGCCGTGCTCGCTCATGATGGCGTCGTCGATGCCGCGACGACCCAGAATGCCGCCGTGGATTTTCGGGTGCAGGGTCTTGACCCGACCGTCCATCATTTCCGCAAAGCCGGTGTAGTCGGCCACTTCTACCGCTGCGACGCCGTTGTCCTTCAACAGCTTGAAGGTGCCGCCAGTGGACAGGATTTCGACGCCAAGGGCTTCCAGCTCACGGGCGAATTCGAGGATTCCCGTCTTGTCGGAAACACTGATCAAGGCGCGGCGGATCGGCAGGCGGGTGGTCTGGTCGGTCATCTCAATTTCCATCAAAAGCGAAAGGATTCACCAAAAAAGGCGACGCCATGAGCGTCGCCTTTTTTGTCTGGAATGCTTAAAGCAGGTCGTACTGCTTGAGTTTCTTGCGAAGGGTGCCACGGTTCAGGCCCAGCAGCTCGGATGCCTTCGTCTGGTTGCCCTTGACGTAATTCATCACGCTTTCGAGCAGCGGTGCCTCGACTTCCGACAACACCAGGTTGTAGACGTCAGTGACGGGAGCGCCTTCGAGGTGGGCGAAATAATTGTGCAGCGCCTTTTCTACACTGCCGCGCAGGGTCTGGCCCGCTTCGCTCGGCGTGTTCAGGTGCTGTTTCAAATTGACGTTGTCGCTCACGGGTGTCGTTCCACTCACTAAAGTCTCAGTCATCATCGTCATGCGGCCACCTCTTCTTCTTCTTTCCCAGCAACCGGGCTTTCATAGCGTTCGCTGAAGAACTCGCGGACGTTGGCGCACTGTGCTTCTGTATCTTGCAAACGATTGAAATGGGCGCGGAACTCCCTGGCGCCCGGCAAGGTTGCGAGATACCAGCCAACATGCTTGCGTGCAATTCGCACACCCAGCACATCGCCGTAGAAAACGTGAAGCGCCGCCAGATGTTCAAGCAGAATGCGTTCCACTTCACTCAACTGCAGCGCCGGCAATGTTTCCCCGGTCCGCAGAAAGTGTTCTATTTCGCGAAAAATCCATGGGCGCCCTTGAGCGGCCCGGCCAATCAACAACCCGTCGGCACCGGTGGCGTCAAGGACGTACCGTGCTTTTCGGGGTGAATCGATGTCGCCATTGGCAAACACCGGAATCGACACGGCCTGCTTGATTTCAGCAATGGTGTCGTATTCGGCTTCACCGGTATAAAGGTCGGCACGGGTGCGTCCATGGACGGCCAATGCCTGGATTCCGGCCTGTTCGGCGATTTTCGCGATCGTCAGGCCATTCTTGTTCGCCCGGTCCCAGCCCGTGCGTATTTTCAAGGTGACCGGCACATCGACTGCGGCCACCACGGCCTGCAGGATCTCGTTCACCAGGTGTTCGTCTTTCAGCAGCGCAGAACCTGCGGCCTTGTTACAGACCTTTTTCGCCGGACATCCCATGTTGATGTCGATGATCTGCGCGCCCAGTTCAACGTTGGCCCGCGCGGCATCCGCCAGCATGTGCGGATCACCACCGGCGATCTGTACCGAGCGAGGCTCGGGATCACCTTCGTGGATCATGCGCAGACGCGATTTGCGACTGTTCCACAGGCTCATGTCACTGGTGACCATCTCTGAGACCACCAGCCCCGCACCGAGTTGGCGGCAGAGCTGACGAAAGGGCTGGTCGGTGACGCCCGCCATGGGGGCGAGAATCAAGCCATTTTGTAATGTATACGGACCGATGCGTACCGCCGACATAGGTGTGCCTGTTGTGGGGCCGAATCATCGCAGGCCGTGATGACTGCTCGATGTTCACGGTCTGCCCGGTCCAGTCATCAAAGAGCTCAAGCGCTTTTCAGACCGAATCCAGAGTAAGAAAAAGGGTGGGCATGATACCCGCTCTCGATGACTGGATAAAGGCTGAATTGGATAAAATCTGAACAGTTATTTTTTATCGCGAAACGTTCGCTGTCGTTGTCTTGGGTCATGAAATGCGGTCATCGACTGCTGCCAACGGGAGCTTCATCGCCGATGTGGCTGGCCCGGGAAGTCAGCAGGCCAGACAGCGAGCGGCTTTCATTCCGGAGAGCGGAAACTCAGGCTGTAATTCACGGCCTTGGCGCCGGGGTCGAGAATGTCCAGTGCGATATGAATCGGCGTCTGAGGCGGCATTTCCTCCTTGCCGGCCATCTCCCCGCTCAAGTATTCGCCGGGTTTGAAGCGACGACTGGCAATCAACTGACCACCGGTATCGGCAAAGCGCAGCTCCAGCAAAGGAAACGGCTGGGAGAACGACGCACGGTTATAGATGATGGCGTCCACCACCAGCGCACCTTTGAATTCAGGGTGACTGCGAACCACCAGATTGCTGCTTTTCAGCAGTTTGATATCAACCTTGGAGGGCACTTTGCAGCCGACTTGCGGGCAGATCAACTGAAACCAGGGGCGGTACTGATCCTGGCGGGCCAGCTCATCGAAGTGATACCAGATGTATTGACCTGCGAGGCCCGCCAAGGCCAGGGTCGCGAGCAGCCCCCAGATAAAGCGCCGTCCCCAGCTGGACTTTGGCCGCTGCCATTCCAGTTGCAGCGGTTCGTCGGTCAGGTCAAGCAATGTCTGTTCGTGTACCGCAGGCTCGTTGCGATTGCGCCGTCCGCGAACGCCCGCCTCGTGCAGGGGCTCAGGGTCTTGCTCAAGGTCCTCGTCGTCCAGTGCCGACCAACGTTGGGTCTCCTCGTCCCTGGGCGCCTTGCGCTGGCTCTGGAGAGGCGCCATGGGTTCGTCGTCACCTGTTTCATCCGGTGTCAGGGACAGTGACGGTTCGGTCCTGCCGGTGCGCGATGTAGGCTCCGGCCCGGATTCCGGTTCGAGTGCCAGCGATTGTTGAGGCTCGGATACGACCTGGGCTTGCAGCTCCGGCAGTTGACTGACGTCGTCATTGCGCAGGCTGGGGACCCATTCGTCGTCCTCCGAGGGTGCGTTGTCGCGACGTGCGGACAGGTGGGTATCGCCCGGGCTGTGGCTTGTCTCGCCGCCAAATGTTTCCGGCAGCTGGATTTCCCGTTGCTCCAGGCGAGCCAGTTCTTCGTCCAGATCCAGGTCGTCCAGGTCCAGTGCGTTGGCTGTCCAGTCTCTGGGTGTCGGGACGATGTCTGGGGCTTGCACTTCTGGCGCGGCTGCGACGGGCACAAGTGCGGGTGAAGGTTGCTCCACCGGTGGCGCAGGCTCGCTCGGTTGGGCAGGCGCGGCAACGGCCTCGCTGTCGCGCTGCTCCAGCAGTTGCTTGGCCGCATTGAAGACCTGCAGGCAGGCGCCGCAACGAACCACGCCCCGTGCCACGCTCAACTGGGCGTGGCTTACACGGAAACTGGTCTGGCAGTGCGGGCACTGGGTGACGAAACTGTCGGTCATGCGGCTGTCCGGTTCAAGCGGCGGTTAACGGCGACGGCCGGTGATGCGTACCCAGCCATCACGGTTGGCAATCGGATCCAGATCAAACTGGGCGGCATAAGCGGCGGCCACTTCCTCGCCTTGCTCGGCAAGGATGCCGGACAGCGCGAGTCGTCCGCCGGTTTTGACGAGCGTTGCCAACTGGGGCGCCAGGGCGACGAGTGGACCGGCGAGAATGTTGGCGACCAGCACATCGGCTTGTTCCTGGGGCAGGTCTTCCGGCAGATACAGCGGGAAGCGCTCCGGCGCGATGTGGTTACGTCCGGCGTTATCCCGGGAGGCTTCCAGCGCCTGAACGTCGATATCCGTGCCCACGGCCTGTTTCGCGCCCAGCAGCAGCGCGGCAATGGCGAGGATGCCCGAGCCGCAACCGAAATCCAGCACGTTGCAGTCTTTCAGGTCCTGACCGTCCAGCCACTCCAGGCACAGCGCGGTGGTCGGATGGGTGCCCGTGCCAAACGCCAGGCCCGGGTCGAGCAGCAGATTGACGGCGTCCGGCTCTGGCGCGGCATGCCAGCTCGGCACGATCCACAGACGCTGACCAAAACGCATCGGCTGGAAGTTGTCCATCCAGCTGCGTTCCCAGTCCTGATCTTCGATGACTTCGCTCATGTGTTCAGGCAAGTCAGCGCCCGTGAGCAGTTTCAGGTGTGCAAGCACGTGGGCTGCATCGGTGTCGGCTTCGAACAAGGCTAGCAGATGGGTGTGCGACCACAGCGGCGTGGTGTTGAGTTCCGGCTCGAAGATCGGCTGATCTTCAGCGTCCATGAACGTCACCGATACGGCGCCGACTTCAAGAAGGGCGTCTTCGTAGGTTTCGGCTTGTTCTGGACTGATGGCGAGACGGACTTGCAGCCAGGGCATGGCGGGTTACCTTCAAATGAAAAAGTGATGTGCAGTTCAGTGCAGCAGAAAACGCGCAAGTTTACTGCCATGCGTCACAAACAACAAAGCCGCTGTGAAAGCGGCTTTGTTGTTATGGGGCAGGCGGACTATTGATTAGCCAGCTTGTGTTCCAGGTAGTGAATGTTGACACCGCCTTCGCAGAAGCCTTCATCACGGGTCAGATCACGGTGCAGCGGGATGTTGGTCTTGATCCCGTCGACCACGATTTCGTCCAGGGCATTGCGCATGCGTGCCATGGCTTCGTCGCGGGTTGCGCCCCACGTGATCAGCTTGCCGATCAGCGAGTCGTAGTTCGAAGGGACCTTGTAACCGCTGTACAGGTGCGAGTCGACCCGCACGCCATTGCCGCCCGGCGCGTGGAAATGCTTGACCAGGCCTGGGCTCGGAACGAAGGTTTTCGGATCTTCGGCGTTGATCCGGCATTCCAGCGAATGCCCGTGGATGACGACGTCATCCTGGGTAAACGACAGTTTGTTGCCAGCGGCGATGCTCAGCATCTCCTTGACGATGTCGATACCCGTGACCATCTCCGAAACCGGGTGCTCTACCTGCACGCGCGTGTTCATCTCGATGAAGTAGAAGTGGCCGTTCTCGTAAAGAAACTCGAACGTACCGGCACCGCGGTAACCGATGTCGACGCAGGCCTTGACGCAGCTTGCCAGTACGGCCTTGCGTGCTTCTTCGTCGATGAACGGGGCCGGCGCTTCTTCCAGAACCTTCTGGTGACGACGCTGCAACGAGCAGTCGCGGTCGCCCAGGTGGATCGCCTGGCCCTGGCCGTCGGAAATGACCTGCACTTCCACGTGACGCGGGTTGGTCAGGTATTTTTCCAGATAAACCATCGGGTTGCTGAACCAGGCAGCCGCTTCGGCGCGGGTCTGCTTGGCCGCTTCGATCAGGTCTTCTTCCTTGTGAACCACGCGCATGCCGCGACCACCACCGCCACCGGCGGCCTTGATGATCACGGGATAACCGACTTCACGGCCGATGCGCAGAGCGGTTTCTTCGTCTTCAGGCAGCGGGCCGTCAGAACCTGGAACCGTGGGCACGTTGGCGCGCTTCATGGCGTCCTTGGCAGACACCTTGTCGCCCATCAGGCGGATGGTTTCGGCTTTCGGGCCGATGAAGGCGAAACCCGATTTCTCGACCTGTTCGGCAAAGTCGGCGTTTTCCGCAAGGAAGCCGTAGCCCGGGTGAATCGCCGTGGCGCCGGTCAGTTCGGCAGCCGAGATGATGGCCGGGATATTCAGGTAGGAAAGGTTGGCGGGCGCCGGGCCGATGCAGACGGTTTCGTCCGCCAGGCCCAGGTGCATTAACTCGCGGTCTGCCGTGGAGTGTACAGCGACAGTCTTGATGCCCAGTTCTTTACAGGCACGCAGAATGCGCAAGGCAATTTCGCCGCGGTTGGCGATCAGAACTTTTTCCAACATCGCAGGCTCTCCCCGGTTCAAACGATGGTGAACAGCGGCTGGTCATACTCAACCGGCTGACCGTTTTCTACCAGGATGGATTCGATCACGCCGCTGACTTCAGCTTCGATGTGATTCATCATTTTCATCGCTTCAACGATGCAGATGGTGTCGCCTTTCTTGACGGTCTGGCCCACTTCCACAAACGCTGGCGAAGTCGGCGCAGGGGTGCGGTAGAACGTACCGACCATAGGCGACTTGACCACGGTGCCATTGAGCTTGGGCGCTGACGGCGCTTCTGCGGCGGCAACCGGTGCGGCGGCAGCAGCAGGCGCAGCCGCTGGAGCAGGCATCGGGGCAGGCGCGTAGTACTGCTGTGCCGGAGTCTTGCTGTGACGGCTGATCCGTACGGACTCTTCGCCTTCACGGATTTCCAGTTCGTCGATGCCGGATTCTTCCAGCAGTTCGATCAGTTTCTTGACTTTACGGATATCCATTAATCTTCAACTCCCAAGGGTCGGTCAGGGGTAAGTCTTAGTCAGCAGCCGGTTCAGGCGATGGTTCAACACAGCTTCACGCCGGGTCGATCAAGGCCTGGAACTTACGGCCAGTTGTTCCAGGGCGGCCTCCAGGGCCAGTCGATAACCGCTGGCGCCAAGGCCGCAGATCACACCTACCGCAACATCGGAAAAGTAGGAGTGATGGCGGAAAGGTTCGCGCTTGTGCACGTTTGACAGATGCACTTCGATGAATGGGATGCTCACTCCCAGCAGCGCGTCACGTATTGCCACGCTGGTGTGCGTAAAAGCAGCCGGATTGATCAGGATGAAATCCACGCCTTCATCTCGCGCAGCATGAATGCGATCGATCAATTCGTACTCGGCATTGCTTTGCAGGTACATCAGATGGTGGCCGGCGTCACGGGCCTGCTGCTCAAGGTTCTGATTGATCTGGGCCAACGTAATCGCGCCGTAGATCCCCGGTTCGCGGGTGCCAAGCAGGTTCAGGTTGGGGCCATGCAGGACCAGGAAAGTCGCCATCGTGTGTTCCTTGTTAGGGTTGCGAGCGCTGATGCCCGGCGACTATGCCGGAAACCGCATTGGACTGTCCAGTTAACTGCAATAGCCAGCACGATGACCGACATTCGCGAAAAGTTTGTGACTCATTCGCTAGATTTGGTCATTTGCTCTAATCAGGCGCTCTACAAGGTCGTTCGCGTCGATTTCGCCGATGACCCGCAGATCTGCGCGCTCCTGGCCATTTTTGCCGAAGATCAACAACGCGGGAGGGCCGAACAGCTTGTAGCGGTCCAGCAAGGCGCGCTGTTCGGCATTGCTGTCGGTCATGTCGAAGCGGATCAGTCGATAACCCTTGAGCTGACTGACAACGCCCGGATCTGGCAGGACTTCATGTTCGATCACCTTGCAACTGATGCACCAGTCGGCGTACCAGTCGAGCAACAAGGGCTGGCTGTTGGCCTTCGCATCGCTCAAGGCACGATCCAGCTCCGCAGGCGTGGTGATGGTCTGCCAACCGGCGCTGGCCACTGCACGGCTGTCATTAATGAGCGAAGGTTGGGCGCGACCCAGGGGACGGGTCGGATCGGTTTGCCCGCTCCAGGCGCCGAACCAGCAGGTCAGAGCATAGACCAGCAGGAACAGGCCAAACAGTTGGCCGAGGCGTTGCCGAGTGGTTTTCTCGGTGAACTCCAGAGCCCCCAGAAACAAAGCGACCCCGGCGGCGAGCAGGCCAGCCAGCATCAGGGTGATCTCACCCGGCAGGACGCGGCTGAGCAACGCGATAGCCAATGCCAGCAGCAAAATACCGATGGCGTTCTTGACCAGCAGTAGCCATGGCCCGCTGCGTGGCAGCCAGGTGGCACCCCCGGTGGCGATGAGCAGCAGCGGTGCGCCCATGCCCAGGCCCAGGGCAAACAGCTTCAACGCGCCGCCAAGTGCATCGCCGCTGGCGCTGATATAAAGCAGGGCGCCCGCCAGCGGTGCCGACACGCAAGGTGACACCAGCAAACTGGAAACCACGCCCAGCACTGCGGCCCCCCATAATGAACCACCCTCGGTCCGGCCTGCGATGCGGTCCAGACGGGAGCTGATCGCATAGGGCAGGCGCAGCTCGAAGAAGCCGAACATGGCGATGGCGAACACCACGAAAAACAGTGAAAACGGCACCAGAACCCACGCCGATTGCAGGCGCGCCTGAAGGTTGAGCCCCGCCCCGAACACGCCCATCAAGGCCCCGAGCGCGGCAAAACAGATCGCCATGGGCAGCACATAAGCCAATGACAGACTGAAACCGCGCCACCCGCCAACCTGCCCGCGCAACACCACGCCGGACAGAATCGGCAGCATGGGCAGTACGCATGGGGTAAACGTCAGACCAATACCCGCCAGGAAAAACAGCGCCAGCTCCTTCCAGTCCCACCCGGTGGCTGCCTGGGTTGCAGGGGGCATTCCGGCAGGCGTGGCCACCGCGTCACCGATGCTCAGGCGCTCGGTTTCCGGCGGGTAGCACAAGCCTTTGTCGGCGCAGCCCTGGTAGGTCACCACCAGTGTGAAGGGTCGGTTGTCACCGGGTTTGCGGGGCAGATCAACATCAACGATGCCGTGGTACACCTCGACGTCGCCGAAGTACTCGTCATGCTTCTGCTCGCCGGCTGGCAACTGCGCGGCACCCAGGCCAATGTCGGCCGGCTCGGTACGGAACTGGAAGCGGTGGCGATACAGGTAATAACCTTCAGTGGCGACAAACCGCAGCTTGATCGACTCGGGTGTGGTGTCGATCAGGTTGAGCTGAAAAGCCTCACGGACGGGCAGGAAATCCTTGCTGTTGTCCAGCGTTGACCCGCCCAGAACCGAGTTCGGACGGCCGTCCAGAATGCCGGCACCCACGGCAGGCAAGGCGAGGATCAACAGCAACAGGCATAACAGGCGGCGCATGGCGGTCTCGGGTCGCGAAAGTTCGCGCATCATAGCGGAGTGTTTGAAGCTGTGCAGGGATGCAGGTCAAAAGAGGTTTCAATCCAATAATCTATGGGTTTTGGGGCGCTGTTCATTCTGTAGGACCGGCTTTAGCCGGGAGAGGGCATCTGCAACGATAAAGAAGCCGTGACTGTGCTGGCCTCTTCTCGGCTGAAGCCGGTCCCACGGGTGGAATTTCAATTCAATAATTCATGGTTGTTGGGGCGCTGTTCATTCTGTAGGACCGGCTTTAGCCGGGAGAGGGCATCTGCAACGATAGAGAAGCCGTGAATGTGCCGGCCTCTTCCCGGCTGAAGCCGGTCCCACGAAAATAATTCAATTCAATACTTATGGTTTTGGGCGCTATTCACCCTGTGGGACCGGCTTTAGCCGGGAGAGGGCATTTGCAGAGATAGAGAAGCCGTGAATGTACTGGCCTCTTCCCGGCTGAAGCCGGTCCCACGAAGATAATTCAATTCAATATTTATGGTTTTGGGCGCTGTTCACTCTGTGGGACCGGCTTTAGCCGGGAAACGGCATCCGCAGCAATAGAGGCGCCGTGAATGTACCGGTCTTTTCCCGGCTGAAGCCGGTCCAACGGGCAATGATTTATGGCTTTTGGGCGGGCGCAGCGCGTGTCACAGGCTGTCGCCGACGCTCACCAAAAACGGCCCTTCATGGTCGCAGTGCACGTGATTACGTCCTGCATCCTTGGCACGGTACAGCGCTTCATCTGCACGGGAGGCGAGCATCAGGCTGTCGTCCGTATCGCGCAGTTCCACGACCCCCGCGCTGAAGGTGCACGACAGGTCCACCGGTTGCGCCGGAAAGTGGATTTCCGAGAAGCGCTGACGGATTTCGTCGAGCACTTTGTGGGCGTTGTGAATGCTGGTGTCCGGCATCACGATGGCAAACTCTTCGCCGCCGTAGCGCCCGATGTAATCGGTCTTGCGCAGCCGCTGCTTAAGAAACAGCGCCAGGCTTTTGATAACCCGGTCGCCCATGGGATGGCCGTGGCTGTCGTTCACTTTTTTGAAGTGATCAATATCGAGCATCGCAAAGCACAGTCGTTGATTTTCCCGGCGAGCGCGAAAGCTGCAGTCTTCGAGCAATTGCAGGATATGCGTGTGGTTATACAGCCCCGTCAGGCTGTCCCGGACCATGCGCGCCTTGAGGTTGCGTGCCCGGGCCGCACGGTTGCGCACCGTGGTGATCAGGTGGCGCGGCTTGATCGGCTTGGTCAGGAAGTCATCCCCGCCCTCGCTCATGGCGTCGAGCTGCTTGTCCAGATCATCTTCGGCCGAAAGGTAAATAATCGGCACGCTGACATAACGATCGTTGTGCCGGATGACTTTGGCCAGCTCCACGCCCGTGCAGCCGGGCATGTACATGTCGAGGATGATCAGATCAGGCTGAAAATCTGCCAGTTCCGTCATTGCCTGAATCGGGTCCAGCAGCGTGCGGGTCACGATGCCCGCGCTGTTGAGCAAGCGTTCGGTGTGGGCAACCTGGGCGCGGGAGTCGTCGATGATCAGCACTTTATAAGGCTCATACTGCGCGACACAGGTCAGGATCTCGATTTTCTCCAGCAGGCTCGACGCTTCAAGCGTCCCGGTGAGAAATTCCTCACCCCCGGCGCGCACCGCAGCCAGGCGCGTAGGCGTGTCGGTTTCCTCATGGCTGAAAAACAACAGCGGCAACTTTTGCTCCAGGCCTTCCTGAACCTGCGCCGCCAGCTTCAAACCTTCGCCGGGGCCACAGAAATCCACATCGATGACAATGGCAGCAGGATGCCGCTGAGCCATGGCTTCGTGGAAGGTCTTCAGGTCACTCAGCGATTGCGCGAACAGGCCGAAGAACTCCAATTGCTTGGCCAGCCGCTCCGCGCGCTCGCAGTCCTGCAAAGCAATGTAGATCGGCTTGCGCAGCGGTGGCAGCGACGTCTGCTCGAAACGGTCGCCATGACGCAATCCCGTGCGAGACAGGCGCTGCATGATGCGATTGAGGTCCGTAATCAAGCCACTGCTCAACCGGCCCCGATTCGCCTCGACCGCGTCAAGCGCCAGGCTGATTGCACCCGCCAGTTCCACATGCTCGACCTGCTCGAAGCGCTCGGCAAAGCGCATCAGACGCTCATTGGCGTCCTTGAGCTCAGCCAGATCCTCAGAAGACCATTCACTTTGTTGCAGCCGCTGCCACGCCTCAAGAATCTGACGCGCCTGATGGATGACTCGTTGAGCGAAGTGATGCTTGAGCCGGTCTCGGCTTGGGTCTTCTGACTCGGTCATGGGCTGACTACGTAGTGATTTCACGGGTGAATAATGCTGGCGCTATGCTAGCACCTCTGTTTCGACGCAGCGTGCCGTAAGTCAATTAATTGGCAACTATTTGTACGCCCGTCGGCTTCCTTGTCGTTCTGCAAGGCAAGTGCCATGGCTTGTAGGGTTTTTGAGCGGAATCGCCGAGTTTTTCGTGTGAATTGAACCTGGGGGTTGTCAGGTATTTCCGAATTTTTGAGGGGGTGGGTTGGGGGGCTGGAAGGGCTGGTAGGGTGCCGGGTATTTACTACCAAGGAGTGTCTCCCTATGCCAACGCCCGCGTACATGAGGATTGAAGGAACGCAACAAGGCGTCATAACCCAAGGCGCACTGAGCGAGGCCTCTGTCGGCAATTCATGGCAGCAAGGGCATGAAAATCAGATTCTCGTCCAGCAAATTAGCCACGCGATAACAGTACCTGGCGGCGTGCAAGCAGGTCAGAGAATGCACAAGCCGGTAATCATTACCAAAGCGCTCGATAAATCATCCCCTCTTATCAATACCGCCTTGAGTAACGGTGAGCCGCTGAAACTCTGTCGGATCGAATTTTTCCGTAACGCCGTCAGTGGAGCGCAAGAACATTTCTACACGATCGAACTCAAGAATGCCCTGATCATCGGCATCGACTTGCTGCTTCCCCATTGTCAGGATCTCAGCACCGCCCATTTCACCCAGCTTGAAAGAGTGCACATCGCTTACCAGACCATTACCTGGCGGCACGAAATCGCCGGAACGTCAGGCTACGACGAATGGATTGGAGAGAGCCCGCTTTGAAGTTGATCAGCGCTCAATATTCGCTGCCGCAAGAGCTCGGCAATGCCTACCCGGCCGATGAGGCGGCAGGATTGTTGGGTCAGGCTTTTGAGCGTCGCGAACGCATCGACGGTTTGAGTCAGTTGCGTCGCGATCAACTGATTAACTTCGAGAGCGAAGTATTGGAACGTGTTGAGACGGGTGAGTGGCTACTGGTCAAGGACGAAGCCTATGCGTTCGATTGGGGACAGTTTGATGAGCCTGTGCGCGAGCGGATGTTTGATCTACGAGTGCAGGAGTTGCTAAGGGCGCCTCCGGTTCAGGCATCGGTGAAAATCAGGTATGGTCAGATTTTTCGGATTATAAACAGTGAAACAGGAATGCCACTCCCTCTCAGGCCTTATGTTGCTGTAGTTGATGGAGAGGAAGTTAAGGGTAAGTCGGATTTTGATGGAATAGTGCGTGTGTTTGCGTTGTCTGAGCGCTCAAGGATCTCTATACGTGTCGAATATGAGGCTCCGGTAGGAAATATCGATAGGTTTGTGAGCGAGGAAGCGCGGGAACGCCTAATTACTCTAGTAGGTGCTCGCAATTTAGATATAGAATTGCCGCTAATTGAAATTCCAGTAGATGATCGTGCGATGACGCGTGAAGTCATTTTGCGGGCATTGAAGCGCTCAGAATTTTTATCCACGGAGCGTTCGGCTTGGGGGGCGCTTAAGAATACCCCGACGATGGCAATGGATTGGGACTATTCGATGGTTGCCTTGCATCACGCGGGGCGCACGTTTGGTTGTGGGGATTTTGGGGCGCTACAAATGGGGCGGATTTTGAGTAGCCATCTGGTTAAATTTGGAGAGGTTGGCTACCATTTCGGTATAGATTGTACGGGCCATATTTTTGAAGGGCGCGATTTAAGATTGAAAGGAAGCAGTGTCCTTCACTACAACACAGGCGTTATAGGTATCGTCCTGTTGGAGGATTTAACCACTCCCAATGAAGTCGGTGATCTGGTCGATGATGCGAAAGATTTTATGGCGGTATGGGGTTATAAAACCCAGAGCGAAGCTCCCAGTCGGCAGGTGGTGGCGCTTAACGCGTTGCTGGATGTTATTCAATCATTTTTCACCATTGAGGTTTTAGGTGGCCACCGGGAATTTCCCAAGCAAATTGATGAAGAGAAGGTTTGTCCGGGTAATGGAGGTTTAGAGTTGGCGCGAAAAATAAGAGCTGAGAGAGGGCTTCGAGCTCCTGATTTAGGATAGGGGCGGGCCTCATAGTATTGTTGGTATTGGTTCTTGTTATGGATGTGGGGTGCTAGAACGCTGGGCATGAAAATCGTCCTGATAGTGCCGTATTTTTTATTAAGGTGTCTCTTTTGTTCATGGTTAAGGTCACAAATATTCTCACCGTGTCGTAGGGGCAGAGCTCCCGTTTACAGGCGTGTGGTATGCAGCAATGATCAATTTTTGTAAACTTCGGTGTGAGATAGATGCAAAGTTAAAACGCTTCGGCGGTATCGAATGCTTGTATAAAAATTGCATGTGTGGAGGTCTTCGGTGAGTTTATTACGTTGGTTGAAT
The DNA here is from genome assembly GCF_049896285.1 of Pseudomonas sp. DWP3-1-2. Lineage (NCBI taxonomy): Bacteria > Pseudomonadati > Pseudomonadota > Gammaproteobacteria > Pseudomonadales > Pseudomonadaceae > Pseudomonas > Pseudomonas sp. DWP3-1-2. Next base: position 47,762 of record NZ_JAFCTZ010000009.1, on the reverse strand, counting down.
GGTAGTTTTAGGCGATGCTGTTTAGTGTGGGGGATTTTTGATGGTTTATTCATTTTTTTGTATTGTCTAGTCAGTGTGATGAGTGATCATGTTCCTTATTTTTATGAGTTTCAGCTGTTGCAAATGTTTTGGGGGCAGCCGTATTCACAAAGCGACTGGCAGTTTTTAGCTGTTCCTATTGCTACGGCTTTATGGGTTTTCAACGTGTCTATCATTTTGTCGTTTATTCTTTTTTTGAGTGGGTCAAGACGGGTTCGGTATCTGATTTTTGCGCAGTTGCCATTTAGATTGGTTGGGGTGATAGTGCTGGGTACTGCTGTGGTTGCCAGCAAAACCATAACGGTTAAGGTGGCGCTGACTTTTGTAATGGTGTTTTTTGTGGTCGCTGAGATGATAAGATTTATTTCTCTAGTGTCGACTCATAAGTCACCAGTTTGAAGCTGTTATGGTCGTCATGTTGCCAAGTGGGGCCGGCTGCTTATGAAATGCCTTCGCATGCCATTCATTCGTTATAAAGGAAGTCATTTGGCTGGATTCAATACTGGCGTTATCGGTATCGTGCTGCTGCAAAATCTCACTGCTATTGATGAGGGGGATGATATCGTGGCAGACGCCAGGGTAATGGCAAATGACCGTGTCGGATATGATACGACGCCTGAAATACCTCCCCGTCAAATTGACGCTCTGCTTGGCCTTATTAAGGTGTTGAAGAGTGTATTTAATATTTTTGTTCTAGGTGGGCATCGAGAGTTTCCATTTCAAGAAGGGAAGATATGTCCTGGTTATTTGGCTCTGGAGTTTGTGCGCATATTGCGCTCTCAATCTGGCCTGCTTGCGCCGTCTAAGTCATGAAGGTTTTTCTAGCCGGTTTCGTGGTGCTTATAATTTACTTTGCTGCGAATTATGGGTTCTACGATTACCTCGAAGATGCTGATCCTGAAGCGGTATTTTTTAAAAAAAATACTTAACCTTGCAGGTGAGGTTTTATAATATTTTTGCTTATGAGTCCGACCCCAAGCGGATTGATGAACTCTCGCTTGATGAGCGAGAAAAGGTCATTACTTATTGTAAATATCGGCTCGGAATTATTACCGATCTGTCCACTGAGAGTGATCTGGAACAATGCAAGTATGGCAACGTACCTCTGCATTTCAGGCGGCAGTATCAAATGGAGTGAGTTTGAGCATGGGGCAAATCATGCATTTCCGGCTAAGTCAGCGAGTCGTATGTCTACTGTTCGGGATTTATGATGCTCTCTGTATCGTCTGGTACTGGTTTATCAGCCTGATGTTGAATCGCGTACCCTATTGGAGTGATTTCGAATTTATTGTGTCGAGCTTTGCTGATTTGTCAGGCTCGAGTTTCTCGTTCTTGCTGGTGTGGTTCGGTATCTGCTATCTATCTAATGTGTCCATTCTCGCGTTATGCCTGCTATTTTTTTGCAATAAGCCCGTGGTCAAATATGTGGTGTATTTTCAGCTGCCCCTAAGGTGGCTTCTTCTGATTATATTGTTAATGTTCATGGGGGCAGGCACAGAACAAGCGCCTTGGCTGAAAAAAATAATAGTATGGTCGATTTTTGTATTTTTCTTCTCTGTTGAAGTATGCAGAACGCGGTATATAGGGCAACTCAAGCCCTGGATCATCAGAAAAGCGCTCGCTCCTTACTGTCGAGGCCCAATCTAATTCTGATCTTTTTCCACCCACTGGCTGGCGTGACCTGCAACCCCTCCCGCCCCGGCAACAAACTCGGCATATCCCGCAATCGAATCCACGGTTCGTTCTGCCAGTGCATCACGCTCAGTTCGCCGCCTTGCCACTCCAGTCTTGCCGGTGTCGGGCTGTTGTGAATGTGGCGCGAGGGGGCTTGGTTGAGGTGGGGCAGCACTTCGTAGGTCAGCCATTGGCGCAGTTGGCTGTTGGCGGGGTGATGGTGGTAGATGAGCAGGGCGTAGACCGCGGACTCGCTGATCATCTGCACTTCTTGCACTTCCCCTTTGTAGCGCAGGTTCACGGTGCGGCGTTGATCTGCGTCGAGTTTTCGGGTGATGCGCTGTTCGAAGAACATGCCCATGAGTCGGCCCAGGTCCAGCGCGCAGAACCAGGCTTGACGTTCGATGATCAGCGCGTGGAGTGGCAGCTTGTGGCGGGTGAAAACGAGGGGTTCGTAAAGGGCGTCCATGCGGTCTGTCCTCTTTGCAGTAAAGGCGTCGGGAGCTAAGAACACCCAAACCTGGTGCCAGCATATTCCCCCGAAGGGTCTTTTATTAGCCGACTCCCGACATGACAGACAAGCAGAAGTGTAGTGCGCAGGCGATAAGAATCCTTATCGAAAGGCGCAAAAAAAGCCGCTGTCTATCGTGGCGGGAGTTAACGGGGTTGAGAGTTCTTAGGCTCAGGCCGCTCATGATAAAGAGCCGCACAGTTGGGTCAATGCCCAATCCTGTAGGGCATTTCCGGTTTTGGTGTGGTCGTATGAATGGCAGAGGGGTTGTGGGAGCGAGGCTTGCCCGCGAATCGGAATTTCAGGCGACCTATATAGATCGTCCGATACGACGTCTTCGCGGGCAAGCCGCGCTCCAACAGGATTTACGTTCGATACCGCCACATCTCTGCCACGCCAGCGCCCCCACGTTGGAGGCTCGCCCGCAAAGGCGATGTGCCTGCCACAGAAGATTTTCTGGAGGTCCCGCCCTCTTCGCGGGCAAGCCTCGCCAGCGGGTCATCTGGAAACAACAAAACCACCTACCCCTCATACCCGCAAAACGCACCTTGCTGTAAGGTTGCGGTCAGAGCACTGAACTCCGTGATTGAAAGGATATGGCCATGCTGGATTGGAAAAACCGCGCAGGCAGCGCGAGTGAACGCGTCGATGAACCTGCCTCAGTGAAGCGGCGCGGTTACTTGGGCGGGCTGTTTTACAGTCGGGCCTTGGGCGTGCTGATAGGGATTTACCTGATCGCCACGTTGCTGATCGGCTGGTATTGGAGCCAGGAGCCCGCGCTGTTCCCTGTCCAGCAGAACGCCCAGGCTGCGGCGCAGCGCGACGGCAGGCAGATGGTGGTCGGCTACACCACGGTCGAAACCTTGAAAACCGTTGCTCAGACGCTGCTCGACAAGCCGGGTGGCTACCTGTCCAACGACCGTCTGCCGCCGGGTCTGTGGCTGGACAACATTCCTAGCTGGGAATACGGCGTGCTGGTTCAGGTGCGTGATTTGAGCCGTGCCATGCGCAAGGACTTTGCCCGCTCCCAGTCGCAGTCCGCCGAAGACAGCGATCTGGCCAAGGCCGAGCCGCTGTTCAACTTCAACAACCGCAGCTGGATCCTGCCGTCGAGCGAGTCGCAATACCGTGACGGCATTGCTGCGCTGAGCCGTTATCAAGCGCGCCTTTCCGATCCTGCGCAGAAAAATGCGCTGTTTTATGCCCGCGCGGACAACCTGAACAACTGGTTGGGGGATGTGGGCACGCGCCTGGGTTCGTTATCCCAGCGTTTGTCGGCGAGCGTCGGTCGCGTCAAGCTCAACAGTACCTTGAAAACCGAGGCGATGGCTGAGGTGAAGCCGGGGGAAGTGCCGCAGGTGGACGAGGAAATCGTCGAGACGCCGTGGCTGCAGATCGACAACGTGTTCTATGAAGCACGCGGTCAGGCCTGGGCGTTGTCTCACCTGTTGCGCGCCATTGAAGTGGACTTCGCTGATGTACTGGCCAAAAAGAATGCAACGGTGAGTGTGCGTCAGATCATTCGTGAGCTGGAAGCGTCGCAAGAACCGATGTGGAGCCCGATGATACTCAACGGCAGTGCGTTTGGCGTTCTGGCCAACCACTCACTGGTTATGGCCAACTACATTTCCCGCGCCAATGCCGCCGTGATTGACCTTCGTCAACTGCTGTCGCAAGGCTGATCGATGTCGTTCTCAGCCAATGAAACCGCGCACCGCGCCGCCTCCGATGCCGAGCAGATCGCCTGGGTCGATGCTCAGGACCACTTGCTCGGCTCCATGGAGCGGGCGGAGCTTCGCGAGCGCGGCCTGATTGGCCGTGGCACTTACATTCTGGTGTTCAATTCTGCGGGCGATTTGTGTGTTCACCGTCGCACCTTGAGCAAGGCCATTTATCCCGGTTATTGGGATGTTGCTGCAGGCGGGATGGTGCAAGCGGATGAAAGTTATGCCGAATCCGCCGCCCGTGAATTGGCCGAAGAGCTGGGCGTCAATGGCGTGGCGTTACGCGCCCATGAGCAGTTTTTTTTCGATCAGCCGGGCAATCGGCTGTGGTGCGCCGTGTTTTCGGCGGTCTGGGACGGGCCGTTGACGTTACAGCCCGAAGAGGTGCTGGAAGCGCGTTTTATCCCGGTTGAGCAAGTGCTGCGCGAAACCGAGGCAAAGCCTTATTGCCCGGACTCTTTGGCGGCCTTGAAGCGCTATCTGGCCAACGTCGCGAAGGGTGAATGAATTGGCGCACATTAGCCCTTAGCAACCGGGCTTTTTGCCGTTACACTGCGCGACCTTTTCAAGCTGGCCGGGGTGATCCGGTCAGTTGCGCTGCCCCTGCATGAGTGGGGCTTCGCGGTCGACAACGGCGTCCATGCTCATGTCGACTGGTCTTCGGTCCTCAACAAGAGGATGTGCAGTGGCAAAAAAAGCCGCTTCATTCGCCGCGCTGGGTGGTCTGGTGTTTTCCACTGACGCGGGACGCCATTGTCCCGACTGTCGTCAGCCCGTCGACGCCTGTATCTGCAAAAAGACGGTGATCCCCGAAGGTGACGGCATCGCCCGCGTGCGTCGCGAAAGCAAAGGTCGCGGCGGCAAGACGGTGACGACGATCACGGGCGTCCCTCTGGCGGAAGACGCCCTCAAGGATCTGGCCAAAACCCTCAAGCAGCGCTGCGGCACCGGCGGTTCACTCAAGGAGGGCGTGATCGAGATTCAGGGTGATCATGTGGAGCTGCTGTTGGCCGAACTGGCTAAACAGGGCTTCAAGGCCAAGAAGTCCGGCGGTTGACCGGCGCTTCTAAACTCTGCCCCTCGCCGCCGGTCTACTAGCGGTGACGAGTTGGCGCCAAACCGTCATTTTCACTCTTTACACTGCGCCGAGCCCGATTTTCGGCTGGCGCTATCTGACTTTTTATAGGGGACGTTGATGTCCGTACGACGCACACGCAAAGACGATGGCAGCCAATGGACAGTTGCGGACAGCCGCAGTGTTTACGGGATACGCCATTGGGGGGCCGGTTATTTCGCGATCAACGAAGCGGGTCGCGTTGAGGTTCGTCCCAATGGTCCGAGCAGTTCGCCCATCGACTTGTACGAGCAGGTCGACAACCTGCGTAAAAGCGGTTTGTCCCTGCCATTGCTGGTGCGTTTCCCCGACATCCTGCAAGACCGCGTTCGCCAGTTGACCGGCGCGTTTGACGAGAACATTGCGCGCCTTGGCTATCAGAGCAAGTACACCGCGCTGTATCCCATCAAGGTCAACCAGCAGGAAGCCGTGGTCGAGAACATCATTGCCACTCAAGACGTTTCCATCGGTCTTGAAGCCGGTTCCAAGCCGGAGCTGATGGCGGTGCTCGCTTTGGCGCCGAAAGGCGGCACCATCGTGTGCAACGGTTACAAGGACCGTGAATTCATTCGTCTGGCGCTCATGGGTCAGAAGCTGGGTCACAACGTGTTCATCGTGATCGAGAAAGAATCCGAAGTTGAACTGGTGATCGAAGAAGCCGCCGACCTGAAGGTCGCACCGCAAGTGGGGCTGCGCGTTCGCCTGTCGTCGCTGGCATCCAGCAAGTGGGCTGACACCGGTGGCGAGAAGTCCAAGTTCGGCTTGTCTGCCGCGCAACTGCTTTCGGTGGTCGAGCGCTTCCGCAAGGCCGGTCTGGATCAGGGCATTCGTCTGTTGCACTTCCACATGGGTTCACAGATCGCCAATCTGGCTGACTATCAGCACGGCTTCAAGGAAGCGATTCGTTACTACGGCGAGTTGCGCAACCTGGGTCTGCCGGTGGACCACATCGACGTGGGCGGCGGTCTGGGCGTTGATTACGACGGCACCCACTCGCGCAACGCCAGCTCCATCAACTACGACATGGACGATTACGCCGGTGTCGTGGTCGGCATGCTCAAGGAGTTCTGCGATGCGCAGGGCTTGCCGCATCCGAATATTTTCTCCGAAAGTGGCCGCTCGCTGACCGCCCACCACGCCATGCTGGTGGTGCAGGTCACTGACGTCGAGAAGCACAACGACGAAGTGCCGAAGATCGAAGACAAGGAAAGCCTGCCGGAAACCGTGCAATGGCTGGTGGACCTGCTGGGCCCGACCGATATCGAGATGGTCACCGAAACCTACTGGCGCGCCACGCACTACATGAGCGATATCGCCACCCAGTACGCCGATGGCAAGATCGGTCTGGCTCAGAAAGCCCTGGCCGAGCAATGCTACTTCTCGGTTTGCCGCCGTCTGCACAACTCGCTCAAGGCGCGTCAGCGTTCCCACCGCCAGGTGCTGGACGAACTCAACGATAAGCTGGCTGACAAGTACATCTGCAATTTCTCGGTGTTCCAGAGCCTGCCCGACACCTGGGCAATCGGCCAGGTCCTGCCGATCCTGCCGCTGCACCGCCTGAACGAAGAACCGCTGCGCCGTGCCGTGCTGCAAGACCTGACGTGCGACTCCGACGGCAAGATCAAGCAGTACGTGGACGAGCAGAGCATCGAAACCAGCCTGCCGGTTCACGCCTTGAACGAAGGTGAAGACTACCTGCTGGGTATCTTCCTGGTGGGCGCGTATCAGGAAATTCTGGGAGACATGCACAACCTGTTCGGTGATACCGACTCGGTGAACATCTACCAGAATCCGGACGGCAGCGTTTACCACGCAGGCATCGAGACCCACGACACCATCGAAGACATGCTGCGCTACGTGCACTTGTCGCCGGAAGAACTGATGACCCACTACCGGGACAAAGTCGCCAGCGCCAAAATCTCCCCGCGCGAGCGCACCCAATACCTGGACGCGCTGCGTCTTGGTTTGACGCGCTCTTCTTACCTGTCCTCGTAATTCCCTGGCAGTCCCACCTGTGTAGCGCGCTGGCCCGGGCAAGCGCGCTACACAGGGGTCGGCACCGGATCAACTGCCAGGTTGAATCCGGTGTCAAGGACCCGCCTGAGTCATACGGCTACCCAAATCGGATGCTGTAATCCGAATTCCTTTCTTCTGTAGGCAACTTCCTAATCTGCGTTTCGCTCTCTACCCCGAGCATGTTCTCGGCCAGAATTCCCGGCCGCGTACACGTAGAGAAGCCCGCCCATGCATCAGGAACCGCACTTTCGCCTCGACATCGCCCTGGTTGCGAGCGGCTTGCAGGTGCTGTCTTTCAGCGGGACGGAGGGGATCAGTCAACTGTTTCGTCTTGAGCTGGAAGTGTTGGTCGATGACCCTGAACTGGACCCGAACAGCCTGATGTACCGGTCGGCGTTCCTGCATTTCAAGGGGCGCAAGCTGGGTGTTCACGGGCAGATTCAGGGCGTGGAACGCAGTCATTTCAGGCCAGGCCCCGCGTGCTACCAACTGACGATCGGGCCACGGCTTGCCTGCCTTGGGCAGCGTTACAATCCCCGCGTCTTTCAGGGTATGACGGCACCGCAGATTATCAGTCGGGTGTTGCTCGAACACGGTATTCGCGAGGACAGCTATCGGTTTGATCTCAAAACAGAATGCCGGGTGAGGGATCACTGCGCGCAATACCGTGAGTCCGACCTGCAACTGGTCCAGCGCCTGTGCAGTGAGGAGCGTATTCACTATCACTTCCGGCATTCGCCCCAAGGCCATGAACTGGTTTTCGGCGATGGCCTGCGCGGGTTTCGTCCCGTGCCGACGGCGCAATTTTCGGATATGCCCCTGCACGCCGGTGTCAGCCGTTTTTCGGTGAACACCTCCGGCGTGGATCGCTCGCTGCAGGTGGCTGCCGGGGAGAGCACCTTGCCGTTTGTGGCCGCCGGGCATCTGATGCCACTCAAGGGGCATCCGGTGGTGGCGTTCAACCACCTATGGCTGGTGACGGCCGTTGAGCATCGTGGCTTTGACCCACGGCAACTGGGTGCGCGCCGGGGCAGCGACGCCGCGCTCTATCTCAATCGGTTTAAGGCGACACCCTGGGAAAACGGTTTCACGCCTGAACCCGTCAAACGCCCCGCGGTTGCGGATATCCAGCGTGCATGCATCGTGGGGCTGGCGGGCGAGCCAGCCATTTATGATGCGCTCGGGCGAGTAAAAGCCCGGTTCGACTGGGGGTATCAGGGGGGCGGTGCGTCATACGGCGAGTGTTGGTTGCCTGTCGCCGCGAAGCTGGTGGCGATATTGCGCGGCGGTATGCAGGTGGTGGTGGGTTTTATGGATGAGGATCTTGACCAACCCATTGTAATGGCCACGCTTCGGCAGCCCGAAGACACCCCCGCCGTACTTCCGGGCGTGCCCCGGACCTGGACACTCGAAGCGAACGTGCCGCCGCAGTTTATCGGTGATGAACGCTGCATTCAGTTGAGGGGAGGGCCGCGTATCACTTATCAGGTGGGCAGCGAGTGGTCAGTCAGGGTGGGCGACAGCAGTATCAGTCTCGACGCCGATGGCTTGAAGCTGGTCAGCCCGCAGATTCTCTTTGCGGCGGCAAGCCAGCCGCCCCCTGTGGATGAAACCGAATCCTGACGGGATGCCGTCGCTCAGTGGGCGGGCCCGCTGAACCACTCCCCCGTCTTGTTCAACTGCCATGCGGTGACGCCCAGCGTGGCCCCACGAATCAACATGAACAGTAACAGCGTCAGCCACAGCCCATGGTTACCCAGGCTTTGGGCAGCGTAGGCGACGGGGGCGATGAGGATCACGCTGAGCAGCATGGCGTTACGCATCTCGCGGGCCCGCGTGGCCCCAATGAATAATCCGTCAAGCAGATAACTCCAGACCGCCAGCAAGGGGAGGGCGGCAAGGTACGGCAGGTAGATAAAGGCGGTTGCGCGCACGTCCGGGATATCGGTCTGCATCTGGATAAACAAATGCCCGGCAACCGAGAACAGCAGGGCGAACGCCAGGCTTGCAATCAGCGACCAGCCCCCGGCCACCGTCAGCGAGCGGCGCAGGGCGCGTCGGTTGCGTGCGCCGATGGCGTGACCACATAAAGCCTCGACGGCATGGGCCAGGCCATCCAGCGCGTGGGCGGTCAGCAGCAGGCCGTTGAGCAGCAAGGCGTTGGCAGCCACGGTGGCATCGCCCAACCGGGCCCCTTGCACGGTGATCAGGAAAAACACCGATTGCAGCGCCAGACTGCGAATGAAAATATCGCGATTGACCGCCAGCAAGGGCCGCCAGTTGTGCCAGCGCTTTAGCGCCCCCCAGGCGATCTGTCCTGACCAGGTGCGCAAGGTTTTCCGTGCCAGCACCAGACCCAGCAGTGCACCGGTCCACTCAGCCAGCACCGAGGCGCGCGCGGAGCCCACCACGCCCCAGTCCAGGCCGATCACGAACCAGAGATTCAGGGTGATATTGACCAGATTGGTGGTCAGCAGAATCGCCAGGGGTGCCCTGGCGTTCTGCGTGCCGAGGAACCAGCCCACCAGCGCGTAACCGGCCAGGGCGGCGGGAAGGCCAAAAAGCCGGGTGTGGAAAAAGTCCTCGGTCAGCGATTGCAGGTCGGCGGACGGTTGCATCATGTTCAGTGCCATGTGACTGAACGGCAGGCCGACAACGCCCAGCAGTGCCGCCAGCCCCATCGCCAGCAGCAGGCCTTGCAACAGAATCTGCCGCAACGCTGCCCCGTCGCTGCGCCCGGCCGCCTGCGAAGCAAAGCCGGTGGTGCCCATGCGCAGGAAACCCATGGTCCAGGCCAGAAACGTGTACAGCGTCGCGCCCACCGCCACGGCACCCAACTGATGGGCGTGGGGCAGATGACCGATCACGGCGCTGTCTACCAGCGCCACCAGGGGCACGGAGATATTGGACAGAATCATCGGTGCCGCCAGCGCCCAGACCTTTTGATGGGTGGGGCGGTGGCGCCAGTCGTCAAGCAAAGTGGACATGAAGGCTCCCGGGCAAGGCGGGCATTGTAGAGAGCAATGGACGTCTACAAAACCGTTGGCGCGAAGCGTGCCCGTGAACGCTCTTTTGGGGCGATAAATTTGTAACGGGTGTACAGGCTTCTTCGCAGGCAAGCCTCGCTCCAGCGAGATCTGCATCGCGGCTTGATGCCGTTGGGGATTCTATGTTCATCGGCGAATCCGAACGTGACCTTCTCGACATCTTCCCGGATGAGTCCGGTCCTACAGAGGTTGGTTGCTTTTAGCCTGCGGGACGCTGAGAACAACGTCTCAATCCCAATGTCTATTTTTTGCGCCGCATCATGTCGAACGTCCGGCTGCTATAGTAGCGTCCTCTCAATCGTCGCCCTATGAGTGTCCCATGCTTAACAAAGGATTGTTTCTGGCTTGCGCGCTTGCGCTGCTGAGCGCCTGCGATTCCTCCACACAAGACAAGCAGGCCCCGGTTTCTGCGCCAGCCAGCGGGTCAGTGGCCGGTGAATCGAGCCAGCCCAGGCCGGCGGTGGACATTCCTGCGCTGAGCCAGCGGTATGCCGGGCGGGAGCTGACGGTCGTTGACGTGTCAGAAATCCAGGTCGAGGGTGCCAGCACCTTGTCGGTAAGTTTTTCCGTACCGCTGGACCCGGAGCAGAAGTTTGCTGAAAAACTGCATCTGGTGGACAGCAAGAGCGGCAAGGTTGACGGCGCGTGGGAGCTGTCGGACAACCTGATGGAACTGCGGCTGCGGCATCTGGAGCCTCAGCGCAAACTGGTACTGACCGTTGATGCTGGCCTTCTGGCCGTCAATAAGGCCACCTTGGCCGCCGAGTTTACCAGCCGCCTTGAAACCAAGGACCTGCAGGCAACGGTGGGCTTCGCCAGTCGTGGCAGCCTGTTGCCGACCCGTTTGGCCGAAGGCCTGCCGGTGATCGCCTTGAACGTCGACAAGGTCAATGTCGAGTTCTTCCGGATAAAATCCGAAGCCTTGCCTGCGTTTCTGAGTCAGTGGGGTGGCGCTTCCAGCGTGCAGAGCTACAACTCCGAAGAGCTTCTGGCCCGGGCCGATCTGGTTTACGGCGCGCGCTTCGACTTGAACCCGGCGCGCAACACGCGGGAAACCGTGCTGTTGCCCATTGCGGGTATCAAGGCATTGCAGCAGCCGGGCGTTTATCTGGCCGTGATGAAAGCGGCAGGCAGCTACAGTTATTCGAATCCGGCCACAGTATTTACCCTGAGCGACATTGGCTTGTCGGTGCATCGCTACGCCAATCGTCTGGACGCATTCACTCAGGCGCTGGAAGGGGGCAAGGCCCTGAGCGACATCGACCTGGCGCTCTACGACAGCGATGGCAAAATCGTCGGTCAGGCCAAAACCGACTCGGCGGGCCACGCCGAGCTGCCGCTTTCAGCCAAGGCGGCATTGGTGCTGGCCCATAAAGACGAACAGACCAGCATGCTGCGTCTGGACAGTGCTGCACTGGATCTGGCGGAATTCAACATCACTGGGCCAAAGGCTCATGCCCTGCAATTCTTTATCTTCGGCCCGCGGGATCTGTATCGCCCCGGCGAAACCGTGCTGCTCAATGGGTTGCTGCGCGATAACGATGGCAAGGAGGTAAAGCCGCAACCGGTCACGGTGGAAGTGCGTCGCCCGGACGAGCAAGTCAGCCGCAAGTTTGTGTGGGACGCCGACAAGACCGGGCTTTATCAGTATCAACTGCAGCTGTCTGATGAAGCGCCCACCGGGCGCTGGCAATTGGTGTTCGACCTGGGCGACGGCAAGCCGCAGCTGTACGAGTTTCAGGTAGAAGACTTTCTTCCCGAACGCATGGCGCTGGAAATCAAAGCCAGCGACAGCCCGATTGCCCCTGCGGACAACGCAGTGTTCGACGTGACCGGTCGTTATCTGTACGGCGCTCCGGCCTCTGGCAATAACCTGACGGGCCTGCTTTACGTGCGCCCCCTGCGTGACGCGGTGCCTGCGTTGCCGGGCTATCAGTTCGGTTCGATCACTGAAGAAGAGCTCAAGCAGGATCTGGAGATCGACGCCAGTACCCTGGACGAACAGGGCAAGCTGAGCATCGATGTGCCAAGCCAATGGTCCAATGCCAGATCGCCCCTGCAACTGATTCTGCAAGCCAGCCTGCAAGAGTCTGGCGGTCGGCCGATCACCCGGCGTGTGGTGCAACCGGTCTGGCCCGCAGAGCAATTGCCCGGTGTGCGTGCATTGTTTGGCAGCGACACCACGAGCGGCGAAGGCGAGGACGATGACACCAACGGTCTGGCCCAGACCGATGGCGACGGCCCGGCCGAATTTGAAGTGCTGGTGGCTGACAGCGCAGGCAACAAACTGGCCGCGGATAACCTCAAGGTTCGCCTGATTCGTGAGCGTCGCGACTATTACTGGAATTACTCGGACAGCGATGGCTGGAGCTATCACTACAACGAGAAGTACCTGAATCTCAGCGAAGAAACCGTCAGCATCAAGCAGGGCTCGACCGCCAAGGTCACGTTCCCGGTTGAATGGGGCCCTTACCGAGTCGAAGTCGAAGACCCGCAAACCGGGCTGGTCAGCAGCATGCGCTTCTGGGCCGGTTATCAGTGGCAGGACAACGCCGACGGCGGCGCGGTGCGGCCCGATCAGGTCAAGCTGGCACTGGACAAACCGGCCTATGCCGATGGCGATACCGTAAAAGTCACTGTGACGCCACCGTCGGCAGGCAAGGGTTATCTGCTGGTGGAATCCAGCGAGGGGCCGCTGTGGTGGCAGGAAATCGACGTGCCGGCTGAGGGCAAGGCGTTCGATATCCCGCTGGACAAGACATGGACGCGCCATGACCTGTATGTCAGCGCGCTGGTGATTCGCCCCGGCGAGCGCAAAGCCAATGTCACGCCCAAGCGTGCTGTAGGCGTATTGCATTTGCCGCTGGATCGCACCCAACGCAAGCTGGCGCTGAGCATCACGGCGCCGGAAAAAATGCGTCCGCAGCAACCGCTGAAACTCAAGGTGATCGCTAAAAATGCTGACGGCAGTGTGCCCAAGGACGTGCATGTACTGGTATCGGCGGTAGACGTCGGCATCCTTAATATCACCCGCTATGCGACACCTGATCCGTTCGCCAGCCTGTTCGGTCGCAAGTCCTATGGCGCGGATCAACTGGACGTCTACGGGCAGTTGATCGAGGCTGGCCGCAACCGTCTGGCATCCCTGGCCTTCGGGGGCGATGCGGCGCTGGCCAAAGGCGGCAAACGACCTGAAACCAGCGTCACTATTGTTGCCCTGCAAAGCGCGCCGGTGACACTGAACGAACAGGGCGAAGGCGAAGTCAGCGTGGACATCCCGGATTTCAATGGCGAACTGCGCGTCATGGCGCAGGCCTGGACCGGTGAACGCTATGGGATGGCCGAGGCAAAAACCGTGGTGGCTGCGCCGATCATTGCCGAGCTGTCGGCCCCGCGTTTCCTGGCGGGTGGCGATCAGACGACAGTGGCCCTGGATGTTTCCAATCTGTCCGGCAAGGCTCAGGTGCTGAACGTGCAACTGAGCGCGGACGGACAACTGAGCTTGGCCGACGGCGAGTTCACCCAGCGCGTGCCCTTGGCACAGGATCAGCGCAAGACACTGCGTATTCCGGTCAAGGCACTGGGCGGCTTCGGCCAGGGCAAGATCAAGGTGCTGGTGCAAGGCCTCGATCTTCCGGGCGAAAACCTGCCGCCGTTCACTCGCGAATGGACCCTTGGCGTCCGGCCGGCCTACCCGGCGCTGCTCAAGCACTACCGTGCGGCCATCACCGATCAGCCGTGGAACCTGCCGGAGGGCGCACTGGAAGCGTTCGAACCTGCCGGGCGTGAAGCCTTGCTGGCAGTGTCGAGTCGTCCTCCCCTGAACCTGGGTGAGCAGATTCGTGCGCTCAAGGCGTATCCCTATGGCTGTCTTGAGCAAACCGCCAGCGGCTTGTACCCCTCGCTGTACGCCGATGCGGCAACCCTCAAGCGTCTGGGCCTAAAGGGTGAGCCGGAAGCGGATCGCAAGCGCAGCGTGGAAATCGGCATCGAGCGTCTGTTGGGCATGCAGCGCTATAACGGCAGCTTTGGTCTGTGGAGCGCCGACGGAGAAGAGGAGTACTGGCTCACGGCTTACGTGACCGATTTCCTGTCTCGGGCCCGGGATCAAGGTTTCGCGGTCCCTCCCGAAGCGCTGAAAAAAGCCAACGAACGGCTGCTGCGTTATTTGCAGGAGCGCAATCAGATCGAGGTCAGCTACAGCGAAAACGCCGAACATACGCGCTTTGCCGTGCAGGCTTATGCCGGTCTGGTGTTGTCCCGCAGCCAGCAAGCGCCATTGGGCGCGCTGCGCAGCCTGTTCGACCGTCGCACTGACGCACGTTCCGGTCTGCCGCTGGTGCAGCTGTCCATCGCCCTGGAAAAAATGGGCGACAAGCCGCGTGCAGATCAGGCGATGCTGGCCGGTCTCGCGGCAGGACGCCAGGCCAACGAATGGCTCGCCGACTACGGCAGTCCCCTACGCGATCAGGCATTGATCCTGGCCTTGCTGGAAGAAAACCACTTGGCAGCGGACAGGCGCGATCAGCGACTGTTTGCGCTGGCGGATGAAGTCGCGGCCAACCGTTATCTGTCGACTCAGGAGCGCAACTCGCTGTTCCTCGCGGGGCGGGATTTGCTGGGCAAACCGGAGAAGAACTGGAAAGCGCTCCTCACCAGCGGCAACCAGACCAGTGAGATCAACACTGCCAATCCGGGCCTGAAGCTGGAGGGCGCGTTGCTGGCTTCGCCGATGTCCTTGCAGAATGAGAGCGGCGAGACGCTGTATCAGCAGTTGACGATTTCCGGTTATCCATCCAAGCCACCCACGGCGGGGGGTGAAAACCTGAGCATCCGTCGCGAATACCTGAGCCTGAACGGCGAAGAGGCCGACCTGGATTCGTTGAAAAGCGGTCAGTTGTTGCTGGTGCACATCGAAGTCAAAGCCAGACAGCGGGTGCCGGATGCATTGGTGGTCGATTTGTTGCCAGCCGGTCTGGAGCTGGAAAACCAGAACCTTGCGCAGGCAGCGGCCAGCCTTGATGACGCCAGCGAGTCGGTCAAGCAATGGAAGACCTCCATGGAGAATGCCGGGGTCAAACATCAGGAGTACCGCGCCGACCGTTATGTCGCCGCCCTGGATTTGAATGGCGACAGCACTGTGCATTTGCTGTATCTGGCCCGCGCGGTCACACCGGGTGTCTATCGTGTGCCGCCGCCGCAAGTGGAGTCGATGTATCGGCCGAACTGGCAGGCGCTGGGTGAAGCGCCGGCGCAGATGGTGGTGAAGGGTAAATAGTTAGCTTCTGTTGGAGCGAGGCGTGCCCGCGAAGCGTCGGTTCAGGCGATAAACAGGTCGCCTGGAATTGCGATTCGCGGGCAAGCCTCGCTCCAACGGTGTTCGGCTCAAATCAATGAATAATCCAGCTCAACAGCCACAGCCCCAACACCAGCCAGATAATGCCGGCGACGATCGAGGCGCGCATGAAGGCGCGGATAGCCGAGTACAGCAGCATCAGCCCGACAATCAACGCCAGAATGCTGATCAGGGAAGTGTCCATGCCCAGTGTGCGTGACAAGCCGTCGACGAAATTGCCGCCCGCGTGAGTGAACAGATTGAATATCCATTCCAGCCCATCGACGATGAAGCGGATCACCGCGCCGAGCGCCTGGCCAAGCCATTCGAAAAAGCTTTCTACCTGCATATGTACTTCCTGATGGGGTTCGTGGAAAAACGCGCCTGTTCGCTTTGGCTGTTCATTAGAGCAGCGAGTTCCGTGGATGATAAAGGCTCTTTGCCTTGAAGCTGCGAATATCGTCAGGTGACTGGCGCGGGAGCTTGAAGTCCGCAACCTCTGCGGTAGGTCATGCCTTCGGGCAAAAGCTGCTCAAACCTGGTCTTCGTATTCTGGGTGGCGTGTCGTTGGTCATCGCCCTGCTCTGGCTGGCCGACCGCATCTGGCCGCTCCCCCTGCCCGAAGACGATCTGGCCCGTGTGGTGCTCGCGGAAGATGGCACGCCCTTGTGGCGTTTTGCCGATGCCGATGGCGTCTGGCGTTATCCGGTGTCGGTCAGGCAGGTGTCGCCGTATTACATCGAAGCGTTGCTGACCTACGAGGATCGCTGGTTCTACAGCCATCCCGGCATCAACCCGCTGTCATTGGGCAGGGCGGCCTGGCAAAACCTGCGGGGCGCGCGTGTGGTATCGGGCGGCAGCACCTTGTCGATGCAGGTGGCGCGGCTGCTTGACCCTCACTCCCGAACCTTGCCCGGTAAAGCCCGTCAGTTGTGGCGCACCCTGCAACTGGAATGGCATTTGTCCAAGGACGAGATTCTCGGCATTTACCTTGATCGCGCGCCGTTTGGCGGGACGTTGCAGGGTGTCGCAGCGGCCAGTTGGGCGTATCTGGGCAAGTCGCCGCTGCAGATGACCCGCGCCGAAGCCGCGTTGCTGGCCGTGCTGCCCCAGGCGCCCAGCCGATTGCGGCCGGATCGCCATCCGCAACGTGCCCAGGCGGCCCGGGACAAAGTGCTCAGGCGTCTGGCCGAGTTTCAGGTCTGGCCGCAACGTGCCGTCAATGAGGCCCTGGAAGAGCCGCTGCTGCTGGCGCCCCGTCAGGAGCCGGCCCTTGCGCCCCTGTTGGCACGGCGTCTGAATCGTCCGAACAGCCCGCCTTTGATCCGCACCAACCTGGATGCGACGCTGCAACGAAGGCTTGAAGACCTGTTGCTGGGCTGGCGTGCCCGGTTGCCTGAGCGAACCTCTGCCGCGATTCTGGTGGTGGAGGCTCAAAACATGGCGGTGCGCGCTTACGTCGGTTCCGTGGACATCAATGACGTAAAGCGTTTCGGTCATGTGGACATGGTCAGAGCGTTGCGTTCACCCGGCTCGACCCTCAAGCCTTTCCTTTACGGAATGGCCATGGATGCCGGGTTGATTCATTCCGAGTCGTTGCTGCAGGACGTGCCGCGCCGATATGGCGATTACCGGCCGGGTAATTTTTCTGCGGGTTTCAGCGGTCCGGTGGCGGCCAGTTCTGCCTTGTCCATGTCGTTGAACCTGCCTGCGGTGCAACTGCTGGAAGCCTATGGCCCGAAACGCTTCGCCGCGCACATGCACAATGGCGGCGTGCCCCTGACCTTGCCCCCTCTTGCACAGCCCAGTCTTGCGCTGATCCTGGGGGGCGTCGGCAGTCGTCTGGAAGAGCTGGTCGGCGGTTACAGCGCCTTTGCGCGCGGAGGCAAAAGCGCCGACATCCGCCTGCAACCCGACGACCCTCTGCGGGAGCGACCCATGATGTCGCCGGGGGCGGCGTGGATCGTGCGCAAGATTCTGAGTGGCCATTCACGGCCCGACATGGACCCCCATGCGGACCTGGTGCAACGCCCGCAACTGGCGTGGAAGACCGGCACCAGTTATGGCTTTCGGGATGCCTGGGCCATAGGCGTCGGACCGCGTTTTCTGGTCGGCGTGTGGATCGGTCGCCCGGATGGCACGCCGGTGCCGGGGCAGTTCGGGCTCGCGTCGGCAGCGCCTTTGATGTTGCAGGTTCACGATGTGCTGACCAATCGCGACAGCCAGCGCGGCATCGTTGCGCCGGTCCAGCCCGTTCCACTGAATGTGGGGGTCGCGGCGATTTGCTGGCCTTTGGGGCAGCCCATGAGCAAGAACGATCCGAACTGCCGACGCCAGCGGTTCGCCTGGACCCTGGACGGCACGACACCGCCGACGTTGCAGGCCACCGATCAGCCATTGGGCCTGGGGTTACAGGAAAGAATCCTGGTCAATGCCAAGGGCCTTCGCGTCGGGTCTGGTTGTCCCGGTGCCGTGGCTCAGGACGTTGCCCTCTGGCCTGCGCCACTGGAACCCTGGCTGCCCCGTGCCGAGCGCCGCGAAGCGCGCTTGCCCGAGGCTGATCCGGATTGCCCGCCCCAAGGCCTGATGCTGGCTGCGCCGTTGACGATTGTCGGGGTGCGCGACGGGGACCATCTGCGCCTGCCAGCGGGCACGCATCAGGCCTTGCGCCTGAAGCTTTCCGCACTGGGCGGCAGCGGTCGTCGCTGGTGGTTCGTTGACGGCGCGCCCGCCGCGGATACCGCCAACCAGGACAGCTTCGGCCCGACCCTGACGCGCCTGGGCCGCTATGAACTCAGCGTGCTCGACGAAAGCGGTCAGACCGCCAGGGTCATCTTCGATGTGGTGGACTAGGCACTTCGGTGCCGATTGACCCTAAAGACCGTGTCCTGACCCGATCAATGCCCCAAAGCGTTCGCGAAACTCTTGGAGTACAATGCGCGCCACTGTGATCCTGCCCAAAGGTGCGTCATGCAGCCCTTTCTCATTGCTCCGTCGATTCTTTCCGCCGACTTCGCCCGTCTGGGCCAGGAAGTCGACTCCGTTCTTGCCGCAGGCGCCGACATCGTGCATTTCGATGTCATGGACAATCATTACGTGCCCAACCTGACCATCGGGCCGATGGTTTGTGCGGCGTTGCGCAAATACGGCGTGACGGCGCCCATCGATGTGCACCTGATGGTCAGCCCGGTGGATCGCATCATTGGCGACTTCATCGAGGCCGGTGCCAGCTACATTACCTTTCACCCGGAAGCGACCCAGCACATCGACCGTTCGCTGCAATTGATCAAGGAAGGTGGCTGCAAGGCGGGTCTGGTATTCAATCCGGCGACGCCTCTGAACCTGCTGGAGTACGTGATGGACAAGGTCGACATGATCCTGCTCATGAGCGTCAACCCCGGTTTTGGCGGTCAGAAGTTCATTCCGGGCACGCTGAACAAACTGCGCGAAGCGAGGGCCTTGATCGAGGCTTCCGGGCTGGACATTCGCCTGGAGATCGACGGCGGCGTCAACGTCAACAATATCCGTGAAATCGCCGCTGCCGGTGCCGATACATTCGTGGCCGGGTCAGCGATTTTCAACACGCCCGATTACAAGCAAGTGATCGACAAGATGCGCGCAGAACTGGCGTCAGCCCGCGCATGAGCGGCTTCGAGCTGCTGTTTCCGGGTCGCCTGCCCAAACTGATCATGTTTGATCTGGACGGCACCCTGATCGATTCGGTACCGGATCTGGCCGTGGCAGTGGACAAAATGCTGGTCGCCCTCGGGCGGGAGCCTGCAGGCCTTGACTCGGTCAGAATGTGGGTCGGCAACGGCGCGCCGATTCTGGTGCGTCGCGCGCTCGCCAACAGTATCGATCACAGCTCGGTCGATGACGAACTGGCTGAACAGGCGCTGGCGATTTTCATGGAAGCTTATGCGCAAAAGCATGAGCACACCGTCGTCTATCCCGGCGTGCGTGAAACCCTCAAGTGGCTACAGAGGAAGGGCGTGCAAATGGCGCTGATCACCAACAAGCCGGAGCGCTTTGTCGCACCGCTGCTGGATGAAATGAAACTGGGGCGCTTTTTCCGGTTGATCGTGGGTGGCGACACCCTGCCGCAAAAAAAACCGGATCCGGCCGCGCTGTTTTTCGTGATGAAAATGGCCAACGTCCCTGCTTCGCAGTCGCTGTTCGTGGGCGATTCAAGCAGCGACGTGCAAGCGTCCAAGGCTGCCGGGGTTGCCTGTGTCGCGCTCAGCTACGGCTACAACCATGGCCGGCCCATCGCGGAAGAATCCCCCGCATTGGTCATCGACGACCTGCGTCGGCTTATTCCCGGTTGCCTGGATCTGGACGCTGAGATACTGTTGCCGGGAACCCAATCTGCCTCTCTTAGAGATTCCATCGTGGTGGTCACTCGCAAACTCTGGATGAAAGTCATGAAGGCCCTGGCCCGCTGGCGTTGGCGCGCCTGACTTGAATTCGCCGAATCATCGGCACCGTTTGCCTACCTGACCGTTTTACCCCTCAACCACGAGGCTGATCATGAATCGCGAAGAATTCCTGCGTTTGGCTGCTGCCGGTTACAACCGCATCCCGCTTGCCTACGAAACCCTGGCCGACTTCGACACGCCGCTGTCGATCTACCTGAAACTGGCTGATGAGCCCAATTCCTATCTGTTGGAATCGGTTCAGGGCGGTGAAAAGTGGGGCCGTTACTCCATCATTGGTTTGCCATGCCGCACCGTGATGCGCGTCCATGAGCAACAGATCAGCGTGACCCACGACGGCGTCGAGATCGAACGTCTCGAGTCCGAAGATCCGCTGGCATTCGTCGAAGAATTCAAGGCGCGCTACAACGTGCCGACTGTCCCGGGGCTGCCGCGCTTCAATGGCGGACTGGTGGGTTATTTCGGTTACGACTGTGTGCGCTACGTGGAAAAGCGACTGGGCAAATGCCCGAACCCGGACCCGCTGGGCGTGCCAGACATCCTGCTGATGGTTTCCGATGCGGTGGTCGTGTTCGACAACCTGGCGGGTAAGATGCACGCCATCGTGCTGGTGGATCCTGCGCAACCGGATGCCTATGACGATGGCCTGGCGCGTCTCGAAGCGCTGATGGAAAAACTGCGTCAGCCCATCACGCCCCGTCGCGGCCTGGACCTGACGCGGCCACAGGCAGCCGACCCGGTGTTCCGTTCCAGCTTCACCCAGGACGATTACGAGAAAGCGGTCGACACCATCAAGGAATACATCCTGGCGGGTGACGTCATGCAGGTAGTTCCTTCGCAGCGCATGTCCATTGATTTCAAGGCCGCGCCGATTGATCTGTACCGGGCGCTGCGCTGTTTCAACCCGACGCCTTACATGTACTTCTTCAACTTTGGCGACTTCCATGTCGTCGGCAGCTCGCCGGAAGTTCTGGTGCGCTGTGAAGACAACCTGATCACCGTGCGCCCGATTGCCGGCACCCGTCCGCGCGGCGCCAACGAAGAAGCTGATCTGGCGCTGGAAAAAGACCTGCTGTCAGACGACAAGGAAATCGCCGAACACTTGATGCTGATCGACCTGGGGCGCAATGACACCGGTCGCGTCTCGGAAATCGGTTCGGTCAAGCTCACGGAAAAGATGGTCATCGAGCGTTATTCCAACGTCATGCACATTGTTTCCAACGTCACGGGCCAGTTGAAAAGCGGGCTGACGGCCATGGACGCACTGCGCGCCATTTTGCCTGCGGGCACCTTGTCCGGCGCACCGAAAATCCGTGCCATGGAGATCATCGACGAGCTTGAGCCGGTCAAGCGCGGTGTCTACGGCGGCGCCGTCGGTTACCTGGCCTGGAACGGCAACATGGACACCGCCATCGCCATTCGGACCGCAGTGATCAAGAACGGTGAGCTGCATGTGCAAGCCGGCGGCGGCATCGTGGCCGACTCGGTGCCCGTGCTGGAATGGGAAGAAACGCTGAACAAACGCCGCGCCATGTTCCGCGCCGTGGCGTTGGCTGAGCAGGAGCTGTAACTGCATTCCGTAGGAGCGCACGAAGGTTACGACGCCCGCGAATCGGTGTGTCAGGCAAACTGATATCGCTGCCTCGCGTGGCTCGTGAGCTCCTACAGAGTAGGCACGTTGGCTTCTGCTTTGAATC
Source organism: Pseudomonas sp. DWP3-1-2 (assembly GCF_049896285.1). NCBI lineage: Bacteria > Pseudomonadati > Pseudomonadota > Gammaproteobacteria > Pseudomonadales > Pseudomonadaceae > Pseudomonas > Pseudomonas sp. DWP3-1-2. Next base: position 26,169 of record NZ_JAFCTZ010000009.1, on the reverse strand, counting down.
AAAAATCCAGACTCAGCGCCAGGTTCACCCCTTGCTGCGTTACATCATCATTCTTGCGCCAGTTGTAGCCGCCACGCAGGGTGAGCTCGGGTGTCAGTTTTTGGCTGATGCCCAGGCTCGCGCGGTTCAGATCGCGCTGTGGCGTATAGCCTTGTAGCGTGAAGTCATTGAGCGGCAAGCTGTTCAGGCTGATTGTGACGTCCTGTTGATCCGTTTCGAATTCCCGTTCATGGGCCACTTCACCCCAGAATTGAGTGGAGGGTGTGAGCTTGAACTTGCCTTGCAACCCCGCACCCAGCCGCTTCGATTTTCGGGTCTGATCATCAAAGGTCAGGGCGGTTGAGCGGGTTCCTTTTTCCGAGTAACCGTTGACTTCAACGTGGGCATAGTCGGCGCTGATGAAGGGCGACAGGTGCCAGTTGCTCCCGGCACCGGCGAGATCAAAACCCAGCCTGGCACTCGCCGCATAAAGCTCGCCATCGGTGTCGCCTTTTTCTACGCCTTCGCTGACACCCAATGCAAATTTACGCTCGGCATTTTCGTAATCCAGTTTGCCACCGGAAGCGGCCAGATCGGCCCACCAATGATTGGCCTGATACTGAATGAATGCAGTAGCGATGTAGCTGTTGAGTTTGTAATCCGAATCACGTGGGCCGGCTTCAAGGTTCTGCCGATAAGCCCCGGCGACCATGCCGGCTCGCCAGTTTTCGGCAAAACGGTAGCTGCTGCCCAGGGTGAGGTTGTAGCCATGACCGTCAGCGTCCGCTGAATTGTCCTGAGCGTCGAAGTCCATTTTCTGACCACCCGCAGCGACGATAGCCCGCCACTGCCCGACGCTCTGCCAATCGCCCCAATCTGCCAGCCATTGGGCGCGAAGTTCATCCTGCTGGGCCCGCAACGTGCCGGTGGCCATTTCCGGTAACAAAGAGATTTCCCACGGCGCTGCGAGCAGCGAATAGGCGTAGTCGGCGATCAACTGCTGCCCGGTGGAGGTCGGGTGCACGCCGTCATTGAAGAGCAGCTTGCTGGGGTCGGGGGTGGCGCTGTTCAGGCCATACGCGCTGTTTTCAGTGCAGTTGTCGCCGTTAAAGCACGTGCCCACCAGATCCTGATCGGCAGCGAGGCCGAAGCGCGCAGGCTCCGCGAGGGTTTCGGACAGCAGGCGCGGAATATTCAGCGGGATGATCTCGGCATCGATCTGCGCCAGACGGCTGATCAATTGTGCGTTGAAGACGTCGCTGAGCAGCGAGGTGACCGGTTGCAGCACGGTGCCAGCGACGGCAGGCGTCTGGCCGATGTCCGGCAGCAGCCAGACCATGATGTAGCGTGCCCCCGCTTGTTGGAGCGCCTGAGCGCTGTCCGCCAGGCGATCGGCGGCGTCCATGGATTGGGAAAGGCTCAGAACCCGGCCCTGAAGAAAGTCGTTACCACCACCGGTCAGGTAATAAAGCGCGTTGGGGTCGGCACGAAAGCTGTTCGTCGGCAGATAGCCTGCGCGGGTGCGCAGAACGGTGCCATCCGTCAGGGCCACAGTGGACTCAGCGGTGATGGCGTCGTAGATCTGGTCGGTGCGATCACCGCCGACCGCCCAGTTATTGCCATCGGCCACGCCGAGTGCGGCGTTGACCGGGGAGGTGGATGGCGCAAGGTCAGCAGGCGCAACGTTCAGCTTCAGGCCCAGCAACGTGGAGGAATTCAGGCCAAATACCTCGCCGCTGTTGTCCTGATACGTCGGGCCGGTGCGGTTGGTAAAGCGCAACGTCGCGCCTTGCGGCCCGTTTGTATCCGGGTATTGCCCGGCGTCGGCCAGGCTGTCGCCGAAGACCACCAGAGTGGAATAGGGGGAGGGTGCGGCCACCGCATGAGCGCAGGCGAACGTCAGCAGACATGCCGCGAGCGGCACTGAAAGCGCAGGGTTGATCATTGCTACATTCCTTTCTTATTGTTTTTTACAACTTCAAGGAAGGTAGCAAAAGGCACTGTGAATGCCATTTCAGGGCACCCGAACCGCTGAAAGGTCTTGAGCAGTGCCTTGGCCCGGATTTATTCAGGCGCGATATCGACGTCGAAGTATTTGTCGGCGAGGCGCTGATAGGTTCCGTTCTGGCGGATGCGTTGCAGGGCCTGATCGATGTCCTGTTTCAGCGCCGTATCGCTTTTACGCAGCCCGATACCCGTGCCCGGGCCAAAGACTTCGACGGATTTCACGACATCTCCGGCATACGCGAAGCCTTTGCCCATGGGTTTTTTCAGCATGCCTTCGGAAACGGCGATGGCGTCGTCGAACACGGCGTCCAGGCGCCCAGTGGTCAAGTCCTGATACGCCAGGTCACTGCTCTGATAGGGCACGACCTCGACGCTTTTGGGGCCCCAGATTTTGCGGGCGTAGACTTCAAAAACGCTGCCTTGCTGCACGCCGATGCGTTTGCCCTTGAGGGTTTCTGCATCAGGGGTCAACGAGCTGCCCTGAACGGCCACCAGGTGGGCCGGGGTGTCGTAGAGCGTGTCGGAAAAAGCCACTTCTTTCTTGCGTTGTTCGGTGATGGAAAACGCTGAAAGGATGCCGTCGAACTTGCGACCCTTGAGTGAGGCGACCAGGCCGTCGAAGCTGGTTTCAACCCAGACGCAGCGCCGCTTGAGTTCAGCGCAGATGCTTTCGCCCAGTTCAATGTCGAAGCCGGTCAGTGAGCCGTCCGGGTTTTTCGACTCGAAAGGCGGGTAAGTCGGATCGACGCCAAAGCGCAGGTCCGTGCTGGCGGCCCAGGTGGCGAACGGGAAAGCCAGCAGGGTCAAACCGAGAAGGTATTTTTTCATCGACAGGTTTCCACGACAGGGTTGATGGAACCGCCCGAGACGGATGCCCAGGGCTTCACGTGCGTTGTCAGCCTTGAGCCTTCAGCGCTTGTTTCAATTGCGCGGCGCGCGCGGGGTCTAGCGTCTGGCCGTGACCAAAACCGCCCGCACTGGCGCAGACGCAAGCGGCGAAATCCGCCCCTTTGAGTAAACAGTCGGCCAGACTTTCGCCGGTCTGCCAGGCCAGCAGGAACGCCGCAATAAAGCCGTCACCCGCGCCCATGCTGTCGATCACGTCACAGGGGCGGCTGGCCTGCTCGTGAAAACCTTTGGCATCCAGCGCCAACGCACCCTGAGCGCCGCGGGTGATCACCACCACGGTTGGCCCCAGCGCCAGCATCTCTGTGGCCAGTTGACGAGCCGCTTCGAGATCAAGCTCGGCGGCGGAGAAGAACGCGATGTCCACATGAGGAATCATTGCCCGCCAATCGTATTCGTCCCAGTTGTCCGAAAAGTCGAAGGACAGCACGCCGCTGGCTTTGCGAATCTGCGCGAGGCTTTTCTGCAGGCCGCTGTAAAGGCTGGTGTGCGCCAGCGGATACGCCGCGAGGGTGGCCAGGGCCTGGCTGTCGATTTGCAGTTGATGGCAAACCCCGGCGTCGCTGCCCAGGAAGATTCGCTCGCCGTCCACGCTGTCGACACACGCCCAGGCGCTGGGGCCCGGCAGGGTTTTGCAGCGGGAAATATCCACTGATTCGCCCTTGAGGGTTTCCAGCAACCAGCGTCCGTGAGCATCGTCGCCCACGCAGCCCAAGTACGCGCTGCTTGCACCGAGTCGCGCGGCGAACACCGCGACGTTCAGGGCATTGCCGCCGGGGTATTCCCGCTGCTGGTGCAGGTACACGTCGACGGTGTTATCGCCGACGGCGATCATTTTCGGCATGTTCAATACTCTGTTTTCCACATGTAGCGGCGCGTGGTCAGCGGTTGCTGATGCCAGACGGCCAGATGCGCGGCGACACGTTCGGCGGCGATGCCGACGATATACGGCGCAACCAGCGCCCGGATCTGCGGATCAATGCCGTTCATGGGGAAGTCTTTGGAGTCGTAGACCATGACCCGTTCGGTATAGCGCTGGCAGAAGCGCACCACGCGCTCCATCTGCGCCCGGCTCGGGTCTTCGCCTACAAACAAAAGCAGCGGTGTTGACGCGTCGATGGCTTCGAACGGGCCATGGAAAAACTCCGCAGCCTCAACCGGCAAACAGTGCAGCCATTGGCTCTCCATCACCACGCAGACGCCGAACACATAAGCGGTGGTAAACATCGGGCCTGAGGCGAGGAAGTACATAAGCCGGTCGTCTTTGTAGAGGCGGGCTTCTTCAGTGGCGCGTCGATCATTGTTGATCGCGGCGTCGGCCAATGCCTCGGGCAGCGCCTTCAGGGAGCTGATGAGTTTGTCCAGCAGCGGCCAGTCTTCACGCTCGGCCAGAATCCCGCCGATCAATGCCTGCAGAATCATGAAGCAACCGAAATAAGCCTCGTCTGTGCGCCCGAGCAGGAAACAATGCTGCACGGCCTGGGCCAACGGCAGTTCGGCGGTTTGGGTCACGCCGACGGTGAGGCAGGCTTTGTCTTTGAGGAAGTGGGCGGCGGCAATGGTTTCCTGGGTGGTGCCGGATTTGGACGCGAGGATCACCAGGGTGCGTTCATCCAGTCGCGGCGGATCGATGTCCATGAATTCGGCGGGGAAATAGCGACGTACTTCCAGTGAATGACTGAAACGTTCGAGCCAGTATTGCAGGCCAAGCATGATGCGATTGGGGGCACCGCAACTGACGAAGTAGATGCGGTCGATCTTGGGCGCCAGTTCGCGGCCGTAGCGTTGGGCATCGTCAACGATCTGAACGGACTGTGCGAGGGAAGACACGAAAGCTTCCCGGTTGAACTCAATCGCCATGCTGGCTCCTTGGTGAGCGGGGGGAGGTCATCGAGGTGGTTCGTCGATCCCTTTGTTAGACCAGAATCTATACCATGGAAAATACCATCTCAAGGGTTTATGCTCGTGGTCTAGCATGCTCAATCAGCGAATCGGGTGCAGCGCAAAGGGTTGAGGGCTGTCACGGTCAGGTAAGTGCGCGGATTCATTAGGATTTGACGCGGGTAAAAAATCGGCTCAATTCACGAAAAAATAATCGGGATGTAGACCACGCAATGGGCGTTAAAAAAACGGTGGAAGGCACCTCGCAGACGACGTTTCCGATGCCTCAGCGCAAGCAGGTGGCGTGGCAGGCCGTGCAGAAATTGCTGGAGATGCTTGAGCGCCCGGAGTTTGGCCCGAATGAGCGCATTCCGGCGGAGCGGGATCTGGCCGAGCATATGGGCATCAGTCGCATGACCCTGCGCAAGGCTATCCAGGTGCTGATTGAACGAGGAACCCTTGAGCGCCGAGGCAATCGCGGGACATTCGTGACCGCGCCGGGGGTCGAGCGGCCGGTCAGTCTGTCGCGCAAGGGCATCACTCAAGTCGTCGAACAGTCAGGCTCTCGGCCGGGAAGCACATTGCTGTACTTCGAACAGGGCGAGGCCAGCGGCCGCGTGGCCAGAATATTGGGCATCGAAGAGGGCGATGGCCTGCTGACCATCCGCCGTCTGCGCACGGTGGACCACAAGCCGTTCTGCATAGAGACCAGCTACATCCCGCTGGCCCGGGCGCCGGATCTGTTGGCCCAGGACCTGGCCGAAGGGGCGTCGCTGTACGCACTGTTACTGGAGCGCTATGGCATTGAGGTGGAGAGCGACGAAGGCACGTTGAGCATCGCCAACATGAACGATCAGGAGGCACGCTTGCTGGAAGTTGCGGCAGGGACCGCCGCACTGACCTATCGCGGGGTCATTTTCGACAGCCAGGGAAAGCCGCTGGAATATCTGGTTTCGATCAACCACCCGCAGCGCGTGGTGTTCAAGCTGGAGAACAGCCGGGTGGATGCGTTCAATTCCCGTCACTGAAAACGCCTGGCGGCACAGCCCGCCGCCCATTGCAGGCGGCGGGCTGTCTGGCTCACGCCATGATGTCGGCAGCCTGCAAGGTTTGTACGCCGGTCAACTGGATAGAGAAATCAGCTTCGCCGTCGGAGTCGATGTTCCCGTACAGAACGCCATCGGCAAAACGCAGTTCCCCGATGTTGTTGGCGCTGAAGGCGGCGTCGCCAATGAACGCGAAGGTGTCATTGGCCTCGGTTTGCGGGCGGGCGTCGATGGCCGAGAAGTCCAGCTTGTCGCCTTCGGCCGCTTTGAAGCCCTGGATAATGTCGGCCAGTTCGCCAAGCCCCATTTCCGACAGGTCGCTAAACACGTAGGTGTCGGTTCCCGAACCACCGATCAGCGTATCGGTGCCTGCGCCGCCGATCAGCACGTCATTGCCGGCGCTGCCCATCAGGGTGTCGTTGCCGTCACCCCCCGTGAGCCAGTTGTCACCTGAATTGCCGGTCAGGAAGTCCGCGAACTGGCTGCCGGTGAGGTTTTCGAACCCTTTGAGGGTGTCCAGCCCCGAGCCTAGTGTGTCCTGTTGGGCGGAGGTGGACAGTTTCACCGTGATACCCGCAGTGGCATTCAGGTAGGACACCGTATCCACACCCGCTCGACCGTCCATCACGTTATCGCCAGCCCCGGCGTACACCACGTTGTCCAGCGCGTTGCCGATCCCGTTGAGCGGCCCTTCACCCGTCAGGGCAAGGTTCTCGACGTTAGACCCCAGGGTATAACTCGCCAGGGTGCTGTAGACCGTATCAACACCGCCGGTCACGCTGTCGCTGTTGGTTTCGAGCACGCTGTCGTTGGCGTCGTCCACGAAATAGCTGTCCGAGCCGTCCTTGCCCTTGAGGCTGTCAGCGCCTGCCCGGCCATCGAGGACGTTGTTGCCGTTATTGCCGGTGATGAAGTTATTCAAATCGTTGCCGCTGCCGTCGATGGCGGACACGCCGGTCAGCGTCAGGTTTTCGGTGTTGGCGCCCAGCGTCCAGTTGACCGAGGCGCGAACAGTGTCAATCTGCGATACCGAGTCGTTGGTTTCGGTCACGCTGTCCATGGCGTTGTCCACCACGTAGATATCGTTGCCGTCACCGCCGCTCATGTCGTCCGCGCCCAGGTCGCCGTCGAGAATGTCATTGCCGGCGCTGCCGACAAGGGTGTCGTCATCGCTGGTGCCGAAGATGGAGCCGCCTTCGTTCTGAGTGCCTTCAGTGATGTCGGCGGCGCTGTTGTTATCGCTGCTGTCGGCGACGAATCCCAGGTCGGTTGCAATGTAGTCCGCCAGGCGCTGACCGACGATTTCTGCCGATTCTTCGTGCAGGTGCCAGACGTCGTCGGGATAGACCAGCGGATCGACTTCGTAGCGCAGGGGCAGGTCGGTGTAGTCAACGGCCAGTTTCACATCGCTGCGTTCAGCGGCCATGGCTTCCTGAGCGGCACGCACATAGCTCACGCCTTCAACGATGCCGTCGATTTTCTCGGCCGAGTAGCCGCGTGCCTGTGCGGCTTGGGGTTGGTAGTGGCCGGTTTCCATCAGGTACACGTTGAAGTCGCCGATCTGCTCATGGAGGTAATCGAACACTTTCAGCGTGGAAGCCTTGTACAGATCGGCGGCGGCCTGTTTGTCCGTCGCGCGGGCGATTTCCTGTGCGGCTTCTTCCCCCTGACCCCAGATGATGCCTGTGGTGACGTTATCGATGGCCGTCAGGCTCGCCAGTTGGGTCTTGAGCAGTTCAACCGCGCGCAACAACGCTGGGCCAGGCTGGTCGGTGTCGGTCAGCCACCAGGAAAGGTTCAGCGCTTCGGCACTGGAGGTCGACAAGCCCGAGACTGTGCTGCCGCCCACCGCGAGGTCGATGCCGTTGCCGTCAGCATCGGTGAACTGACTGCGCACGTCGTAATCGGTATAGCGGATCAGGTCGTTGACCAGCATTGAGGTGCCGGATTGGTCGTCGTCCTCGGTCATGCGCAGCAGGCGTGCGTTGGACTGACCCAGTGTCGGCAGGAACAGAATGTCCTGGGACTCGCGCTCGGCGAACACGAAATCCGCCTCGGTGATCGTGTCCATCAGATTGCCGCTCAGGGCGATTTCGAAGCGGTTGCCGTCTGCGTCAGCCTCGCTGGATTTGACGTAGGTCTTATCGCCAGCAGCATTGAGCGTCATGTAGAGCGTGTGGCTTTCGCCGTCGCCCAGCCCGAGAAAGCCGAGCGCCGAGACATCGATTTTGTCTTCACCGGGGGTGAAATCGTAGATCGTGTCGGTGGCGGTCAGGCCGCCGCTGGCATAGTCGCGAAAGCTGTCGCTGACCGCGTCGTAGACAAACGTGTCGTTGCCGGCGCCGCCATAGAGGGCGTCGCGACCTGCGCCGCCGGTGATCACATCATCGCCCGCGTCGCCGCGCACGGTATCGGCGCCGGCCAAGGCTTGTATCACGTCATTGCCTGCGGTGCCGTAGAGCGATTCCCCGTTGTCGGAGCCCGTCACGACGCCGGGTGCGGGCGTGCCCACCGTAAAGGCGAAGCTGTCACTGACCGAAGCGCCTGCGGCATCGCTGGCCGTGAGCAGTATCGAATACGTCCCTGAAGCAATGCCGGAGGTGCCACTGAAGGTCAGGGTTTTGCTGTCGAACTTCAGCCAGTCAGGCAGGGCCGTGTTGTCAGCCAGGGTGGCGGTGTACGTCAGGGCATCGTTATCTGGATCAGAGAAACTTCCTGCCTGGACGGCGTAGGAGAACGCTGTTTGCTCCTGGGTCGTCTGGTCCAGCAACGGGGTATTGAGCACAGGCGCCTGATTGACCGCCGGAGCACTGGAGAAAATGAAGTTGCTGGCGCTGAGGCTGCTCAGCAGATTGCCTTCAAGGGCGATCTCGAACCGATTGCCCGTGGTGTCGATGGCTTGGGTTTTGACATAGGTTTTGCTGCCGTCGGCATTCACCGACAGATAGATCGTGTTGTTGCTGCCGTCTCCAAGCCCGCGCAAGCCCAGGGCAGATAAATCGATCCGGTCCTCGCTCGTATTGAAGTCGGTGATCGTATCGCTCTGCTTCGACCCACTGGTGTCGTAGTTGCGGTAGCTGTCCAGGCGACTGCCATAGGCAAAGGTATCCGCACCCGCGCCGCCGGTCAGCGTGTCGGCTCCGGCGCCACCGTTGATCAGGTCGGCACCCGCGCCGCCATCGATGCGGTCCGCACCCGCGTTGCCGTTCAGGGTGTCGTTGCCTGCGGTGCCGGTCAATTGATCATCGGCGGCGGTGCCTTCAATGACGCGCTCGAACAGAAAGTGGCTGGCATCCAGCTTGCCCAGCAAATTGCCGCTCAGACCCAATTCGAATCGGTTGCCTTGGCCATCGGCGGTCAGGGATTTTACGTAAGTGCGGTCCAGAGAGGCGTTGTAACTGATGTTAAGCGTGCCAGCGGTCCCGTTGCCCAGACCGGTGAAGCCCAGGTTTGCCAGGTCGATCTTGTCCTGGCTGATATCGAAGTCGGTGATCAGGTCCGTAAAGCCGGTAGTGGCGGTGCGATAACTGTCGGTCACTGAATCGAAGCGGAAAACATCAGCCCCGGCTCCGCCGCTGAGTTTATCTGCGCCCATGCCGCCGACCAGGATGTCGTCGCCAGCATTGCCGTTGAGCGTGTCTTTGCCTTCAAGGCCCAGAATCAGCTCATTGGCGGCGCTGCCATTGACGGTGTCGTTGGCGGCGGTGCCTTCCAGGGTCACGACGGGGAAGGCGTCGCCGACGAAGCTGCCATCGCCATAGATCAGCACCAGGCCCTTGGACGTGTGGCTGATGGTGTTGCCGACGATACTGTTGCGGTCGGTCCCGTCTTCGTCGCGCTCGGCGACGCCGTAAGTCGAGTTATCGCTGCCGGTGATGGTGTTGCCGCGAATGAGGTTATCGCTGCCGTCGAAGTACTTGCCGGAAACGCCCTGGGTGTCATCGTAGGACTGAATGATGATTTCCGGCACTGGGGCGCCCAGCGAGTTGTTGGTCAGCGTATTGTCGACGATATCGACATTGGAGCTGCCATAAACGCGAATGCCCGCGCTGCCGTTGTCGTAAATATTAAGGCCGCTGACGGTGACTTCGCTCGACAGCTTGATCAGCACGCCTTCGGCACCGTTGTCATAGACCGCGCCGCCGGTGATGGTGATATTGGCCGGCGACGGAATGTTTTCACTGCCACGCTGGACCACGATACCGGTGCTGCCGTTGCCGTAGGCGATGTTGTTGCTCAGGGTGAAATCATGGGTGCTGGTCACCACGTTGAAACCGTGGCGATCATTGTTATAGGCAATGTTGTTTTCGAAGACGCTGTCGGTCAGGAAGTCCGCGACGAAGCCGTCCAGGCCATTACCGTGGGAGACGCTGTTGCTGATTACCATGTTCACGGTCTGCTCGTGAGGGTCGAAGCCATACCCTGAGCAATCCATGATCTCGACCTTGTCGAGGGTGACGTTGGAGTCTTTGCCGTCGGAGCCGGGAATGTAACCGTTGAACCAGCCATCCACTTTGCCAGTGGTGGCGTCACGATTGCCGTCCAGGGTCAGATTGTTCATGCCGAAGTCGTGGGTTTCTTCGCCGTAAGCGGAGCGGACGATACCGGTAACTTTGGTGTCCGAGCCGTCTTCCAGTTTGATGACCGTTTCGCCCATGCCAGCGCCGCTCAGCGTGACATTGCTTTTGAGCATCAGGCAGCCGTCAGAAGGCTCCTCGCCCGCGGAGACAACGTAGGTCCCCGTGCCCATCTGGACTGTTCCCCCACCTGCCGCAGCCGCTGCATCAATTGCCGCTTGAATCGCTGCAGTATCGTCCGTGATGCCATCGCCCTGCGCGCCGTAGTCTTTTACGTTAAAAATCATGGTGTTACTCCGGGCTGCGGGGTGTGTGGGGGGAAATGTCAAGAACACAGCACTTCGCTATATGACCGCCTTCTTCAAGAAAGTTGCGTGTTAATGCGCTTAATTTCGCCAAAGGTGCAGCTATCTGCGTCAATCCAATGGCTGGCGGAATTGTGGCGGGGGCGGGGAGGTGTGTCGGTATTCTGACGTCAACATCGAGCGCCCATCAGGCGGGGCTTTTGGGGGATCGAGGCTTGAGTTTGTGCCCGTGATATTGCACCGCCCACCGAGCTGGGCTAATGTGCCGGGACGTATAAACGAGACCTCCCCTGTGTTGATCGTCAGCAAACTCTTGATGCGCGTTATCAAGGCTCACGCCCGTTGGCGTTGGCGCGCCTGACTCATTCTTTTTCCGGCCAGTCCGGACCTCTTTCTGATACGCCTTTAAATCCTTGTCCTGCCGCTTTTCGGGAAAATCCCCGACCGCCAGACTAGCGGCCCACGATGGGCAACGATTCGAAGGTCGAACAACTAGTCAGTAATTCAATGGGTTGAAGCCAAAATGCTGCTGATGATAGATAACTACGACTCCTTTACTTATAACGTCGTGCAGTACCTGGGTGAGTTGGGTGCCGACGTTAAAGTGATCCGCAACGACGAATTGACCGTCGCCCAGATCGAAGCCTTGAACCCGGAACGCATTGTCGTTTCCCCCGGCCCCTGCACTCCGAATGAAGCCGGTGTCTCGCTGGACGTGATCAAACACTTCGCGGGCAAGCTGCCTATCCTGGGTGTTTGCCTGGGGCATCAGTCGATTGGTCAGGCGTTCGGCGGTGATGTCGTGCGTGCTCGCCAGGTCATGCACGGCAAGACCAGCCCGGTAATCCATGAAGATCACGGCGTGTTCGAAGGCCTGAATCACCCGCTGACAGTTACCCGTTACCACTCGCTGGTGGTCAAGCGCGAGACGTTGCCGGACTGCCTGGAAGTAACCGCGTGGACCGCGCTGGAAGATGGCTCGGTCGATGAAATCATGGGGCTGCGCCACAAGACGCTGAACATCGAAGGGATTCAATTCCATCCCGAGTCGATTCTTACCGAGCAGGGGCATGAGCTGTTCGCCAACTTCCTCAAGCAGACCGGCGGCACTCGTCAGGGTTAAGGATTCTTTTATGGTTAAGCCAATGGATATCAAGACGGCCCTGGGGCGCGTGGTCAGCCAGCTGGATCTGAGCACTGAGGAAATGAGCGACGTCATGCGTCAGATCATGACCGGCCAGTGCACCGAAGCGCAGATCGGGGCCTTCATGATGGGCATGCGGATGAAAAGTGAAAGCATCGACGAAATCGTCGGCGCCGTGACCGTCATGCGCGAACTGGCCAGCAAGGTCGAGCTGAAAACCCTTGATGGCGTTGTTGATGTGGTGGGCACCGGGGGCGATGGCGCGAATATTTTCAACGTCTCCACTGCCTCGGCGTTTGTGGTGGCGGCAGCGGGTTGCACGGTTGCCAAGCATGGCAACCGTGCCGTGTCGGGTAAAAGCGGCAGTGCCGATCTGCTGGAGGCGGCGGGTGTCTACCTGAACCTGACGCCGGTGCAGGTTGCGCGCTGTATCGACAGCGTCGGTATCGGCTTCATGTTCGCCCAATCCCACCATGGGGCGATGAAGTTCGCGGCCGGTCCGCGCCGGGATCTCGGTCTGCGTACGCTGTTCAATATGCTCGGTCCGCTGACCAACCCGGCTGGCGTACGCCATCAGGTTGTCGGGGTGTTTAACCAGGCGTTGTGCCGCCCGTTGGCCGAAGTCTTGCTTCGTATGGGCAGCAAGCATGTGCTGGTGGTGCATTCCCAGGATGGTCTGGACGAATTCAGCCTGGCGGCGCCGACGTTTGTGGCCGAGCTGAAAAATGGCGAGATCACTGAATACTGGGTACAGCCCGAGGATCTGGGCATCAAGAGTCAGAGCTTGTTCGGCCTGGCGGTTGATGGCCCGGCGGCTTCGCTGGAGTTGATCCGCGATGCATTGGGGCGTCGCAAGACCGAAAACGGGCAGAAAGCGGCGGAAATGATCGTGCTCAATGCCGGTGCTGCACTCTATGCTGCTGATCATGCCTACACACTTAAAGACGGTGTGGCGCTGGCCCATGATGCACTGCACACCGGCCTGGCCCGGGAGAAACTGGACGAATTGGGTGCCTTTACCGCGGTATTCAAGCAGGAGAATGAAGGATGAGCGTGCCAACCGTTCTGGAAAATATCCTCGCCCGAAAGGCCGTGGAGGTCGCTGAGCGCCGCGCGCGTGTCAGTCTTGCCGAGGTTGAGGTGCTGGCCAGGGCGGCCGATCCGACCCGTGGTTTTGCCAAGGCGCTTATGGATCAGGCCAAGCGCAAGCAGCCAGCGGTGATCGCTGAGATCAAAAAGGCGTCGCCCAGCAAGGGCGTGATTCGCGAAAATTTCGTGCCGGCGGACATCGCCAAAAGCTACGAAAAGGGCGGGGCGATGTGTCTTTCGGTCCTGACCGATATCGATTATTTCCAGGGTGCCGATGTTTATCTGCAACAGGCGCGGGCCGCCTGCAAGCTGCCGGTCATTCGCAAGGACTTCATGATCGATCCTTATCAGATCGTCGAGTCTCGTGCATTGGGCGCAGACTGCGTGCTGCTGATCGTGTCTGCGCTGGACGACGTCAAGATGGCCGAGCTGGCAGCCGTCGCCAAAAGCGTCGGTCTGGATGTTCTGGTGGAAGTGCACGACGGCGATGAACTGGAGCGTGCGCTGAAAACACTGGATACGCCGTTGGTTGGCATCAATAACCGTAACCTGCACACCTTTGAGGTCAATCTCGAGACGACCCTCGACTTACTGCCGCGTATTCCGCGAGATCGCCTTGTGGTCACCGAAAGCGGCATTTTCCATCGTGCGGACGTTGAGCTGATGGAGATCAGCGATGTCTATGCCTTCCTGGTGGGCGAGGCGTTCATGCGTGCCGAACAACCGGGAGCGGAATTGCAGCGGTTGTTCTTCCCTGAGCGCGGTATGTTGATCAACGCCTCTGTGGTGGACTGATCAACGCGTAGCAAGGCTCGCGTCGACCGTTTTCATAGAGGATCGTCATGTCTGATCAGGTTGTTGATATCTGCGTCGAAGCGGGCCTGCAGGCCGAGCAGGACTTGCTGGCGCGCGTGTGTGCGGGCGAAGCGGATTACGGCCTGTTGCTGTGGCGTCCGGTTGATCGTGCGCTGGTAATGCCACGGCGCATGAGCCGCCTGCCCGGGTTCTGCGAAGCCAGCGAAACCCTCTCTGACAGCGGCTGGCCCATCTTGCTGCGCGAGAGCGGCGGTGAGCCGGTTCCGCAATCATCCGCGACGGTGAACATCGCTCTGGTGTATGCGCAACCGGCCAGCGACCTTGATCGCGATCGCATCGAAACCGCCTACCGGCGTCTGTGCCAGCCCATTCTCGATGTGTTGTATGAGTTGGGCGGCGCTGCCACGCTGGGGGAGGTGGAAGGTGCGTTTTGTGATGGGCGTTTCAACGTCAATCTCGATGGCCGAAAAATGGTCGGCACAGCCCAGCGGTGGCGACAAAGCCAGGGCGGCGCACGGCCCGTCGTTCTTGCCCATGGCGCACTGTTGATGGATGACGAGCGCGTGGAAATGACGGCAGCTGTCAATCGCTTCAATGAAAACTGCGAGCTGGAACAGCGCGTTCGGGCCGACAGCCACATTGCCTTGCGCGAGGCGTTTTCTGGCGACGGTGTGCTGGAAAAACTGGCGAGTCGTTATGGCGCGATGCTCGCGCAGCTTTGACGTTAACCCGTTGAAGCGAGGCCCCGGCTATTTCGGTCGCCTGTACGGTTTCACCGCGTCCCGAACACCACCATGGTCTTGCCTTTGACGTGGACCAGTTTCTGTTCCTCCAATGCCTTCAGCACTCGACCGACCATCTCCCTTGAGCAGCCCACGATTCGTCCGATCTCCTGACGGGTGATCTTGATCTGCATGCCGTCGGGGTGGGTCATGGCGTCGGGTTGCTTGCACAGATCCAGCAATGTGCCTGCTACGCGACCGGTCACATCAAGAAAGGCCAGATCGCCCATCTTGCGCGTGGTGTTGCGCAGCCGCTGGGCCAACTGATTGCCGATGGCGTACAGAATGTCCGGCTCTTGCTGAGTGAGTTCACGGAAAGTGCTGTAGCTGATCTCGGCCACTTCGCATTCAGTCTTGGCGCGCACCCAGGCGCTGCGTTTTGTCTCATGCCCGGGCGCTTCGAACAGGCCCAGCTCGCCGAAAAAGTCGCCGGTGTTCAAGTACGCGACGATCATCTCCCGGCCTTCGTCGTCTTCAATGACCACGGTGACCGATCCCTTGAGGATGAGAAACAGGGAATGCGCAGGATCGCCTGCGCAGATGATGTTGGACTTTGCAGAACAGCGGCGGTGTTGGGCGTGGGACAGGAGCTTGTCCAGGTTCTTGATTTTGGGTGTGAGCGTTATTGCAACCATGCTGATAATCCAAAAATGCGTCGCTTCAGGACATTTCCATGGTTATCGGCAGCAACGCTCATTTACCGTAATGCATTCGAAGGTATTCACCGACATTTGCGAAATTTCCTACGTCTTGGTTTCAAAACCTTACTGACACCTTCATCCAGCCGCTGACGGCCCCTGTGATAAGCTGGCCCCCTTTTTTAGCAGTGGAGTCCGGCGATGAAGGCACGCATTCAATGGGCGGGTGACGCCATGTTCCTCGGCGAATCCGGTAGCGGTCATGTTGTGGTCATGGATGGCCCGCCCGAGAGCGGCGGTCGCAATCTGGGTGTGCGGCCCATGGAGATGGTTTTGCTCGGCCTGGGTGGCTGCAGTAACTTCGATGTGGTCAGTATCCTGAAAAAATCACGTCAGCCGGTTGAGAGCTGCGAGGCTTTCCTGGAGGCGGAGCGCGCCACTGAAGATCCCAAGGTCTTCACCCGCATCCATTTGCATTTCGTGGTCAAGGGTCGTGGCTTGAAAGAAGCCCAGGTCAAGCGCGCCATCGAGCTTTCAGCCGAGAAGTATTGCTCTGCGTCGATCATGCTGGGCAACGCCGGCGTAAAGATTACCCACGATTATGAAATCGTTGAATTAGGCTGATTCGACATCCAACTATCATAAAAACGGCGCACACTCTGGCAGACCGCTTCTGACGTCTGCATAATGCGCCCCTTTTTCAGGGTGCAGGCTGCACAGTCCGATGGCGGCCGTGCCCGAACAGATAACCAAAATCGCCAACGCGAAGAGGTGTAAACCGTCCTACGCAGCTGAGCCAGGCTCATCTGACGGGCATGCTTGATCACGTGGCCTGGGCCGCACACATATAGAGAGTTTTTAACGGTGAAAAGCAAACTCAAGCTCCACGGGTTCAACAACCTGACCAAGACCTTGAGCTTCAATATCTATGACATCTGCTATGCGGAAACCCCGCAGGACCAGCAGGCTTACGTCGAGTACATCAACAGTGTGTACGACGCCGAACGCCTGACGCGGATTCTCACGGATGTTGTCGATATCATTGGTGCCAACATCCTGAACATCGCCCGTCAGGATTACGATCCCCAAGGCGCCAGCGTGACCATCCTGATTTCCGAGCAGCCGGTGACACCTACCGAAAGCCAGATTGAAGAGTCGCCGGGCCCGCTGCCGGAAACCATTCTGGCGCACCTCGACAAGTCCCACATCACGGTCCACACGTACCCGGAGATTCATCCGGTCGATGGTATCGCGACATTCCGCGTGGATATCGACGTATCAACCTGTGGTGTGATTTCGCCGCTTAAAGCGTTGAACTACCTGATCCACAAATTCGAATCCGACATCGTGACCGTCGATTATCGTGTGCGTGGCTTTACCCGTGACGTCGAAGGCAAGAAGCACTTTATCGATCACGAGATCAACTCCATCCAGAACTACCTCTCGGAAGATACGCGCAACGGTTATCAAATGACCGACGTGAACGTCTACCAGGAGAATCTGTTCCACACCAAGATGCTGCTCAAGAATTTCGAACTGGACAATTATCTGTTCGGTGATGCGACCAGCACCCTGTCAACCGAGCAACGCGATCAGGTGACGGCCAAGGTCAAGCACGAGATGCTGGAAATCTTCTACGGGCGCAACGTCGCTCGCTGAGATTCAAGCAGCAAAAAAGGCGCCTGTTACAGGCGCCTTTTTTGTGGGCATTCAATGGCGGTAAGTCAGATCCGGTAGGTGCTTTTGGTCATGACTTTGGCCAGCACGCTCATGCCGAATTTGACCGGGGCCGGAAACCGGAAGCCGCCGGCATTCAGCGCATTTTCCGCATGTTGCTCTTCATCGATCCGCATCTGCTGCAGGATGGCACGGGACTTTTCATCCTCGGCCGGGATCTGCTCAAGATGTTCGTTCAGGTGCTTGCAGACCTGGTTTTCGGTCGCGGCGACGAAACCCAGGCTGACTTTGTCGCTGATCAAGCCGGCGACGGCGCCAATGCCGAACGACAGGCCATAAAACAGCGGGTTCAGCACGCTGGTGTGGCTGCCCAGCTGGTGGATGCGCTGTTCGCACCAGACCAGATGGTCGATTTCTTCTTCCGCCGCGTGCTCCATGGCCGCACGAACGTCAGGCAATTTAGCGGTCAGGGCCTGGCCCTGGTAAAGCGCCTGCGCACAGACTTCACCGGTATGGTTGATGCGCATCAGCCCGGCCACGTGTCGGGTATCAACGTCGCTCATCTGGACTTCAGGTTGAACGATGGCAGGTGAGGGCCGATAGGAGTAGCCCTTGGACGGCAACAATGTGCGCATCGCGGCATCGGCTTGTAACAGAAGACGATCAATAGGGGAGTAGTGACGTTCGGTAGCCATGGGCACCTCCGGAAAAACCATGGAGGCCAGTCTACTCCAATCACGGGCAAGAGGCTTGAGCTGGATCAGCCCGCTGCGGGGCCGTTAAAGCCGACAGCGGGCTGCAAGTGGTTGATCTGGCTGGAATCAGCCCGGCGGCCAATGCATCTGGCGCTGACCCAGAACATGCATGTGAATGTGATAGACGGTCTGGCCGCCCAATTCATTGCAGTTCATGACCACACGAAAACCGTCTTCGCAGCCCAACTCCCTGGCCAGGCGCTGTGCCGTGAACAGGATGTGCCCTGCCAGGGCCTTATCCTCTTCCGTCAGGTCATTGAGGGTGCGGATCGGCTTCTTCGGAATGACCAGAAAGTGCACCGGCGCCTGGGGCGCGATGTCGTGAAAGGCCAGCACTTGATCATCTTCATAGATGATCTTGGCCGGTATCTCCCGGTTGATGATTTTGGTAAACAAAGTATCCACAGCCGTTTGCTCCTTTTGGGTGGATGTTGAATCGCTGATAAATCGACTGAGCGACGGGAACTGAGTGTATCGAGGCAGCTTTGGCGCGCCCAGTCGTTTGTCTGTCAGCGTGGGCAGTACGACTTGTTGATCAGGCCCACGAGATTACGGGTCAGCCAGCGTGAACCAATCCGCGGGCAGAACGCGAGCAGCTTGTTGCGCCAGCCAGGGACAATAATTGCGCGATTTTTTGCCAGGGCGCGGACGGTATACAGCGCGACTTCCTCCGGGCTCATCATGCGTTTGCTGCGTTCGAGCTTTTCACTGTGAAGCTGGGCGGTGCGGAAAAACGGCGTCCGGGTCGGTCCAGGGCAGAGAACCGAAACCTTGATGCCGGTCTTTTTCACCTCCTCCCGCAAACCTTCGGAGAAATGCAGAACATAGGCCTTGCTGGCGTGATAGCTGCTCATCCAGGGGCCGGGACTGAACGCCGCAAGTGAGGACACATTGAGGATTTGCCCGCCGCCCTGCAGGGCCATCAGATTGCCCACCGTGTGGCACAGGCGCGTCAGGGCCAGAATGTTCAAGTCGATCAGATCCTGCTCAAGGCTCCAATCCTGCGCCAGGAAGGGGCCACAGGTGCCGATCCCGGCACAGTTGACCAACAGGTCGATCTGATGGGCGCCTTCGTCTTCAAGTTCTAAAAGGAAGCCGGAGAGCCGCAACGGCTCCCCGAGATCGCAGGCCCGAATCAGCACTTCGACGCCAAAGCGCTGAGTCAGCTCAATGGCGACGGTTTCCAGCAAGTCACGCTGGCGCGCAACCAGAATCAGACTGCGCCCCCGGCGCGCCAGCGCTTCAGCCATAGCCAGGCCTATGCCGCTGGTTGCGCCAGTAATCAAGGCGTAACGGGTCATGCTGTTCTCCATTTAGCGTACTGCAAACCACAATTCATCACGGAACCTGTAAAGCGGCTATTTATTTACTTTGCTGCGTAGCGGTGTCGGCGTCAGCGCCGTCGTCATAGAGCTGCGATTGCTCGTAGTTGACACTTGAGTTTTCCAGTTCCGTCTGCAGAGTGCTGAAGCCTCCGACAAAGCCCGCTACAAGGAAAAGTACGAGAACGAGGACCCACAGCCACGCCAGTACTTTGACCGTCTGAGTATTGGGCGGCGGGGGAGGGCCGTATTGATTGGCCCCGTGATTGCCGGGCATCGCGGTAATCATCATGGGGAATATGCTGTTGACGAAGGGAATCAGGTTCAACAGCAGTAACCATCCCGACCATCCGATGTCGTGCAGGCGTTGCACACCGATCTGTACGCTGACGACGATGAACGCGACCACACCCACCGCAGCCAGCAGTCCACCGCCAACCAGTGACACGCTCATGACGCCTACGCAAATCGCCCCGACTACACACGCCATGAGGACCAGCACCAGGCTCCAGGCCATGTAGCGCACCCGCCCAATCCGGCCTTGTATGCTGAACACCTTGAGTGTCGAGTGCTCAGGCAGGCTCGTGCCAACCGGTGCGCGAGGCGGAGCGTAAGGCGAGGCCGCAGGCGCGCCGACGGGCTCGGAATACGCTTTAGGCTCTTCGATTTCTTCCAGGCTGAGGGTGATGGCCGGGTCTGACTCGATCCGCGCATCGACACCGGCATCGCTCAATGCACTGAGATAGTTCAGGGCGTCCGAGTGGGGCAGGCCGCGCTTGAGTGCAATCGGCTTGCCGCTGAACAGTTTTTCCACTGCCGACGGTTCGCTCTTGAACAGTTGTGCAAGGTTGAACTTGGCGGTTTGTAAGTCAACGCCGGTGCGCAACTGCCCGTCGAACACGATCTTGTAGAGGGTTTCAGCCACGGTGGCTTCCTTGTCTTGAAATGAATGAAAAGCTGCGATTACGGTCCAGGGCTTAGAAGGGTTTGACCACCACCAATATGACGACGGCCAGCAATACCAACACCGGGACTTCATTGAACCAGCGGTAGAAAACGTGGCTGCGGCCATTCTCGCCGCGAGCGAAGCGTTTGACCTGGGCGCCACAGACATGGTGATACCCGATCAGCAGCACAACCAGCGTCAGCTTGGCGTGCATCCAGCCATGGCTGAAATACTCCTTGGCGTTAAGGCTGATCAGCCAGATGCCAAACACCAGCGTCGCGATCATCGCCGGTCCCATGATGCCTCGGTACAGCTTGCGCTCCATAGTGCAGAAACGCTCCCGGCTTATGGTGTCTTCGCTCATCGAGTGATAAACAAAGAGGCGCGGCAGATAGAAAAGTCCTGCAAACCAGCAGACCATCGAGATGATGTGGAACGCTTTGAGCCATAAATACATCATTTTTAGTGTTTTCCAGATTCACGGTGCTGCAAATAGTAGT
This sequence comes from Pseudomonas sp. DWP3-1-2, assembly GCF_049896285.1. Lineage (NCBI taxonomy): Bacteria > Pseudomonadati > Pseudomonadota > Gammaproteobacteria > Pseudomonadales > Pseudomonadaceae > Pseudomonas > Pseudomonas sp. DWP3-1-2. The sequence continues at coordinate 5,799 of NZ_JAFCTZ010000009.1, read as the reverse complement.
GGCTTGTGCGTCGATACGTCACGTTGTTGGTTGTCCCAGACGCATTACGCCCATATTATCGAGGGCTTTCTAGTAGGTACGCAGAGGGCAGGTTATGGTCAAGGTCGGTATCGTCGGCGGCACGGGTTACACCGGGGTCGAGTTGCTGCGTTTGTTGGCGCAGCATCCGCAAGCTGAAGTGGTCGTCATCACTTCCCGATCCGAGGCAGGGCTGCCCGTCGCTGAGATGTACCCGAACTTGCGCGGCCATTACGATGGCCTGGCGTTCAGTGTGCCTGACGTGAAAGCACTTGGCGCCTGCGATGTCGTTTTCTTCGCCACGCCTCACGGGGTAGCCCACGCCTTGGCGGGCGAATTGCTTGACGCGGGCACCAAGGTCATCGACCTGTCCGCTGACTTTCGTTTGCAGGACCCCGTGGAGTGGGCCAAGTGGTACGGCCAGCCTCACGGCGCACCGGACCTTCTGGAGCAAGCGGTCTACGGCTTGCCTGAAGTCAATCGCGAGCAAATCAAGCAGGCTCGTTTGATCGCCGTTCCTGGCTGCTACCCGACGGCGACCCAGTTGGGTTTCCTGCCATTGCTTGAGGCCGGTCTTGCGGACAACACGCGCTTGATCGCCGACTGTAAATCCGGTGTCAGCGGCGCGGGACGTGGTTTGAGCCTGGGCTCGCTGTACTCCGAGGCCAACGAAAGCTTCAAGGCTTACGCCGTCAAAGGGCACCGTCACTTGCCGGAAATCACCCAGGGCTTGCGTCGCGCAGCGGGTGGGGAGGTCGGCTTGACGTTCGTACCGCACCTGACGCCCATGATCCGTGGTATTCACTCCACGCTTTATGCAACGGTGGTTGATAAATCGGTTGACCTGCAGGCGCTCTTCGAGAAGCGCTACGCCAACGAACCGTTCGTTGATGTCATGCCCGCCGGGAGTCACCCGGAGACCCGCAGTGTGCGTGGCGCCAACATGTGCCGGATTGCTGTGCATCGTCCTCAAGGCGGTGATCTGGTGGTGGTGCTGTCGGTCATCGACAATCTGGTCAAGGGCGCTTCGGGCCAGGCCGTGCAGAACATGAACATTCTGTTCGGTCTGGATGAAAAATCAGGTCTTGCTCATGCGGGAATGATGCCCTGAGAAACCGCTGCGCGTTCCAGGCGACAAGCCGCAGGAAGCAACCCTGTTTTTTGTGGCTTGAAGCGTGCGGCGTCTCAAATAGTTGACCGATTTTGTCGGAGAAGCGGATAATGCGCGTCATTACGCATTATGACGGCTTACCGCCGGGAGATATTTAACATGAGCGTCGAATCCTTCACTCCAACGGCTTTGCACTTCACCCCCGGTGCCGCGCACAAAGTGAAAAGCCTGGTCGATGAAGAGGGCAATGATCGCCTGAAGCTGCGCGTCTTCGTGACGGGCGGCGGCTGTTCGGGTTTCCAGTATGGCTTCACGTTCGATGAAGATGTCGCAGACGATGACACCATCGTCGAGCGTGAAGGCGTCAGTCTGGTCGTCGATCCGATGAGTTTCCAATACCTCGCCGGTGCAGAGGTGGACTACCAGGAAGGTCTGGAAGGCTCGCGCTTTGTGATCAAAAATCCGAATGCATCCACGACCTGCGGTTGCGGCTCGTCATTTTCGATCTGATGAGTTGTCTGCCAGAATAAAAAACGCCGCGCTTATGCGCGGCGTTTTTCATGGTGCGTCCGTCAGGCCGGGTAAATAGCGCCCAGCACCCGCAGGCCTTTGGCGCCAGTGACCGTCGGCCGGTTGGCAGGCACGCCCTCAAGGCAGCAATGGGCCAACCATGCGAACGCCATCGCTTCGACCCAATCCGGATCAACGCCAAAGGCTTCAGTGCTGCTGACCTTCGTATTGGGCAGTAATTGCGCCAGCCTGTCTGTGAGCGCCACGTTATGAGCGCCACCACCACAGATCAACAATTCCTTGGTTTCCGATTGCGCTGACTGCAACGACTCAGTGATCGTCAGGGCGGTCAGCTCCATCAGCGTGGCCTGTACGTTTTCCGGTGCCAGGGTTGGCAGGTGGCTCAAGTGATCATGCAGCCACTCAAGGTTGAACACTTCACGGCCAGTGCTCTTCGGACCCTTGGTCAGGAAGAACCGATCGCTGAGCAACGACTTGAGCAGCTCTGGCTCAACGTGCCCGCTTGCACCCCATGCACCATTTTTGTCATAGCTCTGGTCGCGCTGCGATTGAATCCAGGCATCCAGCAGCACGTTGCCGGGGCCGCAATCGAAGCCTGTGACAGGGCGGTCCAGCTCTATCAGGCTCAAATTGCTGAAGCCGCCGATATTCAGTACCGCGCGGCGGTCCTTGTTATCGTCGAACAGCGCCTCGTGGAATGCAGGCACCAGCGGAGCACCCTGGCCGCCCGCTGCGATGTCGCGGCGACGAAAATCACTGACGACGGTAATCTCGGTGAGTTCGGCGAGCAGCGCCGGGTTGCCGATCTGTACCGAGAAGCCCCGCGCAGGCTCATGGCGTATCGTCTGCCCATGGCTGCCGATAGCGCGAATCTGGCCTGCGACCATATTCTGCTCGCTGAGCAGCGTCAGCACGCCTTGTGCTGCCAGTTTTACCCACTTCTGCTCGGCAATGCCTGCACGCGCCAACTCGTCCGGCCCGCTAGAGCAGAGTCCCAATAGCTCGGCACGCAATTCGTCAGGCATCGGGATGTAGTGAGTCGCGAGCAATCTCGGGCGCTCATCTTGCTCCAGCAGGGCAATATCGATCCCGTCGAGGCTGCTGCCGGACATCACACCTATATAAAAAAAGGCCATGGCTTATCGTTTGCTCGAGGCCAGCATGGTGGCCTTTTCCTGATCCATACGAGCCATCAATGGCTGGCTCTGTTGCATGAACCGCTGTTTTTCGGATTTGGCGATCGGATCTGCCATCGGCAATTTCCGACCCAGTGGATCGACGTGCACACCATTGACCTGAAACTCATAGTGCAAATGAGGTCCTGTGGACAAGCCGGTAGTACCAATATAGCCGATGACCTGGCCCTGTTTGACACTGCTGCCGGTGCGTATGCCTTTTGCGAAACCCTGCATGTGGCCATACAGCGTTCGATAGGTATCGCCGTGCTGAATGATCACCGTATTGCCATATCCGCCGCGACGGCCAGCAAGCAATACCTTCCCATCGCCGGTAGCCTTGATGGGCGTGCCCCGTGGGGCTGCATAGTCCACGCCTTTATGGGCGCGAATCTTGTTGAGGATAGGATGCTTGCGGCCCATGGAAAACATGGAACTGATACGGGCGAAATCCACCGGCGTACGGATAAAGGCCTTACGCATGCTGTTGCCGTCGGCGGTGTAGTAATTGGTATTGCCCTGTTTGTTGGTATAGCGGACAGCGGTATAGGACTTACCGTGGTTGGTAAAGCGCGCAGAAAGGATATTGCCGGTGCCGACAGTCTTGCCGTTCACGACCTTTTGCTCGTAGATCACATCGAATTCATCGCCTTTGCGAATGTCTTGAGCGAAGTCGACGTCGTAACCGAATATGTTTGCCATATCCATGGTCAGCGAGTGAGACAGGCCTGCCCGCTGTGCGGATTGCGACAACGAACTGTTGATCACGCCGTGGGCGTAGGCGGTACGCACGTTAGGCTTGCTGATTTCCCGGGCGAACGTGAAGCCTTTGTCGGTTCGGGAAAGACTGATGCTTTCCAGATCGCTGAGCTTGCTGTGCAGTTGCTGAAGCTCACCTTCCGGCGACAGCTCGAACTGCAGGACCTGGCCGTTTTTAAGCTGGCTGAATTGCCTGGCCTGTTTATCGCTGGCCAACACTTCGGCCAGGGTGGCGGGTGCAAGCCCGACTTTCTCGAATACTGTCGAAAGCGTGTCACCTTTGGCGACCACGACTTCCCGATGATTGGGGTTCTTCGCAGCGACTGCAGATGCCTTGGGCTGGGTCGCAGCCTCATTGGTGACTGGCTCAGCGGTCGCGTTTTCCTGAGGTTCTTCGGTGCTGTTGTCGATCTCGGCAAATGGAAACTCAGCGGCGTTCAGTGTGGCTTGAGTCGACTCTGCGGCGTCTTGTTGTTCTGTGAGCTGATCGGCGGGTGTTTCCAGATCAAGACTCAATGTGGTTTTTTTGGCTTCAACGTCACTTGAAGGGAAGACCAGGAGAGCCAGACTGAGCAAGGCAGCGATGCCGCTTGCAGCGAGCAGATGGCTCTTCGGATAAAGCGGGGGCGCTTTAGGCGGTGTATTCATAGGTAATTTTGACTTTGAAAAGATGAATTGGAAAAGATGAATGACATGATGAAGATGAAATAACTGTATAAAATATAACCAAATCCTGCTTGAAGCAACCCTGCCAAACGTATCAAATCATGATTCGTCGGGCTGTGCTGGGCAAAACTTTGTAATCGGGCCCTGATCTTGTATCGTTGGTCCCCTTTTGAATAGGCGAGGACGGGCTTATATGAAGTCGGTTGAAGAGCAGCTGGCGCTAATCAAGCGCGGAGCAGATGAACTCCTGGTCGAGGCTGAGCTGGTCACCAAGCTCAAGCGCGGTCAGCCACTACGTATTAAAGCCGGGTTTGACCCGACGGCACCTGATCTGCATCTAGGTCACACCGTTCTCATTAATAAGCTGCGTCAGTTTCAGGACCTCGGCCATCACGTCATCTTTCTGATCGGTGACTTCACCGGTATGATCGGCGATCCGAGCGGCAAGAGTGCAACGCGTCCACCTCTGACTCGTGAGCAGGTGCTGGACTACGCCGAAACCTATAAGTCTCAGGTATTCAAAATCCTTGATCCGGCAAAGACCGAGGTGGCGTTCAACTCCACCTGGATGGATCAGTTGAGCCCGGCGGATTTCATTCGTCTGTCGTCGCAGTACACTGTGGCGCGAATGCTTGAGCGCGATGACTTCGACAAGCGTTACAAAACCAATCAGCCCATCGCCATCCACGAGTTCCTCTATCCGCTTGTTCAGGGTTACGACTCCGTTGCGTTGCGTGCAGATGTCGAGCTCGGCGGTACCGACCAGAAATTCAATCTGCTCATGGGGCGCGAATTGCAGCGCGCCTATGGGCAGGAAGCGCAATGCATTCTGACCATGCCTCTGCTGGAAGGGCTGGATGGCGTGAAAAAAATGTCCAAGTCCCTGGGTAACTATGTCGGTATCCAGGAAGCGCCGGGCATCATGTACAGCAAGCTGGTGTCGATTCCTGACGCGCTGATGTGGCGTTACTTCGAGCTGCTGAGCTTCCGCTCCATGGAAGAAATCAACGGTTTCAAAGCCGATTGCGAAGCGGGCGCCAATCCGCGTGACATCAAAATCAAGCTGGCCGAGGAAATCGTGGCTCGTTTCCACGGTGAAGAGGCGGCTGCTTCAGCGCATCGTTCTGCGGGCAACCGTATGAAGGAAGGCGAGTTGCCGGAGGATCTGCCTGAGATTGCTTTGGCTGCCGCGGAAGATATGCGTATCGCTGCCGTTCTTAATAAGGCAGGCCTCGTCAAGAACTCTGCAGTGGCGCGAGATCTGTTGGCGTCGGGTGGCGTGCGTATAGATGGTGAGGTTGTTGACCGCAGCTTTATCTTCAAGGTAGGCGCAACGCACGTTTGTCAGGCTGGCAAGAAAGCTTTCGCGCGTATTACGCTTGATTCGGAATAAAACTGAAATAAACGATTGACGCCCTCCCGAATCTCTCTATAATTCGCACCTCTTCCGGAGCAGACGAAACGGAAAACCTCTTGTTAATCAAGTGGTTAGCCAGTTTGGTTGGCGAGGAAGAGGCTTCGATGCGTTGATCGAAAGCG